>CAZJUI010000010.1:0-45012 GCA_964549185.1 Candidatus Woesearchaeota archaeon
AAATACCTTTTTAAACCATATTTATACATTAATTTTATGCAAAACTTACTTCCATTTGAAAAAATAGAAAGAAAAGTATTAGTAAAGAAAGAAGCAGAAACTAATAAAGAATATGGTAAATCTCCTTCTGAACGTTCAGTTGAAGAATTAATTAAATACGGAGTTATTAATATAAATAAACCTCAAGGTCCAACTTCACATCTAGTTTCAGATTATGTACAAAGAATTTTAAAAATAACCAAGGCCGGACATTCTGGCTCCCTTGATCCCCATGTTAGCGGCTGTTTACCTATAGCTTTAGAAGATGCAACAAGAATAGTTCATTATTTACTTAAATCAGGAAAAGAATATATCTGTTTAATGCATCTTCATTCTGACATTACTCAATCTAAGATTCATAAAATAATGCAATCAACAATTGGAAAAATAAAACAAATGCCTCCAATTAAATCAGCTGTTAAACGTCAATTAAGAGAACGTGAAATTTATTATATTGAAATTTTAGAAATAGATGGAAAAGATGTTTTATTTAAGATTGGATGTGAAGCAGGAACATATATAAGAAAATACGTACACGATACAGCAATCCAAATGGGAACCAGAGGGCATATGGTCCAGCTGATTCGCACCAAGGCAGGTCCATTTACAGACAAAGATTGGCATTCTCTTCAAGATTTAAAAGATGCTTATGAATATTATAAACAAGGAAATGAAAAAGAAATAAAGAAAATTATCTTACCTTTCGAATCAGCAGCATCTCATCTACCAAAAATATGGGTTATGGATTCAACAGTAGATTCTTTATGTCATGGAGCTCAACTTTCTATTCCTGGAATATCAAAATTACATTCTAATATAAAAAAAGATGACATTGTTGCAATAATGACCTTAAAAGATGAATTAATATGTATAGGAACAGCAATTCTTTCAAGTGAAGAGATAATAAAACAAGAAAAAGGTTTAGCTATTAAAAACAATGCTGTTTTTATGAAAAGAAAAACCTATCCCAAACATGAGCATAATACAAGTAAATGAACAATCTGGAATTCCATTAATCGGAGCCGTATTTATAGGAATAATCGATCGAGGTTCTAATCTTCTACAAGTTAGAACTATAACCTCCTGTAACCTTGGCTGTACTTTTTGTTCAACAGATGGCGGAATAGCAACTAGATTTCATCATAATCATTTTATTGTTGATCCTGATTATATGATAAAATGGATCAAAGAAGTTATTAAACTAAAAGATTGTAATGATATTGAAATCAACATAGATTCTGTAGGTGAACCAACATTATATCAACCTTTAACTTACTTAATCTCAGAAATAAAGAAACTTCCAGAAGTTAAGTTCATTTCAATGCAAACAAATGGAACAATGTTAAATAAAGAAAAAATAAAAGAACTAGAATTAGCTGGTTTAAATCGTATTAATCTTTCTATTCATTCTTTAGATGAAGCAAAATCAAAATATCTTATGGGAGCAAATAACTACAAAATTTCAAATATCAAAGAAGTTGCTAAAGAAATAAGAAATTCTAATATCCAACTAAACATAACTCCAGTATGGCTTCCAAAGTTTAATGATAAGGATATTGAAGAATTAATCAAATTTGCAAAAGAACTAAATTGTCAAATTTCAATTCAAAAATATGAATTCTATAAATATTCAAGAAAAGAAAAGAAAGCTAAACAACTAAACTGGTTTAAATTTTACAGAAAACTTGGAGAATGGCAGAAAAAATACGATATAAAACTCAAATTTGGTCCGATAGACTTTAAAGTTAGGAGAACAAAAAGGATTCAATCTCCCTTTAAGGAAGGAGATATTATTCAGGTTATTATAAAATCTCCAGGTTGGTTAGCCTCCCAAATGATTGCTGTGGCTAAAAATAGAATAGTTACAATAGAAGATTGCAATAAACCTATTAATTCAAGCTTAAAAGTTAAGATTACAGAATCAAAAAACAGTATTTTCTTAGCAAAACCACTCTAAAAGAAATAAAAAGATTTATAAATAAATAATTCATCATATACTTTAACCTTATATTTAAAAAACAAACAAAGGGGGTGTTTTGATGCAAGAAAAAATAGGAAGCTGGGCATTCTTAATCGGTGTAATCCTAGCAGTAATATTTGGTTTTTTAGGAACTCAAACCTGGTTACCATGGCTTTTGGTAATAATCGGTTTAATCGTAGGATTACTAAATATTAGCGGTAAAGAAGTTAATGCCTTCCTTATGGCAGGAACCATACTAGTTATTGTTAGTAGTCTTGGTGGAGGCACACTAAGTAGCATGCAATTCCTAGGAGCAATACTTAACAACATGTTAACAATATTTGTTCCAGCAACAATACTAGTAGCTTTAAAATCAGTTTTCAGCTTAGCAAGAAGCAAATAAGCTGATTATTTTTTTCTTTTTTTATATAACAACCTTTAAAAATAATATTATCTAGTAATTTTTATGATCAAAAAGAAGATTATAGTTTCTGGCATTGTTCAAGGTGTTACTTTTCGTAAACATCTTATGGTAATGGCATTAGCTTTAAATGTAAATGGTTATGCTAAAAATCTTAAAGACGGAAAGCTAGAAGCTGTATTTATAGGAAAAAAAGAAAGTGTTAATAAATTGCTAGATTTCTGCAAAAAAGGTCCATTATTCGCAAATGTAAGAAAATATGAAATATCTGATTTTAATGGTAAGCAAGAAATAAAAGGATTTAGCATGAAATGAAAATTCTAATTTCTACAGTTGAAGGTTTGGAAGATATTGCTTTAAAAGAGCTTAAAAAACTAGTAAAATTAAAAGAGATAAAACTTCCAATAAAAACTAAACTAATAATCGAAGTAAAAGACATTAATGATTATTATAAAATATGTTATCTTTCTAGATCAATAAATCAAGCAAATATATTGCTAACAAAATTTAACTTTAAAACTCCTGATGATATTTTTAATAAAATAAAAGATTTATCCATAGAACTTAAAGATACATTTAAAGTTTCATGCATTAGACATGGAAGTCATGACTTTAATTCACAATTTATAGCAGCAAAATCAGCCAATATTCTAAGAGAAAAATATAATAAAAATCCTGATCTTAAAAATCCAGAAACAATAATACAAATGGATATTATCAACTCAACTTGTTTAATATCTCTAGATTTAATAAAAGAAAGATTAAGCAAAAGGTTTTACAAGATTAAAACAAGTTTGCATGATATTAACTCAACAATAGCTTTCGCTTTACTTTCCTTATCAAAATATAAATCAAATAAATCTTTACTAACTCTATATTCAGGAAATTCAACAATATCAATAGAAGCTGCCTTACTAGCAAATAATATACCGATAAATCAATTAAATAACTCAATAATCCCAGATACTATTAAACAGCATAAAAAAGATAATAAAAAATTAACTATCTATTCGATAGATGATAAATCATTCAACATCCACAATTCAAGAGTTAATGCAAAAATCGCAAATGTAGAAGATAAAATAAAATTCTACACTTCATTAAATATTAAAGATAAATTTGATATCATTCTAGCAAACATTCCAGTTCCATCTAACAGAGTTCCTGAAATCAAAATAGCAGAAGAATATAACTATCTATTTAGAGAAATTAAGAAATTATCAAAGAAAAACACTACAATTTTATTCTTAACATCTAAAACTTCCTTAATAACAAAAAAAGCAAAAGAATATAAATTTAAAATTAAAGCTATTAAAAAACTAAAAGTAGGAGATTTAGATTATACAATATGCAGCCTGAAGATCAACTAATAAAACAAAGAATAGAAAAGCTTGAAGCTATTAAAAAACTAAATATCAATCCTTATCCTTATTCATATGATAAAACTCATAATTCTATTGATGTTTTAGAAGAAAATAAGAAACTAAAGGTAGAAGAAAGATCAAAAAAAATAGTAAAAATAGCAGGTAGAATAATGACTTTTAGATTAATGGGAAAAGCATGTTTCGGCCATATCCAAGATCAATCGGGTAAAATTCAGTTTTACATAAGAGAAGATGAAAATGAAGAAGATTACAAACTAGTAAAATTATTAGACTTAGGAGATATTATCGGAATTGAAGGAATTGTTTTCAGAACAAAAACAAATGAAATCACAGTTAGAATTAAAAAACTAACTTTATTATCAAAATCTTTACGTCCCTTACCTGAAAAATGGCATGGTTTAAAAGATCCTGAACTAAGATACAGACAAAGATATGTTGATTTAATAGTTAATCCAGATGTAAAAGAAACATTCATAAAAAGAACAAGAATAATAGAAGCAATTAAAGAATTCATGAATTCAAAAAATTATTTAGAAGTTAAAACTCCTGTTTTACAGCCAATTTACGGCGGTGCGAATGCTCGCCCATTTAAATCTCATCTTAACTCATTAAATACAACAGTTTACTTAAGAATATCAGATGAATTATATTTGAAAAGATTAATTATTGGCGGTTATGAAAGAGTCTATGAAATATCAGAAGATTTCAGAAATGAAGGTATAGATAGAACTCATAATCCTGAATTCACAATGCTAGAATCTTATCAAGCTTACGCTGATTATAATGATATGATGTCTTTAGTAGAAGATATTTATTTACATGTTGCAAAGAAAGTATTTAACACAACTAAAATAATTTATCAAGATAAAGAACTTGATTTCAAAAAACCATGGCAAAGATTAACTATGATAGATTCAATAAAAAAATATGCAAATATTGATGTTAATAAATTAAGTGATGAAGATTTACAAGATGAACTAAAAAGTAATAAAATCCAATTTGAAGAAGATTCTCCTCGTGGAATTTTAATTCAACATCTATTTGAAGAACTAGTTGAACCTCATTTAATACAGCCTATTTTTATTCTTGATCATCCAAAAGAAACAACTCCCTTATGTAAAGAAAAACGTGGTAATCCTGATTTAATTGAGAGATTTGAACCTTTCATAAATGGCTGGGAAATAGGAAATGCATATTCTGAACTTAATAATGCTTTAATCCAAAGAAAATTACTAGAAGAACAGGCTTCTCAGCTTAAAAAAGGAAATGAAGCTGCAAATCCAATGGATGAAGATTTTGTTCGTTCATTAGAAATAGGAATGCCTCCTACAGGTGGTTTAGGTCTTGGTATTGATAGAATGGTAATGTTATTCACAAATTCTCAATCAATTCGAGATGTGATATTCTTTCCGTTTATGCGTCCTGAGAATGATTAAAAAAATTTAAATAGTAGTAGATTTAAATTATGTTCATGAGAAGTTATGCTTACATTTCTATTATAGTAATCTTAGCCTTCTTATTATCATTAAATACCACTAAATTCTTTGATTTTCAAGAGACTAGTTTATTTCTCACTGTAATTGGTTTAATATATGGTTTAATTTCAGCTTTCACTATAAATAATGCTTGGGAACGTTTTAGTAAGATAAGAGATCAAATAGCTAATGAAACAAATTCTTTAATCGCTGCTTATCTATATTCAAAACACATCTCAGATAAATTGACTTTTAATAAATTAAAAACAAAGATAATCGAATATTGCAAAGAAATACCAAAAATTGAATGGCATAATTACTGGCATAGTAAAAAAACACATAAAAAATTTAGAGATATTATAGAAATAATTTCAGATATGAAATTAAAAAATAATAAAGATATTGAATTATTTGATGAAATATCAGAAGAATTAAGAAGTGCATCTCAAGCTAGAACTTCGCAATTAGTATTATCTCGTACTAGGGTGTCAAAAATGCAATGGATATTAAATATATTTTTATCATTAATTTTAATAATAGGATTAGTTTTTTTACAACTTCCAAATTATCCATTATCTATATTTATAATTTCGACAATGTTAATCTCAATTTTAATGATTCTGTATGTGATATATCAAATGGATTCTTTAAAGATAGGAGAAGAGGAAGTTTCTACTGAACCTTATAATGAAGTAGTAAACATAATTAAATATGATTAACTTTTAACTGAAACCACCAATTTATCTTTACCTTCAGGCAACAATTCTACTTCAGATCCTTTTTTTAAATCTAAAAAATCAATAATTTTCTTTGGTAATCTAATATCTAATGTTGATCCCGATTGGCCAATTTTTGTTTTTGCTTGTAATCCCCATAATCCTTTCTTTTTTGTTATTTCAGTGATTTTATCAAAAGTTTTTTCATCATAAAATATCTCTCCGCATTTATCACAAACCTTAGCTTTAAATTTTCCTATAATAATCCCATAAAGTTTAGGTTCAACTAATTTCCTAGTCAAATTTCCAATTTCACATATATAGCATTTTTCTTTCATATCTTATTAAGCACTTATCTTTAAATTTGCGGGTATTGGAATATCAATATAATTCTTTCCACTTCTTTTTTTAAAATTAGCAATAACAAAGCCGTTTATTTTACCTGTTTTTTGATCTATCTTCTCAAAAACATCTTCTCCTAAGTCCTTTAAATAGCCGACTGTTGGTTTTCCTATTCTTATCTCTAACACATCTCCTTCCTTATCATAATAAACATGCATTTTTCCTTTTTTCATTTTTTATAATAAATTAGAAAGGTTTAAATAGTTTTCTAGATACATAAGTACATATGGTACTCAAAATGAAATTTGACAAAGAATTCGAACAAAGGTTTAGAGAATTAGCAATGCGAAGATATGGTTACTCTAAAGGTTCAATAAAAAAAGCAAGTGAAGATGCATTTAAAAAATGGATGAAAGAATTTGACAAACCGTTACCAAAAGTAAAAGACCCAATAAAATCAATAAGAGGAATGATGCAAAATTTAAGAGGAAAATATACTTCTGTTGAATTACAGCATGAGGCAGTAAAAACATGGGCAAAGAAGAAATAGTATTTATTGATGCAAATATATTTCTTGAACTTATATTGAATGATAAAAAGGCAGATATCTGCGAAATTTTCTTAAGAAAAGTTGAAAATGGAGAGATTACAGCAGAAACATCTGATTTTATATTATATACATGTTTAATAAAGATAGAAGATAAATTAAAATCTAAGCAACCCATGCAAAAATTTATTTCATCAATTAATGAACTTGGATTAGACATAATAAGACCATCACTAAAAGAAATTGATGAAGCTATAAAAATATCAGAAAAGCATAAACTAGATTTTGACGATAGCTTAGTTGTATCTTGTATGGTAAATAACAATATCAAAAAATTAATATCATTTGATGGTGATTTTGATAAAGTTAAAATAATAAAAAGAATTGAGCCTTACTAATTATATTTCCAAACCTTTATAAGCAACTTATTTTTCACTTAAAACCGTTATAATAGCAATAAAACATTAAACGGAGGGATTTAAAATGAGTGAAAGTTTAGTTGTTAGAAGTAAGATAAAAGATTATATCAAAGACATGAATGTTTCTGGTGATTTTGCTGATGCTTTGAGCAAGAAATGTGAACAATTAATTAATGAAGCTGTTAAAAGAGCAGAAGCTAATGGTAGAAAAACCGTCCAATCGAGAGACCTTTAACTTTCTTTTTTCTTTATCAAAAAGCTTTTAATCTTATTTAACATCTAATATTTATGAGTTCAAAACGTAAAGGTACAAGAGCAGAAAGGGAACTTATTCACATGTTTCATGAAACTAGAACATGGATAGCTCTGAGAGCAGCTGGTTCCGGCTCAACTCCATTGCCTTGTCCTGATTTATTAGCTGGAAATAACATAAGAAAACTAGCTATAGAATGTAAATCAATTAAATCTAGAAAGAAATATTTCGATAAGATAGAAATAAAAGAATTAATAGAATTTTCAACAATTTTCGGAGCAGAACCATGGCTAGCTGTTCGTTATGACAACGAAGGTTGGTACTTTGTAACTCCTGAAGATCTAGAAGAAACAAAAAAAGGTAATCCTTCCTTATCTCTTCATATAGCCATGAAAAAAGGCTTAAGATTTCCAGAATTAATTGGTATATTTAAACAGCAAAAATTAGATTAAGCTTTGAGTAGAAAGTGGTTCTTGTGTAAAAAATCTTTTTGTTCTATATAATTCTTTTTTGTATATATCTTAAGTATTGTATATCCTTTGAGCGAAGATACTTGAATAAAAAGTCTATTACTAATTGGCATTCTCTTTTTATCTTTTCTTTAGAGTTGTATGCCCCTTCAGAATACATAGTATGTGGTTTTCTGTTTTTAATTGCATTAGTATATTCTCCTTTTATCATTCGTATATTCTGTGGGGTAGTTTTCTTCTCTCCATTTTGGTATTTATAAAAAAGTGTGGTAAGGAGTGCGGGCTTACGGTTAATGAATACTAGTTCGTAGTAGGGCTTCTTAATGATTTTCCCGTAAACTTCAATGTCAAAATCTGAAAAATTTTTTACTTTTTTGTGTGCTGTGGAACCGTGAATGAGAATAATTCGATTCTCGCTAAATCTTTTTCTAAGATGCTTAAATAGTTCTATTTTGTTCTTGAACTTCTTTATTTCAAAATTATTTTCCACATAAAGGCTTTGTAAGTCATAATATTTAAATTTTGGGATATGGTAAGTAAATAGAAAGCCAATGTAAGAAGCCCAACTTGCATAAAAAGTCATTAAAATTATCTAATTCTTACACAAAGCAACTTGATTAAAAACATTTATTAACTTTTCTATACTTTAAACTTTAAAAGAGAGGTGGCATAAAAGGTGCCACTAATGAAACAATTAACAATAGCATTAATATTCCTAATAACAATAACAACAGTCTCTGCTTCTAGCTTTAGAATTAATGAAATAATGTATGATCCTTTAGGGAAAGATAATAATCTAGAATTTATAGAACTTTATTCAGATACGACTTTGCCTGATCTAACAAATTATTCAATTTCAGATTTAAAATCAAGTGATAAACTAACTCTTTTGCATTACGAAGATTCAAACTATGCCTTAATTGTAGAAGAAGGTTTTATTTGGCAAGGAATTTCAGCTTCAATTTATTCAGTTGGTGCAACTATTGGTAATGGTTTAAATAATGATAAAGATTCAATTACAATAAAAGATCCTGATAATAATACTCTTGATTCAGTTTCATACACAAGTTCTCTTGGTGCAAATAATAATGGTAAATCTCTAGAATTAATCAATAGTAAATTCTTAGAAAGTTTAGTTGATAATGGCACTCCGGGAAAAGAAAATACAGCAAAAGAAATAGAAGAAGAGAAAGAAGATATTAAAGAAAAAGTGAAAGATATAGAAGAAAATGAAAATATCAAAGATACTGAAAAAGAAGAACCAGAAGAAATTAAAGAAGAAGATGATTTAGATGCTTTGGAAGATACTTCTTTAGATGACAATTCATTAGATAATCTAGAAACAGATCCAATTACAGAAGAACAACAAATAGAACAACAAGTTCCAATACAAGAAAATATTCAACCAGATGAACCAATAGAAGATACATCTAATGAACCTAAAGTTATCTATGAGTCTTCCTCGCAAAAATCAACAAAATATGTTTACTATTTAATCCCAATAGTTTCTTTAATGCTAATCATAATGTTTTTAAGAAAGGAATCTATTTAAATGATTAAAATTTCAAAATCCTATGCTAAAAATAAAAACAATAGTTGAAATTGCAGGTTTTCCAAAGGAGTTTGTTGCAGAAACCATGCATAAGGTAATCAATAATATGAAAAGTAATGAAAACATAAAAATCCATAAAATAGAATTGGCAGAAGTTGCAGAAATTAAGCAATTATTTTCAACATTTGCAGATATGGAATTAGAATTCAAGGAGATTCCTGATTTCTTGTCTTTCTGTTATGATTACTTGCCTTCCTCAGTAGAACTAATAGAACCAGAAAATATAGAGCTTCCAGCTAAGGATTTTGATGATATGTTTAATGATGTCCTAGCTCGTTTACATCAATATGACTTAGTATTAAGAAATATGAATGCAGAAAACATAAGAATGAAAAATGATCTTAAGCCAAAGGAATCTTAAAAGCTTTTTTTATTAATATTTCTTTTTCTGTAAGCAATAATTAATACGATTAAAGCAATTAGCACTAAAAATATTATGATAAATAACAATATTTTTCCCTTATTATCTTTTATCTCAACTGGAGGTTCTGTCTTATTAAATAGTTCGGCATTATTATTTTGTGTTTCATTAAAATTTTCATTATTTTCTATCCCAATATATTCAATTCTTATTGGAATTTTATGTTCAAATACGCTGTAATTTAGCACAAAGTTTCCTCCATAAATTCCAGGAACAGCATTATGTTCTTTGTTAATGTCGATGTATACTATTCCAAGACTATTTTCCTTTACTTCATTCAATTCATTCTTTATGGTAATAATGTCTTTAACATTTCCTGTAACAAAAATATTAATATCTTTAACATCTTTATCTCCAAAATTTCTAATATTAATCCAGCCATTTAACAAATCTTTCTCATTATCATTAAGCTGTTTATCGATTTCTAATTCAGGATCATCAAAGTTTAATACATCATAAACTATTTCTTGCGTTGTATCTCCTTGGGTATTATTAACCACAATTATAGTAGAATTGAAGTTATTTGAATTATTGGCTGATTTTCCTTCACCTAGATACAATATTAATACATTATAGCTTTTATTTTGATAAGACAAATCTATATTATTAAGATATTTATATTCTTTGTTTTTATCAATCATAATTTGCAAATTATCTTGAGAATTTTTATTTATGGCTAAATTGTTTTTATCTAAAAGGACATTATCACTAGATTTAGTAACGGATATTGATATCATTTCATTTTGATAATTATTTATATCTAAAACTTTTGTTTCTCCTTTATTTAACAGCAAAAATCCATCGCTTATTCCAACGCCATTTTGTTTAATAACACTAAAATTATTAAAAAATCTTCCTTGTTTTAATATATTATTCTCATAGTAATCTATATTATTAACACTAAATTCATAATCTCCTTCTAAATTTTCTGGAATTTGAAAATAAACTCTATAAAAGTTATTGTCTATCTTATTAATATAGAATGCAACCGGAATTTTGTTTCCATTTTTACTTAATTTCAAATCAAAAACATTTATACTAGAATCTAACTTATTGTTTACAATTAAATCAGCTTGAAAAGTCTCTTTTAACAAGTAACTTTCTCTTTCTAGATTAATATCGATAACATCTGCTTTCACAATTCCAATAAATAATACAAGAAAAATCACTAAAAAATACCATCTCATTTTTTTGTTATTATCTCTCTAGCTTTTTTTAAGGATTTATCTAATTCATTCTCTAATTCCTCATCTCTATAGTTATCAAACCTCTGTGGTTGTTGTCTTTGTGGAGTGTGTCCTGCGATTGAAGGCCTCATTTTAAATCCACCTTCGTGCTTTTTCTCTAAAATATCTTCAAATGGTTTCTTTTCCTTAGGTTTTCTTTTAGCAAAAACAAAGTAATATATCAACCCAAATGCAATAATCAAAACAACTAGTGTAACTATCCACCATGGAAATCCTTTTTTCTTGCAAATAGGATCATCTTTACAGGTTGTATCTTTACAATCAATATCTCCATTACCATCATTATCTTTCCCATCATCACATATTTCTTGATCTCCTTCAGTTGGAGATTTACACCTTATATCATTTCTGCAATCATTGCAAAGACAACTTTCTCCAGTATCACATATTTTATCATTATTACATTGTTGAGTTTTTGAAGTACATGCAGCATCATTTCTGCATCCAGAATCTAGACAATCAATCTTTCCATTGCCGTCATTATCTTTGTTATCGTCACATATTTCTTTTTTAGTTTCATTAACAGCTAAACTAACTTTTTTACAACTACATTCATTTACATCTCCGGCCTTAACACATCTTTCATCAACTTGACAATATCTATCATCGCCTTGTAATTTCTTTCCTTTGCTATCATAAGAAGCATCACATTCTTCATCTGCATCTAAAGCAAAAT
The DNA here is from genome assembly GCA_964549185.1 of Candidatus Woesearchaeota archaeon. Classification (GTDB taxonomy): domain Archaea; phylum Nanobdellota; class Nanobdellia; order SCGC-AAA011-G17; family JAGVZF01; genus DATDYQ01. The sequence continues at coordinate 11,984 of CAZJUI010000010.1, forward strand.
CTCCACAAACCCCGTTTCCTAAGCTAACATTCCCTTTAACACCATCATCAATTATAATATCTCCTCCTGTGGTAAATGCAGAATAAAGTACAATTGCTGTATCTTCAATGCTTCCACCCCAACTTCCAAAGTTAGTACTCTGTTCTCTTGTATTTTGCTCATTTTTAATCCAGTCAGTTGCCTTATCAGCTAAACTAGTACCCTTCAAATTTAATATTACTAAAGCAGCATTATACACATTACCATCTAAACTTCCTGTAAAGTTATTCTGCTTAGCTTCAAGCCAATTTTTATAAACATTTTTCTTAGTAATCCCATATAACAACGCCCTGTCTAAAATAAAATTATCTCTTATATTTCCTTCTAAATAAGATAAAGTATGAACATTTTGTATATCTCCAATTTCATTTAATACCCAAGTTGCAATTAATGTACTTTCATAATCTCCAAAATAGCTGTTTTCAATCTCAAAATTAAATCTATTTGTACCTTTCTTATCCTGCAACAAATAATAGTTATTCCCATTCTTATAAATCAAATTGATATCAGCGCTTCCTAGATTATTACAATTAACATCTACCGTGCTATAAGCCTTTAAGCTAAATCCTCCGCATCCTTCTAGATCAATCCAATTTCCATATCCATCACCATTCCCATCAAAATCGCAGCTTACTTTATTCTCATCAACTGTAAATGTTTTAGTCTCTCCCTCATCTACTGAAACTTCACATGTTCCTGATTCTGCTGTTTTTATTTGAATTAACCAATTTCCATCTGTATTTGCTTTTTGTTGTTTTTTTAGCAACCATTCAACACTTTTGCTAACATCAACATCAGATTCCTTTAAAGCCAATATTGCTAAACTGCTGTCTTTAACATTATTATTCCAGCCCCCATTTAAATTTCTTCTATGTAATAAAACATCAACACCACTATCCACATTATATTCATTTTTCCCTAAAGCCAATATACTCCAAGAAGCAGCTTGTGTGCTTATCTTCCAATTAACATCACTAACACTTTTATTAAGCCATATAAATCCTGCATCTTCTGTTTGTGCATAAACACTTATTATAGAAACAATTAACATAAATAATATAGATATAACAAACTTGCCTCTTTTATTCATATTTTAACCAAAAAGAAAGAAATTTATAAACCTTTTCATATTAAAAATTGATGAAAAACCTAAAAAACATACATTTCTTAGCTAAAGGTAAACGCTCATTAGTGTTTACAGCAAATTATAAAAATAAATTAGTAGCTATAAAAGTAAAGAAAAAGAGCTCTAAAGCTATTAACAGATTAGAAAATGAAGCTAAGTTTCTAAAGATATTGAATAAACATAATATTGGTCCAAATTTAATAAAGCAGGGTAAAGATTATATCATCTATGAATTTGTCAAAGGTAAGCCAATATTAGAATATAAAAAAAGTTTAAAAAAAATAATCTCAAATGTTCTTGATCAATGTTATATTTTAGATAAATTAAAAATAAATAAACTTGAAATGCATCATCCAGTTAAACATATAATAATAGATAAATCTCCAATTTTAATAGATTTCGAACGTTGTTATTACACAAAACATCCAAAAAATGTAACCCAGTTCTGCCAATTTCTAATGAATATAAATCCAAGATTAAATAAAAAATTATTAATAAAGGCATTAAAAATCTATAAATCAAAACAAAATAAAAATAATTTAAATCAAATAAAAAAGATATTAAACTTCTCATGGGCCAACAAACCAAAAGATTTAAATAGAAGTAAGATTAATCTTATTTATGATAATTGACACAACTAAAATGAGTTCAAGAGGACAAGTAGTTATACCTCTAGATATGCGTGAAGACATAAAAGTAGGAGACAAACTGATTGTTATTAGAAAAGATAACGAAATAATTCTAAAAAAATCTATTCCAGAAAGTGCTATTCTATCTGAAAAATCTTTTGCAAAAACATGGCTTAATAAAAAAGAGGATGAAGCATGGAAGGATTTGTAAAAGGAGATGTTATAATTATTGAGTTTCCATATTCCAACCTAAGAGACGTTAAAAGAAGACCGGTTCTAATTTTGAAAGTTACTAAAGGAGAAGATGTAATTGTTGCACAAATAACTGGGGAATCTTATGAAAATTATGTAGAAATGCTTCTCGGAAAAGAAGCTTTTAAGCAAGGTGGCCTCAAGAGGGCGAGCTACATAAGAATTGACAAAATCGCTTCTATTGAAAAATACTTAATAAAATATAAGGCTGGCTCACTAAAGCAAGAGAAATTTAATGAAGTGATTGATAAAATTTGTTCTTTTCTAAAAAATTGAGGAAAAAGTTGATTCTTTAATCCTTAGAATTAATTTGTCATAAGGGAAATGTTACTTAATGTCAAACTCCTCTTAAGTCATCCTTAATCCTCATTACCTTAGTCAATTGCTCTTTTATTTTAGCCATCTTGCCTTGTAAGTCACTTTTTTTCTTGTTTAGCTGTCCTTCTTGTGCAACCAATAAAGAAATTTGATTTCTTAACTTATTCTCTCGATCTTGAGATTCTATTATTTGAGATTCAATGCTTCCAATTTTATTTACTAAAAGTTCTTTCTCTCTTTTTAATTTATTCAACTCCTTAGAAATATCATTTAATGCTTCTTTTAGAAGTGTTTTTTCGTTTGAAGAACCTTTCTTTTTTTTCATAACCACCACTTTTTTAATCATTAATTATAATCTATATATAAACCTTACTCTTTTAATCAAGTTTTCTTTTAATCCTATCCCTGCCTTTTTCATAAGATTCCTTGCTTACAAATCCTAATCTATAACTCTTTTCTAAAGCATCTAATTTCTTTCTTAAACCACCATTATCTACTGGTCTAATTATTGTATTTGTTCGCTGTTTTACTATTGTTCTTAATCTTTGTTTAACGATTGTTTGTCCTCCTTTTCTTTTCTCTATTTTCTTTAATTTCCTATGCTGCATATAAATAACAAAGCTGATTATAATTATCAATAATATTAGCAATAATATCCATAAATCAAACCCTCTTTTTATAGATAATCCTGGCTCAAATATTTTCTTTTTTCTTTCAATTATAGGTTCAACTGCTTCCTCTTTAGGGATATGTACAAGTTTCATTGTGATATTTTTACCATCAAACTCAGAATCTAAATCATTTTTCCCATCCCTATCTAGATCCAAAGAAACAATTTCGTCAGTCGGAATTAATATCCTAGAAATACCCAAAGAGAGCTCTGTTTCTTTATTTCTTATAACTCTTTCAATCTTGAATGTATAATTTCTAGTATCTGTAAATATTGTAAGCAAAAAATCTCCATAAAAAGTTTCTACACTATAAATTTCCTTTATTCTAAAATCCAAAATATGTATTACTGGAATTCTTTCAGCTTCCTCACCACCGCCACCTCCTCCGCCTCCTCCGCCTCCTCCACCGCCTCCTCCAGGAGTTCCACCAGGCGCGGGCGTGCTAACAGTAACTCCTACAGTACCTTCAGCAGCAGCTTTTCCAGTAGCTAAACTTTCAGAATAATATATAATAACTAAAGTACTCAAAAATGAAGCTATAATGAAGAATATAATTAAAACACTCAATATATTATTGCTAACCCTCTTTTTCATATCTCTTTAAGAAGAAACTATATTTAAATAACTTTCCAAAAATAGATTTTTAAAGTTCCATTATAATCTCCCATTCTAGCATCCAAAGGAACATTAACATTTAGGATAACTTCCTCTGTTTTATTATTATAAATATAAAAGTTATTCTTTGAGATTGTAATCCATCCTTTAAAATCTCCCGTTTTAACTAAACTAACTTTACATTTATTACATTTTTCAGTATAAACATGAATCTTTCTAAAGGCATTTGATCCCTTTGGTATTCTTCCAAAATGTAAGCCATCTGTATCTGAATTTACTCCAATTGTATTTGCATCTGTTATTCTTATATCCATTTTAATTTCATTATAATCCTTTACAAAATATCTTACTAATAACATAGGCAAGATTAATATTAACAATATCAAAATCATCAAGATATATTTTTTCATTTTTTATTTTTATTAAATTTCCTAAAGTTCAATATCATTACAATTATCAAGATAATAACTACTAAAATTAATAAATTTCTTGTGTTAAACAATCTAGCAAATTTGTTTTCTTTAATTTCTAAAATAAATTCTTTTTCTGCTGTCTTTTTTGCATAATATATTCTAATTTTTGCATCATATTTTCCAACATCAATCTTATTCCCATCAACAAATAATGGAATATCTAAGCTCGCCCAAGGGGTATATGTAACACTTTGGCTTTTGATTTGGATCAATCCATTTGATGTGCTTGCTTCTAATAAAGCATAAACATCATCTATATTTGTGTTCCAATAACTTTTTGTACTTACTAAAACCCTTCCAATCTTCCCTTTATCAATTTTATTTCCATTTATAGAAACAATTTCAATTAATATATCTCCTATTCTGAAAATTTTTTCAGATGTGGCTATTTCTTCTCCATCATAATCTGTGTTTAAAACAGCTCGGTACATTCCTATCTTATTTCCAACACTGCTCCAATTGAAATTAATAATCTTAGTTTCTGAATTTTTTATGCTAAAACTATCAACTTTTAAACTATCAACCTTTTCTCCATTAATCCCATATATCTCAATCGAACTTCTAACCTCTTCTATATCTTCACTACCATAATTATGGAATGTTAAAATAAACTTAACAGATTCGTTTACTCTTACATCATTGACCTCTAAATTATTCTCAATATATCTTCCAGGATAAGGAACTCTCACACCTAATATCATTTCAACTCCAACTAAAGAACTAAATCCGCTTTCCTTAGCGCTTGTTTGCACCACTCCGACTCTAGTATCATGATATCCTGGTTTAAGCTTCTCAGGTAAAATTATATCTCCTGTAAATTCTGTCCATCTTCCAGGTAATATAACTCCATTATCTTGATTAAATGTTACATATTTTTCTAGATCTCCTTTCGTATATGTTTTAACATCTATCGGTGTATTGTCATTATTACCTCCAACAGCAAATGAGAAATTATAATGATAGTTAGGATGAAAATCATAATTTCTTTCTGGTGGGGAGATAATTAGTGCATTTGCACTAAAAGAATATAATAAAATAAATAAAAATAATAAATAAACTCTTTTTTTCATAAATTAAAAATACATTTCAATCTTTATAAAATTTACTAAGCTTTAGAACTTGTAAACGTAACATTAGCATTTCTTGTTCCTGCAGTTTCATCTGAAGGAACAGTAATATTCACCTGTATCAATACGCTATCGCTCCCATCTGTAAAGTTTAGTCTACAAATAGCGGTCTCTGCATTAGCTGTTGCAACCATAGTTCTCCAAGCCCCACAGCTTGCATTATTCCCACATATAGGATTATTTCCTCTCATTCCATAAGAACAATTTCCAATATAAATTCCTACTCCTGTTAATATATGGGTAATATTATAAGAATAAAATCTGTTTGGTAATGTATTAGCACTTGCTACACTAAATAATGCTGTTGATCCTATTGTAACATTAACTAAAACAGTTCCATCATTTGTTAAATTAAAAGGTCCTGCTTGAATGTCAGAGCTTGTTGTTGTTACTCTATTAACTCCAGGATCAGATGTTGTAAAATTAACTGCGCTTTGTGACAAGCTTATTCCGGCACTTTCATTTACAGTTACATTAACAGTTCCAACAGCAGCTGCAGCGCCTGTCAAAGCTTCCATTCTGCTCAAACTTATTAAAGTTCCTGTTATTGAAAATATTATTGTAATAGCTAATAAAACAGCAAGTACATTGTTGGATATTAAGCTATCTTTGCTCACTTTGATTACTTCCTATTACAACCCCAACTTGACCAACATCACTCTTAGGATATTCAAAATTATTTATAACATTCCCATCTCCATAGTTTATACTATTCACATGAAAATAAACAGCCAAAGTCCCTATTACAGAAATAAATATGGATATTATCAACAAAATTATTAATACTTTATCAGAAACTTCCTTACCTCTTTCCATAATGATAATTTTATTGTAAATTATATATAAACCTTTTTATTATCTATTGTTAACTATCCAAATCTCTCTTTCAAATTTATTCCCTTTTGCTGTATAAATAATAGGTATTTTAAATTCACTATTTACAATTTTAAATCCATTCTTATCTAATATTCTTTCAAAATTCAATCTTACTCTATCCCCTTCATACAATCTAAATCTTGGTATAATAAAAACAATGTTCTTTTTAACTAATCCTTTGAGATTATAAAAAACTTCATTATATAAAAGTTCCAGCTCCTCTTTTATCTTCAAAGCTTGCTCTCTTGTTGGTATCTTCTTTAAATAAGGTCCAAGATAAGGTTCTGTAACAACAACATCTATTTTTTCTTTTAAGATATTCCTTAATCTTCTGGCATCTCCATTTAATAACTTAAAACTCGCATTAAACTTATAATTTTTCTTAAGCCAGTCAATATTCTCATAAGAGTCTTTAATACTTTTTCTTTCCTTATCAATTCCAATAACATTAATATTCATTAACAAAGCTTCTTGTAATAAAACTCCAACCCCGCAAAATGGATCTAATAATGTATCTTTTTCTTTTACCCCACTTAAATTTATCAAAATCTTTGCCAATCTTATGGATATGCTTTTTACAAAATCATTTCTTGGCCTTTTGTCCCTAAATTTATATTCTAAAGGGTTAGAAACTGCAATTGTCCTAGCAAAATAATTTTTAAACAACATTAAATCAAATCCTTCTTCAATCAAACTTGTTTTAACAATCTTGCTTGGATTTAATTCATTACCCTTCCTTTCATTTAATAATATTCCCTTGATCTTAAATTCTTTGAAGATATTTCTAATACTATCGCTAACAAATTCGTTTAAAGAGGAATTAAAGTAAACGCTTATTCCATATCTAATTTTATCTTCACCAAATTTCGTAATTTCATTTTCTAAATATTTCGTAATTTCATTCTTATCCTTTATTTTTACTATCTCCCCTACTTTTACTAAACCTCCAAGTTCGTTAACCAATTTTTTAATATCCCAATCAATAGAAATAACAACTATATTTTCTCTTTTTTCAATAATTTGATATTTTATGCCTCTAGCTTTACAATAAAAATCAAACTCCATTAAAGAAAGCTCGAAATCTCTTCCAAAAACAAATAAGTAATCTTTCATAGATTGTTAAATGTTAATTGCCCTCTTAAATTTTTCTCTAAGTATTCTTTAGCCTTTTTGCTCAATTCTCCATTACTCAAAAACAAAATTGGTAAATTAATGTTTTGAGCTTCATTATAAGCTAAACTTAAATCAGCTTCACTTATTGTTTTTTTATTCTTAACTTTAATAAAAAACTTCAAGCTTCCAATAGCAGCAGGCACATTCCCCATGATATCTATCTCTTTACCATTTTTAACTATCTTTTGTTCGATAACCTCAATATTTTTATCTTTTAAATAAGAGTCTAAAGTTGTAAAAAAGTCTAATTTAACAACGTCTTTTTTAACCTGTTTTCTTGGTCTTCCCACTTTAGGTTTTTCTACCAATGTTTGTTGTTCTACAATTTCATCTTTTTTTATCTCCTGTTTAATCTCTTTAATTTCTTCTTTAATTTCTGGCTTAACTTCCTTTATCTCCTCTTTAACAGTTTCCTTAATCTCTTTGTTAATCATAGAATTAACTATATTTCCTACTTCCTCATCTGGAGCTAAATACCATTTCCAGAATACTTCATTTTTATTATCAAAACTTACATTTAATGGAACTGCAAAATCCTTTATCATCCTTAAAGCAAGCCTCTGCCAAGGCAAAGCTTCTATATCTCTTATTACTTTTTTCTCTTTTATAAATTCATAAGCTTCTTTTTCTTTATCTTTCAAATTATTAGCAATTTCTTGTAATCTGCTTTCTTGTCCTGGCGCATAATAATAAGGACTTCCGCCTTTTTTTGTATTGCTAACTAATAACTTCTTTCTTTCAACTAATTCGCTTAAAACAGCCCCAGCCATTAATATATTACTCCCAATTATCTTAGAAATCTGAACAGGTAAACTAGGTCCATTTTTACCTACAAATTCAATAACTTGATCTCTTGCATCAGCCATATTTGAAGAATATCTAATTAAATATAAAAGCTTTATTATACTACTAAGGTCGTGTCCAACTTATCTCATAATAAGTACAATCATTCTCATCATCAACTACTGCTATTAATAAATTTTTTCTTGTACTATGTGCAACCCTATTTTTAGCAGAAAAATCAAACCAAGAAAACATTCCCCCTTCACTTACAGGATAAACAATCCATTTCGCATGATCATCTCCTGGTTTTATTCCTCTGTCATAAACTCTAAAATCAGCTCCAAACTTTAAGGCAGTCTTTACTATATATCCCCTTGATCTTAAATCTCTATAAACATAATATCTTATCAAAAAATTAGGTTCATTTTTCTTTACTTTTCTAACAAAACTTTCAAATTTTAATTCTTTTTTTCCATCAAATATCTTTAATTTATCCTTTTCCATCAAAAAAAGAGCTTCAACATTAGAATATTGTATTCTATTATCTTTTAACTCTCCAAATCTGCTTGAATCATACATTGCTCTAACTTCATCGCTATTCTCAGCTATTATCCTTTCTCCAACAAACTTGGCATTTGAAACTTTACTCTCTTCTTTAACTTCTTCTTTCTTTTTCATACTTCATTAAAACAGTAAACTATTTAAAAAGCTTTCTTTTAAATTTCTTTATGGTAAAACTAACCTTCCTTGGAACCTCTTCTATGGTGCCAACAAAAGACAGAAATCATGTATCTTGTTTGCTTAATTACGAGGATGAAAATATCTTAATAGATTGTGGTGAAGGAACTCAACGTCAAATAAAGATAGCGAATATCTCTCCTACAAAGATAACTAAAATTTTACTTTCTCATTGGCATGGCGATCATATTCTTGGCTTGCCTGGTTTATTGCAAACAATGGCAGCTTCTCAATATAATAAACAACTAAATATCTATGGTCCAAAAGGTAGTAATTACTTTATGAAAAAAATTCAGGAGATGTTTATTCATGATAATAAGTTAAATATAAAGGTAATAGAAATAACAAAAGATGGAAAATTCTTTGAAAATAAAAAATTTTACTTGGAAGCTAAAAAACTTAGACATTCAACAGATTGTATTTGATTTTCATTAATAGAAAAAGATAAAAGAAAGATAAATGTTTCTTACTTAAAAAAATTCCATCTTAAAAACAATCCAATAATAAAAAATCTACAGAATGGAAAGTCAATTAAATATAAAAATAAATTTATTAATGTAAAAAAAGCAACATCTCTAGTTAAAGGTAAAAAAATAACTTTTATCACAGATACTGTTTATTGCAATGAATGCATCTCTTTAGCAAAAAACTCTGATTTATTAGTTTGTGAATCAACTTTTGATTCAAAATTAGAACAAAATGCAAAAGATTTCAAGCATCTAACTGCAAAGCAAGCTTCATTAATAGCAAAAAAAGCTAAAGTTAAAAAACTTATTCTTACTCACTTCTCTCAAAGGTATAATAACATTGATATTCTAAAAAGAGAAGCTAAACCTATCTTCAAAGATGTTATTTTTGCTCACGATTTCCTTGTATTTGAGCTTTAATCTTTTCTTTTCTCTTAAAGTAAACAAACCATCCAATATTTACAGAAATTAAAACAATTACTAAAATAATTATCATTGTATTATCTCTTCCAGAACTTAAGTTAACAGCTTCTGCAGTTATTCCAATAAGGTCAATTTTGATTGCATTTAATGTTATAGCAGCTCTTAAATTTTTTTCAGTTTGTTTTCCTTGATAATAAACAGTTATCTTTCCTGTATATGTTCCCTCTTTTACTCCTGCCGTATCCCAAAATGCAGTTAATTCTTCTTTGCTATTTCCATTTACATCTTCATTTGCACTCTTAAATCTGGTTATTTCATCTCCGTTCTTATCATTTATTATCATCTCAGCATAAACATCCTTTATTTGCTCACCCCATTTATTATCTATTAAAATATTAAATCTAGCAATCTGTCCTAATTTGAAATCTTTTACATTAATATCTAATATTTCTATATAAAAATCTCCCAAACTAAATGTGCTTTCGGTTGTAGTTGTATCCCCATCATAAATTATTGTAGCTTTAGCATAATATTTTCCAGGATTCCATCCTTTTACATCTAATCCAGCAACTAAATCATCTCTTTGTTTAGATTTAATTCCTTTTTCATCTGTCTGTATCATAGCAATCTTTTCATTATTTACTCCATAAATGTCAATAACTCCTTTTGCCCTTACTATATCTTGTGTTCCTAAATTTCTTACAGTTAATAAAAATGATAATGGTTGTCCTTTTGTTGTTTCTGCGACAGTTAAGCTTGCTTTAGCATATTTTCCCGGATAAGGAACTAAAACTTGCAATTGATGTATAACCGCTGCGCTTGCGCTTACTAAAGCTCCTTCTCCCGCTTGCTTATTTGGAATCTCTCTTACCACAATTTTATTTTCATGAGTTCCGGGTTCAGTTAATTTAGTTGGTAAAGTAATTTCATAATTTACTTCTTTATTATTTTCATTAGCTTTAAATTCTAATAAAGTTTCACTTAACTTTATACTTTCATTTAAATCTCCATCAACATAAATAACAACTTTCATATCTTTATGTTCATTATTCAAAACATTAAATGTCACAGTTTCCTTATAACCTGGGCTGAAATCTAGTGTTTTTCTAGCAGGACTAACTCCAATTGCATCTACATTTGAGCTAAATATCATTATCCCAACTATCAAAAGCATACAAATCCAAATTATTTTTTTACTATTCATCTTGTTCTATTCTAGCTTTAGTGATATTTTTTTTTAACAAACTATTAACATCTAATATTGCAGCTCCAGTAATTCCATTTTCTTCATAATCTACTCTTACTCTTGAATTTCCTTCATTCAATATTCCGTTATCTTGCTTTATTGCAACGATAGATCTTAATTCAAACTTTACAATCTCGCTCTTTTTCTCTTCGGCAACAATATACCAATAATAAACTCCAAATGGTAATTGATTTTCTACTCTGTAATAATTTTCATTTATTGTAACATTAACCAAAGGATTATTTTCATTTTCTACAATCAGATTATAATTATCGTAACTCCCGCTCCATCTAAACTCGGGTTGTCTCTGTGTAACAACATCTTTTGGTGAAACTAATATTAAATCACTATTAAATTTAGCAAAACTTAATAACAGAATAAATAATGAAACTCCTCCGATAACTAACTCAATCTTCCTGTTCTCTTTTATCATTTCAGTTAATCTTCTCATTCTCCTATCCATCCCGTAAATAGCAAACTTGATGATTTGAATCCTGAAGGCTCATCTGAAGGTACAGTAATTTCAATATCAACTCTAGCACTATCTATATTATCAGAATAATTTAGCAAAGCTAAAGCAGTTTCATTGCTTATTGGAATGTTAGCAAACATTGTCTGGCTTCCACTCCAGTTAAATGCTCCAGCTTCTCCCGTATTATTGTTAATTTTATATCTAAACTTAGAGGTTGGAGCTTGATATCCTGGACTTGTCCATAGTCCTAAATCAGCTAATGAAATGTTTACATTTGTTAAAACATTTCCATCGTTTTGTATCTTTAATGGTCCTGGATTATCATCAGTAGTATCATCCTGATCATTTGGATTCAATCCACCAAAGCTGGTATTATCTGAAATCAAAGTTAAAGCTACCGAACTTCTAACTGTAAAGTTAAACACAGGACTACATTGTCCATATAATCCTTCATCACTAACACAAACCTTCCAATAATGTACTGTATCAACAACAAACAATGTATTGCTTACATAATTACTATCTGTAGTTGTTATATTCACTAAATATCCACCTGAACTTGTATTAACCAATAAATTGTAAGTTAAAGTATCATTGTCAGCATCACTTCCATTTACCCATCTGAAATTTACAGTTCTATTAAATATTGTATCATTTCCATTTAATGGTTCTATTAATGAAGTTTGATTTGGAGGTGAATTACTTACTTGTAATGCAGTTGAATTTCTAAATACGCTTACATCAAATCCATCATAAGCATAACTTTGACATGTCCAATTATCATATTTCATTAATGGATTTACCAATCTTCCTGTTCCAACTGTTGTAAAGTTCGCAACATTCGCACTGTAATCATAAGAATTATTTGTTACATTATTTTTGCTCCATAAAAATGTTACATTTAATGTAGCTGCTTGATAATCAAATGGTATTGTTGTGCAATTCAAGCTATTATTTCTATAAGCCGGGCTTGGAGTTACACTTGGCTGGCTTATATTAGGAGCATTATTCATAGTTATAAATAAGAATGATGTTCTTGTAATGTTTAGTTGTTTTGTATTGATGTCAAATGTTCCTGATGTAGTATTTACAGTATAATTTGTAAAGTATAGTGTATAACTTCTGTTTTGCTCATACTCTGTAACATTCTGTCTTGGAATCTGTCCATTTGCATTTGTCAAAAATGAGAATGTTTCATTGCTTGTAACATTCCATGCAGTAACATTTGCACTATTTATTAAATTACCATTAGTATCGTTTACAGAAACATTCAAATACCATAAAACTCTTAACAGTCCTGTTGCTCCTGGACTCCACGCAACCTTACTATTATTAAATGTAACATTATAAAAGTAAACATTACCTCCGGGATTTAACAGTGTGTCATTTACTGCAGCTAAATAATTTGTGCTAGCAATAATATCATCAATAAATTTATTCTCTTCTGAAGCAGTTAAATTTAATATAGCCTTTGCTCCACCTGTAGATGTATTAAATGAAGAATATTTATTTCCTACAAATAAATTATTATCTGAATTCTTTAATATCAATCCAAATGAACCTGAAGTCGAAGTTCCATTAATAATGTTATTCTTTAACACTCCGTAATCGAATGCATCTAATGTTAATCCTATCGTACCCAAAAAAGTGTTATTATAAATTGTATGATTTGTCCCACCTAAAGAATTACTACCAACACTCTGACTGAGTATTTTATTTTCCTTTATTGTATTATTAAACGTTGCTTTTCCTAAAATTAAATAAGTATTTGATAAGCTTGTTTCAATAATATGGTTATTAATAAAGCTGCTATTTGAAGAATTTATATTAACAATTCCACCTTGAGTAAAGTTATTCTTATTTATCAAATTATCGCTTGCCTTCACGTCATCATAATAAACAACTGCTCCTGCTGTGCCTCTGAGTGCAATTCTTGTATTGTTTATCTTATTACCCCCATAATAAAAGAAAAACCCTTGCCATACATCACTGAAATTTGTATAATAAACTTCAGAACTTGTATTTATCTCAAATCCCCTCTTATTTAATGAACTTGCCCATCCAGCTTGCTCAATAGAACTATTATACACTGAAAGATTACTTCCTCTTCTAGATTGTATTCCATAAAAGTTATCCCCCCAAGTGCATTCACAAGTTGTACAGCTAGACTGAACAGTATAAGTATTACATGCATTGCATGTACTTACACAAAGTTGTAAACCATCAACCCAGTTGCAAGGTGGATTACCAACAGCAATGCAACTAGCTTCATCGTAACCACTACAATCAGTTGTAGTTCCACTACATTTGTTTCCAACACTGGATATATTACTCGTTATAACATAAAAGCTTCCATTATTCCTTATTTCAACATTACTCACCCCATCAGCATAACTTCCATTCAAACTTAAGTTTACATTTATTATAGTAAGATTACCCCCAAAGTGTATTGTAACATTTTTATCAATTACAATTGTTCTATTCCTGCAAACTATAGTATCATTTACATTCCAAGTTCCGCTTGCAGGAGGATTGCATTGAAGTATGCTAAAAGTATAGTTAGATGAAAAGAATGTTGATTGTGTTGCGTTATCATAAGCCTGACAGTTCCAAATATAATTTCCATCTGGTAAATATTTATTAAACAATGATGCATTTGCTAACCCTGGAGTGTTAAATGTTTGATTTGCGTGGAAAGTTCCTGTCCAATTTCCCCATAATGTAATATTAACTAAATTATTATCATCTGTTGCAGTGCAGTTAAAACTTACATTATTTGAAGTAAGATTATATCCTGGTGGTGGATAGATTAAATTCACAGCAGGAACATTATCTAATGTATTTACAATAAAGCTTTGAATTGAACTTACATTTATTGCTCCATTAGTATCATTAACAATAAACTGCCATGAAACATTAGTACCTCCAACAGTAGTTATTCTAGTTATATTAGAAACATTAACTCCCGTAGCTCCATTAAGATTAATGAAACTGCTATTCACAAAAACGCCTGTCTGATTTATGCTAAACACATATCCACTTAATCCATTATCATCTGTAATATCAACTGAGAAATTAATCAAAGTTCCATTATAAACTGTTGTTTGGTTTGCAGTATAGTTCCTTAATGCTGGAATTGTATTTGCAACAACATTGACGCTAAAATTAAATACTAAGCTTCCATTCATATTATTTGCTTTATCGGTTACATTTATACTCCAATTATACGCTCCATTTGGTAAACTTATGGTAATATTATTTATTAATCCTGGATTAAGCCCGCTAGTTATAGTTACATTATTTACATAATTTATTATTAGTGTAGCATTTGCCGGATTTATTTCAGTTAAGTTAAAATAAAAGTCTATAATGTTAGTAGTTGTATTAACAGTATTATTGTAAGGGAAAGTTAAGTTGATTGTTGGATAAGTTGTATCCACAGTTACAGTATAATTATTTGTTCCGAAATTATCTTGTGTTTGATTATCAAATGCCTGAGCATTCCATAAATAATTTCCATCAGCTATATTGCTTATATTAAATGAAGAAGTATAAGCAGTTTTTACAGTATTATTATGATCTAATATTTGAACAGCTGATAAGCTATAATTATAAAGGGCAACTTCATCCAATGTTCCATTCGCACCTCCTCCCCCATCACTATAACTTCCAATGCTAAGCTTAGCAGAAGAATTTTGCACAAAACCTATGCCATGTGATATTGCCTCTCTTACGCCATCAACATAAATCGCTGCTGTTGTTCCATTGTAAACGCATACTATATGATACCATTTATTTGAATTGCTAACTGCTGTTGAAGATACTGGAATTAAAGTACTTCCTGAAACTCTAAATCCGCACCAAACTTTATTGTTATTTGCATTCTGGTAACCAAGGGCGTAGGAATTCACGCTGCCCTGCCATTTTGCTACAATTTGTCTGTTATTATTTCCAGCTCCGCTCGTTCCTGGTTTCCACCAAATCTCTATACTCATATTAGTATTATTAAATTCAACACTCGGGTTACTATTCACTGCCATTTGGTTTCCAGTTATATTTCCAAAATGACTTGCATTATGGAATTTACCTTCACTTATTGAAACAGGTGGATTTGCAGAAAACATGGATAGATTATTTATATGCCTATCAGCATAATCATAGAAATAAGTTTGGTTTTCTCCAACAGCTGTATCATTATTGAGATGATACCACGCAGTCCTATCCTTATCATAGGGATATTCATAAAACCTTAAATCTTTTGATTGATTAATAGCAAAACTTCCGCTGATATTATGCCATAAAGAAATATTATAAATATGCGTCCCATCGCTAACATTAATCATAAACTCTATAGTAGATGTATTAAGATATCTATTATTTATTGGATTGAGTAAATTTAATCCAGGTGGATTGTCTGCTTGACATCCATTTCCACCTAAAGTTAAAGTAAAATTCTGTCCAATCGTCATTGCAGTTCCTGAATTATTAACACAACCCAAGAAATCCCCGCTTGCTGAATAATCATTACAATTGGTTAGAGTAAAATTTAAACAATCTGGATCATAGCTGTTTGGAATTGATACATTAAATTTAACAAATTCATATTCATTTATGTTTGTTTGTGAATTAACACAAAACGTTTGGTTGATTGTTTCGTTAGCATAATTACATCTCGAATTTCCAGCTCCTAAACCACATTGTGTATTCAGAACACCACCACAATCTTCATTTACTCCATTATCAACCGCATTACAACAGTCATAGTCTCCTGTTTCGCCATTTATATAAACTAAATCTGTAAAATTTATCAAAGAATCTGTAATCCCTCCACCAATCCCATAAATGTCTATAGAAACCTCAGATACTGCCCCTATCGTTGTTTTATTATCTATCCAAAGTTCGCTTTCAATTTTATAGAATCCATTTTCATCTCTTACCCCACATCTCCTAAATACAACTTTGTCTGTAGATTCAGTATCAATCCCGCAATTATCACTTGCCCAAGCATAATTATAAGCTAATTCAGTTAAATCCCCAAATCTAAACTCTTGTGTATGACTACCACTTGTTAATACTTTCACAATAAATTCTCCAGTTTCATTACAATTATAATTAGGATAAAATAAACTAACTAATTTATTTTCATTTAATATTTTTTCTGGATTTAATATTATATTCCCGCATTTTAATTCAATAAATTCCAAATCATCAATTGTGTTTTCATCATCTGGTATTTCAGTATAACTTGTCTCTTGAATCGCGCTTATTGTTAGATTAGCGACTCCTGTAGTGTTAAAGGATACTGTCCAATTTCCACCAACAAATGGATGGCTATAAACATTTAATATCCTTAACTCTATCAAAAATGTTTGATCACTTAAGTGTGGAGTTATCCATTTAATTTTATCAATCATACCATTTCCATTTTCATCAATATAATCAATAATCCTAGTTTCTTCTTTGCTTCCATTATTAATCCTATATAATTTAATTCCATCTTG
Source organism: Candidatus Woesearchaeota archaeon (assembly GCA_964549185.1). Classification (GTDB taxonomy): domain Archaea; phylum Nanobdellota; class Nanobdellia; order SCGC-AAA011-G17; family JAGVZF01; genus DATDYQ01. The sequence goes on from CAZJUI010000010.1 coordinate 28,913, forward strand.
TTTAGTTTCTTGTATCTTTGTATAAGTTATAATATCCTTATAGTTAAATTGAGAGCTAATAATAACTTCTTTACTAAAATCATTTAATTTCTTCTCTTTTAATTCTGGTGCAGGTGTTTCGTAATATATATAAACTTTTTTTATCTTATCATTTATTGTAACTTTCTTAAAATCATTTTCATCAGCAGTTGCGTAACCTGTAAAACTAAATAATCCCTTTAACAATTTAAACAAATCTATTTTTTCTACACTTAAAATTATATTACCAGTAATATCATTTGGTTTTATTCCATTTATTTTGATATTCTCTATTCTTATTTCATTTCCATTCTCTATTTTTACAACACTTATATTTCTTGCATAATCTGGAATATCAATTTCTGGATTTTCTTTTTCACTTTCAAATTCAACATGTTTTACCCATCTTACGGGTTTACCAACTTCAGCATATAATTGTTCATCTTTCTCAATTGAACTTACATAAATATCCTCTATTGGAATGATTTCTGTTAAATTATTTTCAACAGTCAAATTACTTTCATTTATGTTTATGATTGTTTCATTATGAATAAAAGTTCCGTTAAAGTCTGTAGTAATATTATCTGTTAATATTGTTTCATTTGTTACATATCCTGTGAATTTCGAAAACAAAAACACTATTAAGAAGATTAAACTAAATAACATATAAACTACAAGTTTTTTATTTAATGTTTTTTTAGCTTTTCTCATCTTTCCTCTTTTTCTTAGCTCTTGAATAAACAGTCCAAATGTTTCTTTCATCTCTATTCAATAAAACACCAATTTCATGAAAACTAAATCCTCTGATTTCTTTCAGATATTCAACCAAACTTTCTAGCACTGCTAAATTACGATCTTTAAAAATATTAGAAGGAATTAACACAGAACTTTCTACTTCACTATCTCTCTTTTCCCCTGTATCATCCTCTTTTTTCAATTAATCAACCTTATTCTAAATTTTATGCTTCTAAACCCTCAAAATTAACACATTGTATGTATTTATATACATTTCTATAAGTAAATTATTGTATTGATACATACAAAAAATGTACATATCTTACCAATCTAAAGAATTTTCGTTTAATATTACATACATTGTATGTATTAACTAAACATTTTTCTAATCAACAAAGTCCCATAACTGCCTTTTGGTAAAAAGAACTCGATTTCAGCCTTTAATTTTCCAGAATAAACATCATCTTCTCTATACTTAATTTTTAGATTTTTAACATTAACTAAAGCATCTCTATAAATTGTTTTCTGCACAAGATCAGGATATTTTCTAGTCAAAAAATGTTTTATAGTTAATCCTTCTTCATTTAGAATCTTACTACAAATTTTTCTAATATTATCATTTAATCTAGCATCAAATGCAATTAAAGGAATTTTAAAATTTTTAACTTCTTTATATATAAAAATAAATTTACCAAGACTATAATCGACTTCTTTTTGGTCTTTACAATGTTCCTTTAAATATTCTGCTAAAATTTTGTTAAAAAGATATGCTTGATAGCTAATAAAATATAGTTTTAATTTTTCCTCTTTTTCATATAAAATTTTCCCAAGTAAAATTTGTTTTCCTAAACTAACATTATCCTTGCTAAATCTTTGTTCATCATAATAGTTTTCTAAAAAATTTATTTTTTCAGCTTTTTTATCTAAATTTCTTACAACAACCTTAAAGTTATTTCCTTCTAAGCTCCCAATAGTAATGGGAATTTTTCCATTTCCAACATAATTAAGTTTAACTCCATCGATTTTTAAGTTTAAAATAAGTTTTTTATCATAATTAAAAATAGAAATATATTGTCTTGTTATTGCATTTTTGTCTTTTAATCCAGCATACCCTATATCTCTTTTTGTAATTTTAAGAACATCAACAATTCGATTTATAACATCCAACGTATTCCTATTATCTTTTTCTAGTAAAAAATAAGAATATTTTCCATTATCAGAAAATTTTAATTTTATCTTTTCCTCTACGATAAAATCACTAGTTTTTTCTTTAAGTTTAAACATAAAAATAAAAAATTATTTTGTAAGTGTTAATTTACCTACTGCTTTTTCTCCATAGCCCTTAACAACATAAAAGAAAGTTCCTGATGTCCTTTTTCCATCTCTATCTTTTCCATCCCATCCTAAAATATTCTCTCCTTTCTGAAGATAAATCCTTTTTATATCTGTAACTGCTGTCCCATCTACCCTAAATATTCCAACTTCGTAAATTCCTTCTTTTTCGACATATCCATTAATATTTGTTATATATCCATTTGCTCTGCTTTGTGAACTTGTCGGATTTGGATAAGTATTTGATAATCTTATCCTACTTTCCAAATTAGGTCTATTTTCTGGAATTCCGACAGTTGTTTGTGTAGTATCAGCTACAATAGCCATCCCATTATCAATTAAAAAATTGCTAATCGTGTTCAATCCGCGATTATCTGGAATCGTTTCTGCTAATGTTGCATTTACTGGATAATGCGGTCCTGCTAATACAGAAGGATCTGTGTCAACTTGTGAAGGTGTCAAAACACTTCCCTTATACCAATAATTTCTTGGAACCAACATTGGGTCCGAAGCATTAATGTTCATCATTGGTGATGCATCCATAGGCAACATTGTTTGTGTTGGTTTCCCCCCAGTAGAAGTATTCTTTATTACATTATCCTCTACAACTACAGTGGTATCATCAATAACCATTGTTCCAGAAAGATTTGTATCAAAAGCTAATGGAAGTCTTTGTATCCCTCCATATATTTTTCCTGGTAAAGGAACTAAATCAATATCCGCCCTTCTATTCGGATCAAATGTATTTTTATTTATAATAGAGCCTTGAATGCTGCTCGCATTATCAATTGCAACTGCATAACTAGTTCCACCTATAGATAAAAGAGAATTTCTTGTAATTTCAGAAACAAATCTTTTGCTATTGATTGCGCTACCATTAAACCCTAAACCTATGTTTCCACGAACATTTGCAGTGTAATCTACAAGAGGATTTGAATCTTCTAAAAGTAATCCATTTGCAATATATCGATCATTAACTCTTTCTAATCCATAGAATGCAAAAAACTGTACATCCATATCTACATTTGTTCCTTTCATAATAAATTCATTGAATGTTCCTGGTGCAGGACATAAAACAGGAAATAAATATCCTCCAGTTTCTCCTCTTAAAATTCTTTTCCCAGTAGTAGAATTTAGTATTATATCTTCACAATAAGGATCTGCTATTGTTTCATCTCCAGCTTGATGTGTATATTTTACAAATATTGTATCTCCATCAGCAGTTGCATTAATAGCATCATTTATTCCAGGATATGTTGTTGGTGGATTTGAAATCCCTTTCTCCACAGTAACAGTTGTAGCCTCAGCCCTACTTCCAAGAATATTCTCTAAGCCTCTTTTATCTTTGATATCTCCATTTAAAGCAAATAGTGTAGCAACGCCCGCAACACTCATTGAAAATAATTTTCCTATTCTTCTTAAAGATTTCATTTATCTCACCACATAACATTAATGAAAGTATCTATTTAAACCTTACTATTCACTTTCTTAAACTAGTGATAACTACTTTGTAATAGATTTATACAAAGTTTTAAAAATTCTTTCAACATTTTAATATCATGGAAACTGAAGTAATAATAACATATGACACATTATATGAAATTCTAAGAAGAGAAAAGACAAGGCAGGAACTCCAAGATTTAAATAAAACATTTTTCAAAGATGTTACGAGATATATAGAAGAAAAAGCATCTATTCTTCAATCACAGGAGCAAAAAGTCGATAGTGTCTTTGCCAAAATAGAGATAGAAAAAACAAAAAAGCAGATAGAAAATATAAAAAAGATTGTAAAAGAACTATATGAAAAAAGGGAATCTAAAATAATCCAGTTAGCAATAATCTTCTCAAGAACAAATCCTGATAAATCTCCTGAATCAATGCTTCCTGAAGAATTAGAATTCTACAATAATCTAATAAGTTTACTTAATGATTACAGGCAAGGCATCTTAAACAATCTTATTGAAGGTAAACTTCCATCAATAAATAATAAACCAAAAGATTTAAAAACAACTCAACAGCAAGAAAACATTACCTTATTAAGGATAACAAGCCCTATCCCGAAATTCATCGGTGATGATCTTGAAGTTTACGGTCCTTTTGAAGAAGAAGATATAGCATCTCTGCCTCAAAGAGTAGCTAATCTTTTAATTAAAAATAACAGAGCTGAAATAATAAAACAATGAATATCCCAAAACAAAAACGAAGATATTGTCCGTTTTGCAAGAAACACACAATTCACAAAGTTGCTACAGTTAAGGGTAAAGAAAGAAGCACTTTAAAGTGGGGTTCTATTCAAAGGGCAAGAAAAAGAGGACGTGGACAAGGTTATGGTAATAAAGGAAAATGGGGTTCAAAGCCAGCAATATCCAAATGGAAAAGAGTCGGAGCAAAGGTCTCCAAAAAAACAAATTTGAAATTCACTTGTGATGTTTGTAAAAAAACACATATTCAAAAACAAGGAATTAGAGCAAAGAAACAGGAGATAAAATGATCAAAGAACCAAACTCAAAATTTATTAAGATTAGGTGTCCAAAATGTAAAAATGAGCAAATTATTTTTGGTAAGACTGCTACAATCATAAAATGTCTTGTTTGTGAAAAGGTTCTTGCTGAACCAACTGGTGGTAAGAGCAAGATTAAAGCTAGGATATTAGAAGTTTTAGAATAAAATGTTATATAAAAAACAAGGTAATCCTGAATCTGGTGATATTGTACTTTGTACAGTAAAAAAAATATTGTTTCATTCTGTTTTTGTTTCTTTAGATGAATTTGAAAACAAAGAAGGTATGATTCATATTTCTGAAATTTCACCTGGAAGAATAAGAAATATACGTGATTTCGTAAAAGAAGGTAAAAAAATTGTATGTAAAATTTTAAAAGTTCATGAAGACAAAAATCACATCGACCTATCATTAAGAAGAGTTAACAACTCTGAAAGGATAGAAAAGTCAAATGATATAAAACAAGAACAAAAAGCAGAAAAATTATTGGAAACCATAGCTAAAAAGCTAAACAAATCAGTTCAGGAATTATATAAAGAACTTGGAGAAAAAATAGTTCAGGAATATGGATCATTAAACATTGGATTTCAATCAATTGCTTTAGAAAATACTGAAATTAAGGATCTTAAATTACCAAAAAAGGTAGAAGATATTTTTATAGAAATAATAAATGATAAGATTAAACCACCAGAAGTTAAAATATCATCCACAATTACATTACAATCTAACGATGGAAATGGAATTGAAATAATCAAAGAGGTTTTACTTAAGATTAAAAAAGATAATACAGAAATTACTTATATTGGAGCTCCAAGATATAAGTTAATATTAACATCTACTGATTATAAAACAGCTGAAAAAGAAATGTTAGAAATAAAAGAAAAATTTTTGTTATTAACAAAACAAAAAAATTGTTTATCAACTTTCAATCGAGATGAAAAAAAATGAGTAAGGAGATATTAAACTGTCCTAAATGCAATACTTATACATTAAACAAATCATGTCCAAAATGTTCTTCAGAGACATTTTCAAATATGCCTGCAAAATTCAGCATAGAAGATAAATATGGTCGCTACAGGAGAATATTCAAGCAAAATGAAATGGAACGTTAAAAAACTAGAAAAAATAGATTCAAAGAATCTTATAATAATTGAAGGTCTTCCAGGAATGGGAAATGTAGGAAAAATAGCTCTAGATTTTATGGTAGATAACTTAAAAGCTGAAAAAGTTTTAGAAATTTATTCTCATTCATTCCCGCATTGTGTTTTTGTAGAAGAAAACAATATGATAGAACTTCCAATGGTAAGGTTTTATCAAAAAAAATTCAAAGATAAAACAATTTTATTGATAGGTGGAGATATTCAGCCATTAGATGAACAATCTTGTTATGAATTTTGCGATTTAATCTTAGATATAGCTCAAGAACATAAGGTTAAAGAGATAATAACTCTTGGGGGTATTGGTTTACAACAAATTCCAAAAGAGCCAAAAGTTTTCATTTCAGGAAATGATAAAAATTTAATAAAGAAATATACTTCAAGGTCAACAAATAAAAATATTCATGGTGTTGTTGGTCCGATAATTGGAGTTTCTGGTTTACTTTTGGGATTGGCTCAACAAAGAAATATTCCTGCTGTTACATTATTAGCAGAAACATTTGGTCATCCAACATTTCTTGGAATTGCAGGATCTCATGAAATCTTAAAAGTTTTAGATGAAAAATTAGATTTAAAATTAGATTTAAAATCATTGAACAAAGAAGTTAAAAATTTTGAAACTGAAATTAAAAAAGCAGATAATCTAACAAAAATAATTCAAAAATCAAGAATAAGAAAAAAATCATCTGAAGAAGGCGATATCAGCTATATAGGTTAAAATTCTTTCAAACTTTTTTGTTTTTGTGTTTTATTGTTATCTTCTACGTTAATTTTATCTCCAAGCAATATCTTTCCATAGACACCTGCTCCTCCAGGGATATATTTTATTTTATCATCTCTGAAATATTGTATATACTCTGCGATTTTATTATCGACTTTTTTAATATCTTCAATATCTGCTTCTAAAAGAACTTTAATTTCATTTCCAAATATATCAATATATTTTTTCCATACATTTTGAACTTTCATTGACCAAGCATTATTTATACCCAAGGCTAAAGCGATTATTTCACTTAATGGGATGATATGGATACAATTAGGTCTATGTTCGGGATGTACATTTTCAGGTACGGTAGCTAACTCGTGAATTCTATAATCAACCCCTTTTTTAATAGATTTTCTACAATCAATGCATCTCCACTTTAATTTTATTGCTTCTTCAGGTTCATAAAATCTAAAACATCCTGTACATCTTGTTTTATGATATTTCCCTTCTAATGGATTAAATTTTATATTTAAAATACTCTTCCTTCCATTTTCTCTTTTTAAGGCTTTTTTAACTTCATCAAAAGTTATCTCTTTTAGTTGTAGTGTATTGAATTCTCTTCCCATTTTATTTGGCCATGGAGAATGTGCATCACTATTTGAAGTAAATGTTAAATCATGCAATTCAGAAATTCTGTCAGCCATATTTGTATCAGCGCTTAATCCAAGTTCCATAAAATAGATTTTGTTCCAGTATTTGCCATAACAATCTTTATAAGAGTTATATTTTGAATATACCCCAAAATATGGTGTGAACGCGTGGGAAAATCCTAATAAACAATCTGCTTCTAAACAAATTTCTGCAATCTCTTCACCATTAAGATGTATCGTAGGTCTTCCTTCTACATCTAAATCTTTACATTTGTTTTTGAATGCTTCTCTTACCTCTTCAACCTTTGAAAAACTTGGAAATAATATTAAATGATGAACTCTATTTGCATCATTAATTTCTGTTTGCAGAATAAATTTTGTTCCATTTTCATGTTCTAATATTCCATCATCAACTTTTTTTAATTGTTCTTTAATCATATTTATCCATCTAGCATTTAAAATATCTCCAGTTCCAACAAGATTAAGCCCTTTTAATGGCGCTTGTTCTCCAATTTTCCTTGGAATCATCTCTTTACTTACAGCTCCAGAATACAGTCCATGAAGATGTAAATCTGCATTACATTTGATATAATCATTCATTTTTAATCACATATTTTGCCGGATAAGATCCAAAGCTATCTAAACTTGCGTTTTCTATTTTAGTTATAACTCCTTCTTTATTATATTTAAAAAGCATATTTCTTATATGTCCTACTTTTCTTTTTAACAAAATAGTTAAATCATCTGATGTAAAAAATCCCTTTTCTTTTTCAATTTTTTGCATTTTAGATATGTAAATAGATTTACATCTATTTTTAGAGTAATGTTCTTGAGAGAATGAATTCAATATAAATTTTAATTTTTTTAGTTTATCTCTGTTCCTCATTGTTAAATTCCTGTATAATACTTTTAACTGTATTTGACCATTAATCTGTAATTTCCATATTCTCCTATTAGTTCCTCTAGTAGAAGTATAAATCCTATCTTGATAAATTGAACAATATATATCTAAAGATAAAAGAAGGTTTTTAATATCTTCAAGCATATTTTGTTTAGGATATTTTTCTAAACAAGCAGAAGTTAAAGTAATGTGTCTAGAAGCTAAATTAACTGTACCTTCATCATCTATGAATTGTGAGATAAAAGCAAATTTCTTTTTGTTATTTAGTTTAAAGATAAAAGATAACAAGTTTTGGTTACTCTCTACCTTTTTCCCAGATTTAAGTCCAATTGCATAAAGAATCTTATATATTAATATTGGGAATTCTAAAATAGTTGTTGTAGAAGTTTTGTCTATCTTCTCTCTACTACTATGCCCAACATCCCCAATTACAAAATTTATGTCTTTTAAAAATCCATTTATTAAATCTTTATTGGAGTTAGTGTAATAAGGATTTTTTCTTCTTTGTGGAATGCCTCCATCTCCTAAAATTCCTGCTATAACCCTCACACCTTCTTCAGAAGTAAAATTAAAAGGTAATTTTGGATTCTTTATTTTACCTCCATCCTTACCGCGAATATAGTCTATTTGTTCATGAAGCTCCAAACCAAAGTAATCACAAATTTTATATAAAACATCCAATCTGATTAAATGTCCTTCGCTTAACCAATGGCAAAGTATTCTTTCACTTACATCAATTTTCATAGAAAATTTATAAATCCCAAAATCTCTTATCTTATTATTTAATGTATCAAAAAAATCTTCTTTTAAATAAATATAGATTTCTTTCAAAGGTAAATCTTCTAATCTAACAATTCCAGTTTCTTTAGGATTCATAACATAATAAAGCAAATTGTGTTTATATGCATTATGTAATTCTAAAAGCTATATAATATCTTATTAAAATTTAATTTTAAGTAATCTATTAACTTCCAAACTAGAAACTTCATGAGGAAACATTTCTTCAAATTTTTTAATAGACTCTTTCCTTAATTTATATGTATCTGCATGTTTGGCATAAGCAATCCACCCCTCAAAACTAGCATAAATTTCATCATAATTTATTTTTCTTTCATCTAATTTATTTTTAAATATTAATAATTTATTATTCATCTTTCTTATATTTCTTTTATTCAATAATTTATGATAATAAAAAACTCTAAACCCCAAGAATCCGAGACCATTGTTCATTGAAATTATTTTAGACTTATCTTGATGTAGTTCCAAGTTTATTATTTTTAAGAATTCGTCTATTTTATTTTTATAATCAATTAATATTTCTTTATTATTATCTAAGATTATAAAATCATCAACATATCTTATATAATATTTTGCTTTTAATTTATGCTTAACAAAATAATCTAACTCATTAAGATAAACATCTGCAAAAACTGGGAAGTCAAATTTCCTAAAGGCATCCCGATGTGTTTGGTTTTCGAATCAAAATTATTTAATATCTTTTTAATTAGCCAAATTACTTTATTATCTTTAATTTTTCTTTCTATGATCTTTATTAAAATGTCGTGACTAACAGTTTCAAAATAATGTTTAATATCTGCTTTTAAAACATAAGCTTTTCTTGTGTTATTTCTAGTAATTTTTCTTGAAAAATGATCAAACCTTTCAAGAGCCTTTAATACTCCTTTACCTTTTCTATTAGCATATGAATCGTAAATAAAAGTTTTATCAAATAAAAATCCTATTTTATTGTATAGCGAATGATGAACAACTCTATCCCTAAAATCAGATTTACTTATTTTTCTTGTTTTAGGATCTCTTAAAATAAAAGTTTCTAATGGTTTTGGATTATAAGCGTAAAATAAAAGTTCAAATTGTAGTTGTAGAAGATTGTCTTTAAAATTTTTCTCAAATTCTATTACATAGTCTTTCTTTGTTTTTCCTCTTCTAGCTCTCATAAAAGCTAATTCAAGGTTTTCATAACTGCAAATACTATTCCATAAATTATTGTAAGTATACATTTGACAATAAACCTTAACAATATCTGGGTTATTCCAACGAAGCGGGCATTGTTATTGAGGTTGTTGTTACCATTAAGACCGTTATTGTTATTGTTGCCAACGAACAGCAAGCGCCCGCCATCTAGCCCTCTTACCGTATGAGCACTGCTACTTCATTTTTTATAATTAAATGTCGTAGCTGTATTTTATAACCATTAAGGTCTTGGTAAAAGAGCGTGTAACCTAGACATTAGTTTAACTATCATTTTATTGTAATCAAGTTAAACATTGTCAAGGCAAAGAATAATAAAATAAATATAAATATAAATTTATTTATTGAATAATGGTTTCAATCTAGCTTCAACTTCTGGTCTAGATACTTTAGATACATGCTCATCTAAAATACTGAGTACTTGCTCTAAGCTAGGTACAATTTTTTGCGCGACGTTACGTACCCCAACGAAGCGGGCACTATCGTCAAGATACCTACCAGCACCAAGGTCGCCGTAATAGTAGAAGTTGCCGAAATGAAGCAAGCGCCCCATTGGTTGTTCTGCTAAATCATCAGAATGCCAAATTCCTATTTGCTTAGTATCATAAACTTCTGCAACTCTTTCTAAATATCTTTTAGCTCTATCTTCTCCACCTACAAAAGGTATTGTCTGAGGATGTTTTAAAGCTTTATTTATTGCTATTAATCCTGATTCAGATTTTTTTAATTCTTGATGTGAAATTACATAAACAAGTGTGTTTCCTCCACTATCAGTAGTTCCTTCTGAATCAACTAATCCTTGAAATTCATCTTGTGATATTCTTCCTGTTCTTTTAAACCCAGCCTCTAATTCGAATTTTATATGATCAGGCTGAGCTAGTGCATTTGGCAAATGTGCATAAACAACTATTGGCTTTCCAGAATATTTACCTTTCTTCGGAATTCCTGTAGCTCTAATACTTGGAGTTGTATACCATTTACTCCATATTTCAGAATCATTAGAAGCTTCATTTTTAGCATCTATTAATTGTGGCATAAAAATAGGATTATAACCATCTTTTTGCGAATCTTCCAAAGCAAGATTCATTTTTGCATTATAAAATTCTTTACCTTGCATATATGTTTTCATAGGTATAATTAATCTTGTTTCTTCTTGAGTTTGTGTTTGAGTCATTTTATTTTCACCTTTAGGTTTATTTATATATAAAATCAAGTATTTATCTATTTATAAATCTTTCTATTATCACTACTCTTAAGTAAATAAGATAAATGTTCCTATTAATAAAAATACCTTGAAGATTAATAACCCTACAAAATAGTAAAGCTTGAAAATATGTAGGGTTACAATTATCTTATCATATAATTTAATTAAACAGTAGTCTGAAAGATTTTAAAGCTTTTGCTTGTTGTATCTATATATTTGTATGTTAATTCTATAGACACTTTTTCTTCAAAATTGCTTCCAGTTCCTTGTATAGCTTGTTGGCATGTTAATAATTTTATTCCATTATCTAACCTAACATCCCCTTCACTAGATGTTGCTCCTAAAAATCTGCATTTCACATCTTCTGGAATAATCTTGACATGAATTATATCTTCGTTATCAGCTCTCTTTATAGCATCATCTAAATCACTGCATATTGAATCTAATCTATAAACTTTGCCTATGCCCTTATTTTCAATATTCATATTAAATAACACAACATCAGCTCCCCTAAATTCCTGCTTAAAACTAGTTATCTGTATCGGTCCTGAGGAAACACTTCCTTTAACAACTTTTTCTCCTTCTATTGTACAAACTTGGTCACCTTCTCCTTCTTCTATAGAAACAGAACTTACACAAGCTCTAATTTGAGCATATGTAATATAGGGATAACATACTTTGGCTTTTAAGTTGAAATCTTCTTCATTACTTATTTTTTGTGTGTATTTCATGACACCAAAATTCACTTGTTGCTCTCCCCCCTGTGTATTAAATTGGTCAACACCATATAAAACTCCCTCTGTTGGTTTATATTGATCATTCAATCCAAATATAGGTCTATTAACCCCAAATAACTGAACTTCAACTAATCCAGAATCAACATTAAATTCTCCATTATTTACTAAAGTTACTTTAACTGGAACTTCTTGATCCTCATTAAACTGGCTCGGTGGTGAGTTTGGACTAAAACTAGCATCGATTCCCTTTACTCCTCCAATAAATGGCCCATTACTTTCCTCCTGTTGTTTACATCCAAAAATAACTAACAAAGAAATTGTGAGTAGAACTAATAAGATTTTTTTATGCATTTTCATCCTCCTTTTTATTCTTTGAATGCAATACTACTTGACTTCAAACTTATCTTACACCCATAGTCATATTGTATATTAATCTTTTCATTTGGATCATCTGTTTGTATATCAAACTTGTTAGGGTTAGATTTATTAGGAACTACGCATTTAATAGCTTTTTGGTTTTTATTTGATTTATCTTCATCCAAACTGCAATCTTTCCCACCATCAATTGTAAACTCATTATTCCTAAATGTTATTTGGATATTTGGGAAAAATTTGTCCAGTGCTTTTCCTTCTAAGCTATCTGTAAATACGCTTACATCTTCTATTGGGATTATATCGCAACCACCTTCATTTATAATAAACTCAATAACAACTGAATCCACTTCTTTATTTGAATCTTCATCATTAAATTTAATCTTAAAATTGTTTATTGCTGTTTTTCCTACCATATTCTCTGCAATATTATCTACAAATTTTGCATTAGTGCTATATCCTGCACCGTTTGATATAATTGTAACTGGATTATTTATTTTTCCTTTTACATCTTTGCAGATCTGATTTATATCATCACTTAAATCATTTATTAAACAAATATTATCAGATTGTATTACTCCATTTTTTTCATATCTTAGTTCACCAAATACCAATAAGCTAGTATCAAAAAAATTTACATTCTCTGTATTTGAATTAGATAATGTTTCGCTGCTTGTTTTTTTATTTTCATTCAATCCCTCAACAGAAAATATTCCCTCTCCATCTTTTTGTTCTACCCCACCATATCTATCTCCTGCAGGAAATGTCCAAATTTTATATTTTCCTTCTAATTTTTTACCCCCAAGGTTATTTGCTATTATCTTGAAACTAAGCTCCTGTGAGGATATTTTTAGAATATCTTCAGGAGATGGGCTCATTAGTAATTGAAATTGTGCATCTGGTGTTGTCTTTGTGTTTAAAACTCTACTATTATACAAATCCGGGTTCGGTCTAGTAACAATGCTACAAGATGTAACAAATAACAAGATAGTTATTAATATTAAAAATTTAAACTGTGACACTTTTACATCCCCCATCTATCCATTTGCATGTTATCTTAGTAGCACATTCCTGTTCAGTAAATTCTTTACAAACATCTCCCTTTTCTATCTTTTGCGGAATCACATCGGCTATAAATCCTTTGTTCACTTCATATTCATAATCTGCTTTTGCAATAAACTGTCTTTTTGTTATGTGTTGAAATTCTTCCTTATCTAAATTAAATCTAAAATAACATGTAGCTTCTACTTTTCTTTTAAAATTTTCAATACAATCATCATATCCCAAAACTATTCCGGATAAACCGGGAGTACATTCTCTATTATGTAATTCTTTAAAGGCTTCTGTTAATCTGTAAACTTTATAACCCTCTCTTTCAGTACTATAATGATCAAAAGTAAAATCACATAATTTAGGATCCTTATCTTCTAATTCAACAAATCCAGGCACTTCCAAAGTTCCTATGTTTATCTTATTTAAATTTCCTGTGAATGGATCGCTCTCTTCAAAGACTGTTTTTATCCTATATGTTCTTCGTTCTGTAAAGGGCATACTCACAAAATGTGCAAAGGTTAATTTTATCGCTGAATTATATTGCAATAAACTTTTTGTTGTAACTTTCCCATCCAATCCCTTAACAATATCCGGTCCACTTAAATCATTTATTTCATCCCTATTGTTTTCAATAACAAATAAAGGTTCCCATATGGTTTCAGAATCACTTAAATATCTTAATCCTGCTTTTCCACTTACCGTTTTAATTTCCTCATTACCGAAAGATCCTGCTTTAATTCCTTCTACAAATATACATTGTAAACTAAATCTAAATTCTTCATCAGATGGTATTTCAATGTATTCTCCACCTTCAATTAGATTATTTGAAACTTTTACAGGCCCTTTATAATCTTCCATCCTACAATTTAATGTTGCTCTTGATGGTCTAGCAAGATTATAAGCTACTGCGTTGACTATTATCCCTATGCTTTCATCAGGCATATACCTTATCTGGTCTTTTTCAACCTCTTTTATTTCAACGAATCGATTAATATCTGATTCTTTAGAAGAAGATATGCTAGGATTCAATACATCTGAAAATCCGACTTTAGCGCTTCTATAGAATGTAGACAATCCCAATTTAGCGAGTGGCCCTGGTAAGTTATCCAATAACTGTGCTCCCCTCTCCAAAAATGCATCTCCAGTTCCAGCCCTTACAATATTGACTATTGAAAATATAATCAGATAAGCTAAATACAATCCAATAAACAAGGCAATTAATAATATTATAGATTTGAGTAAAAATCTAGGAATCTTTACAGCCTGTCTTGGAAACCATAATAATGCATCTCTTACTGAATATCCTTCAACTTTTTGCCCAACTTTCTGTGCGCCTCTATAAGTTAACTTGGCTCCTTTCACAGATTCTGATCCAATTTCTTTTATATTCTTTCCAAGAGCTCCCGCACCTTCAGCCAATCCTCTGGCAGTAGCCTCTCTCCATCTTTGCATTGATTTTTTATCATCTGCAACACCCTTTACAGAATTTCCATTAGCCATAAACAACCTCTTTTTATATTAAGTCTATTCTTAAACTGTTAACATCAAACTCATTTTCTGGAACGATTTTTATTAAATTTTCACTTTCTAACACCAAATCACTTATATCTTTCTCATAAAAGTTTTCATCCGTGTTTATATGTATTGTAAACTGATTTATGAATATTGTACCTCTCTTTATTTCATTGCCTGGACCCAAGCTTATTCTTAAAACAGCATCTTTCTCAGCACCTTTTATTTGATCATAATCATCACTATCTATTGAAAAGAAATATGTAGCAAACATTTTTGTTTTTAATTGATTATAAATTTTAATTTCGTTTATTAAATAATCTCCACTATCAATTGTAAATCCTAATTCATTATTTCCCTCTTTTAATAATCCTGGATTAAAATCTGTGCTCCTCTCCCCGCTTTGGCACTTTACATTTTCTGTTCCTATAGTATTTTCATTCAACATTATCTTCAATATTGTGTCTTCATCTTGTGCACTATTGCAATACAAAAAATATCTTAATGTGCTTCTTTCAACATTGTTTTTTTCTGATTTCGTTACTGTAAATGTTCTTGTTTCTTTGCTGTTAACTTTTTTAAATTCTTCTTTTAATTTTATTTCACTTAATGAGTATTGATTTTTCATCCAGAATAATATTCCGGGATTGTTTGTATAAAATTTTAATTCGTTCCTATTGTTAACAAAATTTATCGGAAGTTCAATCACTCTTGAACCAGCAACAACCATCTTTTCATTAAATATAACATTTCCATTTATTTCTATAATCAAAGTTCCTCTAGGTTCTGTAACTGAAAAGCTCAATACCAATCTGTTTAAATTAGATAAATCATTAACATTAAAAACAAGATTCTGATTCTGTCCCCCAAATAAACCCCGGCTAACATATAAAGAGTTTGCCAATGTTGTTATTTCTGGTTCAATCTTAACATAAACGTTCACAGGGTTTATATCATGCTTTAAAACACCGTTTTCTATTGGGTAAACAGTTCCTGGACTTTCTAACAAAAGAGTCTTTACTCCGTTTCCATTAACTCCAGATGTTCCTTCGTTATCTGTCTGATTAAGTAAACTTTCTCTCTCGGCAGGGGGCAATAACAAGACATATAAAACAATAAGTAAAGCTAAAATAACCAAAAATGTTACAACTCCCTGAACGTCATCTACTCCTCTTTTCTTCATAAAATCACTTTTAATAAATAACTTTATTAATTTATAAGGTTTTCTATAAAT
>CAZJUI010000011.1:0-36187 GCA_964549185.1 Candidatus Woesearchaeota archaeon
ATTAATAAGTACGATGATAAAAGGTATTGTTGAAATAATAGCTGTACCATCATTGGTTAACTTAGATTATGCTGATGTAAGAGCTATAATGGCTGGCGGTGGAGTTAGCATTATTGGTGTAGGAGAAGCTGATTCTGAAAAGAAAGTTGATGAAGCTACAAGAAGAGCTTTGACAAATCCATTATTAGATGTAAGTTATGATGGAGCAAGCGGAGCTTTAATTCATGTAACTGGCGGACCTGATATGACATTAGATGAGGTTAGGAGAATAGGTGAGTTAGTTACAGAATCACTTGACCCAGACGCAAATGTAATATGGGGAGCAAGAGTGAGCGATGATATGAAAGGAAAATTAAGAGTGATGACAATTATTACAGGCGTAACAAGCCCATATGTACTTGGAAAAATAGATCACAAGAAACCAAGCAGTCAATCAGTTCACATGAGCAGAGAACTAGGCATTGATATGCTGCGTTAATGATTAAGAGGGCAGAGAGACTTCTAAACCCCCCTTGATGCCCTATTAATAACCCTTTAGCTAATGCCTTCCCACGCATTAGCTTTTCTTTTTTTTATATTCTGGGGAGAAAGAGGTGTTGAAAATTTTATATCGTTGTAATCTACAATGTAATCTTGATTACATTTTATTATTAACTTTGTAGTAGTATTAAATAGAAAGATTTATAAAGGAATCATTTTCATTAAATATAAAATGAATTTAGAAGAAAGATTACAACAAAAAAAATCTTTAAAGATAAGTAAAAGAAAAACTTTAGATAAAATGACTGATTGGTATTTTACTCCTAAATCTTTTGAAAGATGGGGAAGTGGTAGAATTTATGAATTTTTAGGAATGCATTATTTTAAAAAATTATGTGCTGAAAACTATAGAAAACTTGTTAAAAAAGAATTTGGTTCCCATAGGGCATATTTCAAAAATAATTATTTGATTTGGGACTTTTCAAAAGAAGGTCTTAAAAAATTTGATTACTAAACAAGAATGAATGAAGCGATTCATTTAACTCCCACATTAATATTTTCTTATAAAACTGCATATTGTTTATTTGATGGTAATTACGGTATTGCAGCATTAAATGTAGTACTAGGTTTATCCTTGGGAATTGGTCCAATTTTAATACAGAGATATAATAGAGCAAGATTGTATAATCTAATTGAAAAAATGGAAGCAAGAGAAAAGAAACCTGTTTTTGGATAGATAGTAATAATAGAAGCGAGATTGATTGTGTAATTATTTCCTTTTCAACTTTTCTCGTAAATATTTAATAAACTTAGGTTCTTTCTTTTCTTTTAGCATATGATGTTTATCTAAACCTTTATTTAATGGGAAAATTCCAGGCTTTTTGCTTCCATATTCTTCAAAGAAAGTTAAAAAATCTAGATGATAACGTTTTGGCATTTCTTTTTCTTCATGAGAATAACCTAGAGTGATAATTGCTTGAGGTCTTACATCAGGAGGAAGAGAAAGAAGATTACTAATTGTATTTTCTTCAAAAGCTCCAACCCAGCAAGATGATATTTTAAGTTCGGTTGCTTTTAACAACATATTTTCAACACAAGCTGCACAATCTTGGATAACATAAAGCATTTCTCCACGTTTTCCATAGTGCAAAACAGGCATTTTAGTTCTTGCACAAACAACAATGAAAACAGGAGCATCTAACATCCAAGATTCATTTAGAGAAGCTTCTACTATTTTTTCTTTTCTTTCAGGAGCTTGAATAACTATAAAATTCCAAGACTGTAAATTACCAGCTGAAGGAGCTAAAGTTCCAGCATAAATTATTTCAGCTATGTCATTTAAAGAAACTTTTTTCTTATTATCATAGTTACGAATAGAACGTCTCTTTTTTAACACATCATCTAGATCCATACCAAAAGCTTTTTATCTTTGTATTATTTAAATGTTACTATGGAATATTCTAAATTAGTAGATGTTTATGAAAAGTTAGAGAAGACAAGCAAGAAATTAGAGAAAACAGCTATAATTTCTGAGTTTTTAAAAAATGTTAAATCAGATGAGACTGAAATTGTAATTAATTTATTGCAAGGAACTGTTTTTCCATTATATGATCAAAGAGAGATTGGAGTTAGTTCAAGATTGATAATAAAAATAATTGCAAGTTCTTCAGGTGAAGATAATGAGAAAGTTGAGAAGTTATGGGCTAAGAAAGGAGATTTGGGATTGGTAGCTGAAGAGTTAATGAAAGATAAGAAACAAAGAACATTATTTTCTGAAAAATTAACAATAAAAAAAGTTTATGAAAATTTAAGAAAATTAGCAACTTTAGAAGGTGAAGGAACGGTAGCTAAAAAAGTAGGATTGGTTGTTGAATTATTAAATAGTGCAAGTTCAATTGAAGCAAAATATATTGTGAGAACAGTACTTGAAGTTTTAAGATTAGGGGTTGCTGAAGGAATATTAAGAGATGCTTTAGTTGCTGCTTACTTTCCAAAAGTTCAAGGAATAGGATATGGAAACTTTAAAGAGGAAAGCAAAAAGAGTTATAAGAATACATTGGAAGTTGAAAGTTTGGATGATGTTAAGAATATTGATAAATATGATTGGATTAAAGCAAAAGATGAGAAAGTGGCTAGAGAGATTTATAATAATTTTGTTAGCAGAGTTCAAGAATTATATAATTTAAGTCATGATTTTGGAAAAGTTGCAGTTGCATTAAAAGAAAAAACTTCGATTAAATTTGAAGTTAAAGTAGGAATTCCAATAAATTCTATGTTAGCTGTTAGAGTGGAAACATTACAAGACGCTTTTGATGCTTTAGGAACTCCTTTACTAGTTGACTGGAAATTAGATGGATTTAGAGCTCAGATTCATAAGGATAAAGACAAAGTTATAATATTTACAAGGAAATTAGAGGATGTAACTAAACAATTTTCTGAGTTAATACCAATAATAAAGAATAATGTCAAAGCTGAAAAATGCATATTGGATTCTGAAATTATTGGATATGATAAGAAGAATAATAAATATTTATCATTTCAAAGTATGAGTATGAGAATAAAGAGAAAATACGATCTAGAAAAAACAGCAAAGGAAATTCCAGTTGAGATTAATGTTTTTGATATTTTGTATAAGGATGGGAAAAATTTAATGAATGAAAGCCAGGAAGAAAGAAGAAAGATATTAGAAAAGACAATAAAAGAAGAAAGATGGAAAATTAAAGTTGTAGAAGGAAAGATTGTTAAAAATGTTAATGAAGCTGATAAATTTTATAAAGAAAGCTTGAAAGTTGGAAATGAAGGAATAATGTTGAAAAGTTTAACTAAGAAATATAGTCCGGGAAGGAAGGTAGGTGGATGGATTAAATTTAAACCAAATCTTGAGCCTTTGGATTTAGTTATTGTTGGAGGAGTTTATGGTGAAGGAAAGAGAGCAAGTGTTTTGAGTAGTTTTAATCTAGCTTGTTATGATAATGGAGAATTAAAAGAATGTGGAATGAGCAGTTCAGGATTGAAAGAAAAGGAAGGAGAAGGACTAACTTATTCTGAAATGACAAAAATGTTGAATCATTTAATAATAGAAAGAAAAGGAAGAGATGTGAAAGTTAAACCGAAAATTGTTGTTGAAATTATTTATGAAGAAATTCAAGAAAGCAAGAATTATGATTCAGGATATGCTTTAAGATTTCCGAGAATTGTACAAGTTCGCTGGGAAAAACCATTAAATGAAATAGCAACTAAAAAAGATTTGGAAAATATCTATAAAAAACAGAGGGGAAGAAATAAAAAAGCAAATTCTTAGAAAAACAATCTATTTATATTTATTATTGAACTGTAACAATATAATTTCATATTATTTTTTATAAAACTTACGATGGAAATAACTATTGCACAATAACAAAGAGTATTTTTTAGTATAATAATCTTTATATACTAGTTTTCTCACTAATAGGTTATACTGATGCGTTGACTTAGATAATAAAAAGAGAATAAGTCAATCAATAAAAAAAGTAGGTGATGTCCTAGGAGGTAGACTTCATGATAGTTAAAGAGGAGTTTTTAAACAAACTTAGACAGTTTTTCGGTCTGAATCTATACGAGGTGAGAATTTGGACGGCATTGTTATCAAGAGGAGTTTCGACTGCGGGAGAGCTCAGCGATATAGGAAATGTCCCTAGATCAAGAGCTTATGATGTTCTAGAAAGTTTAGAGAAAAAGGGTTTTGTTGTTATGAAATTAGGAAAGCCAATAAAATATTTGGCTGTTGATCCTAAGGAAGTTGTTGAGAGGGTTAAAAAATTAATAAAAGAGGAAGCTGATAGGAATGTTCAAAAGTTAAGGGATTTAACCAATACAGATGTTTTAGATGAGCTAAATTCTTTACATCAACAAGGAATTGAATTTGTTGAGCCAAGTGATTTATCAGGAGCGATAAGAGGAAGACATAACATTTATTCACATCTTGAGCTAATGGTGAAAAATGCTGAGAAAAGTGTTACAATAATGACAACTCAGAAAGGTGTATTAAGAAAGTTAGAAGCTCTTGGTCCTGTAATTGAGAAGTTAGCTAAGAAAGGAGTTAAGATAAGAATTGCAGCTCCTGTAACCAAAGAAACAGCTCAAGCAATAAAGGATGTAAGCAAACATGCTGAAGTAAGACATTTGAATAAAATGGATGCAAGATTTGCAGTTATTGATGGCAAAGAGATATTGTTCATGGTGATGGATGATAAGGAAGTACATCCAACTTATGATGTCGGAGTTTGGGTAAATACACCTTACTTTGCAACTGCATTGGAAAATTTATTTAATGCAACTTGGAAAGAATTACCAACACCTGAAAAAGCATTAAAGGCTTAATTCAATTTCTTTTTTTCTATAATTTTTATATAAATTAAACATTAAAGTTGAACGTTTTCTTACTAACTCAGTTGGAAGTTGTTTAAGCAAAGATGCTTTTGTTCCTTTTCTTGAAGAAAACATGGAAATGTTTAAAACTTCGGGCTTAATTTCTTCTATTAAAGAATATGTAAATTGAAAATCATTTTCATCTTCTAAAGGATAGCCAACAATTACATCGGTAGCAATATCAATATCTGGAAAGTTTTTTCTGAATTCATTTACTATTGTTTTAAAAGTTTCTACTGTATGAACTCTTAACATGTGTTTTAGAATTCTTTCAGATCCTGATTGAACTGGAATATGAATAAATTTTTGTATTTTATCTGATTTATATGAATTAATTAAATCAGGAAGTATTTTAATAACATGCCAAGGATTCATCATGCCGACTCTTATTTTATAATTCCCTTTAATTGTTGTTAGTTCATCTAGTAATTCAGGTAAATTTGTTTTAATATCAAAACCATAACATCCTGTATCTTGGCCTGTTAGATAAATTTTATTACAACCTTCTTTTATTGCAATTTCTACTTCTCTTTTAATATCTCCAATTCTGTAAGATGTTAAATTACCACGAGCTAGTTTAGTTGCACAGAATGAGCAATGGTTTAAACAACCTTGTTGAATAGAAATAATAGCTGTATCTTTGTTTTTCCTTATTCTTTGGATATTAATTCTATTTTCATGTTTATCTGAAAAAGTATCTTTAGGATTATTCATAATTTCAGGAACTTTTAATATTGAATTTGTATCAAATAAAGCTGTTATGTTTGAACTATATTTTCTTAAATCTATAGTTTTAGTTAAACAACCACCTATAAACAATTGTTTTTCTTTTGGAATTGATGAAATTAAAGAAAGCTCTTTGTTTTGTGTTTTAAGTTTAACTGAACAAGTGTTTATTATAACCTTATCTGCTTGTTCTATTGAATTAACTAGTTCATGACCTTTTTCTTTGAGTAAATAAGCTAATTGTTCTGAGTCACCTTGATTAGCTTGACAACCAAAAGTTTTAAGATATATTTTCATAAAATTTTAAGAATAAGATGTTTTATAAATATTATTATTTGGGACATATAAACTTATAAGATTAATAAAAATTATAAATCTACATAATGCATAAATATTCTAGGGGAAATTGTTTTAAAGAGTTGGTAGAGAGAAGAGCTCATCTTACATCTATAAAGCGAATAGGATATTATGGATTTATGGAGCTTATTACAGAACTTAGAACTACAGTTTATCAAAGAGGAGATTACTTTATGTTGGAGTATGGGTGTAATGGGATAGAAACAAGAATGTTTTACATAAGATATAAGAAAAAAAGATCAGACTACCGTTTTTTGAAAGAAGTAGAAAGTTTAAGAAAAATATTCAGCATTATTGACTAATTTTGATAGATATATTGTTGAGAATATAAATGTTTATAAGGAAAATGATAATAAATTAATTACGTGATGGGTACTAAGTGGGAATATCAAGCAAAAAAAGAGATGAGTGAAAAAGAGAGGTTAGATAGAATTTTCAGGATTATTGGAAAAGAAAATTTAACCTATGATGATATCGAAGAATTAGTTCAAGAATATAATGTTGAACAGACTTCTAGAGGAGAGGATTATATTATTGGTTTTCATTATGATGGAAGAAAATGTTATGTTGCATATAAAAGAGAAGAAAAGGAATTTAGGAAAATAGAAAATCAAGGAGAAACACTAAAAAGGGTTTTAGGAAGCGCTTATTCTTAATAAAATCATTTAACTTCTTTTACATCAAGAATATTTTCATACCAGGAAAAAGGACCAAATCTCCAACCTGATTTTGTGATTTCAACTTTTTTTCCATTTAATTTCATGGCTTTATTCTGAAGATTGGCTGATTTAAATTTGAAGTATACTAAAGAATCTGTATTCTCATAAACTTCTTCATCTGTGAATATTAAATATTTGTCTTTATCACCAAATCTTTTTACTTCAGTTCCATTTATGATTGTTGTAACTTTATCTGGAATAAAATAACTATATGCTGTAGCTAATGAGGCTAATCCAATTGCTCCTATAATTGTATAGTTTCTTATTTTTTTTACTAAACCTGACATTTTATAAAATAATTCTAACTTTAAATTTATAAATCTTTCGTTTCTTAAAAGTGGTAGCTTTTAGAGCAATTAATAACTTTTATAAATACTATTTTTAAGTAAAGTTTATGGAAATCAAGCAATTTAAAGGAAAGAAAGGATTGAAAGTAGATGAGCTATTAAATCAATATAAAGATTTAGGACATCAAGCTAAGAAATTAGGAGAAGCTGTTGATATTATAGTTGAGATGATTAAAGATAAAGAATGTAAAGTATTCCTTGGATTGGCTGGAGCTTTAGTTCCAGGTGGAATGAGATGGATATTAAAAGATATGATTGAAAGAGGTTGGATTGATGTTTTTGTTACAACAGGAGCTAATATGACTCATGATTTAGCTGAAGATTTGGGACATAAACATATTTATGTTGATGAGAAAAGCGATGATAAGGAATTAAATAAAAAAGGATTGGATAGAATGTATAATACTGCGATGCCGAATAAAGTTTATGAAGATATAGAAGATTTATTTGTAAAAAACTGGGATGAGATTGAAAAATGCAAAGATGTTAAAGAATTTTTATGGGAAATAGGTAAAATAACACCTGGAGATGGAATATTAAAAACATGTTATAAGAATAAAATACCAATATTTTGCCCTGCTATAAGTGATTCTGGAATTGGATTAATGGTTTGGGGAAGAATTGTTGATAATAAGAAAATTAATGTTAATGCTTTTGAGGATTTAAAAGAGATATTAGATATTGCCTGGACAGCAAAGAAAACAGGAGTAATCTATCTGGGTGGAGGAACTCCGAAAAATTATATTCAGCAAGCAATGCAGTTTTCAAAAGGAGCAAGTTATGGAGTGCAGATAACAATGGATAGTGCGGAGTGGGGAGGAAGTTCAGGAGCTCCATTAAAAGAAGGGATAAGCTGGGGAAAATTAAAATATAAAGCAAATTATGTTGATGTTAAATGTGATGTGACAATTGCTTTACCTTTGATTTATAGTGCTTTATTGGATAGGATATAATTAAGCCATTTTTCTCTTGTATGAATATCATATGTTTTTAATTAATAAATAAGACTAAATTAACCTTTAATGTTAACAAAAATCAAATATGTTATTAATTAACAAAAAAGTATTTTTTAGTCTATTCTGTTATCAAAAAACAGAAACCTATATAAACAAGATAATCTTCAGAAAAATATGGCTGTAACAGATATATTAAAAATAAGCATAATTGAAGAAATTGAGGGAGCTTTAAGCGAAGAGAAAAACAAAAGATACAAAAATGCTTTAATACTTTATAGCAAGGCAATGTTCAGCATCTGCGATTATATAATTGCGATTAATAAACTAAAATTGCCAGGCGACCATAAAGAACGTTTTGAAATATTGGATAGATATTTTCCAGCAATCTATAGAATGGTTAGAAAGGTTTTTGGAGATTATATTAACACTTATTTAAAGCCCTCTGGCAAAGAAAGCTGTGAAGGCATGAAAAATGCAATACGAGAGATCGAAAGTACTGGAAAAATTAACTCCGAAATTAAAGAAGTTATTAAAAAACTATAAAACTCTAGAAGATATAATAATCTTCGGCAGTTTTGCTAGAGAAAAGTCTAATCCAAGAGATATTGATATTGTTTTATTAGTTTACCAAAAAGATAATGAAGCTGAAAAAATAAAAAATGAGATTAATAAAATAATCCCTGATTTGAATATAGATATTACTGTTATGGACTTAAAGGATATCTATAATCCATTATGGTTTTCTATAGTAAAAGAGGGATTTAGTATTTTAAAAGAAGAATTTTTTAATGATATATATGGAATAAAAGCGTCTAAATTATATAAATATTCTATAAAAAAACTAAATCCTGTGCAGAAGGTTCAATTTGACAGAGGTCTTAGCATTATCATAAAAAAACTGGGTGGAATAAGATTAGTGAGAACTGTTGTATCAATCCCATTGCAAAGATCAGAACAGTTCGAAGAATTTCTCAGGACATGGAAACTGGAATTTGAAACTCAAAGATACAGCCTTTTGTCAGATCATTTAAAAACCGAAAAGATTTTTAGCTGAGTTTTAAATCTTAAAAGAAGTTTTTGAAAATAAGTAAAGTGCCTTTTCTTTCTGTAGATTATGTTGATGTTAAGTGTGATGTGGCAATTGCTTTGCCTTTGATTTATAGTGCTTTATTGGATAGGGTTTAATTTGTATTAGAATTTTTTACAGAGAGAAAAGACACTACGTTTCTTTTTTGAACTCCTTTAATTTGCATCTTCTAATATTAAAGACACTTTGCTTACAAACTTTCTCGCACTTTCATAAATTTCATTTAATCTTCTTTCAGTATATTGTTTGATTGCAGAATATCTAGCAATATGACTTTCTCTTTTTGCTTCTTCGAAATACTTAACATATTCATCTTCAAATATTTTGTAAGATTGATTTAATAATTCAAAATCCTCTTTTTCTATTTGAGATGGAACACAGAGATAACCTAAGGCAGTTTGGGCAGCATCGTGATCATGGACTTCATATCCTTTAGTTAAGATAAGAGCCTTTGCACAATATAACATTGAGTAATATGAGATTGTTATTGCCCAATAATTCCAGTAAAGCTTTTCAGGCTCATTTGGCTTTGGCTTAACATCCTTAATATGTTTTGCTATCAATAAGCTATTCTCTCCTTTTTTTAAAAATAATCTAATCTTAAACAAATTCCTTGATTTTATTATTCTTTCTTGCTTTATGAATTCTTCAAATAATTTCTTATATTTATCCATTTAATACAATCCTCCAAAAATCTTCAGGATTGTTCAATATAATATGGGTTTTTAAAGCTTGCTTCCCGACATTTTCATCCTTTTCTAACAGCATTTGCCGGAATTCTGATATTGCGATGAATATTGGATTTATCTTTTTCTTGAATAGTAATTCATATTTTGAGAATGAGAGTGACTTGTTTCCATTTTTATTGATTACCAATAAATCAATATCTGAAGATTCTTTTTCAATCCTTTTGGCATAGCTTCCAAATAAGATAACAATGTCTTTTGTGTTTAATTCTGATGCAATTTTTTTTATTATTGGCTGTTTCTTTATGAAATGCTTTTTTTCTTCTTCTGAACTTATTGTTAAATACGACCTTGTTATGTTGTTTAAGATTAAGGAAATTACTTTTGACCTTCCTATGGTTTGTATCTTTATCAAATCTTCCATCTTCTTAATTTTTCTATAGAATGTAGCGTAGGGTATATTTAGAATATTGCTTAACTGATGCATTGTAAATTGCTCATTCAAATGTTTTCCGAGATAGTTTATTATATCTAATTTATTATCCATTTTTGAATAATATTATCCATAAGTGATATATAAAGGTTTCCATTGCTTTATGCTAGCAAAGGAATCGAAGAATGTAACTATATCCCAAAAGTCTCAGTAAACTCCTTAATTCTCTTATATTCAAATATGAACTTAAAACCTTTTTCGGTTAGTTTGTAATGTTTCTTTCCTGAATGTAATTCTTCCTTTATCATTCCTGATTCTATTAATTCATTAACATATTTCTTTAGTCTGTCATGAGAGAGATTTGATTTATATAAAAGGTGTGTTGGCTTAATTAAGCCGTTTTTCTCTTGTATTGATATCAGGATATCATGAATTATCTGTATCCTGTCTCTCTTCTCATTCATTTTTTTAGTATTCTAATTAATGCGATTAACAAAACGATATAGCCTATCAATTGAAATGCGTGCCCGATGAAATATGCAATTTGATATTTTATTGTTGCTAAAAAGAAGATATTAGCTATCAATAATGATAAGAATGCAATAAAAACCATGAAGGTGTTTAAAGACTTATGACCAAGCCAGTTTTTAATGAAATGTATTGTTATGAAAATGAAAAGTATGGTAGATATTAGATAAAAAGTGATATATGTACTTTGACCAAGAAAAACAGAGATAAGTGATAATATAAATATTAGAATTATAGACATCTTGTTTTTTATTTTTAAAGCTAACAAAGTTAATATTAAAGTTCCAATAAGCATTAACAATGTAAATAAAAGTATGCCTTCTCTATAGATAGAACTAATATCATTAATTGCTTGGATTAAAGTGAAAAGAACCTTTGGATTTTGTTCCAGAAATTTTGTATAAACAGCTAGATTAGTTAATGAACGAACAAATAAAGAAGCTCCGATAAATAAAAAGGATAAGGCTAAATATTGGTAACGTTTTTGTGAGGTAATTCTGTAAATTCTGTAAGCGTTAATAAAGACGATTAATGCAATTATCATTTCTATGAATTCAAATAAAGAATCTAGTTTGAAAAACCAAGTCGGACCATAAATAATAGTTGCCATTTTTAATGTAAATTAAAATATAGATTTATAAAGCTTGTGAACTGGTGATTAATTGTTAAGAGTAGATAAAATGGTATTTTTTAATGAAGTTTTGGGCATATAACCAATTAATCTATTAATTTCTTTTCCATCTTTGAAGATTATTAAAGTTGGAATGCTCATAACTTCATATTTTGCAGCTAATCTTTGGTTATTGTCAACATCTGTTTTAGTGAATTTAATATTACTCATCTCTTTTGATAGTTCTTCATAAACAGGACCGAGTAAATGACAGGGACTACACCAGCTGGCTGCTAGATATAAAATTACAGGCTTATCTGATTGTAAAACTTCCTTTTCAAAATTATCACTATTAATTTCTATCATATAAAAAATGGAAAACTAATTGTTTATATAGTTTATGATTGATTAGGGTAATGTTTGTCTAAAAACGGATTAAGATGAGATAATACATAATTGCTTATCATTGATATTCTTTTTTCAATATTTAACTCTTCTTCATAATGCGGAACTAGAATTGTATTTTTCCAACTTTTCATTTCCCTGTAACCATCTCTTACTTTTTTATGAAAATCTAGATGAAGTGATTCGAATTTATCTTCTTCTTTAGCTTCAGTACTGGATTTTTTAGCTCTTTTAACTGCAGATTTCAGATTATCTACATCAAATATAAATGTTAAACTTGGCCACAGACCTTGAACAGCATCTTTATTATACCTCTTTATTTTTTTGATATCATGATTCCTACCATAACCTTGAAATGCTATTGTTGAATGATAAAATCTATCTGTAATGCAAATAATTCCTTTACTTATTCTTGGCTGTAAATCTTTTGAGACATATTCTGATCTTGCTGCTTCAAATAATAGAAGTTCAGTTAATGGAGATAAATTTCCATCACTTAGGACTAAAAATCTTATTTTTTCAGCTGTTGGATTACTTCCTGGTTCCCTTCCTAAAAAATATTCTAGTTTTCTATTTTTAAGTTCAGTTTCTATGACTTTTGCTTGTGTTGTTTTACCACAACCAACAATACCTTCAAGAACTATTAATGGAGCTTCTTTCATTTATCTGTGAAATTTAATAGAGATATATAAAGAAAATTAATATGTAAAATATATTTAATAAAGTTTAGATTTAACTACATTTAGAATAACCACAATCAAAGCAAGTTGGTTCTGAACATCCTGAGATCATTCCAACATTAGATGAATAACATTTTGAGCAGTAAAGAGAAACCTCAACAAAATGTCCATTTGATTCAAGCTCTATTTTAGGTTTGTTATCAATCATACTTAATGTTGTTTGACCATTTATTTCTTTTATTTTTCCTGTTCTTATTAGATGTTCACGGATTGTTTTTGATATTCCATGAGGTATTGAATCTATTCTTTTAGCTCCAAACCCAAATGGTCTATCACCTTTAATTGAGTTAAGATGTTTTAAGATTCTTACTGGATCACCACCATCTTCCAGATATTTTGATAAAACTATGCTTAAAGCTGTTGTTAATCCAGAAATTTCAGTTCCAGTTGGAGACATGTTAGCAAATATCCTTGTTGGGCCATTTTCATCATAATTAATATGTAGATGTAGTCTGCCTTGACCAGTTTCTATTACATTGTATTCTGACATTTCAATATTTTTCTTACTTTTTTCTTTTTTCTGTTCGACTTTCTTTTCTGAAAGATTTAGAACTTGTTGAGACTTACTACCATCTCTATATATTGTAACTCCCTTACAGCCCATTTCGTAAGCTTTCATATAAACTTCACGAACATCATCGATTGTTGCTTCATTTCTTAGATTAACTGTTTTAGAAACTGCATCATCTGTGTGTCTTTGGAAAGCAGATTGCATTCTGACATGATCCATTGGATTTAGATCATGAGATGTTAAAAATATCTTTTGAATATTTTCAGGAATTTCTTTTATTCCAAGAACAGATTTATGATTTTTCTCTATTTTATCGAAAAGTTCTTTTTCTGACAAACCAAAATAATCATTTTCTTCAGCTACGTTTTTGAATATTGGGTTTACTTCGTAAAATATATCTTTTTCTAATGGTTTTTTACTAGCTCTTAATGCATCTATTCCTGCTGCATTATAACGTACATAGACAATTGCGAAAAATGGCTCAATTCCTGAACCTTGCAAACCAGCTGTGATGGCTATTGTTCCAGTTGGAGCTATAGTTGTTCTTACACAATGTCTTGGATATAATTCTTTTTCTCTGAAATATTCTCCTTTAGGATCGAAAATGGAGTCTTTCCAGTTTGGGAAAACTCCACGAGTTTTTGCTAGTTCAATAGAACATTCAAGAGAAGTATAATTAATAAATTTCATAATTTCTTCTCCTTTCTTGAAACCCTTTTCAGAGTTGTAAGGAATTTTTAATAAAGTTAGTGTTTCTGCTAAGCCCATTACTCCAAGACCAATTCTCCTATTTCCTTTAGCCATAACTTCTATTTGTGGAAGAGGATAGTTATTTATGTCAATAACATTTTCTAGGAAATGAATTGAATTAAAAGTAGCTTCTCTTAATCTTTGCCAATCCATATCATTTTCATCTACAAATTTTGCTAAATTGATTGATCCCAAGTTGCACGGTTCCCATGGTAAAAGTGGTTTCTCTCCGCAATCTAAAGAGACAAAACCATTTGTAATAAAACTTAATGTTCTAGGTTCTGTTAGATCATATACTTCTTGTTTTCCAATAAAATTTATTGATTTTATTTTTTCTTCAAAATATTCTTTGTAGTATGTTTTACTATTTAATTTTTGAATTTTATCTTTATGCTTATCTTTTATGAATCCAATTTTTTCTACAAATTTAATAACATTTTCTTTACTAACCTCGAGTTCATAGTAGATACCATCACTTTGGTATACCCTTTTTTCTCCCTTTACTGTTGTGTATTGAAATAATTCTCTTTCCTTTCTGCTTCTATTATATATTGTTGATTTTATTCCTAGATTTAATAACAAAAGTTGAACTCCTTTTAGTAATTCAGTTGATTTTGATGTTAATCTTATGTATGCTGAGTGATCTTTTTGATAGTTTACTGTGCCATCTGCTGTAAATAATCCTTGTAAGAAACCAATAACAGCTTCTTTTGGTGCTGTAAATATTGTTTCAGGAACAACTTTATATGCGGCTTTAACTGGTTTGACACCAAATGATTTAAAGAAATTAATAGCTAATCTTGATTGATAAGAGAGATATTGCACTTTATTAGATCCAGTTACTTCTTTAATTTCATTTCCGTAATAGGAATTAAGAATGGGTTTAAGATGGTTTAGAACATCTTTATCTTGTTGTGAGAATACAAAACCTACTCTGTAACCTTTGTTTTCACTTTCTCTTAACCATCCATCTCCTATGAGCCAGCCAAGAACTTGACCTAGTTCTTTTGACCATTTTGTTGGTAAATTTAGATTATATATCCTACCATTTTCTCCTTTATATGTTTTAATAACTTCAAAAGGGAGATTATTATTTTCATTAAATTTTCCTTCTCCAGATTGAATTAATATTTTATGTTTATTTAAATCTAAATCTTTTATAGCAATCCAATTTATTATTCCATCATTATTTGTTAATAATTTATGGTCAGATGTTGCTTTCAGCTCATAACCTGAGTTTGTTGTTAATTTGTAAATGTCTTTAATGCCAGTTGAAAATACTTTTGTTATTGCATCAAAAGAAATTCCTAATTGATTAGATTGCATTAATTGGGAAGTTCCATTTTCATATTTTATTTCAATTGGAACTCTGTTATCGGTAGCAATTTCAATACCGCCTTCTGAATATTTAGAAACGAGTTGTTCCATCTTTACTAAACCTTGTTCTGTAGAAATTAATGTATCTCCAACTATGCATGGATTAGTTGCTTCTATCTGACCAAGTTTAGGTGTTGGATTACTGTCTGTATTATTAATTCTGTCAATAACAACAAATCCTGGGTCTCCTGTTTCCCACGCATTCGTACACATTGCTTCAAAAACTTCTTTAGCATTTAATCTTGCAACAGGTTGTTTTGTATTTGGATTAATTAGATCATATTCTTGATTATTTTTTACAGCATCCATAAATTTCTTTTCTATAGCAACTGAGATGTTGAAGTTTTCTAGGAACATGTTATCTTTTTTACATGTAATAAATTTCATGATATCAGGATGATCATATCTTAGAATTCCCATGTTTGCTCCACGCCTAGTTCCACCTTGCTTAACAACTTCTGTAGAACGGTCAAAAATTGTCATGAAAGAAATTGGACCGGATGAAACTCCTTTAGTTGACATTACCTCATCATTACTTGGTCTTAATCTTGAGAATGAAAATCCAGTTCCACCACCAGCTTTATGTATTATTGCCATTGCTTTTACTGCATCATAAATTCCTTCTATTGAATCTGGGACAGGAACAACATAACAGTTATGTACTGCTATATTATTAGCAACATATGTATGTTCATCTTCAACTTCAAAATTATAAACTATTGTAGGTTCAGCAATAATTGTTATATCTTTTATTGGAAGATAATAAATTCCATCAACATATTTTACCATTTCACGTTGCATTGATAATTGAGTTACTTTTTGAACTTCTAGATCTGGAAAAATTTCTTCTGTAAAGTCTCCCATTTTATAACTAGTTGCAATACATGTGAATGGATTAGTTGTTCCTAATCTCGGAATTGAATCTTTTTTGAAATTTGCTATAATCCCAATTCTTGCTAGGATAGTCCATACTGCATGAACTGTATTTTGATTGTACATAGTTACCCTTAAGTTTGTTGTATGCCTATTCTTGATTGGAAATCCATCTCCCCTAAAAATCCCAATAAGTAAGCCCTTTTGTTTTTCTATAGGTAAAGTTAATATCCATGATGGGATTGTTTTTTTATTAAACCCTTTTCCGAATAATTTTAAGAACAAATTTGCAACAATTTTAGAATGGAATCTCAGATTACACCAATTACCTCTTTTTGAGTATTCAACTTTAGTTTGAATACCAAACTTTTTTTTGAATATATTAAGAACATCATTAATATATATATCTTCTTTTGAATTGAATGTAAATCTAACCATATCATTATCACAATCACCTTCGCTTATGTAGTATCCAAATAATCTCAATAATGCAGAATCTAATACAATTTCGTTTTTAATTGGTTTTGTTTGTTTAGATAGATTACCACTTCTTTTTGGATTACTATTTTTTTTGTAAACTTTACTATTTTTTACTACATAATTTTTATCTAGATAGTTGATTAAGTTTATTTTTTTTATATCTTTTGTTTCTTTCGGATAAGAGAGTGCAACATATTCATTCACTTTAAGATCTTTAACCATTTTCCATTCTGGTTTTTCTACTTCATTTAAAACAAGAATCGGATGTTCATCTGTTACTTTCATTGTGTCTTTAGGTAACTTCCAGACATTTATTTTTCTATAACTATTTGTAAATCTAGACATTACAGCTGTTACTTTTTTGTATTTACCCGAGGCTGTTAAAACATAATCTCCAATATTTATTTCGTTTATTGATTTTAAACCGTCTTTTGTTGTAATTGATTGATCTTCAGTAAAGCAAGCACTTAGTTGTTGTAATTTTCTTCCTGCATTCATTAAGGTAGGAGAATTAGGTAAGAATTCCCAGCTCGATATTAAATCATAGAATTTGCGTTTTACTTCATTAAAATGTTTCTTTACATTTTCATTTTTATATTTTAATTTATTTAAATTTTTGATGAATTTATTGAAATTCTCGTTTTGTTCATTAATATTCTTAAGATTATTATGGAGATAATAAGATGTTGTTTTATTTTTGTTGAAAGTTTCTTTTTCTTCCTTTAAGTAACTAACATTCTCAAATAATTCTTGTTCTGTAATATCTGGATGATAAAGCAATTCAGCGAGAGCTATATTATCTGCTATTGTTTCAAGCCAATATTCTACACTTGGATCGTCCCTCAGATATTTGTCTTTTATTACTTTTAGTTGATTTTCTGTTATATTGACTTGTTGTTGCATTTTTTCCCTCTTACGCTATTTCCTTTATTTTTAGTTTTGTTAATTCTTTTTCAAATGATTTAATATCTTTGAAATCTTTATAAACTGAAGCAAATCTTAGATAAGCTACTTTATCTATTTCTTTTAATTTTTCTATAACCAATTCTCCGATTAATGAACTTGGAACTTCTTGTAAACCCTTAGATCTAATCTCAGATTCAATATCGTCTATTAATGATTCAACTATTTCAATTGTTATTGGACGTTTATTACAAGATTTTTGCACTCCTGATAATATTTTTTCTCTTGAATAAGATTCTTTAGTTCCGTTTCTTTTAATTATGATTAAAGGAGATGTTTCTATTTTTTCATATGTTGTAAATCTTTTATTACAAGTTAAACATTCTCGTCTTCTTCTAATCTGCATGTCTGAAGTATCTCTAGAATCTATTACTTTAGTTTCGAACTGGAAGCAGAATGGACATTTCATGATTAAAAGCACAACATATAGTGTTTACCTCTTTTGTTTTATACCAAATGTTGGAGATGGAATAATTAAGGAGTATATAAACATTTAGCTAAAATAGAAGTAATTTTTTGATATATGTTTAAAATTTTATAAATGTTTATAAGTGTATTAATTTAATAATGAAAACGAAAAGATAGATTTATAATATTTTTCTTTTATATATTATTATGACATTAATCTTAATAACAGAATCACATGGAGAAGTGGATTCAGGATATTTTAGTGTTTTTACACAAATGGCTAGATTGGGAGAATATACTTTTGTTACAAGACATTTTTGTGAATTAGCAAGACGATTTGCCGAAAAACCTAGGGCTAGAAAAGGAAGGATTTTATCTTATAGTTTAGAAAGATTTTGGGATAGATTTGGCGAACAGGCTGGAGATATATTTCAAATTCTTGAAGAGTCTAAAACAGAAAAAGAATTTGGGTCTAAAATTGACACGTATTTTGATAGGCAACAAGGAAGAGCCAGTTTAGAGGATGAAGTTAACTTAAAAAATCGGGCCCATATAATTCCTGTAACTGTGGGAGATCATGGAGAAAATATTCAGATTGGGGTTTATAATATTGCTGCACATCATTTTGGAGTGATGGCGTGGTATTTATCTAGGGGGGGATGGTTAGGGTGGAGTGGGAATAGTAAACCTAATTATGCAGAGGCTACAATTGAAGCAATAAAAAAATCAGAACACCCATTATATAGGCCTGTTAAAGAATGGTTGTCTAAAGGGAAAAAGTAATTTTACTAAAAATAATTAATAATGCGGAACTAATTCTATATTAGCTTTTTGAGAAAACTCTTTTATTCTTTCATCTCTATATAATTCTCCATAAACAATTTTCTTTATTCCAACGTTGGCTATCATCTTAAAACACCACCAACATGGAGATGCTGTTGTGTAAATAGTTGCACCTTCAATTTTAACTCCATTTTTTGCTGCTTGTATAATTGCATTAGCTTCAGCATGAATTGTTGCAACACAATGACCATCTTCTAACATATGACCTACATCATCACAATGTGGAAAACCACGAATACTGCCATTATATCCAGTTGAAAGTATTGTTTTATCTCTTTCAATAACAGCTCCAATATGTTTTCTATCACAAGTTGAACGTTTGGAAGATTCAAAAGCAATTGACATGAAATATGAATCCCAATCTGGGCGAGAACTCTTATTTGTAACCTTGTTTAACACTTTTTCAGATTCTAATTTCAATGAATTTAAATCTTTGTCATTAAAAATATGATAATCAGCTTGTTTTAGACATTCTAGAACTTGTTGACCATGAGAAGGTTGATCTTTTCCTTCATCTATGTCCATTTTTTCTATTATTTCTTCTTTTGTAATAGGATCTTCTTTTCTTTCGCTTGTATTATATCTATTTAAAAGCCAGTTAATTCTAAATTCTCTTGGAGCATCTATTGCTATTAACTTGAAATCTTTCAATTTTTTAAGTTCTTCTATTTCACCTGGATTTCTTATTGTTTCTATAATATAATTTTTATTATCCTCAAATTTATTTTTTATTAATAATGCTAGAACACCTGGACCATGCTTTTCTCTTAATTCATTGCCAAGAAACTGGAGATTTTCTCTGGTTAATCCCATATTTCTTCTTTTAGCTTCTTCTCTTAGAATGTCGGAGAAGGAATAATGAACAAAGTTTTTAGATTTGAAGAATTCAGCAACTTCTCCTTTTCCTGAACATAAAGTTCCTGTTAATCCTATTACTACCATGAACAATTAATATTAAAGGTAATTTATATAGATTTATTTATTGTAATAATATTTTCCCAAAGCTCTTTGTTCAGAATCTAGTTGAGATCCGGGTTTATTAATTCTTGGACGATTAGTTTGCTTGTCTTTTCTATAAGTAATATCTAGAAGTTTTAGAACTCTATTCATTCCTTCTTCTTTATCACATGGACCATAGACATGGCCTTCTTTTCCAGGAATACCTTCAAAAATTAACATTGAATCTGCAATATAATCTACAAATTGAACGTCATGATCAACTACAATAGCTGCTTTTTCTTTTCTTGTCATGAATTCTTTAATAACTTCTGCTATTTTTAATCTGTCTTCAACGTCAATGAAAGCAGAAGGCTCATCAAAAGCATAGATATCTGCTTCTTGTGATAATGCAATTGCTATGTAAACTTTTTGAAGTTCTCCACCTGATAATTCTGAAATTTTATTATTTAACAATCTTAATAAACCAAGTTTTTCAATAATATTTTGCTGATACCAGCCTGATGTAAATTCTTTTGTTGTTTTTGCTATCCATTGCATTACAGTCCCTTCTACTTCTGAACTTGGATATTGTGTTTTATATGCTACTTTCTTTTTTGGAGAATTACCTTTGTCTGGGGTTTCTAGATTAGCTAGTAATTTAAGGAAAGTTGTTTTACCTAGACCATTTTGACCCATTACAGCAAGAACTTCACCTTTTCTTATGTTTCCAGGATTAACTTTTAATTTAAAATCCTTATAACTTTTTTCCAGCTCATCAAACTCAAATAATATTTCTTTGCTTATTCTCTTTTTTTCCAGACTATCGAAGAATTTTATTGAATAATTTCTAAATCTAATATTATCATCAGGCAAAAATCCATCTAAATATTCGTTAATTCCACGCCTTACTGATTTTGATTGAGAAACAATACCAAAAGCCCCTTCATGTCCATAGATAATTTGAATTTCATCTGAAATGTAATCTAGAGTAGCTAGATCATGTTCAACTACCATAACAGAGGTATTTTCATTTGCTAAAGATTTGATTATTTTAGCTGCTTTTATTCTTGAAGTTACATCTAGAAAAGAAGCAGGTTCATCAAAGAAGTAAAAATCTGCTTTTTTGCAACATGTTGCTAATATTGCTAATCTTTGTAATTCTCCGCCTGATAAATCAGCTATATTTCTGTCCAAGATATTGTTTAATTCTAATTCATCTATTAATAATTTTGAAATGTTCTTTTCATCCACTTTTTTTATTAAATCTTTAACTTTTCCTTGAAATAGTTTTGGAAGCAATTCAATTCTTTGAGGTTTAAATGATATTTTAATTTCTTGTTTATACAATTGTTTAAGATAATCTCCAATAATTGAATTTGAAAATTGTTTTTCAATTGATTCTTGAGTTGGAGGTTGATGATAATGTCCAAGATTAGGTAGATGATTTCCAGATAAAATGTTTAAAGCAGTTGATTTTCCTATACCATTCCTTCCAAGGATACCAACTACGATGCCTTTTTTTGGGATTGGCAAGTGAAAAAGTTCGAATGCATTTACATTATAACGATGCATCGGAGATTCTTTTAATGCTTCAGGAAGATTAACAATATCTATTGCTCCGAAAGGACAACGATTAGGACAGATTCCGCAACCTGTACATAATTCTTCTATAATTAAAGCTTTTTCATCTTCACCTTTTATTATACAATCTGAGCCTGTACGATTAACAGGACATAATCTTGCGCAAAGGTAATTACCGCAAGCAACTGGATTACATTTTTCTTTATGAATTATAGCTACTCTTGTCATGAAATTAAAGAAGAAGGTTAATTAATAAAGTTTCCGATAGTTATTCTAATAAAATTTCTAAACTTCTAATATTTTTGCATAACCTCTTTTTTGATTTCGTAAATAATAATTCAATTCCGATTAATTTTCCTTTTTTATTATAATCTAAAATGGTATAACCATCAAGCTCTTTTGTTTTATAAGATTTTCCAGGTTTTAATTTTATATAAACTGCATTTGCATCGAAATCATAGATTATTTTCATAATTTTAATGATAGGATTAAGTTTATAAATGTTAGTTTTAAAAGAGATTTAGTAATCTGTTTTTAATGGATCTGGTAAATTTTGTTCAATTAAAACTTGATGCAAAACCGAATAAAATTTTCTAAAATTTTCTAAAATTATAGAATCATTTAATTCTCCTTTTTTACATGGTGTAATTAATAAACTTCCAAAATAGTTTTTATGATGTTTATTTTCAGATGTAAGATGAGAAAATAATGAATAATCAATTTCCTGCTTAATATGTTTTCTTAAAATATATTGTTCAGGTGACTCTCCTGGATAAAGTAAATTTTCGTTTTCACAATGTTTAATTAATTCTTTTAAGTTTTTAGAAAAATCAATATTTGTTTCAATTACATCAGGAAAAATTTTCTTATAAATATTTCCAGAAATATCTTTAATGTCACCAATTCTTAAAATTCCGCGTTTCTTAGCATTATCAACATTTCGTTCTTTCCAACCAAGTCCTTTTACTTCACGAGTTATATCTCCCAATCCAGATACATAAATCTTTTCAGGGCTACTTATATTAACAAAATCTGGAACTCTTTCTGGAAACTCTGTAGAAGAGTGACCTATTTTAAAATATTGTGCCACAATAAATTTATCACCTCTCCTTTCTATGCTTGTAGAGTTAAAACTTAGATAAAATAATTCAGGATAATTTTTATTTAATGTACTGCTTTCTAGATTAAAGGAATAACTACCATCACTGCCGCTACATGATGAGATTTCCTTTAATGATGGATCTAATGATAATAATTCTAGCAACACATGATTTCCCAAATCAATTAGTGGCTCATTGTTTACCATTTCAAATATTCTTTTAAATACATTTAAATAACTTTCTTTTAATTACTATAAAAATAAATTTAGATATGTTTAAAAATACATAATATAAATCATTTATATGACAAAATGCAGTATCTGTAAAGAAGACATTGAAACAACATTTCTTGGAAAGATTAAAGGAAGTTATGTTAATAAGAAAATTGTTTGTAATTCTTGCCAAGCTAAATATAAGACGAAAGAAGAGTTAGTGAAACAGTTATAAATTACTAGATACTTCTATTATTGTGCCTCTGTAGTTTAGTGGTAGAACGCGAGTTTCGTAAACTCGAGGTCGTGGGTTCAATTCCCATCAGAGGCTTTCAAAAGTTATTTAAATAAACAACTTAATAAAAATATATGTTAAAAAAGAGGAAAAGAAGATATAATATTAATTTTAAGTATAACCTTAAAGTTTATTGGAATTTCTTAAGAAAGTATAAAGGATTATTTTTCTGGATCACTTTTTTTACAATTATATTAGAATTAGTTATGCTGATTGATAAAATTCTTTTTAAAATTGTTGTTGATGATGGAACAAAATATTTTTCAAATGATATAACGAGAGAAGCTTTTATTTCTTCGCTTATAATTGTTCTAGTAATATTTTTAGTAATGATGATAGTAAGAGCTGCAGGAAGATGGTTTTCATTACACTTAGTAAATAAAATGAGTTCTAGCTTGATTAGAGATCTAAAAACAAGATTCTTTAATCATTTAATACATTTATCACATAGATTTCATACAACCCATAAAACAGGATCGTTAATATCAAGATTAAGCAGGGGGGCTGGAGCTATAGATTCTATGACGGATTTTATTATTTTTAATACATTACCCTTAATTATACAGATGATAATAGCGAGTATTTCTCTTATATATTTTGATTGGGTTACAGCACTAATTGTTGTGTTTATAGCCTTATTATTTATTGGACACAGCTTGCTTATCCAGGGTTTGCAAAAAAGAGCTAACGTAATGTCCAATCAACAAGAAGATGCAGAAAAGGCAAATATGGGCGATATATTTACGAATATAGAATCAATAAAATATTTTGGTAAGGAAAATAATATTAAAGATAAATATGCTAACATTACAAATAAAACAAGAAATTATCAACTGAAGTTTTGGGGATATTTTAGGTGGTTAGATGCTGGACACAGTTTAATAATTACATTTGGAACTTTATTGTTAATGTATATATCTATTACAAGATTTTTAGATCATAAAATTACAATAGGAACATTGGTGTTTATTTATAGCACATATGGTGGACTAATAGGCCCTTTGTTTGGGTTTGTTGGTGGAATAAGAAGTTTTTATAGAGCTATGGCGGATTTTGAATCTTTATTTCAATATGGTAAAATAAAGAATGATATAAAAGATAAGAGAGATGCAAAAGATTTAGTTATAAAAGAAGGAAATATTGAGTTTAGAAATTTGTCATTTAGATATCATAAAAGAGGGATAATCAAGAAATTAAATTTGAATATTAATAAAAATGAAAAAGTTGCATTTGTCGGACATTCTGGAAGTGGGAAAACAACTTTGGTTAAACTATTATTTAGGTTTTATGATATACAAAAAGGAGAGATATTAATTGATGGAAAAAATATTAATGATTTTAAACAGGAATCTTTGAGATCAGAGCTAAGTGTTGTGCCTCAAGAATGTGTTTTATTTGATGATACAATTTATAATAATATATTATTTTCTAATCCAACGGCTAGTAGAAGAGAAGTTTTACAGGCAATGAAATTTGCTCAATTAGATAAAATTGTTAATAAGTTTCCGAATAAGGATAATACAATTGTTGGTGAAAGGGGTGTTAAATTATCTGGCGGAGAGAAACAAAGAGTTTCTATAGCAAGAGCGATATTGGCAAATAAAAAAATAATAGTTTTAGATGAAGCGACAAGCTCATTAGATTCACAAACAGAAAGTGAGATTAAGAAAGACTTAGAAAGATTGTTAGAGAATAGAACAGCTATAATAATTGCTCATAGATTGTCTACAATAATGAAAGCTGATAAGATTATTGTTTTTAAAGATGGAGAGATAGTTCAAATGGGGAACCATAATGAATTAATAAGACAAAAAGGATTGTATAGGAAATTCTGGAATTTACAGAAAGGTGGATATATAAAATAATTTTATGCTTTAACTTCTCCTTTAACCATCTTTTCTAATTCTTCAACTCTTTTAACAAGAGAAGAATATGGCAAAGTTGGGTTTTTTTCTTCTTTTGAAAGATCTACTAAATCTATTTTAGAATATTCTTGAATAACACCATGCCGAAAATTGGTTGAACTTCTTTCAATTGCACAAGTTACTTTAATAATTTCTACCTTTGTTTGTCCATGATATCCTTCTATTCTTTCTCTTAAAAAATTTTCCCAGAAAGTTTGTAAAATTCTGCCAGAAATTTGAGTAAAACCATCTAATTGAGATGGATCCTTTGATGGATTAAATATACGCAATTCTAAATAATGATAATCTGCAACCTCATCTCTCATATTACTATAAATTCGAAGATCAAATTCGCTGGGGAAAGATTTTAGTTTATATCCTAATAACCTTCCTACTAATTCTATTTTATCATTTCCCATGATATTTAATAAGATGAAAGAATTTAAAAAGCTTTTTAAAGAAGAAATTAAAATAAATTCTTAAGGGCTCGTGGTCTAGCGGTTATGACACATCGTTGACGTCGATGAGGTCCCCAGTTCGATCCTGGGCGGGCCCATTATTATCTCATCATTGAACTAAATCCAGTCATCATCCCACCAAAAGTTAATCCAAATATAATGAGCCATAGCATCATTAATATGAAAAATGCTACACCTACAAATCCAAGAACTAATCCTGCGATAGCCATTCCTCTACCATGTAATTTCTTATCTCTTTTCATATCATTTAATGCTAGATAACCAAAAATTATAGCTAAGACTGAACCTATCCACCATAACCAAATAATTCCTAAAACTAAAGATGCGATTGCGAAACCAGAAGTTTTTTCATTTGCGATTTATATCACCTCAAGATTATATTAAATTATATATATTTAAATGTTTTTAATTTTAGAATTAATATCTTCCATTAGGTTTAGTTAATGATTCATATGCACTAGATGCTTCCTTTAATCTTGATTCTTTTTCTGCATCTCCTGGATTTAGATCAGGATGACATTCTTTGGCTATAGTTCTATAAGCCCTTTTAATTTCATCCTCTGTTGCTGTTCTTGGAACACCTAAAACATCATAAGGATTTTTCTGTTGCATTATCGTTGGAGCAAATCCGACATTTTGCTGAGCAGTTTTATATGCTTCTTTTAATAGTTCTTCTATAAGAATTCTTATATTCTTGTTAAAGAAATCATTTGGGTTATCATTTGGATTACTATTAAATAAGTCATCAAGACTAGAAAAAGGATTATCCTGTTTTTTACCTTTTCGTCTATTATACTCCATATATATTTCTTCTTTTATTTTTTTCTCCTCTTGATCTTGCTTATATCCATTACTTAGGTAACTTTCTATGAATGCAATTGGGATAGTTAATAATAAAGGAACTATACCATCACTATGACCATTAGCAAACCTATTAAAAGCGGAACCTAAAACAACATATTTACCATATCTGAAAATCTTTCTAGTGACCTCCATTTTATGATCAAATCCTAAATCATTTATTAGCTTATCTTTATCGGGATATGCACTAGAATTTTTTTTAACTCTATCTCTATTTCTTGTATGTTCTCTACTAATATCTAAACTAAATACATAGTTGGGAATATCTACCAACCCAAATTTTACAATTTTCTGGTATAAACTATTATTAGCCATATATATCATAAAAATTTTATATTTATAAAGCTTTCTATTTGTAACTACTATTAAGTAACTTTTAAAAATAAAGAAACTTTTATATACTAGATAAACTTTACTAATGATAATGATAAAAATAAGCTTTTTAAGAGTAAATAAAGGCTTTTAAAAGCTTTAAAATAAAAAATAAGACAGATAAAGGCTTTTAATAATGATTCCCAAAGAGGAAGAATTAGTGGAATTTATAGAAAGAAGAGATTTAGTTAATTTTAGTGCTATAGCCAAATTTTATAAAATACGAAACATCACTGCTGCTGATTTAGTTTATGATTTAGAGAAAAAAGGATTAGTTGAAATTAAAGAATTGGGAGGAAGCAAAGTAGTTAGAGTTAAAAAAAGAGGTAAGAAATGAAAGAGGGACAGGTTACAATTTATATTATTCTTGGAATTGTCATATTGGCAGTTATAGTTGCTGTATTTGCATTCAGAAGTCAATTATTAGCAAGTACATTCAATAGGCAGGAACAAAATCTAAATTTATTGCCAATAGAAATAAGGCCAGTAAAGGAAAATATTAACAGCTGTGTTTATGAAACTGCAAAACAAGGAATAATATTAGTGGGACAGCAAGGCGGTTATTATGATATACCGAAAGATGAATTGCCTAGAAGCATAATAAATCCTTTCTCTAATTCATTGGAAATATTAAGAGGAGATGAAGTTGCTTATTGGTATTACACAACAAATAATGGAATTGAGAAAATAACAATTCCAAGTAAGGAAGATGTTGAAAAAGAAATTCAAAATTACATTAATGATAACTTACAAGATTGCTTAGGAAATTTAACTAACTTTGAGGATAATGGATATGAAATTAATGAAGATGGAATTGTAGAGACTAAAGTTATAATTGGACCGGAAAATGTAGATGTTGATGTAAAATATGATATTGATGTTAATTATAAAGGTGTAAACAGAAAACTAGATGAACATTTTGCTAAAATTGAGGTTAGATTAGGGAGGATTTATGACGCAGCTAGAGGTATAGTTGATGAAGAACTGAAAAACTCATTTTTTGAAAACAAAACTTTAAATTATTTAACTATATATGATGAAATTCCATATTATGGGCAGAGTTTGGATTGCAGCCCAAGAGTTTGGTTTAAGGAAGATGTTGATAATAATATAAAGAATGTTTTAAAATATAATCTTGATGGAATAAAAGTTAAAGGAAGCAACAACCAGAATTTTGATGCATTTTATGACTGGGATGTAAATGGCAATTTCAATTCATTTGATGTTAATTTCAGAT
The DNA here is from genome assembly GCA_964549185.1 of Candidatus Woesearchaeota archaeon. Lineage (GTDB taxonomy): Archaea > Nanobdellota > Nanobdellia > SCGC-AAA011-G17 > JAGVZF01 > DATDYQ01. The sequence goes on from CAZJUI010000011.1 coordinate 27,667, forward strand.
ATGATGAAAGATGGCCTTTGGAAACAAAGATTAATGGCGGAGAAAATGTTTTAAAAGAAGATTCTTTAACTGGAAGCAATATAGCTGTTAAAACAATATTAAGCATATTCTGTTTGAATAACTATCAATTTATTTATGATATAAAATATCCTATGTTAACTAGCTTGACTGATAATGATGCATTTGATGGTGAAGGATTTATCTTCCAGTATGCTAACCAGGTTGTTATAGAGAAAAACCAACCAAGAAAGAACAATTATGATTTAGAAAGCTTAAAAGACACAAGTGTGAGGATATGCGAAAATAAACAGTATAAAACATTGGTAAGAATTTTAGATGATGAAAGCGGGAATGAGTTAGATGGAAATGTAAAGTTTGGTTGCGGAGGAGCTATTTGCGATTATGGTGATGAGAAGGATATTAGATTACCACCTTGCATTAATGCAGAAATAATAGGAAGCAGCTATGGATATGCTGATAATAGTGTAATAGCAAATACAAATGGAGAGGGAGAAATTACTATAGATTTAAAGAGAAAATATGAATTAAAATTAAAAATTAAAATTATAGATAATGGAATTATAAGAGATTTAAGAAATGATGAAAATTATGCTATACAATTTATTAATGAGGAAGATGATTATGCGACAAGCGCAAGTAAGGAAAATGATAACTTGGAAATGATTAAGGGAGATTATTTCATCAAAGCATATTTATTAAGAAATGTTAATAATCTAGAATTACAAAATAAAACTGTTGAATATTGTACTGATGTTCCAAAGGGTGGAATTTTTGGACTGATCGGATTAAAGAGCAAAAAATGCTTTAAGAGCGAGATTGCAGGATTTAAGTTAAGCCAGGCAATAGTTGGCGGAGAGGAATTTCCGCTTACAGTTGGAGATGAAATTAAGAATGCTAATGAAATTACTATTTATTTGATAATGAATAAAGTTCCAGCTACATTAGATGATTTACAACAAATTTATGATTTGATAAGGAGGAATAAGGATAATCCTGATTTCAGATATCCTGAGATGAGATGAAATTTGCAATATTTATGATAATTGTATTATTATTAATACCAATTGTTAGTAGCCAGGAGATCATTCAAGAAATTGGTTCAGATGAAATTGAAGCTGAGGATATTTTGCTAAATGTGGATAGTTATCAACCCACTGTTGTTAATACAGAGGCCTTGGAAAGAACTAATTATCCTGTTTACGCTTTATTATCCGGGACTAAGACAAATCCTTTTATTGATATTCCAGAAATTGATAGTGTCGGAAGTTTTAGGATTATAAGCGGGGATAAAAGTTTGATACAAGGAACTCCACAATACAGAAGACCGCCAAAAAGCGATTATAGTCTAAGCAATATGGGTTATTTAATTATAAGATTAAAGAAATTCCCTCAAGAGGATAAAGTTCCGGATAATATAGATTTTGTTTTGGAAGCAAAAATACGATATAAGGTGGATAGTGGATTTGGGGTATTTGAGCAAGATTTGAATCTAAAACCGCAAACAGAAGAACAATTTTTAGGTGATAGGAGCAGAAATGACTTTTGGAGTGGATTGGGTTATATAAGATTGGATAAAATTGAGAATGGGAAAGGAACGTTTGTTGTATATGATTCTGACTTGAGGAAAATCAGAGAGATCTCTTTGAATGCTGGGGAAGAAACTAATGATATAATATTAAGGACAAGATATCTTGATCAAGAGGATTTGAGATTTAGAGATAGATTTAGATTAAAATTTAATAATATTAGAAATGCTCAGCAAAATGCAAGATTAAATTTGGTTGTAAATGGAAAATTAAAGATAGTTGATGTTGTTGTTGGACAGGCAGTATATCCAGGAAGTTCTTGGAAAGTTGATAAAATAACAAGAACAACAGAAGGAGAAACTGTAATATTAAAGAAAAAAGAATTCTTTGGACTGGGAAGTGAAACACTAGAACTTTACAGAAATAAGAAAGATGTTTTTAATTGCGCTGATTTAAGTGTTGAAAACTGTAAGAATTCTGTTAAATGTGTTTTAGATGAGAGTAATAATTGTGTAGAAAGAATTGGCGTATATGGAGTTAGTGGAGCAAATATTCAAATTCCACAAAATGAATTGGATGCAAAGAATGCATTTAACAATATTTTGCAACAACATATTATTCAATTTAGCAAGGAAGATGATAGATATAGAGATTATGGAAGCGTAAATGTAGGAATAGTAAAAGGTTATTTAGATATAATAAAGAATCAAAATTATCCACAAAGATGGAGGGCGTTAGCATTTAGGGCACTTGGACCAAGTGGCGGTGTTGAAAATACAATTATAAATGAGGGAATTTATGACTTTTTTGTAAGAGTTGGCGATGATACAAATCGTAAAGCTTTGATAACAGAATTACAGAAAATTGATTTTGATAAGTCGGTTTATGAGAAAAAAGAAGTTTTTGCAGAAACATTAGATTATAAGCAATATTATGAAAAGGCCATTGAATCTTATCAATATGTTATTGATAGCTTTCCTGATGTTGAAGATAAAAATGGAATACCTATCGCTTACAATGCACAAAAAAGAATTGCTGAGATCTATGAAAATATATTGTTTGATAATGATAAGGCAGCTGATGCTTATAAAAAATTAATAACTAATTTTGATTATCTGGATGAAGTTAAAACAAATGTGGATAGATATACTAGATTAATTAACTTTCTAGAACAGAGAATAAATTATGATATAAATACTAAAGAGTTTTCTGAAAAAGGAAATTCATTTAAAGTTTCTATTGATAGAGTAGATGAACAAGCACAGAAAGCAAGAGCTGTGATAAATGTCAATGGAAATGAACAGAGCTTGTATATAGGAGATAAAATAGGACAATCAGAATGGTATATTGATTTTATTTCTAATGATAAAGTGAGAATAATAAGAGAAACAAGTGATGGAAAACAAGAAACCAAGATCTTGGAATTAAATAAACAACAGGCAATAGCTGGAATTTCTTTAACTTTATTGAACACAGAAACTAATGAAGAAGCTTATGTTACAATATTGCCTGGAAGCAAGAAATTAATAAGCACAACAACGTTTAAGATACATATTCCAGTAGAAAAGAGAACTTTTAAATTAAGCAAAGAACAAATTGATAGTCATATAGCAAGTACAGACAATCTTATCAATAAATTAAATAATGTAATAGATGCTACTGAAACTGTGCATAAAGGATTTACCTTTGCTTGTTATGGAACATTTACTGGATTATTTTTAAAGAATTTATTTTTGCAAACTCCTGAATTAATAGCCAGAAAAAGTGTTATCGATAATTGGGAAAAAAATTATTGTAATAACAATATAAAAGCTGCAAAAGAAAAAGGTTACAAAAGTATTGAGGAATGTATAGAAGATAATGCGGATGCTATTGAGGAAGATATAAAAAATGCTGAGAATTCAATTAAGAATGCAGATAGGATGGTAGAGACAGGAGATTTTTCAAGCGAATATAAGGATTATGAAGATTACTTAAAAAATCATCCAAATGATAAAGACTCTGTTAAAGAAGTGTTGAGAAAAGAAGAATTAGCCAAGATGCAATGGAAAGAAGGAATATTGGTTCCAAATACACAAAAAGACGCTGAAGAATTAAAGAAGAATTTATTGATATACCAAGATGCTGAAAATGGAGTAAAAGAAATTGTTGACAGATATAATAATGATATTAATTTAAACAAATGTGCAGATGCAATAAGAACATTAGATCCTGAACTTAGCGATACAAACTGTGATAATTTACAAACAGCGATAAATAATGCACAGGCTTCCAGAATAAAAGCAAACTTAAAAAAATTTGGAATAACAAGTCAAAATCAAGTTGTTAGTTTAGAAGAAATCAAAAAAAGCGAAGGAAATACAATAAATATCAATACAATAAGAACAGATAGTGAGGGATACTTATATGTCGTAGATTCTAGTTCAAGTACTAAATCTTATGATTTGTATGAACAAAAAGATGGAACTTCAAAAAGAGTGTTAACTTCAGATCCTGAAAAGAAAAAAACAATATTAGATCCAAGCAGATTATATTATTATAAAAGCTCTAGTGGAGAGACTATTCAAGCTACTGTTCTAACAACAACTTCATTAAAAGCACAATCTGTTCCTTATGAAAGAATTGTTACATTAGAATTTATAGGTAGAAATGAAGGAAGATTAGAAAGATTAAGTATTGATCCATATTATTATTTTGAAGTAAAAAGCAGAAATGGAGCAGGACTTATACAAGATGCAACAATATGCAAGAAGATAAAACATACAGATAAAATGGGACTGGGCGGACAGTGTTATGATACCGGATTTGAGATTAGTCAATGTAAAAATCAAATCGAATTGTATAAAACAAATAAAGTTTATGATGAAGCATATAAAGAAAATTGGAATAATCCATGCAATGAACTGTCAAAAATTGATTCAGATATAAACAGAAATCTTGGCAAATATAAAGAAGGAAGTAGAATTGGAGGAGAAAAAGGTTATTTTGTTGATACACCAATATTAGAGAAAGATGGACCAAGTTGTTTTGATGTTATGTCTCCAAATGATTGCAGATTGTTATTTGGGGCTTGTGATCCTGTAATGTGTCCAAGCTCAAGATTTGATTTGGATGGAAAATGGCATGTTAATAATGTGATACAAACAGGAATAGCAGGAAGCTTAATTTTAGGAGCACATAATTTTGATTTACCATATGAACCAGTGCCAATTTGTGTAACAGGAGTTGTTGCTGGATTAAAGAACTGGGATTCAATATTACAAGGATATAGGGATTGTTTGGAAAGACAGAAAGAAACAGGAGAGAGCATTGGAAGTTGCAGTTATATAAGAAATTTAGGAGTTTGTCAAACATTATGGGAAACAAGCTCGGTAGTATGGCAGAATTACGGCGATGATATATTAAATAGAGTGTCGGGAGTTGGCGGTAATGATAATGGCGGAGAAGAATATATAACTGATTTTGCTGGAAATATTCAAAGAAGCGAGGATTTCTTGAAATTCTTTACTTCAGAATATAGCCAAAGTGTGTTTGCCGCTTATAGAGGAGCGAGCAGTCAAGAGATAGGAACAGATATTTGCAAAGCTGCAATATTCCAAAAATTACCAGGACAAGGAAATATTGTTGATCAACTATTAAAACCAAGTGTACCTCCTCAATTTACAGCATTATTTACAGAAAGCCAGCATTCTGATGTTACAGGAGAAAGATTAAGTGATTATAGTGTTTATTATCATGTTTATGCAGGAGAAAATCCAAATGGAATAAGATATGTTGTTTATCTAAGAAATGAAAAAGGAAAGCAACTACCTGTAACAAGGACTGTAAAATATTTAGAACCTGGAAAATATGATGATATAACAGAATTTATAGCTTCTAAAGAAAGAGGATTCAAGGAAGTTTGTGTAAGGATAACAGGTTATGGGGAACAATGCGGATTTGGTAAAGTAAGTACAGGATTTGCATTGAGTTATTTACAAGAAGAATATGTGAAAAATGAAGCTAGCAAGAGAGATATAAAAACAGCTGGAGAATGTTTGAGTGATGAAACTACATTAGTTGATGATATTGATTTAGCTAAGGCACCGATACAGTTTATTAGTGAAGGATTGACAAAAACAGGAATATTAAGAAGATGCAGCCAATTCGATCCTGATGGACAAACTGGAAAGGACAATTGGATAAGTGTTGGAAGTTGCGGACAAGATAATAATGCAAGAGATTTAGGACAATGCTGGCTTGATAGAGAATCTTTGAATAAAGCATTGATACAGGAAGCAAACAGAATAGAAGCTGGAGCTGAATTACCTAAAGAACTTGAAAATACACAAGATGATATTAGCGTACAGAAACAGATTGATGATCTTAATAAAAGATTAAGTGATAATATTGAAGATGGATCTCTTTATTTATTTAATTTAAGGCAGGCTAAAACACAGGATGAATTAAAATTAAAAGAAGAAAAAACAAAAGATAGTGCAGATAATCTCGAGTCAAACTTTAAATCTTTGATTAATGAATATAATGATTTAATTGATAAAACAGTAAAAGATAAATTATTGGCACAGATTTACTTTAAGTTAGGAGAAAGTTATCAAAACTTTGGATTATTCTTGGAGCAAAAAAATGCTTTAAGTTCTATTGGATTAAATAATGAAGCAACTAATGAAAATCAAGAATTTGATTGTGCTATATCTTATAATTTTGATAACAATCTAGAAAATATACTTTCACAAATAGGGCAGGCTGGAGCTACAATATATAATAAAATGGATTTTAAATTTGTTAGAGGAACGAATAATGAGTTCGGATGTCCAACTACCAATATTGGTGGGTGCCCAACTGTTCCTAGAGATCAATGGACATGGAAAGAAAATGATGACATTGGATTTGTTTTAGTTGATAGATGTAAAATTAAGGTTAATACTGAAAAAGGAATATTATTCAAAAATGAAGAATTAGCTGGAATAATATGTGACAGATTTGTAAATGATGATGAGATTAGATATAGTGTTAATAAAGGAATTTCATATTTAGTACAAACATCAAATCCAAAAGATGATTATTTGGAAGTTTATAATGGTGTAAAAACTTCTGAACGTAAAAAGATAGATAAAGAAACATTAAAAAGAAATGGAGAGAAAGCTATTTATGATGCTTGTAATGAATTAAAGAAGAATGCACAACCTACAAAACCGATAGAGGTAGATAATAAAGAAGAGCAAATACCGATTACATATATAAAAGAAGTTAGTAATGGAATAACAGGAATATATGCTGGATTAATAAGATTAAGAGACTATTTACAAAATAAAAATTTAGATAATATTCCAAGTGAGATAGAAAAAATTAAAGAAGATACAATAAGTGTTAAACAGAAAATAGATGCAATTGATCCAGGATTTGTATGTGCTGAAGCTGATGATTTAAATGTAATAATAGGGAAGATAGATGAAAGTGTAAATGAAATTGAAGATGTACAAAATTTATTTGATATTGATACACTGCAATATTTACAGGACAATTACCAATATGATGGAACAACAGAGATAGAAAACGTTAAAGGTAATTTAGAAGATAGCAAGAATAAGATTAATGATGTAACTACTACATCTAGCTGTCCACTTGGATCAATCCAATATGGATTAGATAAATCATTAATAGAAGCTGAGATATATTTAAAAAATCAAGGATACCCGAAAAATAATTTTGATTGCAGTGTGAATAAAGTTAATCAATATAACGATTTAATTGTAAAATTGTTGAATGAAAATAATATTCCTAGCGAGATTACACCCCCTATCATAAAAGCTGTTGTTGCAGCAGAATCTAGTGGTAATGCTAAAGCAGTAAATGGAAGAGAATCTGGTGGGAAAGTTTCCGTTGGATTAATGGGATTATTATCATCAACTGCGAGAAATTTAGGGTTAAATGTTCCTAATTATGGCACAGAAACTATAAATGGAAAAGTGGTTTCGATTTGTAGATCTGATAATATTGAAGGATGTGATATGCTAAAAGATGAAAGATTTGATCCTGAAAAAAATCTTAAAACTGGAATAGAAAACTTAAGGCAGAATTATGTAAGATTTGGAAGTTTACCTCTAATGATAGCTGCTGAAAATGCTTACGGAACTGTTGCCAAATATTGCAAGGATGGAGGAAATTTAGATAGTTGCGGGGATAATTTACAAGATAGTACAAAAGAACATGTAGCTAGGATTATAAAGTGTATAAGAGTGTTTAATGTTGCACAATAATAACTTTTAAGTAGTTATAATAGAAAGTTTTATAAATGTTAATCTTAATATTAGTTTTATGAATTACAATAGATTTTTCGGTAGAGATTCAGAAGTTGTAGCTAAAGACTTACTAGGTAGATTACTTGTAAGAAAATCTAATAAAGGAAATACATATGCTCGTATTGTTGAGACTGGGGCTTATACTGGTGGAGAAACAGAATCAAGAATAGGTATGAAATATGTACAAGGAAGTATTTTTTTGATGCCCTATCGAGGAAGTTACTTATTAAATATAGCTACAGATAGAAGAGATTTTTCATCATGCGTAGAAGTAAGAGCAATAGCATTACATGATAGAATAATAAAAGGATCTGGGACAATAGCAAAACTTTTAGATATTACTCCTGATTTTGATGGCATGCCATTAGGTTCAGAACTAGGTGTTGTCGGTGATGGAGTAGATAGTTCTATGGTTAAAAAAACTAGAGGAAATACCGATAACTGTGATGGTTACTTCTCAATTAAAAAATAAAGTTAACTTTTACTATGATGAAAAAACGTGGATACTGGAAAAGCTGGGAGAATACTAAATTAGAGTTAGAAAGATTGATAGAAGAATTAGGTCATTTTCCATCTTCAATCTTATTAGACGAATTAAAAGAATTTTCTTTATTATCTAGTTTACATCGTTATCATGGTGGTCTTTATAGTGTTAGAGAGAAAATGGGATAT
>CAZJUI010000012.1:0-30071 GCA_964549185.1 Candidatus Woesearchaeota archaeon
GGCATAAACATATTTTTATGCAAAATTTTATAACTTACTTATGTCCTTAACTAGAACATGTCAAACGTAGAAAAAGGAATTGGTGGGGTTATAGGGATGATCTTTGGACTCATTATAGATTTGGCAGTTCCAGATGGTTCAGGAAACCTTATACTTATTACAGCCTTTAACTCATCAGCACCATTTGAGTTGAGGATGAAAGCGCTTTCTTTTAGCTTTGTAATTTTGATATTCACTACTGCCTTAGGTGGATTTATAGGATCTTTATTTTCATCAATTAAAAATAATGTTAATATAAGATGAAACTCCAGCAGATGAAACAAGGACAGTATTTTGTAACTTTGCCTAGTCAAATAGTTAGGGCTAAAGGGTGGAATAAAGGAGATTATATCAATGCAATTATTGATAAAGAAGGGAATATTATTTTAAAAAGGAAAGAATGAAAAAATCTATAAAGTACATATTACTAGATGTCATTACATGGATTGGTGTAATATTAGCGATAATCGGAATAATGTTAATATTGACTAAATGGATTGGATTAAGATAAAAATGAAAACAATAAGAAATAGAAATAAATTATTATTTTTCCACTTCATTATGGGCAATTAATTCTGCTTGTTGTAAAACTGTTTCAGTAGCCTTCTTTTCTTTGTCTGGGGGATAGCCATACTTCCTAAGGATTTTCTTAACTTTCAGACGAATCGTTGCTTGCACACTTTCTCTTTGAGTCCAGTCAATCGTTATACTATTTTTAATCATCTCAGTCAATTCCAATGCAATTTTTCTTAATACTTCGTTGCCTAATAATTTAACTGCACTATCATTAACTTCAAGAGCATCATAAAATGCGATTTCACTATCACTCATTTTAAGTTCTTTGCCCCTATTTTTTTCATCTCTGACTTTTCTCGCTAACTCAATCAATTCTTCTATAACCTGCGCGGCTTCAATACTTCTATTTGTGTATCTCTTAATAGTTTTATCTAGTAAATCCATAAATGATTTAGCTTGAACTTTATTTTTCTTGGAAATAAATCGTATTTCATCATTGAGCAATTTCTTCAATGCCTCAAATGCAAGGTTTTTTTGAGGCATTTCTTTAACTTCTGCTAAAAAACCTTCAGATAAAATTGATAACTCTGGTTTTTGAATTCCTGCTGCTTCAAAAATATCTATAATCCTATCAGATATCACTGCTTTTGACAAAATCTGTTTTATTGCTGAATCAAATTTATCTTGTAAATATCCCTTTGTTTCTGTTGTTTTAGTAATTGCAGATTTTATTGCTTGGAAAAGGCCAACTTCCTCCTTTATTTTCATTGCTCTATCATGTGGAACAGCTAATGAAAACGCCTTTAGAAGAGCAGTCACTTCTCTTGAGAATCTTTCTTTTTTGTCTTTCTCTTTTAGAATATGTTCCATAGCAGACGGGACAAAGGATATTCTTTCCTGAGGCTTAAGTTGAAAGAATTTCTTATAATTAAAACCATAAAACATATCTCTTACAACTTCATATTTTTCCATCATTAACTTAACTGCTTGTTCTTGGTCAAAAGTAGGTTTACCTTTTCCACCACTTTTCGTATAATTCATCAAAGCTTTTTTAAGTTCGACTCCAACACCCATATAATCAACTATTAAACCACCCTCTTTTCCAGGATAAACTCTATTTACCCTAGCAATAGCTTGCATGAGGGTATGACCTTTAATTGGTTTATCTAAATACATTGTGTGGAGAGATGGCGCATCAAAACCAGTTAGAAACATATCTCTTACAATAATTAATTTAAGATCGTTTTTGTCATCTTTCAGATGGTCACCTATCTGCTTTCTTCTTTTTCTGTTTCTTATGTGTTGTTGCCATTCTTTGGAATCAGAAGCTGAACCAGTCATAACAACTTTTATGAAACCTTTATCGTCATCTTCATTATGCCATTTTGGCTTTAATTTTATTATTTCATTATAGAGTTCTACACAAATTCTTCTACTCATACCAACAATGATTCCTTTTTCTTCCAAAACAGATATTCTATTCTCAAAGTGATTAACTATGTCTTTGGCAATTCTGCTTATTCTTCTTGATGAACCTGCAACTTTTTCTAGTCTTGCCCATTTACTTTTTAATTTTTCTTTACCTTCAACTTCTTCTCCTTCTGTAATATCTTCAAATTCTTCATCAATTTTTGGTCTTTCTTCCGGCTTCAATTCAAGTTTCGCTAATCTGCTTTCATAAAAAATTCTAACAGTAGCACCATCTTCGACTGCCTGTCCGATATCATAGACATCAACATATTTTCCGAATACGGCTGGAGTGCTTCTATCTGATTTCTCAATTGGAGTTCCTGTAAATCCGATAAATGAAGCATTTGGCAAGGCATCTCTTAGATATTTAGCATAACCATAAGTGATTAATGCTTTATCTTTCTTGTCTAATATTTTAGCAGAAAAACCGTATTGACTTCTGTGGGCTTCATCAGCTATAACAATAATATTGTCTCTTTCTGAAAGAATTGGATATTTTTCTTTATCTTGTTCTGGAAAAAATTTTTGGATTGTTGTAAAAACAATTCCACCAGAAGATACTTTTAGAAGTTTTTGTAGTTCTCTTCTATCATTTGCTTGTGTTGGTGTTTGTCTTAGGATATCTTGGCATTTTCCAAAAGTTCCAAATAGCTGGTCGTCTAAATCATTTCTATCAGTCAAAACTATAATTGTAGGGTTGTCAAATTCTCTAACCAACTTTCCAGAATAGAAAACCATTGTTAAAGACTTACCAGAACCCTGTGTATGCCAGACAACACCTGCTTTTTTATTGCCTTTTATTGCTTTATTTGTTGATTCCAATGATTTATTTACTGCCCAATATTGATGATAAGCAGCAACTTTCTTTTTTACATCTTTATCCTTTTCAAAAACAATAAAATTCTTGATGATATCTAATATTATTTTTTTATCGCACATTCCCCTTAATAAAACTTCAATTTCTGTAAGCCCTTTTTTTGGTTTTCCTCCATTGATTGTTTTCCATTGCATAAATCTCTCTCTTTCAGAAGTTATTGTTCCTGCTCTTGCTTCAATTCCATCACTAATTATTAAAATTTCATTAAATCTGAATAAAGAAGGTAACTGTTCTTTGTATGTTTGGAATTGATCGTAGGCTGTCCAGATATCAGCATTTTCATCTGCCAAGTTCTTTAATTCTAATATTATTAATGGCAATCCATTTATGAAAAGAATAACATCAGTTCTTCTTTCAACATTATTTTCAATTATGGTAAATTGATTAACTGCTGAGAACTCATTATTTTCAGGATTTTCAAAATCAAATAATTTTACAATTATATGTCTTTCTTCTCCGCCTTTTGTGACTGGAATGCTAACTCCATCAACGAGCAATTTATGGAAACTTTCATTTTCTATTATAAGTTTCTGGCTTTCGCTTCTGAGAATTTGCTTCAAAGCTAGCTCTCTTGCTTCTTCTGAAATGCTTGGATTAATTTTCTTAAGAACATATCTCAATTTATCAACAAGAACAATATCTTTATAGTCTGATCTTAAAGCAAATCTTCCACCAGGTAGATATTCTTCATTGCTTCCTCTGATTATATCATAGCCAAGACTCTTGAGAATATCCAAAACATTCTCTTCAACATCTTCTTCAGTTATAAGTTTTTTCATCTTTCTCCCTTAATCTAATTACGAAATCTATTAAATTCTTACTATTTTTAAGTGTGTCGTTATCTTTCTGCAAAAATTGGAAAATAGTTTGAATCTCCTGAATGTTATAATCGCTTAATTCAAATATAAAGAATTCTATAAAAATTTCCACGTATATCTTCAACAAATTTCTATCATATTGGCTTACGTTATATGCTCCGTCATGGATTAAATTATTCCTCAATGAGTAAATTCTCTCTATTTTATGTTCTTCTATTGGTTTCAGGTTAACTAGGATAGATTTTAAACGCTTTATAATCTCATAATGGGGTATTCCTTTCTTTTTCAAAGCAATTATTTCAAGTCCCATCCAGAAATTTAAGAAAGAATAATTAATTCTTTTTTCAGTCAAACCCGAATAATAAAGATTCATAACTTTAAATAAGATTTCTTGTATCTTGTTGTCAATTTTATTAAATTGCTTAACAAATTTATTTAAATTAGAAATATCGGGTTGACTCAAATTGTAAACTTTTTTATTATCTGACCTATCATCAAAATAACAATGCCCTAAATAAGCATAGCCCTTGAAAACAAAAATGTAATTTAATTTTAGTTGAGTGAGTTCTTTAGGTATTCCAATAATTGTAACAGAGAAATTTCCATAGTTTTGAGAATATGCAACAAAACCCAAAATTAGTGTGGCATATTTTGTTGCGATTTGTTCCGCAAAAGTTTTATTTCTTGCCCATAAAACTACTTTAATATATCTATATTTTGATTTTGTAAGTTTTTCGAGTTTAAATTTTTCCTTAAATTCGGCGCTTTCAAATAAATATTTAATTTCATTATAACTTTTTATTTCAATCTCAACATCTCGAAATTTTATAATTTCTATTTTTCCATCTGTTTTAATATTAATAGGATAATATAGTTCAAATTTCTCTGGTTTTGAATCTTGCTTAATTTTATCAAGCAAAATATCTAGCTTGTTCATAAATTCATTATATTTTTCTTTGCTCTCTTCTTTCATTTCCTTAAATATTGAAATTAATTCATAACCAAAGAAAACATCATTTTCAGAATTGAAGCCATATCTTAATTGATGTAATCTTGATTGAATTTTACTATCAAGCATTAATTCAGACATAAGTAAAGATAAATGCCGATTATATTCAGATGATGCAAGACCTTGGAATTGAATTGTTCCTTGATCTGTGATAGACATAGAATCCAGAATTTTCTTTAGAATTTCATCTCGAACATCAACCATATTAATTAACCTCAAAGGGAACCCGTATCTTCCCAGACATTAATTTCGGTAAAAGCATATCTCTAATTTTTCCCAAATTTTGAGATTCCAACTTTATTGTTATTATTTTCTCAACTATTGGAGACATCATTTTATTCATATCTTCAATGGTCTTTTTATCTGGGGTTATAACTTCAGATTCTGTTAAATTATACTTTTGAATATGCCCCATAGTAGTGGCTTTTCCTTTTGCGATGTGTCTGAATTTTGAAAGAAAATGCTTTGTCCAATAATAATAAAACCACTTTGGATAATCTGTTGAAGAAACCTTAAACAAATGCTGATTTAAGGCTCCCCGCCCATTAGTCCAAATTTCAACCTCAAGAGTTCCAGACCAAGAAAATAAAATATCTCCATCTTTAATAACATACTCTTCTGGAACATCTAAACTTGCCTTATCGGTTTGGTTAGTTACTCCATTTCTTAACTCTCTTATCTTAATTACTGATAAATATTCTTCATCCTCCTCTACAGGATATTTTTGTAAGGGTAAACCATTAAGAAATTTTGCTATCTCATCTAATGGCTTTCTTTGCCAATTTTCTGGGATATCTCCTAAATTAAACCAATTATTAAATAAAGTAAGTCCTATTGCTTCGATATTCTCTTTTATTTTATGGTTTAGTTCGATTTTAGAGTCTAAGTCTGAAAGGATTTTGGCGATGGCAGATTGCTCTGGGAAAGCACATTTAGAAATAATAAAACTGCGAATGTCTTTTAATAATAAATTTTTTTGTGTTGTCCCTCCAGAAGTCTCAACTAATCTTTTAATATTGGATAATAAAGAATAGTAAAAGAATTCTGAAAGTATTACTTTCCTTTGCGGTTTTAGTATTGCGACACTTTTTTGAAATGTTGTTTTCGGTGTTAATTTTTCATCTCGTGCTATTGCTAATCTACCAATAGTTCCGCTATTAGTCAATAAAATATCTCCAATCTCTAGCTTTGTTCTTCTATGTGTATCTTCAAAATCTTCTTTAGTTATTCGTCGAGCATTTGAATAATCTATTCTTTTATTGCCTACATCTTTACAACTGATAAAATAATACCCTGAGTTCTCTTCATTTTTGCAATCTCCATGTTTACCATCCGTGATATTAATAGTAACTTCATCTAATCTTACAACCTCCCAATCTTCAGGAATCATTCCTATTTCAGTTTGTTTGAATTTTGTTTTTTGTTTTAGCATTTTTCTTTTTCTCAAAGTATTTGTTTACAAATGGAAGCCCTACTACTATCAGTCCAAGCATAAAAATGTCTCTAAAGAATACTAGCCAAGATTTTTCTTTTATGGTATCAATGATTAAATAACTAAGTCCAAGTACCACTATAATTAGGAAATAAACTATCTTTGGTTTTGATTCTATTAATTCTGCAATTTTCCTCTTTGCTTTTGCAACATAATAAGTAATTAAAGTTATAACAACAGATTCATAACTAAATAAGCCTAAAAGAAAAATTGCTAATCTTAAGCCTTGCTTCCACTTAAAATCTGGAATTTGATAAAAAAAATAAATTAGAAAGCTTATATTTCCAATTATGAATAGGAAGAACAAGTTTACAAGTTTTTCAAATGATAATCTTGATTTGGAGGTTTTTTTCATCGTCCAAATAACCTCCTTAAAAATTCAAAGAATATGGCAATTATAATCAATGGGATAAATGCATTTACAAGTGCATCAACTGATGATTCAATATTTCCAGAAGATATAGCATTTAGAAATACAGTAAGAATTGGTAGTACGATGATTAAGATTACTACTAAAACTATTATTGTGATGATTTCCCTTCCATCTATTTGTCCTTTTTTGTTCATAGTTTAAATCCAATACTCTCCAAATTTTTCTTTATTTCTTGGTCTAACTTCTGTCCTTCTTTTATCTGCTCGGAAAGTTCAGCAGTTAATCTCTTCATCTTTTCTTCAAATGCCTCGTAGTCTTCAGCTTCTTCCTGGATTCCAACATATCTTCCGGGAGTGAGAATAAAATTATTCTTCTCAACTTCTTCCAATTTAGCGGATTTGCAAAAGCCAGTAATATCTTCATACTTCAGCTTATTTTCTCCTCTCCATATGTGATAAGTAGAAGAAATTTTCTTAATATCTTCAGCAGTTAATTCTCTATGACGACGGTCAATCATTACACCCATATTACGAGCATCAATAAATAAAATCTGCCGCCTTCTATCCTTAAATGAGTGGTCCCTTTTATCTCGTGTAACAAACCATAAACAAGCAGGAATTGGGGTATTATAAAATAACTGCGAAGGCAAAGCAACCATGCAATCAACCATATCCGCATTAATTATGTTCTTTCTAATCTCTCCCTCATTAGAGGTATTTGATGACATTGAACCGTTTGCTAAAACAAATCCAGCCACGCCAGTAGGATTCAAATGATGAATGAAATGTTGAACCCATGCAAAATTTGCATTATTCTTCGGAGGCACTCCAAACTTCCATCTTACATCTTCTTGTAATAATTCACCATTCCAATCAGAATCATTAAATGGAGGATTAGCAAGAATAAAATCTGCTTTCAAATCTTTATGCTGATCATCGTGGAAAGCATCACCCCATTTTATATTAGAATCAATTCCCCTGATAGCCATATTCATCTTACAAAGTTTCCACGTTGTCTGATTGCTTTCCTGTCCATAAACTGAAATGTCCCCTATTCTTCCGCCATGTGCTTCTACGAATTTTTCAGATTGAACAAACATTCCACCACTACCACAACATGGATCAAATATTCTTCCTTTATATGGCTCTAACATTTCAGTTAATAGTCTTACGATAGAACGAGGAGTATAGAACTGTCCTCCTTTCTTACCTTCAGCAGAAGCAAACTCTCCTAAGAAATATTCATAAACTCTTCCAAGAATGTCTTTGCTTCTGTTTTCTTTATCTCCTAATCCAATTGTTCCTATTAAATCAATCAATTCCCCTAATCTTTGTTTATTCAATCCTGGACGAGCATAATTCTTGGGAAGAACGCCCTTAAGTGAAGGATTATCTTTTTCAATAATATCCATTGCTTCATCAAGAAATTTTCCAATCTCTGGTTTTTTTGCATTGGCCTGAAGATATTCCCATCTTGCTTCTTTTGGAACAAAAAAAATTCTTCTAGAGATATATTCATCAACATCTTCTGAATCTGAATCTTTTTCCTTTTTTAGCTTTTCATAAATTTCAGTAAAAGCATCAGAAATATATTTTAAGAATATCAACCCTAAAACAACGTGCTTATACTCAGCAGCATCCATATTACTTCTTAATTTATCTGCAGAAGACCATAATTTTTGTTCAAAACCGAGGTTAGCATCATTATTTGTCATTTTTATATCTTTTCACCCACCAATACTCTTTTTCATCATTTATTTTTCTTCCTGAACCAAAATGCCAAAATTGTTCCAATAACTACAAACACAATAAATAAAATATTTTTAATTGGTTGTTGATTTAAGCTAAAAAAATAGCCAACAACAACACCTAGAATTAAATAAGTTAATCTTTGTCCTATAAGATAATTTTTTGGTTGTTGATTTCCCATCTTTGTTTTTATTTCACCTTTTAAACAAAATTATCCTTTATGGAGATTACAATACCTATGAGTTATTTGACCATTTTTAATTACTGTTTTACCGCCTTCACTAAACCTTTCTATGTGGTCCACATGAGCGTCATCTATAGAATATATTTTATTTTTGCAAATTTGACATATACAATTTACTTTTTTAAATAAGAATTCTTTATCTTCAAATGTATAAATTCTCTTATCATTATCTGGGTAGCCAACTATTTCTCTTAATACCCTAAACCATTTCTCAATTCTCAATTTTACTTGAGAAGTTCCATAAGTTCCTATTTCTATAGTTTCTATAAATTCTTTATCTGAAGAAACCAAATCAATAAATCTATCCCTAATTATTTGTTCTTTACCTAAAATTTGTCTTTTTTCATATTCCATAAAACCATATAATTGTATATCTAAAATGCCCTCATTTATTCTTTCTTCTTTTCTACCTTCTTTAATATTTTCATCAGCAAGATTCCATCTTCTGAAAGCCATATCTCCAAAGACCTGTTGACATATTTCTACAGACTTTTTGAATAATTTTTCTTTTTCATTTAGTTCTTGTATAGATAATTCTCTCTTATTCTCCATATAATTATTTAAGAAATGTTTAAGTGGACTTGTATATTTGTGTTCTCCATTATCACAAAAGGCAAAAAATCTTAGTATTCTTTCTGCATCTAACATTCTTTTATGTTTTTCTTCTAAACCTTGAAGTCTTAAAAAATCCTTATTTTCCACTAATTCTTTCAATAGATCATTAAAATTTCCCCTATAAATACAATTTCTTAATTCTTGTTCATTTAATTTTACAGAACCTCTATTAAGTCTTATAAAAATCTCAAATTTTATATCTTTCTGTGATTGTTGTAATATTTTAATGACGGTTATTCCATGATTTAAGAACTTGTCTTGTGATTGTTCTGGTAAGTCTTTAAACTTTTTATCATTTAGTTCTTTAAGAATAGTAAGACCCTTTAGACTAAATTTATTATTCTTAAAGCCATGAAAAGTTAAAATTCTTTGTTGTCCATCTATAACTTCTTCTTTACCATCATTTGTTTCTGCAGTATAGATTATAGGTATTGGTACATTTAGAAGAACAGATTCAATAAGTCTACTCTTTATCCTAGGTTTTGTATCCCAAACATATAATCTTTGAAAATCTGCTCGTGCAATTAGTTTGTTTTTATCAACCCTTTCACATAAATCCCTTATATTTGGATCAGTTTTATCTACTAGTATCTTTCTATCTTTTTTTGGTATATCTTCATATTCTCCACTTTCAAAATCATCATTGTTTTCTTCTGTCATCTTCCATCACACCACTCACAACTTTCTTTAGGACAATCAGAATTAAGCATTTTTAAAGCTTTCTCAAACAGCTTTTCAGCATTGTTTACATTAATATTCCTTCTGGCTAATAACGTATCAAAGATAACCTCTCCTGTTTCAAGAACATATTTTGGGACATAAAAAAGCAAAAAAGCATATTCTTCTGTTTCATATCCATTTTTCCTTAAAAGAAAATTGTAAATGTCTAGCTGTTTTTGATATCTGCTTCCGGCTTCTTCTTCGTCCTTTATAGGATAACCTTTTGTTTTATAATCTAAGACAATTAATTTCTTTCCATTGACCAATATATTATCAACAGCTCCAAACAAGATGTTTCCTTCTTCATCTTCCCACCTTATTCCCTTTAAGTTATTGCGCCAGGTTTTCAATAGTTCCTCATCATCAAATAACTTTAATCCATTTGTGTGATGGTGGTCCCTTATTTCTGGTGGCAATTCATTCTTTTTCATGAATCTGTCAAAATGTGTTTTTAATATTTTATCCATACCATTAGGCAATTGGGGAAAAGGAGAACCTGGACGAGACCAAATCTTATGTTTAGCAAGCCAAAAACATCTAGGACATTCTTCAAGTAGGCCTAATGATGAAGGTGATAATTTATATGTTGACATTTTATTTTATCTCCTTAATAACATTTTTCTTAACTTTTTTACTATTTTAATATCACCTTTTTTTACTATCTTCTCTTAATCAAAAATCTAGCCTAATTTAAATTAAATCCTTCCACCATTAAAACCACCTTAATTAGTGGGGTTTCCCCATTTAAAAAGGTTTTTATAATCATCAAGAAAATACTATAATCACACACTCATTCTATTAAGTTCTCTCCATTTCCTAATACCATGATAAAGCTTCTTTGTACTCTTGCCTATTCCGCTTTTTTGTCTATAGCTATACTTTCTAGAAACTCTTAATTCTGCTCCATCATAATAAACCATAAGCACTGGACAGTTGAATAAATGTCTATGCTCACTATATACCCCACCATACTTCCCTCCCACCCAATACCTACCTACATCTCCACCAAACTCTTCTTTTATCCTAGCCTTAATCCATGATAGGAATTGTCTTCCAGTTAAGAAGTTAGGTAGGTCTTCATATCTAACTATAAGATTAGCTTCTCTCTTTACTTCTAAACAATAAGGAGTCTTTCTTAAATTCCTTTTGTATGGATGTGTTCTTCTAAACCTGCATATCCTTATTCCTTTTGTTATGTCCCAATACTTTTTCTGTTCCATTTCGTTTGTTCTGCCTAGGGGCTGGGGCCTCGGCACCCCTCCCAAAAAATTTTTAATTTTTTTATATTAATTACATTAACTTTCGCGACGCTTTTGGCAGTACTATAACCCCCTAACTTGTAGTAGTATTACTGTTCTTATCTAAGCTTTGCAAACAAAAATAACAGAGATAATCTGTTTTGTTTTCATCTTTTTTAATAACAATTAGTTCTTCAGGTACTATTACACTGCAAATTGAACATTTAACAAACATCATAAGGCTCTCCATTAACTGTTTTAAGCTCAATGTCAAAAGTAAGCGGTTGCAATGCATTATTTAAGCTTGCCAAGATTGATTTCTGCAATTCAATAAGCTGTTTTATGTTTTTTACATTTGAAGCTCTAACGCGATTATTAAGGTAATAAATAAGCAAACTATTTAGATTGTTAAAGAATCCAATGTGAAGTTCACGATCTCTACATTTCTTTGCCAAGATAAAATTACTTTCATCT
Organism: Candidatus Woesearchaeota archaeon; assembly: GCA_964549185.1. Classification (GTDB taxonomy): domain Archaea; phylum Nanobdellota; class Nanobdellia; order SCGC-AAA011-G17; family JAGVZF01; genus DATDYQ01. Next base: position 11,634 of record CAZJUI010000012.1, read on the forward strand.
GATAATATACTAAAACTTTCGTCTAATTTTATATTTATCATCTTTTAAACCTCGCTAGGCACATGGTCACCTTTTTCGTTACTAATATATCCATTAGGAACATCTTTTGTTACTATGTTACCTTCGTTTTCTATAACCCATTTAACAAACTTTATCCCTCTTGATGTTAAAGAAATACCTTTACCAGTTATTGTTTCTATTAAGCCATGTTTCTTCAGTTTATTATAATGTTCTTTCACTGTCTTTGGAACTTTCTCTAAAATATCACCAAGCTGTGAAGAGCTTTTGCCACTATATTTAATTTCATTTAATATTCTATATTCGGTTTCCCCAAAATCCTTTACCATAGATATTAATTCATTATCTATAATATTTATCTCGCCTTCGACATCCAACTTATAATTTTTCAATTGCAATGCATCTAGAATTTCTTTATATTGTTCTACAGCTAGTTTAACATGGTTACTTTCAACCAAAATATCTTCATGATTATCACTTACGCTATGGAGCTCACTTGCCTTAGCAACAGAAAACCTAGTTAGCACTTCCCTTATACCTTTGTGCACCAAGGGCAAAGTAGGCATAGAATATTCTGTTAGTATTTCTTCTGATAATTTTTTTATCTCTTTTATTGCATCTTTAGTGTAAATTATATTTTCAGGTTTTCTAGACCATGCCCAACTTATATGGCTTAAAAAAATATCTTTTGGTATTAATCGATTGTCTTCATCAATTATTGTTCTTTGTGTAATCTCTCCATCAGATACATCCCTATCACAAAAAGGGATATAAAGATCAAATCTTGTTATATCTGCATTCTTGCTAAATACAAATGTGTCTCGTATAGCTTGACATTTATATAAATAAGTGTCCATTGCTCTTTCTGTATTTTTTCCAGGATTAAGGCATGCCAATATTCTTACCCGAGCCATAGCATTTCCCTTTACTGAGCGATTTACTATCACTTCTTGCTGTTCAATGGCTTCCCTAAACTGACCTATTTCATCTGATGAAAACTTTTGCAGACCATCAATAACAATCAATCCCATATCATTTAATGGCAGAGTACCCCATAAGATAGCAGATTTTTCGGTGTCTATTGTATAAAGAAGACCTGCCCTTGAACTTGTTTCAGCTTCTGCTAACTCTCCCAGTTCATAAAAACCTTTATTTGTAATGTCTTTGGCAATTTCAGATTTACCGTTCTTTGTATCTCCAATAAATGCTATATTAATTCCGCCCCTAATTAACTTTTTACGTTCAATATCATATATCTGACATAGACTATGTAATTGTGTGATGACTGCCTTTTTTGCTATTTTTCTTTTTTCCCCTACGATATCTGGATTTATTTGTTTGTAAAGTTGTATACCTTCTACTCCAAAATATTTTTTCCAATTTTCTTTATTCTCTTCAGTTATCTGAAAATTTTCTATTTCCGTCTTAAATGGTGTTATTTTGTCTGCAATTATGGAAATATCTCTATTGTTGGGGTTGATCACAACTTTACCACATATATTAACAATCTTGGCCCTTGGAAGAGTTTTTCCTATAAGATGGATGGTATAAATTTTATAGACTCCTTGTGAAAATTTATCTTTTTTTTCTAATAAATCACGAACATAAATAATTGAATAATCTGTATAAAACCTTATAGTATGCTGTGTTCTCTTATTGCACTTCTGACATAAAAGTGTTTGTAAAGTTTTATTTAAATCTCCAAAAAGTAGTTTTTCAGAACCTCCAATTATATCTAAAACATTGCACTCTTCATTATGTAAACATTCTTTACATGTAATTATTATTGTTTTTGGTAATGCTTTTTGAGATTGCTCTCCAGTTATCTGACAATCAACAGATACTAGCTCACCTACATAGTCTGCACTTAGTGAGGATAGTTTTATTATAAATGGCTTTTCTAGTTTGATAAACTTTTTTTCCGGGTCTTGTTCTATTTTTTTTAATTCATCACAAAAGCTTTCTGAAAATTTCAGAATATCAACTTCTACATTAAATGTTATATTTATATATTCTATATTATTATTTATCTGCCTAAAGTTTTTTGAATTTTTCATTAGGTCATTACAATACTCCCAATCTTCTTTTGAAAGTCCATTTCTTATAGCATTCAAAAAAGATTTCTTAAAATCTTCATAATATTGTTCACCTGGGTCCCATAATAAATACTTACTGGTCAACAATATCACCTTGATTAGTATCTATTTTAAAATTATTATCATAAAATATTTTTAACCTTGTAATCTGAGATATGGAAATTTTTTTTCCCAGTAGTACGGATAAAACCTTGGCTCTATCTTTCAGTAAATCTAATTCTCGTTCTGTAAGATATATTTTCTGTATTCTTAATGGTCTACCGTCCCTAAAGTTTAAATATAATTCATCATTTTTCTGTTTCATTTGTTTCACCTCAAACACAAGAGTTGAATTCTTAACCAGATGGTGGGTTCATTTTCTTTCCCACCATTTATGATTTTTAAAATCATATTACTCCTTCGTTTTTTAATTTCTCCTTGAGCATTTTTATCCAAATTGGAGAATCATTCTGTTCAATTTCTGATTCTTGTATTTGGTTATTGGTTATTTTTTCTTTCATCTTTTAACGTTGCTCCTATAGCAATCCTTACAGCTTCTCTTATGAAAACTGATTTTGGTATCAATAGATTCTTTTTTAATTCATTTAATTGCTCATTCTGCTCATCAGTTAGATTTAAGTTTATTTTTTTCATGTTATATATCCAAACAATACATAGGGGTATATGTATAGGTATAAATGATATATATAAATGTTATTAGTGTAAATAATTCATTTTTTAACATATATATTATACCTATACATATACCCAAAGGTTTAAATATTAGCTGAAAGGTATAATAATTATGCAAAAAGATTATATAAAAGAATTACAAAAAAAGAGTAAAAGATGGTGGAGCGAAAACAAATTGAGAATAATGAAATTTCTAATTGAGAAAGATTATAACATCAGCCAATTGCAAAGACTTCTCAACATAAAATATAAAAGCACCTGGGAACATGTTTATAATTTACATGATGCAGGATATGTATCATTGGAAAAAAGTTCGGGAAAAGAAGTTATTGTTAGCCTTAATAAAATAGTCAGAGAAAATTTGGAAGAATTAAAGCTTTTTATATACCTTCATTTAAAATATACCCAAGAAGAACTTATAGAAGAAGGATTAGAAGATGTAATCGCGTTATTCGAAATACTTGATAAAAGGTTTGTTAGTTCTAAAGAGATGGATAATATAGCAGATTCTAAAGAGCATTCTGTCCTTCTCCATAACCTCACTACTGATAACGAATATATAACTTTTTACTTTAGACTTAATGAAAAGGGTAAAAATCTTTTGAAAAAATTAAAAAATAGATTAAAAGAAAAAAATAAAACTATGTTTTAGATAATTGTAAAATTAATATTCTGTCTAGCTGAATTTCCAGCTTTATCCAAAACATTTATTGTTAGATTATGTCTTCCTGTAATAAATGTTTTAGTAGTTTTGCATATTCCTTTATTTAATGTTGTACATAAATTAATTTGTTTATTATCTAAACTATCAATGTAGAATACTTTACTCAAGTTTAGTTCTGATATGCTTATATTAAATTCAATAGTTTTAGTTTTATTTTTGTAATTTAAATAATTAATAACCGGAGAAATTGTATCAACTTTAACTTTGGTTAATTTGACTTTATTATTATTCGCTTGGTCTATTATTGTAAAGTTGTATGTTATTAGTTGATTATTATAATTGCTTAAGTTTAGATTAAAACTACATTCTTTATTCTTTCCAGGATTGCATTTACTAGAATTAGTTGTCTCTATTAGATCTTGATTAATCGATATCTTAAGTTCTTTTAAATTATCTTCTGTGTATTTGATGTAGAAGTTAGAGCCATTTGTAAATGAGTTTTGAGTTGGAAGTGTTTTAGATATCATTGGATCCTTTGTGTCTATGCTAAATGAAATATTTTTTGTTATAGTTTCATTAATTTTCCTTACTATAAATGTCAAATTATGATTACCTTCTCTAAATGACTTAGTTTGCTTTTTTAAATAACCATAACCATTAATACAGCTAGTTCCTTTACATAAAAATAGTTCTCTTGGTTTTGAGTCATTATAATCAATATAGCTCATATTATCAAAATCAACACCAGATGAAACATTAATCTGAATTTGGATTTTATCGTAAAATTGGGGTCGGGGAGAGAATATATTTAATGAGAAACAAGATTGAACTTCTTGAGGTTTATTTGTAAGATTGTTACAGGAATTTAAATCATTACATGTTCTTGTTTGTTGACTATTGGTACATTGCGACCATTCTCCACAATTCCAGTTTGGAATACATTGTCCTTGAACACAATATGGGGGAATTCCAGTATCACATGCTGGGAAATAACCTTGTTGACAAGATGGGGATGGACAGCCATTGCAATAAGTACCAAATTTATTTATACATTTGTCTTCTGAATCTAGGATTCCGTCATTATCTTGGTCTGGAATGAGTGAAGATGAGTTTATTACGTTGAACTCAAAAAAGAATTTATTATTTGTTTCATTGGTTTCATTAAATTCATTATTTGTATCTATTAATATTGTAAAGTTATGTTTTCCCGGATTTAATGGATCAAATACCCCAACACCCCATAAATTGATTCCAATGTCAAAAGGCAAATATTGTAACCAGGGAATTAATTTATCATCTAAATAACCTTTTACAGAAACGTTAAGTTTTGTATTCCAATTATTATGATTGTAAAATGCGATACTAAGGGTATCATTATCGTAAACTATTGATGGATTTGTAAAACCACCATCTATAAATAAATCAATTAACTGAGGGTCACAAACGTCTCCTATTCCATCTTTATCTAAATCTTCTTGAGATGGATTGAATGTATTTGGACAATTGTCATTATTGTCTGGAACACCATCGTTATCTTTATCAAAAGAAATAAGTAAAGTATTTGTTTGTGCCGCTTTTATTTGAATGGTGTTTCCACTATCTTTATCATTTATATAAACCGAATAATTTCCTTCGGGTAACGTTAATCCATATTTTAGATTTGACTTATCCATAGTTAAATCATTATTACTAAAATAAAACCAATTTCCCGTAGTGGTATTACGTCTAAGGTCTTTAAATTTAGATAATATCCTCTCATCATTATTAGCGATATTTTTTAATTTTATTGAGGATGAATAATTTATTGGATTTATATGTATGATTACAGAACCTCTGGAAAATGGATTTGATAAACTATCATTTATATAATAATCTCCAGAATAAAATGGATTTGGTGAGGTAAGATATGATTTAAGTATCACAACATTATATCCTCTAATAAAACCGTTGATTATATTAACTTCTTTTGTAGTATCGGTAGGAATTTGACCCGTTTGATCAGTACCTATCTCATTGGCATGATTATAATTTCCCAATACAATTAAAGGGACATTTTTATCCAATAAACTAGCACTGGATACCGATATGAGTCCATCATTACCCGCTCCAGGCTCTCCAGAAAAAAATTCTTTTGTTTCATCAGGTACACAATCCATACCTTGATTTCCAGTTACTACTAAATATTCTATTTCTTTATTTAAATTACTTTGTGATAATAACCAAGTAAATTCGCTACCTACTGCCAAATCTAAATAAGCTTGCGCATCTTTATCCTTTCCCTTACCAAGCAATTTCGCTAACCAGTTACATCCAAAACTAGCTATTGCTTCTCCTGAAATAATTCGATTCGCAGAAAAGGCTCCATGCAATGGTCCGGCTATTGCTATATATTTTCTTATATTATCTCCATAGCTAACTGATGAACCAAGTTGGTCCTTTCCTAATCCGTCAATATAACCAAGAGTGACAAGACCCCCCATGCTGTGGGATACAATATCAAGTTTTTTTGTTGAATACCGACTTAAGATTTCATTAATATCATTTTTAATAAGTCCAGAAGTCATAAAATTACTTACATTTGCGGGTATATAAAATAAAACCCAAACATCATTATCAAAATTACTTAACTTTGTTGGTATATCATTCCAATATGTCCAAGTGGAAGTATCTGATTTATTAATATCATCACTTCCATGTAAACCATGAATTAATAAAATTGGAATTCTATTGGTATTAATAGTTATATATCCCTTTACAGACGTGGGATACATCTCATAATCTATTGGATAAGATTCTGGAAAATTAGATATTGCTAATTTATTTTGCATTAATGTATTTTTTTTGGTTATATATCCATCATCAAAAATTAGATAATCTTCAGGAACAGTTACCATATCATCGCTATTAGCTTTTTTCCATAATAAATTTATATTATTATTATTTTTAGTCCAATAAGTTAGCTTTAAATCATACACATCTTTTGATAGATTTAAAATAAATGAATTATTGTTTATACCCTGCTGTTCTTTATCTAAAATAGATTCATTGTCCAAAAAAATATTTATTATGCCTGAAACATTAAGGTAAAATATGTACTCAGATGATTCGGTTACATTTAATCTTCCATTCCAAGAAATTATAAAATCATCATTGCTAATTATTGAGTCATCTTTTAATATAAAGGGATTATTAATTTCTTCAGTTGTTTCTGTAGCTGTTATTTTTTTACCCAGATAAATATCAATTATTTGTTTGTGGTCCGGCTGACTTATTTTTATCTCTTGTTTGGATAATAATTCTTTATCATTTTGTATATCCGTTTTATATATTATTCTCTTAGGTATTATGTTACAATTATCATAACAAAACAACTCGTTACTGAGATTTATTGAATTTATCTTTCCTGATTTTACATATTCAGTAATTTTCTCTCCAGTATTAAAGAAATATGTTAATTTTAAATCTTGTTCAGGAAGTGTTTCAAAATTTCCATCTTTTGTGGTAATTAGATTTATTTTTGTATCAATATTAGCGGTAACTATAAAAGTTTTAATAATAATTAATAAAATAATAAATATAAAGACTTTTTTCATTTATTCTTGTATTCTCCTTTAATCAACTTTCTTATTATTATACCAAAAAGATAGTATAATGGTACATTAATTATTATAGAAAGTATTATTGATGGTAAATGTTGATAAACTGCCAAATCTGTATTTATAACCATGGATGAAATAATTGCTCCTACAAGATTAATAATAATAAACCATAAATCATTATTACAAATTGCACCAAAAAACCCCCCAGCCATATATACAGGTTTACATGGTAAATTTAATAATATAACAGAGATAATAATAAAGATTAATACTATTATTAAGCCCCACTTAACATTCTCTTTTTTCATCCAAAACCGTAAAGTCAAATAAATTTAATAAACTGTTGTTACCTTTATTTAGTGCGTTATATCTCATCAATCTTAGTTTTAAACTCTGGATTTTTCTGCATTAAATCTTTAAATATCTGAGATTGAATTTCTAATATCTTCTGATATCTAGGATCTTGTGTTATTGCTGATTCTATTTCAACACTTATCTCTTTTTTCTTTTGTTGTTCCATAGCTACCTTAATATTTAATGGCTTCAAACATTTACCGCAGAAATTAGCGCCAGCTCCGTTAACAAAATCACATATTTTGCATTTAATAGGTTTAAGCATGCTGTCTTTGTTTTCTTCTTTTATATTTTTACCATGCATCTTTCTATATGCATCATCAACATTTTTACCAGCAAGATGGATGTAAACTCTTTTAACCTTGCTTCCAATTACCCACCCAAATCTTTCATCAAGTTGACTTTCAGATAGATATGAAGCCGCTGCTGTAGCAGAGCCCTTCCTGAAATTATGCGGATTTACTTTTTTAGTTATCCCAGCTCTCTTCGCTATCTTCTGCAATAATCTATAAAATGCTCCATATTGCATTCTTTTTGCATAGTTTAATTTTCCTAATCCAACAAACAAAAAGCTTTCTGGATTATTCTTAGTTGGATGTTGTTGAATCCAATCTCTTAGATAAGGAGTACTCGGTATCAACAAAACTCTTCTAGCCATAGTCTTAGATTCAGGAGCTGTTATTTCAGCAGTATCATCATCTAAGAACTTGCAATGTTTTAATCTTGCTGAAGCCAGCTCGCCTATACGCATTCCTGAGTCAAATAAACAGCTGATTAAACAACGGTCTCTTGCATTATATGTTGCTTTAAGCATTGCTTTAACATCTTCTTCTGTAATAACTTCTGGAATCTTATGACCATTTTCTTTTTTAGTTGTTTTAACATGTTTCACAATATCAGGATAATCTTCACCATCTCCAAAAATAGATTTATAGAATTTCTTTAATGCAATCTTGTGATCTCTTTTAGTATCATTGGCCCAATTATTTAACTCTATCTTTCCAACTAATTCTTTTATATCTTGATTTGTAGCTTTATCAAAATCTACATTAATCATTTTGCCAAGATTTCTTAATGAATAAATATACTTTATCACTCTTGCCTTACTTAATCCTTCTGCTAAACAGTTGTTGATAAACTGTTTGGTATATTCTTTATTTTTATTAGATATAGTAGTTTCATTGTTTAATCTATCTTTAGCCTGTTTAAAAATATTCTCATAATTGTATAGTCCAACTTCCATTTTAATTTCTCCTAGAATAATAGACGCTTAAATATTTACGGGCACGTGCACTTTCGAAAGTTAAAAATGCGCCAGCGGGGACTTGAACCCCGGTCTCAAGCTTGGAAGGCTCGAATTTTGGTCGAAAATAATTCTCTAACCACTAAACTACTAGCGCATAACATTTAGAAGTCAAACTTAGTTTTATAAAACTTTCTAATCACAAAGTTCTCTTGCCATGATAATCACTATAAACCTTTCTTATAATTTCCTTGCTTTGTCCAATATATTTTAAAGGATCACTAATCTCCTTTAATGTACTCCTATCAATTCTAGAAGTAACCTCTTCATTTCTAAGTAAAATATCGATAAAAGGAATTTTATTTTCATATGCTCTTGTTGCTAGCTCTCCCATTAAATCATGCGCTTTACTTCTAGCCATTGGATTTTTTGTTCTTCTGTGATCAGTTAGATGTGCCATAACTCTAGATGATGTAACAATTCCGTATGTTCTCATCACTCTTTCAAGTGATCTTTCTCTATTAACATCTAAATAATAAACAACTTGTGATAAATTCCTAATGCCATGATCAAAGAATTTGAAATTATCCTCAAAATCAATTCTGGAATTTGCAGATGCATATAATGTTCTTGCATAAGGCATATCACAATTAACCAATGCAGTTGTCATCCATCCAATAAGTTTATTTGCTATCGATACCTCTTGTTCTTCAGTTATTCTATTTCCACCTTTAACATCTTTATGCGGCATTCCTGAAGATCCTTTCCTTTTTTTAGGATTCCTATCAATAAAGATATCCACATCATCTCCAAATCCAAGTGCAATATATTTTGATAAATTATTTATCGTCAATCCAATCCTTGCAACAGCATAAACTATATCTGCTTCAAATTCAAGTCCGGGTAATTGTGCAGGAGCATCCATCCATCCAATTCCCAATTCTTTGCAAAATTCTTCTTGAAGTTTCATTCCATCCACTCCATAATCTGTAGCTTGATGATGGTTTCCAGTTGCATCTCCCCATTTTCCTATTATTGAATTTTCATAGACAAATTTTAATAATTTAAGTCCTGACTGTAACATTTCTGCATAATGAACAAATGGTCTTCCTGAAACTGTAGGCAAAGCATCATACAAATGTGTTGTGTCCATGTGAGGAATGTCTATCCATTCCATAGCTTTTTCTAAAATTATATCTCTCAAATTTTCCGTAGAATCTGCTATCTCTTCTAATGATCTTTTTAATTGTAATGCTCTCGCAGGTTGCGTTGTGTCTGTACTTGTTTTTAATTTATTTACATGAGTCCTTGATTCTAAACTTAAAGCTTCTTCCAAAGCTAAATTTATTGCAATAATATCATGTCCTGTTTTCTCTTCTAAATCTCTTATTCTATCTGGTTTTATGGTTGTAATAGATGCTGTTTCATAAATTTCTTCAGCTTCTGTATCCAGAATTATATCTGGATATAATCTTGATAGTGTTATTGCAGATTGTCCCTGTACTCTTAAACTAAAATCAAAAGTTTTTTCTGGTCCCCAGATATCTGCCATCTCAAAAGCTCCATATCTGCCAGCAGCCAATATTGATACATCTGGCTTAAATCCTATTGGAAATCTTGGTTTTGGTAGAGTTTTTTCCATTAATCTTAAAGAATTCTATTTACTTTTATATATTATTATAAATAATAATCAATAATAAAAAGAATATATTCGAGTTAAATCCTGTTATTTACGGATAGAATGTATATTTTGGCATATTAACTATTCTTATTAACTCATAATCCTTAATAATGTCCGAAAAATGATTAGTCAAATTCATAGTAAATTCTTTCAACTGGTTAACATTTTCAACTTCTATATCTATTTCATAATCCCATTCTGCCAAGGTTTTTACTATAGCAATTACCAGATTATTTATACTTGAAAACATTATTAAACTTTTTTCTTTTTCTTTGGATATATTATTAAGATAAATAAGAATTTTATAATGGGCCTGGTTTATTTTTTCTTGATTCAAGACTAGATTATATCCCAATATTATTTCTTCTTTCTTTAATCTTTTTAATCTTTGAAGTATAGCATCCGATGAGATATTTATCTTCTTAGCCATTTCAATAGATGAAATCCTGGAATTTATCCCCAAAAGATAGCATATCTTCCCATCAATTTCATCTAAAATTATTGATTTTTCATAAGGTTTATACGCAGCTTTCTTAATTTTAATTCTTTCTTTATTAATCAAATAATCCCTTGGAAAAAACTCTGCATATAAATTAACAGATATTGTTTTTTTCATTATAACCTTACTGAATTTTTCAAATAATTCATTTATCATAGACTGTAATTCAATCTGATTTTTAACATATAAGATAAATGCAATATCATAACTTCCCTCCAAATTACCAATCCAGGCAATTTTATTGTTATTCTTTAGAAAATCAATAATAAAATTTTTACTTTCTTCATTAACATTTTGTAATTTTAACATAATCTGATAATAGGAATTTCCCAATTTGGTTGTATTTAAAATAGCAAGAAATTTTTGGATTACTCCTTCTTTTACTAATGAATTAATTCTATATCTTACAGTTTCCTGTTTAAGTCTTGTAGCTTTGGCTATCTGAGAATATGAAACTCTTGAATTCTTATCTAGCTCATAAAGTATCTTTTTATCTTTATTATCCATATTACTGTAATCCTATTCAATTATATAAATATATCGGAAATTAGTAAAAATTAAGTAATAAGTTTAATATATACCTATATTAACCTAGATATAAGGTGAATAAAATGAATATAAGAAAAAATTTGGAAGAATATTTAGTAACAACAAATGAAGAGAGACAAGTGCTAGCCGTAGCTAGGGGAAAAAGACACCCAGCAGATTATGATCCTTATGCTGACGCAGATCACACGGATATAAATTATCTCGAGGGGTTCTTTCCAGTTAGACCTGAAGAAAGAGAAATAATGCCTTTACCTTATTTCTGTAAAAGGGTGGAAGAAATGCGAGTTGAAAATAGACAAGTTGACTATAGTCGATTATTAAAAAATTGGAGCTTGTGTGTTTTATCATTCGGACTTGAAGGCATGTTCCTTCCCTTAATGATTGGAGGAGTTAGAATAACTTTTGAAGAGCTCAGAAAAAATAGAAAGAATCCGTATAAAATACTAAATAAAATTAAAAATTGATTTTTTTAATTTTAAATATTGTAAAACTTTCTAAAGTCTTTTCTTCCTTCTTTTCTTTTTAACTTCTTTAACAACTTTCTTTTTGCTAACACTTTTTACTATATAGAATATCACTATCAATCCTATAACAATTAATACATTTGTTAGTGTAAAGAAGCTTACTTTAATTCCTGATAATGGAAGTCTGCATTTTACTTGCTGTGCAGGACTGCATGTTTTCTGGTTGGTTTGCGTATTTATTGTACATATCTTCTGTGTCATCGTTCCTTCAGCGCTTCCTGGTTTTGCTGGATTTGGCTTGCATACCCCATTCTCATTCACTCTTATCGTTCCTGAATCTCCTTTCACTCCTTTGCAGCATACTTGGTTTGATCTGCAATCACTATATCTTCCGCTAAATCTCTCTCCATTATAGCATTGGTCTATCACTCCGCAAACTCCATTGTAAGTTCCGCTTATTCCGCCATATGTTTTGGTATAGCTTTGTTGTGAACATTCGCTGCTTCCGCTTCCTGGTGAACATTCACTTCCAGTGCATTCAGGCGGTGGAGTTTCATCTTCCCATTTGCATCTATAATTGCATGTTTTTGTTCCTTCTGTTGTTCCAGGAGGATCACATTCCTCTCCTAAATTTTCATCGACAATTCCATTATTACATCCAAGTGGAACAGTGGCAGTCTTTTTTACAGTTAATAAATTAGTTGATTCTAATTCAATTGTATTCCCAGTTCCATCATCAACAGGAGTTGCTGTAAACTTGTAATCAGGTCCTTGATTAAAAAGATCACCAACAATTTCTGCCAATCCCGCATCATAGTAATAAGCAGGCCATGCATCAACATTAGTAGCTTTTCCATTTTGATCAACATTTAATGAAAATATTTGGCTAAACATATCTATATTATCTATTGGATATCCAGGTGGTGTTTGTGAATATTCTAGATTTATTTTCCATCCTGGATTACATGTTGTTTCCACATTCACAAAAACTCCTGTATTTTGATCAACTGTCACTCTTGTATTTTCATCATTTAAATCTCCTGGATTCCTGCTCCAATAAGCCTTGGTAACTTGGCAGTTTCCAGCAGGATTTCCAACATAAAGATATGCTCTTGCTCCTTTTGTTATCCCGCTTGCAATATAACTCGCAGTTATCATCGCACTTCCTCTTTTTGTTCCAGTAAACACTCCATTTCCATCATGCCTTGCAACATTGGGTCCAAGATCATCAGCACTTGTTATTGATATTATGTCTTTCGAATTAAATATAGATTGTAATGTTACATCCACTCCATTTTGTTGATCAGAATAAAACACTCTGGTTAAATAAGGTATGCTGCTTCCCAAGTTTATTGTTGCTTTGCTTGGGTCTAATTCTAAATGTGAAATCTCTCTATCACTTATAACAGCCAAGCTTCCTTTATCATAAAATGCAATTCCGTCCTTTTGGTAACTTCCTATAACTTCAGCCAATCCTAAATTCTCTCCCCTAAACTCCCCATTGCCCAAATAAGTTGCTACAGGAGTTCCTCCAATAGCCAATATATCTTTTACTCTAAATACAGCAGAATTTGTAACATCCTCTGTAAATCCATTAGAATAAACTAAGATCAAATTAAACTTCCTGCTGATCCCTATTTTTACAGATGCGCTGCTTGGAATTAATTCAACATAAGATGGACCAGCTTGCTCAGCTTCGCTAACAACAATCGCTCTTGTACTATCTGTTTTTTGTATATTGTTCTCTTTATATAATCCTGTAACCTTTGCTTCCCCAATTTCATTTGCATTAAATAATCCATTTGTTGCAGTCGAAGTCAAGACAGTTCCCAATCCAATCAAGTTTACAGCTGAAATTTTCCCTAAATTTAAACTTGTAATATCCTTTCTTGATCCATCAGAATAATAAGCAAATGAATTAAATTGTATTGCTCCGCCTTTTGCTATTCTCGGTAGTTTAGGCTTTATCTCTAACCTTGAATAAATAACATCACTCCCGCTTCTGCAAGTTAGATGTGCTTCATCTCCAACTGTTTTTCCATTTTCACTATAACTCGCCCTTATTGTTACATCTCCAGCACTAACACATTTAAATGATCCTTTGCTTATTTCTTGAACAACATTAATTCCATTTTCAACTATTACATCATATTTTGTATAAGTATTATCTGTAATTAATTTGCTTGTCTCATCAGAATAAAAAGCTGTAACTTTGTAATTTTCTATAACTCCGATATTTAATATATCTTCCTCAGGCTCAACTTCAATATTAGAAAGCTCTGTTGTTTCACCAGTTTCAATAACAGTTAAGTCAGCATAGCTACATTGTTTTCCTTTTGCATTTGAATTAATATTTGTATTCCCAGCATTAATTCCTCTTGCCACTCCATTGCTGTCTATTGTTGCTATGCTTGTATCAGTAGAAGAATAACTATCTGCTTTCTGATCATATTCTGTTTCTTTTCCAGCAGTATAATGTATATCTACAAAAAATATCTCTGTCTGTCCGACTTCAATTGTTGCTGTAGTTGGTTTGGTTTCACAATAAGAAACAACAGGATTATTAACATCTCTTGCAATTACAGTTACTGCTGTATTTGCTGTTAATCCATAGTAATCAGCTGTTATTGTTGCGCTTCCTTGAGCAATTGCACTTAATAAACCAAAATTATTAACAGTTACTAATGCATTATTATTTGAAATAAATGTTATTAAACTTAAATCTTCAACTATCTCTTCATGCCCATCATCATAAATTTCATAAACTTTAACTGGTTCTCTATCTCCAACCATTAATGTAATCTGGCTTGGACTTACTCTTATCCCGACAACTCCGGCTGGTAATCCTGCTCCATTCCTGCAACATAATTTATTTGTATAAGCACTATCTGAACAAGAAGCAACATGTGCATTTGTGGTATCAGAAACAGAAACAACACAATATTCTCCTGAACCACATGAACTCTTTATATCACAACTAACTCCATTTTCTCCTTGAGAAACTAAACAAATTTTATTTGAATAATCATTTTTAGAAACATGCGCATTTATAATATCACTTAAAGTAAATAATCCAGTACTGCAAGAATTGCCAAAAGTTTGATAATTTGAAACAGAACAACATACCTTATAATTATAATAACTAGGATCTTGGGCAGCATGAGCATTTGTTGCATCCGATATGGAAAATATTGCTTGTTCTCCAGCATTGCAATTATTAAATCTTACATTGCAATTATTGTTTAAAGAAGCTCCATAAACTACATTTACAAATAATAAACTAAAAAAAATTATGAGTAAATGTTTTGTTTTCATTGTCCCTCTTTTACTTCCTTACTGGAATGTTGCGCATTTTGGAGCGCCTGGAAGTAGATATACCTGAGTTCTAGATGTACATTTCAGTGTTCCTAAATAGATAAAACCGTCGCTAGCGCTAGGGCCTAAAGGTTTTTTTTGGCAAGTCTCCCATATTCCTGTATAATATTTTACTGCCTGACAATCAGAATCACATCCCGATACTGTATATTGCCTACAAATTTCGGCTGCATTATATTGAACCCCTGTAACATCATCAGCGCATTCTATATCAACATTTCCTATGGTATCTGTTCTACCGTTACATGTAGATGTAACACCACTATTACAAGTACTATCAGGATAATAACATAACTTATCTTCCCTCCAAAATACCTGTTTCGATCTTATTTTATCAGCATCTTTGTAAAAACTTGGTGGAAATCCATTTAATTTATCAGAATCATCAATGACCTTATTATCATTTGCATCAACAGATGTTGTTCCCGTACTTGCTGTAGAAACTTGCTGTAGTGCATGCCATGGTATTTTATCTGCACTTAAAGCAAATACAAAACTAATTCCAAATAAAGCCAAAACTAAAACTCCTAAATAAAGATGTTTTTTTTCAATATTAAGTTGAATCCTCATTTTTTACACCTCTTTTGATGTTAAATTCTAAAAGATTATCCTATTTAAATCTTTTTCTTTTTTATACTTTCTTTTTTACATGTTTAAAAGCATATTCCACTTGTTCTTCAGTCCATCCTTGTTTTTTTAACAATCTTCTTATTCCGTCTTGGTTAAATCCACGTGAAATAGTCATTGTTACATAACTTTGCAAATTGTCCAAATCTTGCTGGTTTGTAAACAATCTCTTCTTCCTTAATTTTACGCTTAGATAATTTCCCAAATCCCTGTAATTCCATTTTCCTTTATAAAGATTAATATAAAATATTCCAACCAAAACAACCATCACTATTACAATAAATGGCCAGCTTGGTCTTTCCTTGCAATCAATTGAACATTGCTCATTTTCCTGGCATATTCCATCACCGCAAAATTCTTGCTGTATTAACTCTCCCATAACAATCGTGTTTCCATATTCATTAATATCGCTTCCTTGTAAAACATAATCTATTTTTTTCTCGTTTTTAATATCCCATCTATACATCAATCCATCTTTTTTAGATCCTAAGGTTAATATATTAACATCCTCTGTTTTCTTTGCAACCCCATTTAGATCTTCAATCAATGTTTTTGAATTTCCTTCTCCAACCAATTTAATGTTTTTTGTTATTAATTTAAATTTATTTTCTTTTCCATCCAGATAATATGCATTTACCAATCTGGATTTGACATCGACTTTTACATTTTCTGCATTAAATGAATAAATTTGGTCTTTATCTCCAAGAGAGTCTGGAATTCTTTCATAATCTAAAAGCAGATTATCTATTTCTATAGTATCAACTATCACATCTGTGACAACACTGCTCTTTACTTCATTTAATCTTTTTATCAATTCATTAAGCTTTTTCTCTCTTTCAACACTGTTTGTAATAGTTTTAACATTATTGAATTCATTTTCTATTATAGTTAGATTATTAATTGCATTATTTAATAAACTATCATAGCCTAAAATCTGATAAACTTCTTTTATGTTAGAATTACTTGCCATATAACTTTTTTTTGCAGAATTGACATCTTTCTTTATATCCTCTATCAAATCTTTAAAATTATCTTCTATGTTTCCTATTCTGATTATTGTGCTTGCGCTTCCTTCTATATTATTGTCATCTTTTACTTTTACTTTTGCAGTATAGTTTCCAGTAAGATTATATTTATGCTTCACATTCTTCCCAGTTCCGTTTTTCCCGTCTCCGAAATCCCACAAATAACTGCTCCAGTTTCCTAGAGAAATAACATTAAAACTAATCTCCTCATTTATGGCAGCAATGCTCTTACTGACATTTATTGTTATTCCAGGAGTTTCTGTTACGTTATAAATTACTGAATTACTATTTATATTTTCTAAGCTTATTTGTAAATTATAGCTTCCATTTGCGCTTGCTGTTCTTAATTCACTAAATCCGCTTAAAGGCAATAAAAATTTATCGGCAATATTGATCTGTTCTCCCAGTTTATTTAGAAAATACATCCTGTTATAATTGATAAAATCTTCATCTTGCAATAATATATTATTTATTGTAGCCTCTCCATTTCCAGTCAATATAACTCTAATTGGCAATATGCATTCATTAGTCGAACAAGAATTTAATTTATTCTGCAAAATATCAACTATTTTAATTCCTGAAATAAATGTTTGCCCATTCAAGCTTTCATTATACTTCGCTTCTTGAACTGTGATAAAATAAAAGTCATTTTTTCTTGGCAGCATGTAATAAATTGTGCTTCCGCTCCCAGCTTTGCTATATACACATATATCATAAATTCCATTTTCAGGATTGTCTAATTCGATTTCACAACTTACCTTTTTAAATTCATTATTATTTAAAGAAGAATCATCAATCCCGCATTCTTTATCATTAATGCTGACATTTAATTTTCCGCCATCACTTACCTTTTTTACCATTAAATTAATTTTTAATCTTGATTCATTAAACAAATTGTTTAAACCAAGTTCCATTTCTTGGCATCTTGAAAATTGTTTGTTTCCAACAATGGCAGCTTCACTGTCTGCCATAGTATTTACACTATAACCTTCCTTGTATATTTCACTTCCATATCCTATTTGTTCACCCTTATAACTCCAGTCAACAATCCCATCATCATCCAAGTCAACTTTTACATTTCCTTTCCCGTTTAATCCAATGCTAACATCTTTTATATTATTGATGCTAACTGGAACACTAAATCCAACTAAAGCATTACCATTTCCAGTCAATATTAACTTGCTGTTCCATCCAGAATCCTTTAATATATATAATAAATCTGTTTTATTATAATTTAATTTGCTGTTATTCAACCAGTCTTTAATACTTATGTTGTTTTGTTCATCATTCGTATCAGAAAAAAACATTTTATCTAAGTCAATACTTTCATTCCCCATTATTATTAAATTGCCTGCAAAGTTCTGGCCTCTTCCATAATTGGTTTTTGTTAACTCTAATTTTAAATCAAAAGCATTTACATTATAAAAGATAAAAAACAACATTAACAAGATTAACACTACCCTCTTTTTCATATAAATAAAAAGTGCTTTAAAACATATATAAATATTGTGTTTTTTGGCTCTGGTGCAATCCTAAAATTTAAGTAGAATAGAGGCATTGCCTCCTTTTTAT
>CAZJUI010000013.1:0-28157 GCA_964549185.1 Candidatus Woesearchaeota archaeon
CTTGTTTTGGATCATTAGCATTTTCACAATCTTCAGTTAATTCACATGTTCTTGTTTGCTGTCCATTAACACATTCACTCCAAACGCCACATTTAAAGAAATCACTTGTGCAAGGCCCTGAACTTCCTCCTGAACCTCCACCGCCACCTCCAGCTCCATAAACTATTCCAATAACTAATAAACTTACAAAAATTAAAATCACTCTCTTTGACATGAAATTAATAATAATTTGTTTTATTTAAACTTTTCTTTTAAATCCTTTTACATCAACACCAACAGATTCTCTAATATTATTAAAATTATCTTTCTTTAATCTTTCAACTAATCCTTTATTAATCTCTTTTATCAATCCAGGTCCTTCATATATCATACCAGTTATTAGTTGCACTAATGAAGCTCCATTTCTTATTTTGTAATAAGCATCCTCTGCATTGAATATTCCACCAACACCAATTAAAACATATTTGCCTTTTGTTTTTCCAGCAACATATTTTAACATTTCATTTGATTTTTCCCATATTGCTTTTCCGCTTATACTTCCATCTAAGTTTAATTTATCAATAGCTTCTTTTTTTGTTTTTAAATTTTCTCTGTGTTTTGTCAAATTGCTAATAACAAATCCTTTAATAAATTTATAACTTTCAATTACATCTAAAACATCATCAATTTCTTTTCTATTTACATCTGGTTTTAATTTTAAAAAAACAGGCTTATTTATTTCTATTTCATTTATTTCTTTTAATAAATCTCTCAAATGTTCTTTATCACTAAACATTCTTCCATCATCTGCATTAGGACAGCTAACATTTACAGTTACATAATCAGAAAAAGGTTGCAATATCTTAAAAGCTTTATAATAATCTTTTATAGCTTCTTCTTTTGTTAATTTAACATTAGTTCTAGCCACACTTATTCCAATCGGAATCTCATATTTCTTATTTTGTAATCTTTTAGCTATTATTTCAGCCCCATCATTAAATAATCCATAATTAACTAATAATGCTCTATCTTTTGGCAACCTAAATAATCTTGGTTTTTTATTTCCCTCACATTTTTCTCCTGTTACGCTTCCAACTTCAACATATCCAAACCCAACAGAAGGCAAAACATCTAATAATTTAGCATTCTTATCAAATCCAGCAGCCAATCCTATAGGATTTTTAAATTTTAAATTTAATATATTTTGTTCTAATGTTTTATTTTCATAATAATATAATCTTTTTAAAACATTTTTAGTTGCTCTATATTTTCCAAGAAATTGTCCAAGTTTAGTAACTCTATTGTGAACATCTTCTGCATCAAATCTAAAAGCAATTGGTTTTATTATTCTCTTGTAAAACATAAACTTAATAAATAAGATAGATTAATAAAAGTTACTAATGAAAAAAATAATCTTGATTCTAGCATTAATCTCAATAGTATTTATAGCTAGTTGTAAACCTCAAACAATTCCAAATATTCCTTCTGATAACCAAGGAACTAATTATGATGTTATAGATCCTTATACTTTACTTACAATAAAAGATATAGAAAAAGCAGGCTGGGAAAATCCTGGATTTATAAGTGAAAATTATATTAACACAAAAGCTTTAGCAAGTAATGTAGAAAAATCAATATCTTCAGATTGCAAAGTAGCTAACTGGGTTGTTGTTAAAGGAAATTCATCAGTTGCTCCAAACAGCGGTCCAGCAATTCTTGATATATGGGCAGTTAGCTGTCCAAATCCATCTAAATCATGGGGCAAAATATCCAGTTTTATGAGAATAACATTCCTTACAGGCATAGTTACAGATGATTATCTAAAACAAAAACCAATAGAAGGATTACAAAACGCTTATCAAACATATCCTGCTACAAAAGATGGAAAGATTCCTGAACATGTTGTTGAATTATGGCTTGAAAAGAAATCTGTTGTATTTTGGGTGTTGGCAACAAAAGCAAACTATGAGCAGTATATGATAGATGATACTGAATTGTTTAAAAGAACTAAAAATTTAGTTACTTCAATTTATGAAAAAATTTAATATTATATTCAATAATCTGCCCAGATATTATATGCCATTAGAACACGATTAATCTCTGCATTTATCGGCTTCAAATCTTTAACATTAAATTTCTTAGCAATCTCAGCAATACTTTCCAATGATGGCGTATTACTAAATAAAAAACTCTTGCTAACGGCTCTAGATGAAGGAAGTCCATTCCTTTTTATACTATCTTCAATTGCTAATGCAACTAAAGCTCTATATTTTGGATCAATTCCCATCGCGATTACATAAGGATGTGTATCTCCTTTTTTCCTATCACTAAGAAGAATATTTTTTATTGTAGCAATTTGTGGAAGATAATTAGTACCTTCTGAATTTAAATCAATGCCTTCTTCAGGAACTTCAGCCATATCAGTATTAATTAAATATCCTTCATCAAAAGCTTTTATGCATGCTAGCCATATTTCTTTATCTATTCTTTCCACTAAAGAGCATTTTTGATTATATTTTTGGTCCCAACTTGAAGCTCCAGAAATTTTAGTTGGTGTTATTTGCAAAACAAATGGTCCTAGAGTTTGTAAAAAATTTCTTAAACTTCTAAGAATAGTACCTTTAAAATATTCATTAACTAAGTAATTTCCTAAAATTTCTTGAGCACTTTTTATTAATTCACTAGGTTGATAAACTATATCGTTCTTTTTATCCTTATCACCTACTGGCAATCTACCCAACGCATCATCTATTGTTCCCATTTTACTTCCATCTTCCCTTATACATACCATAAGATTTGTTGTAATCCTCAATTACATCTTTAATACCTTTAATATGAAATTCCTCAGCAACCTTAACATAATCAATAGTTCTAGGTGAAAAAGAATAAAGAATTTTTTCTAATTGTGCTCCAGTATATAATACATGGACATAATCAGGCATTATTGGAAATACATTGTCAGCAATTGCATTTTCAACAGCTAAAGTTGCCAACGCTCTGTTTTCAGGTTTCATTCCCATAACAATTATATATGGATTTAAAGTAGCTCTAGTCTCTGGCAATAGGAAATTATCTCTTAAACTAATTAGTTCAGGTAGGGTGTTGTTCAACAGCCCAAAATTTGTTTTATGCAAGTCAAATAGATCAGTTTCAAGAATGTAATTTCCACCAATAATGCTTAACACTCTTTTTATATCTTCCTCATTAAGTGTATATGAAAAATTTGTGGACATTCTAATCCCTATAGAACGTATTTCTTTATCAGGATATATCATTAATAGTTCTAGTCCCAATTCCAGTATAAGTTTTATACACATAGGATCATCAAGTTTTTTTGTTAATGGTAATTGTCCGTCTAATTCTCCATTAAGATATTTAACTAAAACAGGACCCATTATTTCTCTAGCTCTAATTACCAAAGTTTCAGAATTTTTTTCTTCTGCACTTTTAATTCTTTTATCCTTACCATCCACAGGCAATCCTTCCAGTGCATCATCTATTGTATCCATTCTACCTAACACCCCATATAGCTATATAATTTTCTGCAGAATCCTTAAAATCCGCTATAGCTGGAAGTACTTCTTTAACACCATATTCTTTGGCTACTTCAAGATAATTTATAGTCATTGGTGTCATTTGTGATATATATTCTATTAATTGAGCCTTAGTTAATTCCTCAGGCAATTTCTCATTAATAAATTTTATAGCCCCTTTATCTTCTCTATTTTTAACAGCTAAAGTTGCCAACGCTCTGTTTTCAGGTTTCATTCCCATAACAATTATATATGGATTTAAAGTAGCAATAAGAAATTCTTTATACATCGGAACTTGACATGTTAATAACTGATCATTAAATAATTTAAACTCGGGTATATGGAAAGCTAAATTTTCTAAATTATGCAAACCATTTTGAACTAAATTTATTATATCTGTTTCTAAACTATACTCTCCTAAAATTATTTTTATCATATCTTTTACAATATCATCATTTAAATAATTTAATTCTGCTTTTAATATTCTTCTTGCATAACCATCTTTACCAGGCACTATATTGAATATATCCAATCCAAGATCTTTAATTACTGGAATAAATTGATTAGAAACAGCAATTTCGCCACTACCCCTTTGTCCCCCTAACTCTCCTCTAAAATATTGAACTAATATTGGTCCCATTATTTCTCTTGCTCTAATTACCAAAGATTCAGGAGTATTTTCCCCAATAGTTCTTTCTAATTTTTTGTTTCCATCTGGTAACCCTTCTAATGCATCATCAAGTGTTCCCATTTTTTACTCCGTTTTAGTTTCCCTTACATGAGTTAACTGTGGATTATATTTTTTTAATCTTGAAAATAAATAATCACGAACATTTATGTTACAATGTAAAGTAATACCCAAAGATACTTGAAGTCGGTCTTTAATTTCTTCCTTTATTTCATAATATTCTTCCACCATTGGTTTTAAAATTGCATTTCCACTAGAACTATGAAACCTGCTTAAATTTTCTAAACTAAAGAGATTCTCATCAATCAGTTTACCAGTGCCTTTTTGTAACAACTTTAAGAAAAATTTACTTTCTCTTGCATTTACTCTGGCATCAAGACTACCAGGTTCAGGATCGTCTTCTGATTCAGAATTTAATTGAGAAACACCATTTATTTGAATTAATCTAGCATAATCTCTAACCAAAGCTCCATTTTCCATAAATAAACTTAAAAATTTTAAATCAGGAATTAAAAAACATGAATTACTTAAACTACATAAATTATAAAGATTATCGACACCAAAGAATTCTGGAATTTTAGATTTATTTATCCAACCTATTACAAATAAATTTTCAGGTAAACCACTTCCTAAATCAGTCCCCCTTAATGTTCTTTCTAAAGAAGGATCTCCTCTAGTTGCAATTTTTATTATTTCGTCTTTTGGAATAGAAGGAAATATAATGTGGAGTTGAGGACTAAATCTCATAAATTTGCTAAAAGCACTTACATATTCCAGATTAAATTTTCGTAAATCATTTTTAGCAAATTCTTTAAGCATTGAAGGATATTCTCTAAAGATCATAAAAGCTTCATCTTTAAGAATAGCATCTTCAGCTTTTGGTTTTTCTCCATCCGGTAATTGTTCTAACGCACTGTCTATTGGCATTATATCTGTTCTCCCCCCTCTCTTTTAGCCAACGCTCTTGACAACAAATATTTTTGTGCATGTGGTCCTAATTCTGAGGTAAATGCCAATCTTCTTTCTAATTCATCAAATGTCTTTCCATCCATTTTCTTTTTCTCAATCAATTCAAAAATTTCTCTGAATTCCCTCTTATCAGCATCTGCTATCAAAGGTTGGAAATGATATTTGACAACTAAATCTTTATCCACATCCCTTATCTTCGCCTTGTTTGGCTTAACGTCTCCCTTAAGTACAGCCGGAACTTCTTTCAAAGCATCCTTTATTGTACTATAACCTGCTGATGCTCTACTAACTACCTCTTCTAAATATTTCATCTTCATTCCAAAATAAGGATCTTTTCCTATTATGTTTTCAGCAGGTTCCACTCTGTGGAACATCAAATAAGGTGCTATTGTCTGTAATGTTTCTATCTGCACTTCCGGATTATTTGGATCTGGGAATTCATTTAAAAACCATGAATAAGCCTTTCCCCATCTTTGGAAATCTAAAAATGCTCTTCCGCTTATTCCTTGCTTAGTCATCTTACATACAGCAGCAGCTGTATCAAATCCACATCCTTTGCATCTTTCTCCTACTGGAATTTCATTATGTGCCTTGTCAGAATAATCTCCCCTCTCGCAAGTTGTTAATGCTTGTGTTAAATATATTAAATAAATTAATGCATCACTTCCCATCTTAACATCTTTCGAAATTAATCTTTTTGTAATATTTAATTCATCAAGATTCATAACAGGCTTAACAACTAATCCTTCTAATTTATCATCTGCTCTTGTTGCTAATAAATATTGATCAGATGCTGAAGGCAATTGTGGTGCAGGAATGCAAAATCCAAATCTGTCTAAAAATGGTTTGCTCAATGGATATGTTCCTGTATCATTTGGATTTTCAGTTGCAAATGCCATGAAATCGTTTATCTCATATTCATTATCAATAAATTCCACTCTTCCCCTGTTCATTATTTCGAATAATGCATTCTGTGCACCTGGCGGGAATCTGTTTATTTCATCTATAATTTTTACAGGACATTTAACAAAGTTTCTCCA
This sequence comes from Candidatus Woesearchaeota archaeon, assembly GCA_964549185.1. Classification (GTDB taxonomy): domain Archaea; phylum Nanobdellota; class Nanobdellia; order SCGC-AAA011-G17; family JAGVZF01; genus DATDYQ01. The sequence goes on from CAZJUI010000013.1 coordinate 6,210, forward strand.
TATAACTTCTTGTTCACCTTCGAACATCAACTTTCCAAGATGTAATGTAGCAAGCAAGGTATTAACATTCTGATCATCATTTCCCCTAATCATAGAGCTACTAATTTCTTTTTCAGGAATTCCTGTTAACATATAAGCTACTTTTTCAAATAATGTAGTTTTACCTCCACCATGTCCCCCTTTTAATATAACTCCGCTTTTCGGAACTAATGCATTTACAATAACTCCGCTGCTCAAAGGATCAAGATATGTTTTACGAACAGTCTCATCAGGATTTTTATGTTTAAATTCCATAACGCTCCTGCTATTAAAATAAACTCCCTGTGTTGGTATTTGTAAATAAACACTCCTTACTTTTTCTCTTAAATTTTCATGTAATCTTCTATCCATTTTATTCCTCCCATTAAATAACTAATTGTGGATTATGTTGTTTTAACCTCTCGTATAATCTTGATTTTTTATCATTAGGTGCTATATCTTCCTTTAATTCAGCGTCAATTTCTAATAAATCTTTTATCATTCCTTTAATTTCAGCCACTCCACTATCTTTACTAAATTTTCTTAAAGATTCTGCTGTAAATAAAGTGTCAATTAATTCCTTTCTATACTCTGTTGATATACCCCGTACAACAAATAAAGGATCTCCTGTAACATCTTTTGTTGATTTTACATATTTTCTAAATTTTTCACCTTCTGAAATAAATAAACTTAAAAAATTATAATTTGGGATTAAAAAATAAGTGTAAGTCAAATGTTTAATCATTCTAATATCTGAAGAAGGTAATACTAAATCCAAATCTAAAAATTTTGGAATATTATATTGTGCAATATTTTCTAAATCAAATGGGTCTTGTATTAAATCTCCTATATCAGTATGTCTAGCTAAATATCCTAAATCAGGAGCTTTTTTATCTAACATCTCTAAAACTCTATCTTTAGAAATAGGAACAAATCTAACTCCAAGGTTATTGTCAAATCTCATCCATTCTATTATATCCTCAAAAGCATTAATCGAAAATGGAGTAACTACATTAAATGTTCTTTTATACCAATCTGCAAACTCTCCAGGATAAGTTCTTAAAACATCAGTTACACCTGTATTAACTACTTCATCTTTCTTCTTTTCTTCTTTTTTTACCTTACCAACAGGTAAATCTTCTAAAGCTTCATCAAACGTTCCCATCTTTCTCTCCAGTATCATCATATCTTCTTTTAACAGCCCCAATTACCAATCCATCTAAATCATTAATATTGTCAACATGATGGATTACAGCCCCTTTATTCCTTATTCCATTGACAAAGGAAATTCCGCCTCTATAAATATTAAAAATTTCAACAGAATCATTTTCCCTTATCCCAGTTCCAAATGCATTAACAGAATCATCAACATTATATATATCACAATCGCTCATTAAAGTAGTTATCAATGGATTTTTTGTTTTTTTAATTATACTTCTAACATCACTTACAGGAACAACAGTCCCGCCATTATAATGCACCATTATTGCTTTTTCAATATCATCTAAATTTGTCGTAAAATCTTGTCTGGTTACATTTCCATTTCCAGAAAAATTAATTACAGCAACCCTTCCGCCATTTTCAACAGCATAGATTGCAGCACCCTCAGCAGCCAATACTGCCTTATCAAAACTCCCTCTTGCTTCTACCTGATCTGCCCAAGGCATCCAATTCATACTTCCAGAACTATCAATAACTATAAACAAATCAGGAATAGCCCTTAATCTTCCAGTTGCATATGAAGGCTCTAATCTTCTTTTGTATGTTGTTAATCCAGGTATAGGTTTTCCAGAAGCTAACACAGAAGGCACCATTTGTAATCCGCCTTTTCCCAATAAAGGATCTCCTATATTCCAGGTTGTTTGATAAGAAGGCATGCTTTCAGCTTTCTGATGTTCCTTTTCAGCTATTTTTATTAAAAATTCTCTTCCTCTTGCTCTATACATCAATCTTAAAGCATCATCAGGTTCTAATCCTTTTAAAGCACCCATAGTTCCAGCAAACTTTCCAGGACTATTTCTATTTCTATCATAAATTGTATCCAATACATTATCTTCTATCTGAGTTTCTTCACTTCCCTCATCTTTTCCTTCTTCACTTCCTGCTTTCTTTGCCTTTTTTGCTTTCTTTTTCCCACCTAATGGACTTTCAGTTGTATGATCAAGTTGTGTTCTAACATCATCTGGCATTGGTAAACCATTCCCACCACCTTTGCCATATTTACTATTGCCTTTTTGATTTTTAGCATCCTCAGCAGATTGTTTTATTATAGGCTCTAATACAGTTGCAAATTTTCTTATTTTCTCTTCCAAATTTTTTTTATCTCTGTAATCTTTTCCTAATATTTTCACTAAATCTTCAGCAGCTTTATCAGTTACAGAATTTCTTTTTGGAATATATTTGTTTAATCCCAAATCTTCATTCCATAATTTTTCATAAGTTGCAATCAATGTCTGCCATAATAATGACGGAGTTTGTAGAGTATCTCTTGCTGCATTTACACTTTCCCTAGTTCTCCATACTGTTAAATCTCCAAAATCATTTCTTCCATAATTGTCTTTAGCTAACAATGTATCTCCTATTAAATCCCCCATTATATTCATAACTATAAAAGAATATTTAGCAGCCAATTCGTGATTTTGCAATATTGTTTGGTCTTTAAATCCCTTTAATGCAGAATCTATTAATACAGCTTCAGTTAAACCATCAGCAGGAACTTGCGTAAAGTGTGTAATCTCATGATGGAATATGCTTCTTGCAAAATCTTCTAGCTGTCCATTGGCTGTAACATTCTTAGGTACTTTTTTAGCATCAAAATAAATATTCCATTTCCTAGTATCTGTAAAAAAACCTCTAGGAACACTTCCGCCATGTTCCTTTACAATCTCGCTATCCTGGAACTTCTTATCCTCAGGATTAAATATTCTAGGATCAGATAAATTAGATATATATAAATCCCAGCAAGCTTTTCTGAATGCCTGTAATATTATTTCTTCTTCTGTAAGATTAGTATTGACTTTTTTTGCTGAATAAGGATCATGCGTATCTTCCTTTTTTCCAAATAATTTATCCTGTAAGCTCATCTTTCCACCTTTATCATATCAAGTCTATTTTTACATCTAGGACATTCCTTCGGCTCTTCCACTCTCGGAGTCCAGTCATACTTGCATCTTTCACAAAGCATTTTCTAACCTCATAATCATAATAATCATAAATAAACCATTTATAAAGCTTCCTATTCGTCACCACTATAAAGTTATTAGCTATATTTGTAAATATATTTTATTATAATCAGTTACTTTTATTAATCTTTTTATTTAATCTTTTATTATGAAGGTAATTATCGATACAGATCCGGGAGCAGACGATGCCCTAGCCTTAATTTATGCAGTAAATTCAAGAAAAATTGATATAGAAGCAATTACCACAGTATGTGGAAATTCTTCTTTATTAAATACCACATCTAATGCACATTTTATTCTTAGAAATTTATTAAATACCAATATTCAGATATATTCCGGTGCCGAAAATCCATTAGAGCTAGAATTAGTTACTGCAAAATCGCACGGCAAATCGGGATTGGGGGATATAGAAACCAAAAAAGACTCTTCTTATATTAATAATTTGGCAACAATAAAAATTTTAGAAGAAGCTAAAAAATCTGGAAAAGATTTGTCCTTGATAACCCTGGGGCCATTGACAAATATAGCTAGGGCAATTCAAGAAGATAATAAAATTATGAAGAAAATTAAAGAAATATATACCATGGGTGGAGCAATAAATACATACGGAAATTCCAATAGGGTTGCAGAATTTAATTTTTATGTTGATCCACATGCTGCATCAATAGTTTTTGATTCAGGAATAGATTTGACTTTAGTTCCTGCAAATATCTGTCGTCAAGTTATATTAAATCAAGAAGATATTCAAAAACTTCCAAAGTCAAAAAATCTTGATATACTAAAAAAGATAATATCACCATATTTTAAGGTTTACAAGTCTCGTGGATTTAAAGGAGCTGTATTATATGATCCATTAACAGTAGGAGTTTTTCTTAACAGAAGTAAAATGTCAACTGAGAAATTGGATATTAAGATAGAAACATCAGGAAAACTTACTAGGGGAATGTGCGTTCCTGAACTGAGAGAATACATGGATAAAAATTTAAATGTAAATGTAGTAACTAAAGTAGATTCAGAATTTTATTTGAATGATCTTCTAGAAAACTTAAGAAAATTATAACACGCCGCAGCCCGGATTTGAACCGGGACATCCTTGCGGATCTAGCTACCTAGTAATTCTGTTTCCAGGCCTACACTTCTCGTTTAAAGATTAGTGCCATACCAGGTTAGGCGACTGCGGCATAGCAATAAATTAAAATTAGTCGTTTATAAAACTTATTATCCACTACCGAAAACTATTTAAATAACATTGTGCACATTATATTACAATGAAAGTAATAAAGGATTCCATGGTATTAATCAATTTGGCAAAAATCACAATATTAGAGAAAAGTTGCGATTATTTTAAAAATGTTATAATATCCCCAGAAGTTTTTGATGAAACAGTCGGAATGGGAAAGAAGAAAGGATTCGAAGATGCACTAATAATAGAATCCATAATAAAAAACAAAAAAATTCAGATAAAAGAAATAAAAAACAAAAAACAAATCAAAATGATAAATCAATTTAACATATACCATGGGGAGGCTGAATCGCTTATTTTATACAAACAAGAAAAGACGGATTTTTTAATATCAGATGATTCCAATTTAAGAAAAAAGAAAGAGATAATAAATGCAAATATAATAGGTTCGTTAAGTGTTATATTAAAATTAAAAAAAGAAAATAAAATAACTAAAGACAAATTTACAGAATCTATTGAAAAAATGAGAAAAATTGGTTGGTTTAGCAACGCTATTTTAGATAAGGTAAGAATGGAGGGTGAAAAACATGGGTGAAGCAATTGGAATAAGATTAGATGAAGAATTTTTAAAAGCAGTTGACGATATAGGTAGAGAAGAATCTACTGATAGATCTACAATAATAAGAAAATTACTGAACTTAGGGTTTAGTGATTTTATGAAACAAAGAGCTAAAGAAAAATATATTCAGGATAAAGTGACTTTAAGTCAAGCTGCACGAATCGCTAATATTACAATATGGGAAATGCAAAAATATTTAGTAGAAACAGGATATAAATCAGAATATTCCATAAAAGATTTAGAAGAAGATATGGCAATCTTAGATAGATAATTATTCATTTTTTCCATTTATCTTCTCCCTTACATACTTGAACCCAAATTTTATTTAATCTCAATAATATTTTTCTGTAATCTTTATCATCAAGACTACAAAATATTCTATCTTCTAGTGCCTCTATATCTTTATGATTTATTTTAATTATAATCTCTTTATCCCTTATATCACAACTATCTCCACAATCACTACATCTCTTTTTAAATTTGTTTTTCATTTAAATCACCCCTAAGAATTAATTTAACATCTCAATCTGTATATTCACACCATCAGGTATAGGAACTCTCATAACTAATCTTAAAGCTCTTTCATCTACACCTAAATCAATCAATCTTTTATGTATTCTCATCTCATATCTTTCAAAAGAAGCTTTACCTTCACCATCCGGACTTCTTCTAGTTGTTAATTTAAGTTTCTTTGTAGGTAATGGAATCGGTCCTTTGATTACAACTCCTGTTTTCTCAGCTATTTCCTTAATACTATTACATATCTGATTAACTTTATCTATATCCGGGCTTGCTATGTTTATTCTTGCTCTTTGCATAAGAATTAATGAAATTAATTGATTTATAAAGGTTACTACATGCTTATGATTATCCTTAATGAATTTCTATCTATCTAAAATTATACTTTCAGGTTCCCAACCTTCAGGAATTTTATACTTTTCATCTAATAATTTTGCTGCTCTCACTCTATCCATAACGAAAGTTCTTTCATCATTTCTTAGATGGCAAAAAGCAATAACGCAGTCATTATGCATTTGATAGATATCAATAATTCTATATCTAATTTTATCAGAAGATAAACTATAATATCTAATTTTTACTTTTCTTTTTAGCTTAAATGCTTCTATTAATAATTTCCTTATTCCAACATTCTCTTTTATATACTCTGTTTTAGAATTTGAATCATTAAATTCCATTTTCTAACATCCACTTCCAAGCAGGTATAAGCATTATCTTTCCTTCATCAAAGCTTAATTTTTTTTCATCATTCTTCGTGATTATTATACCTTCATGCTTATTGAATTTTCTCATAAAATAAAGCACCGATTTATAATCTTCTTTAGTAATATTCTCCTGATATTTAACCTCTATTGGAATATCATTATAAATTATATCAACTTCCCCCCCATTTCTCCAAAATGAAACTGCCTTAAGTTTATTTATCACCAAAGTTTCAATCACTCTTCCAAAAAATCCTTCTTCTATTTTAGGCTTATATAAATAAATAAGTGCAGAATCTGTCGGATATGCTCTCTTTTTCTTTCTTAAAGTTGTTATACTTCCTTTTCTGTAATTTCCCAATAAGGTTATTAAAAAACTTTCTTTAAGATAAGATATATAATCCTTTATTACTCTTCTATCCTTGCCAAACTGCTTGCTTAAGGATTGATAATCAATATACATTCCAGGATTTGTTGCAATCAATTCCAAAATAACACTTAAAAATCCAGGATCTTCAATCTTGAACATTAAAGGAATATCCTTATACACAATCTTATCAACAACCAAAGCTCTGATATATTCTTTAAAGTCTTTCTCATTTTTCAAGGAAAAAGTTTCTGGAAACCCACCATTTTCTGCAAACTTTATAAAAAGAGGTTTTATCTTTGTTTCATATTTGAAATCTTCTTTTCTTATTTTCTTAAATTTAAGATATTCTTTAAAAGTAAAAGGAGCTAGTTTAAATTCAAAGATCCTTCCAGCCAATGTTTCTTTTGATTTTTTTCGTATGAATAAAGATTCTGAACCGCTTATTATGAATTTTAATTTTGGATATAGATCATAATACTTCTTTACTTCATTTTCCCAGTTTGCACATTTCTGGATTTCATCCAAGAAAACATAAACTTTTTCCTCTCTGAAATTTTTGTTATGAATCTCTTTATATGTTTCTATAACTTTACTAAGTTTAGCAAAATTTTCATCAAAAGAAAAAAAGAGTATGTTTGTCTTGTCTATATTCTTTCCTATTAACTCTTGTATAAGCTGATACATGGTTGTTGTTTTTCCTACTCTTCTCAGCCCAACTAAAGCAACTATAAATCTTTTATCAAGGTGTTTTTCAATTTCTTGGTATATATCCCTCTTGAATGGTAGGGCTAATTCTACATCAACCTTCCCATCAATCCACCAATGATTAAACTCTTCTATTCCAGCTTTTTCCATTTTGATTAATGTACACTAGAATGTACTTATTTATAAACTTTGTGGTCATTTCAATGTACACATTTCTTGATGATTTTTGGGCCTAACTATTTGAAAAGCCAAAACAAAATAAAGGTTACTAAACATGTAAAATTATATATAAATATTTATAAAGTAAATTATTATTTCTATTTATATGGATTTTACTGATGATTACATTAAAATAAGAAGAGAAGTAAGTGTTTATGGAGAACAAGCTAGCTTAAGCGTAAAAATTCGAAGATTAATTGAAGAAAAAGGAGGAATTTTAAAAGAAAGTCATGTAGCGAGCGAATATACAGAAAGAGAAGAATCTATGATTACTTACAGTACTTACGAAATTGCTAACGAAGGAACAGTACTAGACCGCGATTATCGTATAATTATAACACCAAAATTATCAGCTATACAGAAACTTAAAACTGAAATGTTAGGACATTCTCCAGATAAGATATCTGATGCTATTAAACTAGATATATTTTTGCTCGGATTTAATCCACAAAGTTCAGTCTATCAAGAATTAAAAAGATCATTAGAGGAAATAGCAAATAATGTAAGTACTGCACAATCGTGGATTGATTAAAATTAAAAAAGAATTAAATTTGTTTTTTTACTAAATCAATACACATTCCAGCAGCAACTGTATTTCCAGCATCTCTTATAGCAAATCTTGCCATATGTGGAATTTCGCTTTGCTTCTCAATAACTAATGGTTTAGAAGGTTTTACTTTAACTACAGCAACATCTCCATTCTTCAACATATCTGGATTTTCTTGTAACACTTCTCCAGTTGCTGGGTTTATCTTCTTAACAATTTGTATTATTTGACAAGCAACTTGTGCTGTGTGTATATGGAATACAGGTGTATATCCGACAGTCAACACACTTGGATGATTAATAACAACTATTTGTGCAGTAAATTCACTTGCTAAAGTTGGTATATTATCAACATGTCCAAGTACATCTCCTCTTGCAATATCTTTTTTACCTATGCCTCTGACATTAAATCCAATATTATCTCCAGGAATTGCTTCATTTACTTGCTCATGATGCATTTCTATTGTCTTGCATTCTCCTGTTACTCCTTTACCTTCTCTTCCTGGAACAATAATTACCTTATCTCCAACTTTCATTACCCCTGTTTCCACTCTTCCAACAGGTACAACTCCAATTCCAGTTATGTTATAAACATCTTGAATTGGTAGTCTTAAAGGTAAATTAGTTGGCTTCTCAGGTTCTTTGAATAAATCAAGTTGTTCAAGTAACGTAGGTCCTTTATACCAAGCCATATTTGCACTTTTAGTTGCAATATTATCTCCCTTATATGCGCTTGCTGGTATAAATACAATATCATCTATCTTATATCCAACACTTTTTAATAATTGACTTACTTGTTCTTTAACATCCATAAATTTCTTTTCTTCATAATTAACAGCATCCATCTTATTTACTAAGATAGCTAATTGTCCAACACCTAAAGTTTTACATAAAAATACATGCTCCTTAGTTTGAGCCATAACTCCATCAGAAGCAGCAACAACTAAAACTCCAACATCTGCTTGACTTGCTCCTGTAATCATGTTTTTAATGAAATCTTTGTGTCCAGGTGCATCTATAATTGTATATTCAAATTTATTACTTATAAACTTCTTGTGACTTAAATCAATTGTAACTCCTCTTTCTCTTTCTTCTTTTAAGTTATCCATTACAAATGCAAATTCAAATCCTGCCTTTCCAAGCTCTTGAGCCTTTTCCTTTAACTTTCTCATAGCTTGTTCATCAATATTCTTAGTATCATATAAAAGTCTACCAACTGTAGTACTCTTTCCATGGTCTACGTGACCTACAAATACAATATTTATGTGTGGTTTTGCTTTAGCCATTTTTTAACACTCCTTTAATAAATTAAACTGAATTTAGCCTATTTATAAGCTTTTTGGTATGTTGAAATTTTAGGTTAAAAAGATTTATATAATTTAAAATTAAAGTTATTTTCATGAAAAAAATCCCAAAAAAGATATTAAAAGAATTTTTTGGTGCTAATAAAATCAAATTTTCAAAACCAACAAAACAACTATTAAAAGAATCTAGAAAAGATTTAGAAAGTAAATACTAAGCAAACTCACTCTCCATTCTTAATCCTTTTCTTTGTCTTATCTGTAACTTAACTTTTGATTGTAATTCAGTTGGTATTTGCTCAAATAATTGATCAACAACATAAAAATTACCTCTTCCTTCAGTCGCACTTCTCAAATCACTTGTCAATCCGAACATCTCAGCTACTGGTAATTTACATTTAACAGTTAAATGTTGACCTTCTTGCTGTACATCCATTAATTGCCCTCTTTTATTTTGTACTAATTTACTTATCTCACCTAAAAATTGAGCAGGAGCTTCTAATTGTAATACTTGTAATGGTTCAAACAAAACAGATTGTCCATCTAACATTGCTAATTTTATAGCCTCTCTTACAGCAGGCAATACTTGTGCCGGTCCTCTATGAATTGCATCTTCATGTAATTTAATATCATTTAATCTTACTAAAACCTTAAATCCAGGCTCTCTTGCTAAAGGTCCTTCATTCATAACCTCTTCAAATCCATCTAACACCATATCAATTACCTCTCCAATGTGAACCTCTCCTCTCGTGTTATCAACAAAAACATTTCCTTTGTAAAATTCTTTATATTTGCTAGCTTCTTTAGCATCCATTCCAAAACTTCTTAACTTATCAACTATAACTTGATCTTTTTTCTTTATTCTAATTTCAGGAATCTCTCCTGCCTTCATTGCTTGATAAATTTCATCTGGAACAGGTTCAACAGTCATGTAAAATTTATTATGTTTATTTGGACTTTTTCCTTCAAATTCCTGGCTTTTTCTCTTTATACTTTCTCTATAAACAACAATTGGAGATCCAGTCTGAATATCCAATTTATTATCATTTTTTATTCTATTTTCAATAACCTCTAAATGTAATTCTCCCATGCCCGAGATTAAATTTTCTCCTGTTTCTTCATTAATAGTTATTTTTAGAGTAGGATCTTCTTTTCCTTTCTGTCTTAACACTTCAATTAATTTTGGTAAGTCACTTGGTTTCTTAGCTTCAATGCTTTTTGTAACAACAGGTTCAAATAAATGTTTTATAGCTTCAAATGGTTCCATCGGCTCTGTACTCACAGTTTCACCTGCAAATGTATCTTTTAATCCAACTAATCCAATAATATTTCCAGCAACACTTTCATCAATAGAAATTCTCGATGCTCCCTTATAGATGTTAATTTGCTGTAATCTTACTGTCTTTTTTGCTCCATTCAAATAAACATCTTGTCCTTGTCTCACAGTTCCTGAAAATAATCTTCCAGCAGCAACCTCACCAGCATGCTTGTCAATAACAATTTTAGTAACAACAAAAGCAACTGGTCCATTAGGATCACAGTTAACTAAAGATTTCCCTAATTCAGAATCTAAATCACCATGCCATATTTTTGGCACTCTGTATTTTTGTGCAATAACCGGATTTGGCAAATGATGTGTAACCATATCTAGAAAAACTTTGTGCAAAGGAGCTTTCTTTGATAATTCTTTATAACTATCTTTTTCATATGCTTCAATAACATCTTTAAAACTTAATCCACTTTTTTTCATGAAAGAAACAGACAAAGCCCATTTATGAAACCCTGAACCAAAGCAAACACTTCCTTCAGTAACATTTACCTTCCATTTTTCCCTAAATTCTTCAGGAGCAACACTCTCAATAAACTTATTTACAAATCCTATAACTTTTACAAATCTTTCTTGCATCTGTTCAGGAGTTAACTTAACTTCTCTAATTAATCGATCAACTTTATTAATGAATAATACTGGCTTTACTCTTTCCCTTAATGCTTGTCTTAAAACAGTTTCTGTTTGTGGCATCATTCCCTCAACAGCATCAACTAAAACAATAGCTCCATCAACAGCTCTCATCGCTCTAGTTACATCACCTCCAAAATCAACATGTCCCGGAGTGTCAATAAGATTAATCAAAAAATCTTGTCCCTCAATATTATGTATCATTGAAACATTTGCAGCATCTATTGTAATTCCTCTAGCAATCTCATCTTCATGAAAATCTAATGCTAACTGTCTTCCAGCTAATTCTTCAGATAACATTCCTGCTCCTGCTAATAACGAATCGCTCATTGTTGTTTTCCCATGCACTCGTCTTCGAGAATATTCTCAAAAAATATCGATATGGGCACAGATAGCGATGTTTCTTATATGTTCAGGTTGTTTTTGTAATATTTTAACTTTATCTGTTAATGACTCTGCCATTATTTAATTTGAGAAAGCGCATGGTTTATAAAGTTTTCTTTAATAAGATACCTTATGAAATTAAATAATAATTTTCATGAAATTTTTAAAAATAAACCTATAATAGGAATGATACATTTAGCAGGAGAAAATCCTGTAGAATGGGCATTAGAAGAGATTGATATTTTTGAAGAAGAAGGAATTGATGCAGCATTAATAGAGAATTATTATGGAACAGAATCTGATGTTATTAAAACTCTTGAAGAAATTAAAGATAGACCTAGAAAAATAATAATGGGAATAAACATTTTACCAAACGAGTTTTCTTTGTCTTTTATATTAGCAAGAAGGTATGAAGCAAAATTCATACAAATAGATTATGTTGCAGGAAAATATGAAGAAGGAGCATTAGACATTTCCAGATATTCAAGGGAAAAAATACAGTTTCCAGAATTAATCGTCTTAGGCGGGGTACATCCAAAATATTATCGTCCATTACCAAGTTCCAATCTTGAAAATGAATTAAGAGAAGGAATACAAAGAGCAGAAGCAATAGTTGTTACAGGACAAGGAACTGGAAAAGAAACATCTTTAGATAAAATAAAATATTTCAGACAGATTATTGGAAACCACCCATTAATTGTTGGAGCAGGAGTAAATTTAAAAAATGCTTACGAACAATTAAAAATAGCAGATGGGGCAATAGTGGGAACATCATTAAAAGTTAAAAATAATACAAAAAATAAAGTAGATAGGTTAAAGGTTCGAGATCTTATGACTATTGTAAAAGAAGTAAGAAAACTATAAATCAAAACCTTTTTATATTTTTATCTAATCAAATTTTACATCAAATGGCAGTAGAACAATCAATAGTAATCAATGTACCAATAGAAAAAGTCTGGAATATCATTAAAGATGTTGATAACTGGAAATCTTGGAATCCAGTAATAAAAAATTCTAGATATATAGTTGGAAATGATTTGTTAATTAATAATAAATTAGAAATAAAAATTAAATCAGGAATAAAGACTTTTAAATACAATCCATTGATTATAGAAAGTAATAAGCCATATATTGTTGCTTGGACAGGAGATTGCTCTGGTTTTCATAGAAGATTAACATTTATTCTTGATAATAACAAACAAACAACAGTTACAATGATAGAGGAAATTCTTGGTATGGGAACATTTATTGCAAAAATATTATTGCCTGAATCATCTATTAGAAAAACAAATAAAACATTTCTTGAATCTTTAAAAAAAGAAGCTGAAAAATAACATTATTCTAATTTTCTATAATACAGGAATTCAAATAAAAGATATTTACCAAAATCTTCTATATCTTTTTCTAATCCAGGATATTTTTTAATATCTCTTTGCTGTGCAACTTCAGTGAATAACACCCCAACTCTTTCTTCATATACTGGAACTACTTTCTCGAAAAAATCTTTAGCTTTTGGTACTGTAACATTAGAAGATTTAAGTTTAAACACAACCTGGTTATGTATTTGATCTTTTAATAATTCGATATCAATTCCAGTTCTTTCTAAAATTCTTATTCTAGCTTTCCTGTAATTGCCTTCCAAAATTCCATCATTATTTTTTGTCATAATTAATTCAAAGAACAAAGATATTTAACTTTATCTACTTGCATCAGCCTGTCTTTCTAATTCTAATTTCTTGGCTATAGCCGCACTTTTTTGATCCATTAAACTAGCATTTATTATCTCATCAGCCAATGCTTTTTCATATCTTACTTTATTGTTAAAAGATTTTTGATAAGCTCCTTGAGTCATCAATCTTAAAGCTAAATCAATTCTTCTTTGAGGTGCAATATCAACAGCTTGCGGATATCTTGCTCCACCATATTCTATTGTTGTAATTTCTTCCCTAGGAGCTGCATTTTCCAAAGCCTTAACAAAAACTTCAATAGGATTTTTCTTTGTTGTTTGCTCTATAATTTCAAATGTTTTTTTTACAATTTGATAAGCCTGAACAGCCTTTCCGGAAGATCTTCCGCTTGATATCTTATGTTTTTTTCCTTTATGTCCTGGAATCAATAGCTTATTCATCAATCTTTCAACAATAGGAGCTTTATCATTCCATAATCTATTTTTAGCAGCTCTTCCAGCAGTTCTTGGAACTAATATAGGTTTAATGTTTATATAGCTCTGAAGTGCTACATCATTTACTTTTATACTTGTTACATCCCATCTATTAAATAATTTAAAGTCCATAACTTTTTGAGCTTTTATTCTATTTATAAAGCTTTCTTTCTATTTTAATTTACTACCAATTGTCATCAAAGCTAATTTTATTACAACCATTATTATTAAACACAATACTAAAAATTTCTAAGTTAATATCTAAATTCTAAGCAATATTTACTTTCTCTTGAGATTCCTTTCTTTTTTTGATAGAACGCATTTCCTGTATCGATCTTCCAAAGTCAATTTCTGTTTCTTGATTTACAAACTTCATCAATCTTGCCACTTCAGGCATTAAAACACTTAAACCAGCATATTTCATTTGACATAATCTCAAATAAACAGGAGCAGCTCCGGTCTGAGTTCTTAATTCATTTATATGAAAATCCTCTCTTAAATTAATCTTGGTATTCATCGAACTAAATGTCGACATTGGTAATGAAGTGCTGGCAACATAAGGACCACACCTTTCATTAATCTTATACCATATGCCGCAAGATTCTTTATTAGCTTTTTTAATATCCTCCTCTAATCCTATTGCTCTTAATCCAGGAGATATATAATATCCAATTTCTGGATTAAAATTTAAAGGATCAAGATAAGAAGGAACAGTATGCCTTCTAATATCTCTTATTTCAGCTATTGGCATTAACATAGTTAAATCCAAACTTACAACTTCAAAAGCTCTTCCTGGTCTATATCTTCTATTTTTTCTTAAATCTTCATCTCCAATGCCAGCATAATTATTCAACAATTTTATTTTCTGTTCTCTAGACATATGTTCAACTTCATTCCTAGATTGTGTAATCGTTATATTAGATACTTTTTCTCGTAATATTGCAGAAATCATATCATCTAAACTTCCATCTAATTTAAACATAATCTCTAGATTTAGATTAGCATCATTTACTTTTACAAAATCACCATATCTATAAACATCTAATTTAAGTTTCTCATTTTTTATTATGCTATCAGCTTCTTTAAAATCAATATCCCTTATTCTATATCCCAACAATGGTTTTCTCGTTTCAAAAAGGAAATCGCGATTTTCAATAGATCGTTTATCATCATATTCTGTATGATCTAATAAAGGCCCAACTAATTTTTTCATCTCTCTTTTAAATAATTCATTTATCATAATTCCTTCAGCAAAAAATCTAGATTGTTGCTGATATACCAAATGACGCATGGCTTCAGCATTAAAGATAATGCCAAGACTTGTTCTAGCAGAAAGTGGAAGTAAATGTCTTACTTGATCTTTAAGAGCCGCACTTATTGTCTTATCATATCCTTCTCTTAATTCTTGATCTGTTGCATATTCCTGGCCCAATCTTCTTAAAGATTCCTGAGCTTTATCTTTGAAATTTTCAAAAGGTAGATTATTGCCAATCCATCCTAATAATTCTTTATATTTATCCCCACTTCTATTGATAACTCTGGAGTATATCTCAAAAAACTTATCAGTTGTTCTTCTAAAATCTTCTTCCAATCCAACCATCTTAATCAAAGGATCAACAATATAATTAAAATTACCATCTCTTCTTCTTTCACTATAATCAACATACCTTGTAGATTTTTCTATTCCAAACAAAACCCTGTTGTGCAGCAAAGTCATGGCTTCTAACATAGAAACTCCATGAAATACAGCTGAAAAATCTACATTTCTTGCAACAGAATCATCTCCATACTCATCCCAAACAGCTTCAAAAAACGGACCGCCAATTTCAGACATATAATCTGGAATATGTAATTTATCCAATGCACTCCTCAATTTTTTATTGCCCTGAATCATTCTAGCTGTAATCACTCTTGCATCATCTTCCGCTCTGCTTTGCTTACAAATTGCCATTCCAGATATTAAACCACCTTGATTAAATCCAGCAACAGGCAAATCTAAATTTGTATATATCTTCTTAGTTAGATCAATAACCTCAGGATTTAACATTTCCCCAGTTTTTGCAGATGTATAATTCGGTTCTTCATATTCTAGATTATCAACAATATCAGAATTACTCATTTTAGACACACTTTCAACAAGTCTTTCATGATTATCTCTATTAAATTCCCACATAAAATAAGAATAAAAGAATTAATTTATATATATTCATATTCTATAAAAATTATATTTATCTTCTACCTTTCTCTATTCTTCCAGATAATAATGCTTTCAAACTCTGATCATTTACCTTAATAACCTGCCATCTAACAGCAGGAATGTCCCCTTTAGCCCTTCCTTTTGTTCCACCCATATTTTCAACAACAACTTCATCATGCTCATCTATCATCTTAATGGCATTATTTCCAGGTGCGAAAGCAGTTATCTTCCTTCCATTCTTCATTAATTGTATTACGCAACATTTTCTCATCGCGCTATTTGGTTGTTTTGCTTCAACTTGTTTCTTTTCTAATACTATCCCTTTAGCTTGACTTGCTCCGCCCAAAGGATCTGATTTTTCTTTTAATCTAAGAACTCTTTTAATATACCATTTATTGTGCCATCTACCTTTCTTTCTTCTCATCTTTAATCTCTTCCCGGCCATCAATCCTTTAGATTTATTTCCCATAGTTTTTTGAGCTTTCTATTGATTTATAAAGTTATCTTTTTATTATATTTTTTAATGTTTTGGTTGAAGAACTAATAAATATGCACTTGAATCTAATACATTATTAAACCATGCAAACATCAAATCATTTTCTCTAATTTTATGTTGTTTTCCATCATTAGGATCGTTATAACAAAAAATACCTTTTTCATATTTTGTGATAACAATAAAATGTCCAATTTCAGATAGTTTCTTATTAAATAAAATAAATGATCTTACTGTAATAATTACTGGAAGCTTTCTTTTCAAAAATTTAATAATATCTATTTTTGTAGGTTTCCTAATTTTTGCTATTTTTTTTGCTAATTTTTTATTGTAAGAATAACATTCAACTTTAAAGCCAAGTTTTTTTGCAAAACTGGCCAAACTAATAGTTTTAACACCATATTTTTTTATTCCACCTATTTCTTTAATTATTTGATTATAAGAAATATCTTTATTAAAATATTGTAAAACCATTTTTAATGCAATTGGTCCACAATCAAATTTTCCTTGTTTTAATAAAGGAACTGAAAGGTTTTCCATAAGTTCAAATAGAATTAGATTTTATATAAACCTTACTAAACAATCTTAATATCACTTACTTTAAAATATTTATTAACAACTTCCTTTAAATTTAATAAATTTTTCCTATCTCTCCCAAACAGAAAGATTTATATAGTAACTCATAGTTTCTATATAGTAACTTTACGTTACCATGATAACTTTAACCCAAAATGAACGAGAAACTGTAATTATCTTATTCAAAGATTACACTAATTTTTATAATGCCAATTCTATCAGTAAAATCCTTAACATCAGCCATGTTGGTGCTCAGAAGATATTTAAAAGACTTCTTCAGGAAAATTTAGTAATAAGCAAAACCATAGGAAAAGCCATAACCTACAAACTTAATTTTAGTAATGATTATGTTACCCATCTCGTTGCTTTCATACTCGCAGACGAAGCAAATAAATTCAAACGCTGGAAAGAAGAATTTAAAGAACTCTTTAAGAAAGACAGAATAGTCATGCTTTTTGGCTCTACAATTAAAGATTATGCCCATGCCCACGATATTGATATAATTATAGTACTAAAAAATAAAGAGGTCAAAGAAGTAAATACTATTCTAAAGAAAAAAGAAGAAATACTTCCTAAAAAACTTCACGCTATCAAATTAACTCACTTAGACTTATTAGAAAATCTTAAAAAGAAAGATAAAGCCTTCTTAGATATAATAAAAAATGCAATTATCCTTTATGGTCAGGATATATATTTGGAAATACTGAAAAATGTCACAAGCCTCTGAACATGTGAAGTGGTGTTTGAGCAAAGCAAAGCAAAGAAAGAAATTAAAGATTGTAAAAAATTAGGCAAGAGAGAGAAACATAGAGGTTTGTTGAAAGTAAACCCAAATATTAAAGAAGCGAAGAAACATCTAGCCAAAGCAGAGCATAACCTAGATGGCATAACAAAATTCAGAGAGATTGGATTTTCCGATTGGTCTATATCAGCTGGATTCTATTGCATTTATCATTGTTTTCTAGCAATCGCTACTAAATTTGGCTATGAATCTTCAAATCAGACATGCACTATCGCACTAATGAGATTTCTCAAAGAGAATAATGAAATCCAGCTTGATGAAAAATTTATTGAAATATTAGAATACGAAGAGATAAATGATATCAAAGAGAGTAGTGTTATTGATCTAAGAGAGAGTTACACTTATGGAGTACAAATTTCGGTCAAAAACGAAGCAAAAATTAACGACTTGAAAAAAATTTGTAAAGAACTAATTGATATCACTAAAGAAATTATTTTCAAATAACCACAAAAAAATATTATTTATAATAGATACTAAAGAAATTAACTAAACAATCTTAATATCATTTACTTTAAAATATTTATTAACAACTTCCTTTAAATTTATCAAATTCTTCCTATCTCTGCCAATTAATATTCCTCTGTCTTTAACATCATCTGCTTTTATTTCAATAACATCATTTTCAAACTTAATCTCACTTGGTTTTATTGGAAACAAAAAGCTTCTCACAAACTTAACAACATCATCATTATATTCAACAATTTTTATTTTTTTCTTGATCATATATTCAATCTTATTTACATTTCTTCCTTTGATACCAATAGCATTTCTTGCTTCTCCATTTTTGACAACAAAGACAATCCTTCCGTTGCTATTGAAACAATCCTTAACATGAGAATTAGTCATTTTCTCAAAAAGATTTACAAGTTGTATTGTGTCAGTATCAAGTTTCATTAGCAGCATGCAACAGAAATTGAAAATGGTTTTTTACAAATAATTCCAAGCTCATCATTTGGAACATCTAATTCACTCACTTTAACATTAGCTAATTTCGAATAATATATAATATCTTGCCTTAATTCTTTTGGACAATTTGAGGATATAAAAACCTCATTTATCTTTCCACTTTTTATTTTTTTCAAAGTCTCATCCCTACCATAAATTAATTTTTCTTCTTTCAATGCCTTTTTTAATTCTTCAATGCTCATTTTTTCTTCATCTTTGCAACTAATCCAGGTAATCCAGTTCCCAAAGGTACAGGTTGATTTAATAAAACATTCTCAATTACACTATTTAAATTATCTCTTTCTCCTATTAAAGAGGCATTTATTATGTGTTTTATTGGAGTTTCAAAACTTGCTCTTGCCAATACACTTTCTTTTTCTCCTGTTATTCCGCCTCTGCTAACTCCATTAACCTCTCCTGTAATTGTCATAACATCAGCTAAAAACATTATATGTCTTATATCAATATCTAATCCTTGATCTTCTATAACTTTCAATGACTCATTTATTATCGCCTGTCTTGCAGCTTCAATACCCAAAACATTCAATATTTCTATTATATTATTACTTGTTGTATTTTTTTCATCAACTTCCTCTATTTGTAAAACTTCTTTTAGATTACTACCTGAACATATGATCATAAACTCATTATCTTTTTTTACAGGTAAAACTTGGCTTATCCCCTTAATTCCACCGATAACAATTTCCTTAGCTTTCTCCTTTATCCTAAAAACTTCGCTTAAATTGTTTTGATTTCCTTTTGGGCTTAATATCAAATTGCCCCTTTCTTCCTTAGCATTAAATAATTTGGTGTTTATGTTTAATATTTTTACAACCTCGCTTAATTCTAAGGCTAGCTCTTTTATTTTTTTCTGATCAATTTTAGCTTCAACTGCAGCATTTCCCAAGTTAATACTAAATTCAGTTACAATTTCTTTTAATTTAGTTTCTTTTATTCTTGCAGCTATCTTCCTAGCAAGTTTAGGATCTTTGTTATATTTTGCTTTCAAATAAATATCCATTCTTGGAGTGCTAGGTTCTTTTCTAGCATCAAAAATTTCAATTAATCTTGGCAATCCGAGAGTCACATTTAATTCAGAAACACCTGCAAAGTGGAATGTTCTCAATATCATCTGTGTTCCAGGTTCTCCAAAACTCTCAGCAGATATTATTCCTATAGCTTCACCTGGACTTATTTTTGCTTTTTCATAAGCATCCTTTACACTTTCTAAAACTTTTTTGGCATCGGTTGCGCTTAATCTCTCTTCCTGGCATTCATTTCTTACATCTTCTATTAATTTTCCGGGTAACATTTCTTCATATTCATCATAAACACTTTTTGCCATTTTATTTGCCCATTACCTCTTTAATTATTTTTTTAACATTAATCTTTCCGCCTTCGCTCTTGCTAACATCAATTCCATCATCACCATAAACAAATTGCATTATTGTTTTATTAGCATCTCTTACAGTGTTATCATATTCCACTCTTAAATCTTGCAACGCATTAGCCAATCTCCTATATAAATATCCTGATTTTGGAGTTCTTAACGCAGTATCCATTAAACTATCTCTTCCAGTCATTGCTCCAAAGAAAAATTCATAAGGATTTAATCCCTTTTTAAATCCATCTTTAACAAAACCTCTAGCAGCAGGAGATAAATCCCCTGGTTTAAAAATTGGTAAAGTCCTCCCTCTAAATCCTTTGCTTATTCTTCCACCTCTTAATGCATGTTGTCCAACACAGCTTGACATCTGAGCTAGATTCAATATATTTCCTGTAGCCCCAGATCTTGCCATTATTATCGTTGGATTCTTATCATCAGCTATACTTTGAACTTGCTCTCCAACCAAATTTCTTACCTTATTTAATACTTCAATTATTTTTACTTCTAAAGTTTCTTTCTCATTTAATCCAGGAATAGCTTCTAATCTTTCCTTTAAATAATCTTCAATAAATTTATTAACTTGATTATAAGCATCTTGTATTAGTTCATCACATCTTGCCTTTACTTTTTCAGGTAAATCAGTATCTGAAATAGAAGTTGTAAATCCAACCCGGAATAATACCTGAATTCCCAGTTTGAAAATGTTACTCAATATTACAATTCCGCTATCTTCATCATAATTAGCATATAAACTTCTAATCAAACTTCCATTATCTTCTCCTATTGTAGCTTTGTCAATAACCCCCTTAATCAAACTTCCATTCTTTATTACAACATCTTTATTTCCTTCTAGATCAGCATTTTTACTTTTTCCGATAAACTCAAAATCATCAGGTAATAAACAACTAAATACTTCCTTTCCAGCAACTTTCTTTCCAAATTTCTTAAACCTCTCACTTTTATCAACACCAATAGCTAATAATAATTCAACAGCATCTTCTCTATCAAACTCTAACTCTCTTGTTAATAAATAATTTCCAACCACACTATCATCTATACATCCCACAATATTTAATCCATTTTTTGGAGTTATGATATGATACTGAACTTGCATTAATATTTCAGCTTCTGCTCTCGATTCTTCATTTTGTGGAATATGTAAATTCATCTCATCCCCGTCGAAGTCGGCGTTATATGGCGTGCATACAGCTGGATTTAATCTGAAACTTCTTCCAGGTAATATCTTAACTTTATGACACATTATTGACATTCTATGCAAACTTGGCTGTCTGTTAAATATTGCAATATCCCCATCCATTAAATGTCTTTCAACAATATATCCAGGCTGTAATTCTTCAAGTAACTGTTCTCTTGTTTCATCTGTTATTTTCTTTTTCTTTCCATCAGGCCTTACAACATAATTGCTTCCTGGATATTGTGTTGGTCCTCTTTTGATAAAATCTTTAAGTCTTTTCATGTTCCATTCTGTAACCATTTCAGGAACAGTTAATTCCATCGCAACAATTAAAGGAACTCCAACTTCATTAAATTTAATCTTGGGATCCGGACTAATAACAGTTCTAGCAGCATAGTTGACTCTCTTTCCTGCTAGATTATGCCTTATTCTTCCTTCCTTGCTTTTTATCCTCTCTGTTAATGTTTTTAATGGCTGTCCGCTTCTAT
>CAZJUI010000014.1:0-27711 GCA_964549185.1 Candidatus Woesearchaeota archaeon
AAATAGTAAGAAAGAAAATCTTGCTGCTTGTTCTCTATTAATGCCGAGCAACATTGCAATTGAAATTGTTGAGCCTGATCTTGAAATGCCGGGAATTATAGCAATTCCTTGAGTTATTCCGATTAAAGATGCTTGTTTATATGAAATTTCTTGGTATTTTTCTTTAGCATATTTTGTTAAAAAAAGTAAAACTCCTGTAACTATTAAAGCGATTCCAACTACGGTTAAGTTAGAGAAGAAAGATTCAAATTGTTTTCTGAATAATAAAGCTATAATTACTGTAAATATTGTTGCTATGATAATTAATAAACCTAATTTTCTGTTTGCTCTATCTTCTTTATTAAAAAAAGATTTTATTATATTTTTGATATCTTGTCTGAAAATGAATAGCAAAGCAAATAATGAAGCAACTTGGACTAAAACATCAAATAGAATAGAAGCTTTAATATTAAAATATTCTTGAAAGATAACTAAATGAGCTGAGCTTGAGACTGGAATCCATTCTGTCAAGCCTTGAACTATGCCTAAAAGTATAGCTTGGAATAATGACATAAAAGTAAGGAAAAGTCAACATTTAAAATGGTTTTGGTAAAGCTTAAATAGTTATTATAATTAAATTCTAATATGGATAAAAAGATTTGGCTTTATATTGTTTTAATTATCTTAATAGTTTTATTTTTATACTTTTCAAAATATTTATTTATCTGGCTTGATAATAATACTAGCAGCTATTTGCCATGAAAAACAAAATAACAGAAGAAAAACTAGAAAGATATTTTGATATAACTGGAGAGGCTTTGGCGAAGGTAAAGATTAAGATTCCTAAAAATATTAATTTAGAAGATGTAGCTAGAGATTTTTTAGATATGGCTCAAAGATATTATGATGATGCTAAGCATTTTAAGGAAAAAGGGGATTTAGTGACTGCTTTTGCTGCCTTAAACTATGCTCATGGATTTTTAGATGCTGGAGCTAGAATGAAATTGTTTGATGTTAAAGATAGCAGATTGTTTGCTAGTGATTAATTACTAATTAGTAGTTGTAAATAGAAAGGTTTATAAATCGATATTGAGCGTTATAACATATGGAAATAAGAGATATTGATGAAGGAAAGATATTAATCTCAAGTGATATTCAAGGAAATTGGGATGATTATAAAAGAGTTAGAGATAGATTTGATAGGTTAAAAAAAGAGGGAAGAGCTGATATATTGGTCTTTGATGGGGATTTAGTGCATGGTTATACTGGATATGAAGATAAATCTTTAGAGATTTTAGATGATTTAATAGATAATCAAGATCAAAGCGTAATTCCTGTTTTAGGAAATCATGAGTTAATGCATATATATCATATGAAAATAGGCAAGGGTGATATTGAAGATTTTGCTGGACCTTTAGAAGACAGAATTGAAGATAGTGGAAAAGGTAGAGAGAGATATGTAAAATTAATGAAAAAGATGCCTTATGCTATTAGAACTAAAGGAGGAGTTACAATACTTCATACGGGAGCAAATCCTCCGATGGCGGGAATGTTAGCAAATGAGGGTTATAGGGGCTTATTGGAAAAGACAGATGGATTTGAATTAATAAAAAACCTAGATCATAATTTGTTATTAAATGAATTGACTAAAGTTGCTAAAAAAATAGATGGTTTAAGTGAAGATTATTTTGATGATGGATATTTACCTGTATTGGGAGATGTGTTCAGTCAAAGCGACATTGGATGTTATTTATGGGATGTTTTCTTTAATGGAAATGAAGAAGAATATGGAAGATGGGAATATGGTTTAATGTTAGAAAAATTTTTAAAAACAATGAGCCATGGTAATAGAGAGCAAAGATTTTTGATTGCTGGACATATGAAAGCTAAAGAGGGTTATGAAGTTGTTTTAGAAAAACAATTAAGAATAAGCACAAGTCATGGGGCAAAGAATGATAGCAAAAAAACTTTGGCATTGGTTGATGCTTCTAGGAAATATTCAAGAATTGATGAGTTAGTAAAAGATTTGATACCATTATTCTAGAACAGCAAAAATTATTTATATTAAAGATAATTTCTACTTCAAATGGGGGAAAGAAGATTAATCTTATTTTTAATTGGATTTGTTATATTATTTAGTATTGCTACTGAAGCTAGAACAATAATAAGCGTGGATGATATCCCATTAAATAACCCACCAATAATACAATTTTATTCTCCACAAAATCTATTCATCTTAATAAAAGAAGGAGATAGCATTTTATTTAATGTACAGGCTTTTGATCCTGAAAATGATCTTTTAACATATAGATGGTATTATGACAACAAATTAGTTTATAAACAAAATCCAGATTATTATCATAATTATCAAAGTTCATGGAACTATGTTTCTAATTATTATTCCAATGGAAGTCATTTTGTAAGGGTTGAAGTTTCAGATGGAATTGGAATAACTGCCCAACAATGGAACATGAATATCAAGGATAGAGATGCTCCTGCTAGGCCTCCTATAAATCAGAAATGCGTTATAGATTCAGAAACTGGAGAGATAATAAAATGTGCTGTTACTATTGAATCTTTAGTAGAAGAGATTGGAGATGTAAATTATGACTGCAATGCACAGGAAGCTAATACCAAGTTTGGAAGAGATAGAAGTCCAAATTCTACTGGAATCACAAGAAACTATACACATACTAAGAATATAACTACAGTAAGTCAATTTCAAAACTGGACACATGTTCCTAATGGAAATTATTCTTGTGTTCCGGCTGTTGTTACATCTGGTTTAGAATACTGGAATAGAACATTACCTTCTATAATGAGAAATTTATCTATTTTTGAGGTAGCAAACAGACTGCATAGATTGATGGAGACTAATGCAAGCACTGGCGGAACAACAACAAATGGATTACTAAATGGACTAACATTTTGGTTAAATAGAACAGCTTATGCTGGGAATATGTCAATAACAATAATTGGAGCAGGGATAGATAGAAATAATTCAGTTATAGGGCGTGGAGTTAATGTTTCTTTTGTAACTGGAACTGGAGACGGATTTTTCCCAGTCAGCATATCGATGATTTTGAATGAATTTATTAGTAAAAATGAGTTTGTTATACTATCTATTGAAACTACGGCTGGCAATCATGCTGTTGCTATTCATTCTATAAGCAATACTCCAAATAGCAATGGGAACTATGATATAGCTGTTATGGATCCTGCTTCTGGAGAAATAAAAGAAACAGAAATAAGAAGCGATGGGGTAATTTGTACAAGATATGATGAGCAAGGAACGTGTGAAGAATGGACAACTGTTACTAGGATTATTAGCATATCAATAAATGACTAGCAAAGATTTAAATAAACTTATTTTAACTTAATTTTATGAAAGTGGTGATAAGTTTAGGCGGGAGTGTGATTGTTCCAAATAATGTTGATATTAAATACCTTGATTCTTTTAAGAAGTTTATTAATAAAATAAGTAAAAATAATAAAATAATAATTATAACCGGGGGTGGAAAGACAGCTAGGAACTATATCACTCCATTGGAGCATGAAAGATTTGATATGAAATCAAGATCATTAATAGGAATAATGGCAACTAGAATAAATGCAAGATTACTTGCTAGTATATTTAATATTAAGAAAATTCCTGAGAAAATGATTGAGTTAAAGAGAATCTTTAAGAGGAAGAATTTAGTTGTTTCTGGAGCTCTTGATTTTCATCCAGGGATGACAAGTGATGGAACAGCTGCGGATGTTGCTCAAGTAATAAAAGCTGATTTGCTAATAAATATAACCAATGTTGAGGGATTATATAATAAAGATCCTAGAAAATTTAAAAATGCTAAATTTATCTCTAATATAAGCTTTAAAGATTTTTTTAAGAAAACAAAGAAAATTAGATTTAAAGCAGGACAGCATTTTGTTTTGGATTCCATAGCAGCTAAATTAATAATGAAAAATAAGATAAAAACAATAATAATCGGTCAGAATATAAATAATATTAATAAAATATTTTTAGGAAAGAATTTTAAAGGTACTGTTATTTCTGATTGAAAGTAAATATTAAATTACAAATAAATAGGTTTTTAAGGTTTTTTATTGATGCAGATAGTATGAAAAAGACAGAATCTGATGAATTGATTGATCTGATAGAAGGAATTTCTAAAAAATATGGATATAAAGAACTTGGAATTATAGTGGCATATGTTGCATTTGGTGAACATTATAACCCCGGGAATAAAAGTAGAGTATATATACAAAATCAAGCAAGAAGACTTAAAACGCAGATTGGAGAACTGGAAAAAGAAATTGAAAGAAATCCTAGATTGATAAGAGAAAAGAAAGAAGAACTTGAAATCAAGTCAGGATTATTAAGAGGAATAAAAACCCATGTTCATTCAAATTTAAGAAGCTCATTATATGCCTATATTGATACTTATCCAAAGCTTGATGATACTGTTTTTGAAAGTATTGGAAAAATAACAGCTGAAACCTTATCATCTTGGAGAGGAATTACTGAAACAAGATCATTTTTATATAATGCATTATGTAGGGAATTTGATAATAAAAATATTCGTAAGATTTAAAACATCATAATTCTTGATTATTTTATGATAATCTGTATATCAGGAACTCCTGGAACTGGAAAAACATTTATTGCTAAAAAATTAAGCAAAAAATTAAGATGTAATGTTCTTGAAATAAGTAAATTTGTTAAGAGTAATAAAATTGGAAGATATAATAAAAGGTTAAGAACAATAGATGTAGATATTAATAAATTAAATAAGAAGATAATCAATATAATCAAGAAAAATAAAAACTTAATTGTTGATGGACATTTAAGCCATTATCTGCCAAAAAAATATGTTGATTTATGCATCATAGTTAAATGTGATCTAAAGATATTGGAAAGAAGATTAGAAAAAAGAGGTTACAACAAACAAAAAATAAAAGATAATCTGGAAGCTGAGATTTTTGATATAAGCTTAGATGAGGCTTACAAAAATAAACATAATATAATTGTAATAGAAAATTCTGGAAAATTTGATATAAAACCTGTTTTAAGGCTAATACAGAAAAGGTTATAAATCTAAATCTAATATGTATATTATGGACGTTAATTTCTTGATCAAAAAAATTAAAGAATATAATAAAGAAACTGATGTTAAGCTAATAAAAAAAGCTTATGAATATTCTGAAAAAGCTCATGAAGGGAATAAAAGAGATTCAGGAGATCCTTATTTTATCCATCCTTATAATGTTGCATTGATATTAACAACAATCAAATCAGACGATAAGATGATATGTGCTGCTTTATTGCATGATGTTGCTGAAGATACAAAATATAAAATTGAAGATATAAAAAAAGAGTTTGGAAACGAAATTGCTTCTTTGGTTGAAGGTTTGACGCAGATTGATAAATTACATTTTGAAGATAAAACTGAGTTTATTACAGAGAATATGAAGAAGATGTTGTTGGCAAGTGTTAATGATATAAGAATTATAGTAATAAAGTTAGCTGATAGATTACATAACATGAGGACATTGCAATTTTCAGATAAAGAAAAACAAGTAAGAATTTCAAAAAACACTATGGAGTTGTTTGCTCCAATTGCTTATAGACTCGGATTAGCTAAATTCAAAGGAGAGTTAGAAGATTTATCATTCAAATATCTTAATCCTGAAGAATATAAAAAGATAGAAAATAATCTTAAGCTAACTGTTAAGCAAAGAGAAAACAGAATATTAGAAGCTATTAAATTAATCAAAGATAAGTTAAAAGAGATTGGAATAGAAAATCAGATTGATGGAAGGGTTAAACATATTTATAGCATTTATAGAAAAATCTCTAGGGGTATAGATTTTAGGGAGCTTATGGATTTGATTGCAGTAAGAATAATTGTTAATGATATTCAAGAGTGTTATGATGTTTTGGGGGTTGTTCATAATTTATGGAAACCTATTGATGGAAAATTCAAGGATTATATTTCAAAACCGAAAGATAATTTATATCAGAGCTTGCATACTGTTGTTATAGGGCCAAGGGGATTTCCCTTAGAAATTCAGATAAGAACTAGAGAAATGCATGAAATTGCAGAAGAAGGAATTGCTGCTCATTGGATGTATAAGGGAAGCAAGGATTTTGATGTTAATAAGAAATTAAAATGGATGAAAGAAATATTAGAATGGCAGAAAGAAAGCAAAGATGCTAAAGAACAGCTCAATAATTTGAAATTGGATGTTTTGGGATATAAAATTTATGTGTTTACACCTAAGGGAGAGGTTAAAGAATTACCCGAGGGAAGTTCTCCTGTAGATTTTGCTTATGAAGTTCATAGTGATTTGGGAAATAAGTGCAGCGGGGCAAGAGTCAATGGAATATTTGTTTCTCTAGATCATGAGTTGCAAAATGGGGATATAGTTGAGATAATAACAGACAAAAATCATAAGCCGAGCAGAGATTGGCTTAAATTTGTTAAAAGTGGAAAGGCAAGAAGCAAGATATTACAAACAATAAGAGGAAGTGATAAAATTCCTGTAAAAGCTTTTACTAAGAAGGAAGTTGCTAAGGAAAGTTATTCTGGAATATTAAAAGTTAAGAATATTGTTAATCCTAAAGTGAAGTTTGCTGGATGTTGCGATCCTCTGCCTGGGGACAAGATAAGGGGGATAGGTGCAAAGAGCGGAAAGATAGTTGTTCATAAAGTTGAATGTGATAATATAAAAATTGCAAAGAAAGACAGATTGGTTGATGTAAACTGGCTTGATAATTTCAATGTTATTGTTAAAATAAAGGTTGTTGCTGATGACAGAATTGGATTATTATCTGATTTAATGAATAATATTAATTCAATTGGTGTTAATGTCAACACAGCAAATGCAAAAACAGTTAACAATGATATGGCTGAATGTTTATTTACTGTAAAGATGAATGACATAAAAACATTAAATCTGTTAATTACAAAAATAAAGAAAGTTAAAGGTGTGAAAAGAGTGATGATAGAAGTTTAATGACCAAATCTTCTTTGACGTTTTGAATATTCTTCAATGCAGTAAGCAAAATCTTTCTTTGTAAATTCTGGCCAAAATTTATCTAAGAAGATCAATTCAGCATAATTTGCCTGCCATATCAAGAATCCAGATGTTCTTTGTTCTCCACCAGTTCTTATTACTAAATCTACGTCATCATTATTATATAAATTTTTGGAAAATGTTTTTTCATTTATTTTATTTATATCTATTCTACCTTTTTTAATTTGTTCAGCTAATTTTTTTGCTGCGTCTATTACTTCTTGTCTTCCACCATAAGCAACAGCAAAATTGATTATGTAATTATTATATTTTTCTGCTCTTTTGGTGTTTTTTTGCATTAACTCTTGAATATCCTTTGGAAGCAAATATAATCTACCAACAAAATTTACTTTTATTTTATCTTTATCTATTCTTTTATCTTTTAACATACGAGTTAATTCTTTTCTGAATAAATCCATTAAGAAGTTAAATTCATTTTTTGGGCGATTAAAGTTTTCTATAGAGAAAGCATATAATGTTAGTTCTTTTATTTTATATTCTTTACACCAATCAAATAAGGCTTCTACTTTTTTTGCTCCCCATTCATGGCCTCGCCATGGTTTTAACATTAAACGCTTAGCAAATCTTCTATTTCCATCAAGGATGATTCCTATGTGCTTTGGTATCTTATTTTCAGATGGTTTCATATAAATCACTTAAGAATTTATGTAAGATGATGATTTAAAAAGTTTTCTATTCGTTAATTGTTATTAATATAGGATAGTTTATATAAATGTTTATGTTTTTAATTATAATGAAAAGAGATGGTTTTCTTATCATTGGAATGATTTTATTAATATGGAGTTTAGTTGACATTACAAATACAATAATAAATAAATCCTGGTATCAATTAACTTGGTTTAGCAATAATATTATTTTGATATTAAGCTTAGCTTTTTTATTTAGAAGTAAAATTTTTATGACGGCTGTTGCAATATCAAGCTTAATGGTCGAAAGTCCTTGGTTTATTGATTTTTTTGGGAGATTGTTATTTAACTTTGCTCCTTTTGGTGGATTAAGTGATTATATGTTTAATGAACTTGGCTTTAAGAATTGGGTATTTTATCTTGAGCTTGATCATTTATTGATAATTCCTTTATCGATTTATGGAATGCTAAAATTAGGAGTTCATAAAAGAGCTTATTTAATATGTGGGATATTTATTTTTTATTTCAATAGTTTGGCTTATTTCTTTACTCCTAAAGAATTAAATATCAATTGTATAAGCAGATTATGTTTTTTAAAAGAAAATTTTATTAAAGTTAATTCATTTAGTTATTATATAATATGGATGGTTAGTTTGGGGATAGTTGTTTATTTGTTGAATAAATTGATTTATTATATTGGTAGAAAGTATTTTAAAAAGGTAAATGTTAATGATTAACATGCTTAAAGACGTAATATTGTTTGATAGAGAAAGTGAAATTATAGAAAAGTTAGAATTAAATGTATTAAAAATAAGATTTAATAATAAAATAAGGAAAGAAGAATTAAATATAGTTGAAAGCAATGGTGATAATAGAAAATTATTGGAAAATAAAGATTTAGATGTTTTAGTTTCTCCTGAGAAAAATGTTGGAAAAGATTTTATGCATTATAGAAATTCAGGATTAAATCAGGTGTTATGTGAAATTGCTAGGAAAAATAATATAGCAATAGGATTTAGCTATAATGAAGTATTAAATTCCAAAGAAAGAGGAAAATTGCTTGGAAGGATGATGTTAAATGTTAGATTATGTAGGAAATATAAAGTTAAGATGTTGATTGGAAGTTTTGCTAGGAATGAATTTGAGTTGAGAAGTTTTGATTCTTTAATTACATTTGGAAAGATAATTGGAATGAATGAAAAAGAAGCTAGAAATGCTTTAAGTTTGATTGATAATTTTACTGGATAATTTATTTACTACTAATAAAAAGTTATAATAAAAAGATTTATAAATGGTATATCTATTGAAATGTTTATGGATACTATAGAATCTATTAATGAAATTGACCAATTAATTGGAGAAGGTTGGTTTAAAAAAATAATTGGGGAGAATGAAGAAGCCAAAAAATTAACATTGGAGGAGCAAATAACCTGGGTGAAAAATTGTAGTATTCATGGACAAACTTCATTTTTTCGTTACAATGATCTTTTTCCCATATTAGAAAATATTGCAATACCTAGTTTTAATAAACAACCTATAAAAATAGCATCTGTTGGTTGCTCTGATGGAAGAGAAGTTTACTCAATTCTCATTAATTTTTGGAAAATAAAAGACAAAATTGTTTTGCATGGTTATGATTCAAATCAAGAGCTAATAAAAGAAGCTATATCTGGAGGATTAGAAAAAGCTGTTAATTCTAAAGGGAATAGATTGGACAGTATATATTATTTAACTTACAATGAACTAAATAAATGGAAACATTTCGGTGCTGAAGGTATTGCATATATTGTGAATCCTAGAATAGGAGATTATTCTTGGGCTGATTTAACTTTTACAAAATTGGCAAGAAAAAAAATTAATTTCGGGGTACATGATATTACTAAAAATATGCTTCCTGAGAGGCATGATATAGTTGTTCTATTAAACTTACTTTGTCATTACGCCATAAAGGGAAGAGAAATTATCTTAGAAAATGTAAGAAATAGTTTAACAGGTAATGGTTGGTTAATTTGTGAAGGATATAATCATGGTTCTGCAAATGCTGCTGAAGAATATGATGGGTTTATGAAAGATTTATCTGAATTTGGTTTTATCAAACAAACTACTATTATCCCTACATGGTTTAATCAGAATGATGATATCTCTTGTTGGTCAAGAGTATATAAAAAAGATAATTGAAAGAATAGTTTCAATGCTTTAGAATCATCTCTTTTTGTTTTATTTTCTCATGAAGTTTTTGTTTTGTTGTTTCCCAGTAAAAATCTCTAAATTTCTTAGTTATTGAATTATTTAAATTAAGTTTGTACATTTTTGCTTTTCCAACAATTCTTGTATTTATTATTATTTGCTCTTTTTCTAGTTTAATCCAAAAAAGTTTAAGAGTAGAATAACCAACTCCAGAAAGATTAGCAATATCAGTCATGCTGTAATCAAAATCTTCATTTATTACCAAAAAATCTAACACTCTAAGTATTGGAGAGTCTCCGAATATTTGTAAAAATGCTGTTTTGTTTTTCATATGAGATATAATAAAATGATGGGTATATAAATGTTTCTATTTTTGGCTGATATTGGCTATAAATATTAATTATAATAAATCTTATATAGAGAAAATGCTTAATATTGGTATGGGAAGAAATTTAGGCAGTGATGATTATCTAAGAATAAAAAGAAATATTTTAAAGAGGTTGTATTCAAATCATGCTTTCAGTAAAGGTCATTTATTGTATGAAAGATTGACATCTGGAATACCGCCGCATTTAAGGGGTTTTGTAAATGATGTCCTTAAAGATCTTATCAAAGAATAGTTAGTTATTCTATATGGGAAAACAAAATATGGAGAAGCATATCAATTGAATATTAAGAAATTAAAAGAGATTGAAGATATAATTTTTGGATAAATAGATTTATAAATTTTTAGTGTTATTATAATAAATATGGCTGAAGAAACTCCTAGCTTTACATCTTCTAGCATTTTACTTTGTTATTATTGTAAGAACTTAGTTAGAACAGAAGGTAAAGATAGTTTTATTGCTGGTTGTGGCTTGGTTCAGAATCAAGAAGGACAATATGCAAGATTGGCAGGAGCTGATGAAGTAAAAAGAGTGAGAGCAAGAGGAGGTAATGCATTTAATGTATATCTGGGTTGTGAAAAATTTGAACCTAGTGGGCTACCAATTCATCCATCTCTTATTGAAGAATTAATAGAAAAAAATGAAAGAGCTAAATTGATTCCAGTTGATCCAAATGCAACTGAAACATCTTATGAATTTGGAGAAAAAGTAACAAGATTTTCAACACATGAGATAGACCTTTGGATAGAAAAAGAATATGGCAAATTTACCATACGAAGTATTGAATAATCTAATTTAAACTAACCAAAAAACTTATAAACCATTAATTTCTCATAATTTTGGCGAGAGAAGAGAAACTAGAAAAAAGAACTAATTTCTCGGTTAAAATATGAAGATAAAACCGATATTACCTAGCTTAAAAGAAAACAGAAGATATTTAGTTTATGAAACAATAGGCAATATCAGTCAAGAAGAAGCTAAAATGGCTTTAAACAATGGAATTAAGGATTTTATTGGACAACTTGGATTAGCAAAAGCTGGGTTAATTCATATTAATGAATATAAAAATAACAAAGGAATAATAAGTATAAATAATAAAAGTGTAGATGAAGTAAAAATGGCAATGAGTTTAATTAAAGAAGTAGATGGAAAAAAAGTAATATTTAAATGTAATGGTGTAAGCGGAATATTAAATAAAGCAAAATTAAAATTTATGGGGTGAAAAAATAAATGGCAAACGAAATGCAACAAAACATGAGTCATCAAATGATGGGGTATGATAGGGCTAGCACGATGTTTAGTCCTGATGGAAGATTATTACAAGTAGAATATGCTAAAAAAACAGTGAGGCAAGGAACAAGCACGTTAGGAATGGTTTGTAAAGATGGAGTTATTTTGGTAGCTGATAAAAGAATATTAGAAAAGTTCATTGTTCCAAGTTCTATTGAAAAAGTGTTTCAGATTGATGAGCATATGGGAGCAAGCGCTTCTGGAATATTGAGTGATGGAAGAGTTTTAATTGAAAGATCACAAATATTGGCGCAGCAACACAGAGTAACTTTTGATGAACCTATGGATACACATTCTATTGTAAAAGAAATTTGCAATATGAAGCAACAATTTACACAATATGGCGGAGCAAGACCATTTGGGGTTAGCATATTATTTGCTGGTGTAGATAATGGCATGCCAAAATTATTCATGACAGATCCTACTGGAATCTATTTTGAATATAAGGCAACTGCAATCGGTGAATTTGAAAATGAAATTAAAGATATGTTATTAAAAAGCTATAGAGAAAATATGTCAATAGATGAAGGTGTAAAATTATCAATCTCTATGTTACAGAAATTACTTGGAAAAGATTTTGATGTTGAAAGAATAGATGGGGCTTATATTAAGACAGAGGAAAAGAAATTTGTTAGATTTAAAAAAGATTACATTAAGAAATTTATAGGAAAATGAGCGATATAGAAAAAGCAGTAACTGCTAGATTAAAGAAAGGAAATGAACATTTTGAAATTCTTGTAGATTTAGATAAGGCTTTAGAATTCAGAGAAGGAAAAGGAATTTTAGAAGAGGTTTTAACTACGGACAATATTTTTAAAGATGTTAAGAAAGGATTGTTGGCTTCTGAACATGAGATGAAAATTATTTTTGGAACTGATGATAAGAAAAAAGTTGCAATTGAAATAATAAAGCATGGAGAAATACAATTAACAGCTGAACACCAGAGAAAATTAATGGATGAAAAGAGAAAACAAATTGTAAATTTAATACACAGAAATGCTGTTGATCCTAAAACAAGTATTCCACATCCTGTAACAAGGATTGAAAATGCTTTAGAAGAAGCAAAAGTAAAGATTGATTATAATAAAACAGCTGAACAGCAAGTTAATGATATTGTTAAGAAAATAAGAGAAATATTACCTATAAAATATGAAACAAGAGAGATTTGGATTAAGATTCCAGCACAATATTCAGGAAAGAGTTATGGAATATTAAAGCAGTATGGAAAATTAACAAAGGATGAATGGAACAATAAAGGAGAGTTAGAAGTTGTTATTGAAGTTCCTGCTGGAATGCAGTCTGATATGTTTAATGATCTAAATCATTTATGTAAGGGAAATGTGGAAAGCAAAGTTATTGGAAGTAAGGGAGGATAAAATGGGATTGGAAATAAAAGAAAAATCTATTGTTATTCCTGGAGAAGTTTTAGCTACAGGAATGGATTATTTGCCTGCTAACGGAACGTTTAGAGAAGGAAGTAATATCATAGCTACTCAATTAGGTATAGTAAATGTTTCAGGAAGATTGGTAAAATTAATTCCTTTAAGTGGAAGATATATTCCAAAGAAAGGAGATGTTATTATTGGAAAGATAGCTGATATGGGATTTAGTGGCTGGAGAGTGGAAATTGGGTGGGCTTTTGAAGCTAACTTGAGTTTGAAAGATGCAAGCTCTGATTTCATTGAAAAGAAAGCTGATTTAAGTCAATATTATGATTATGGAGATATAATATCAGCTCAAATAACACATGTTTCAGGAAGCAAGATAATTGATTTAACAATGAAAGGACCAGGATTAAGAAAATTAAAAGGTGGAAAGATAATTGATGTAAGCCCAAGCAAAGTTCCAAGAATAATTGGAAAACAGGGAAGCATGGTGAGTTTGATAAAAGAGCATACTGGATGTTTTATAATTGTTGGACAGAATGGAAAAGTATGGATTTCTGGAAATGATACTGAAAAAGAAATGTTGGCTACAAATGCTATTTATAAAATTGAAGAAGAAAGTCATATGGAAGGATTAACAGATAGAATAAAAGCTTTCTTGGAAGGTAAATAAAATGGTAACAAGGGGATATGAAAAGAGAGTTGATGGAAGAAAATTTGATCAGCTAAGAGAGATGGAAGCAAAGGTTGGAATAATAAAAAGAGCTGATGGGAGCGCATTTTTTAGAATGGGAAAGACAAAGGTTATAGCTGCAGTCTATGGACCAAGAGAATTATTTCCTGGATTTTTGCAGAATCCTGAAACTGGAATATTAAGAGTAAATTATGATATGATGAGTTTTTCTGTTACTGATAGAAAAAAACCAGGACCGAGCAGAAGAAGTGTTGAAATAGGATTGGTAACGAAGAATTCTTTATTGCCTGCTGTGGATTTAAAACAATTTCCAAATACAGTGGTTGATGTTTTCATAATGGTTGTACAAGCTGATGCTGGAACAAGATGTGCTGGAATAAATGCAGCTGCAATGGCTTTGGCTGATGCTGGAATACCAATGAAAGATTTAGTGAGTGCAGTAAGTGTTGGAAAGATAGGAGATAAGATTGCTTTAGATTTAGATGCTGATGAAGAGCATTTTGAAGGTGAAGGCGGAAGTACAGATATTCCAACTGCGCTAATGCCAAGAAGCAATGAATTTACTTTATTACAATTAGATGGAAATGTTACAAAGAAAGAATTGAATGAAGCTCTAAAGATGTCAAGAGAAGCTTGCAAGAAAATTTATGAATTGCAGAAAAAGACATTGAAAGAAAGATATGGAGTTGTTAAAAATGATTGAAGGCAATATTAAAGATTATATTAATTCTTTATTAAGTAAAGATAAAAGAATGGATGGAAGAAAATTGGAAGAATTTAGAAAGCCAATAATTATTGAGACTGGAATAAGCATAAATGCTGAGGGAAGTGCAAGAGTGTTGATAGGAGAGACTGAGGTTATGGCTGGAGTTAAGATGGGAGTTGGAACTCCATTCCCAGATACACCTGATCAAGGTGTGTTAATAACCGGAGCAGAATTATTACCTTTATCCAATCCAGAGTTTGAATCTGGACCTCCAGGAGATGCTGCTACTGAATTGGCAAGAGTGGTTGATAGAG
This sequence comes from Candidatus Woesearchaeota archaeon, assembly GCA_964549185.1. Taxonomy (GTDB): domain Archaea; phylum Nanobdellota; class Nanobdellia; order SCGC-AAA011-G17; family JAGVZF01; genus DATDYQ01. The sequence continues at coordinate 14,666 of CAZJUI010000014.1, forward strand.
GAATAAGAGAGAGCAAGATGATTGATACTAAGAAATTATGCATTAGAGAAGGTGAATTAGTATGGATGATCTATCTTGATATTTATACAATAAATGATGATGGAAATTTAATTGATGCAAGTGCTTTGGCTGCTGTTGCTGCCTTGAGAAATGCAGTACTGCCAAAATTAGAAGATGATAAAGTTGTTTATGGTGAATTCACAAAGGAAAAGTTACCTTTAAAAAGGTTACCTATAACATGCACTTTGTATAAAATAGGACAAAGATTTGTAGTTGATGTTAATACAAAAGAAGAAAAAGCTGTTGATGCAAGATTGACAGTAGCTGTAAGTGAAGATGATATTGTAAATGCATTACAGAAAGGCGGAAGCAAAGGCTTAACATTAGAGGAAATTGATACAATGATTGATGTTGCAATTAAAAAAACAAAGGAATTGAGAAAGGTGTTGGAAAAATGATGAAGTTTACAAAATATGAAAAAGCAAGAATAATAGGAGCAAGAGCTTTACAGATAGCTATGGGAGCTCCTTTGTTATTAAAATTGGAAGAAGATGATTTAGAAGAGATTAATTACAGTCCGATTGAGATAGCTAAGATGGAATTTGAGAAAGATATATTGCCAATAACAATAAAAAGACCATTGCCTGAGAAGGTTGGTGGATAATAATGTATTGTTGCATCTACAGGACTTAAAGTAAGTAAAAAAATTATTTCTTTTTTTTAGGTTCTTTATCTCATCTTGCAGATTTACACTTTGGGTAAATTAATGGTTTTTCTTTTGAAGATGTTTTATAAAATAAAAATAATTTTTGAATCTAAGAAGCTTTTTCCAATCTTTTTCTCATAGCTTTTAACAATGGCGGTTCTTTATCACTAGAAATTTGAGAGATTCTTTTTCTTTTGGTGTCTGGAACATAAGGACTTTTCTTAGAATATAAGAAAAAGGCTTTTAACATTCTGTCATCTTGTGGAAAACCTTCTCTTTCAAGCTGTCTTCCTATATCGAACGCCGCAATATATCTTTTAGCGCTATAACCTACCAAAACAGGCATGTTTAAAAGATAATCAATTGTTTCTTCATTTGTTAGCGCGGCCATCCTTCCTAATCTTGTTTTCTGTCTTACAACTCTTTCATGATTATAACCAGCAAATGGAGGAAAACTAAGTATAGCTCTCTTAACATCTTCAAAACTACATTCATAAATCACTGAAATTTTATTAAATAAATTTGTTAATTCCTGATGAGTTTTCCTTCTATGATGAAAGTCGTTGCTTTCAGCTAATTTTCGAGCTTCTTCTTCATTAAATCTAATTGAAACTAATTCTTCTAACAACATTTTATTTAACACCTATTTCTATATCTGCTGAAGACATTTTCTTGTCATTATTATATAATATCGCAATTTCCTTCCTATTCATCTAAGTATTCTTTTTGGTATAAAAATCATTAGAAATCATTGTTTTTAAAACTATCGTTTTAATAGTAATTGCTTAGTAATAAAAAATTCTCGTTGTCTTTATTAAAGTCCAGACAATGCAACAATGTAGGGATAATAGGATATTGTATAGTTATCGTCATTAAAAGTCCATTAGCTCCTTTATTGCCCTTGTTGATTTAATTATTAATGCTTCGTAATTATAATGGCGATGGCAAATTTGTTTAATTGCAATGCTTTATAGATTAGATAATATTATCTCGCACAAATATAAGGCAGATGACGATAAGTATCCAGTGTCGGATAATAAAAAGGTTTAAATACCTACTTATATATTATATTCATGCGTCAGGTAGCGCAATGCCGTAAGGCTGAATCTGCTCTGCAGAATACCGCATAGTGTTCCCCGTTCTTGCAAAGGCAAGGCGGGTATCTTTTTTTAAAGGAATAAAATGGAAAGAGTTTCTATTTATATTGATGGAGCAAATTTTTTACATGGACTTAAATCTATTAACTTAAGATATTCTGATTCAAAATTTGATTTTGAAAATTATATTAAATATATAGTTGGAAAAAGAACCTTAATTAAAACATATTACTATAATGCCTCGCTGAAACAACAAATAAATCCTGAAATATTCAAGAAACAACAAAGATTATTTTCAAGACTTCGAAATATAGATAAATTTGAAGTGATATTGTGTAGAAGACAAAGAAGGACAAACAAAGATGGTAAAGATTTTTTTACAATTAAAGGTGATGATATTCATCTAGCTATTGATATGTTAAGAGATGCTTATGAAAATAGATATGACACCGCTTTGTTAATAAGCGGAGATGGTGATTTTTCCCCATTGGTAAAATATGTTAAAGAAAAAGGTAAAAGAGTTGAAAACTATCATTTTGAAGGTAATATCTCTCTTGATTTAATCAAGTCATGTGATACTACTGCAATAATAAATAAGAAGATTGTAAATAAATTCTTTTTTAGACCAAGCAATATTTTAGGAGATATTGTTGCTGGAAAACCTATAAAGGAATTTTTAGATAAAAAATAATTGGATGAATTTAAAATATTAGCTGAACATATTTCTAAGCGACTCTCTTAAAACGTCCTGTTTTTAAGTCTTCTATACTATTAGCAAATTGTCTAACCAAATCGTAATCAATCTTCTCTAATTTTTTCTTTTCCATAATAATTTATGATAGAATCTGTTTTATATAGTTATCTAAATATTAATAGGATAAAACAAAATATATGTCAGAATAAAGATTTTACATTATTCAAGCAAAGTTTATAAAACATTATTATTGTAATAATTTTATGATAATAAAGGAACTAAAAGCAGAAAGAATCTATAACAGTAAAAGAGAAGAAACAATAAGGATAATATTGAAATCTGGTAGTGGAAAATTCGAAGCTTCTGTTCCAAAAATAGATAATCCAAAAGAAGCAATAAAAATAGTTGATGAATTAAATAAAGATTTCAAGAATTTTTTATTCCAAAAATTTGATGATTTTACAATAGTTGAAGAAGTGTTAAAAAAATATAATATAAGCAAAGGATTAACAATTGCTATAGAATATGCAATATTAAAAGCAAGTGCAAGAGGTTTTGTTTGGAGTTTTATTGACAAAGGTGTAAAGCAAGTTCCAAGGCCATTGGGAGATGTTATTGGTGGTGGAAAGAACACTAAAAAAATATTAAAAACAGATTTTCAGGAATTTTTATTATTAAGCACAGAAGCAAGCTCTTATTTGAAAGCTGTTAATGCAAATAAAATAATTCATGAATATAGTGAAAAAGTATTGAGAAGATTAGATAAACAATTTAAAAGTGAGATTACTGATGATGGAGCCTGGGCAACTAATTACAGCAATTTAGAAACAATAATAATATTAAAAAATATCTTAAGAAAGAAAAATGATGAGTTTGATTTTAAAGTAAAATTTGGGATGGATGTTAATGCTAATAACTTTTTTAATGGAAATTATGATTATAAGAACTTTTCAAAAGAATTAAAAGAAAGAAGTTTAACAAGGGATGAACAAATAGATTTTATGATAAATTTAGTTAATGATCATAATATTATTTATTTAGAAGATCCTTTAGAGGAAAATGATTTTGAAGGTTTCAATAAAATAAAAGAAGCAATTGGAAGTAAATGTTTAGTTGTTGGGGATAGTTTAATTAAAGGAGATGTTGAAAGATTAAAGAAAGCTTTAGATTGTGTAAATGCTATTATAATAAAACCAGATGAGGTTGGAAGTTTGATGAAAGTTAAAGAATTAATAACAATAGCAAAAGAAAATAAGATATATCCAATAATAAGCGGAAGAAGTGTGGAAACAAGTGAAAATATATTGGCCCATTTAGCTGTTGGATTTGCTTGTCCTGTGATTAAAGTTGGGATTTATGGAAAAGAAAGAGAAGCTAAGTTGGATGAAATAAGAGAGATTGAATATCAGATAAGAAGTAAGAAATAGGTTATTATTCTATAGTGGTTATTAATCGAAAGGTTTATAAATTGATATTTTTTACTAAACTTGATTAAAATGAGAAATAGAATAGCAAGATTAGCAACTGCATTGACTTTGACTACAACTTTATTTGGTTGTGCAACAGATCAGGATAGACAAGACGCTGCATTTAGGACACATGAGGTGTTTCAAATTGAAAATTTTGTAGAGAGGAAAAATATATTGGGAAGGCAGAAATTATTTGATGATTCAAATACAATACTGTTTGTTTATGGATTAAGTGATTTTGGTAATGTTATATTTAGAGATATTGCAATTGGTAAAGTAACCTCTTCAGAAAAAAGACTTGAGCCAATTACAACAGATGAAGATAATAGTGTTGGGTTTACCCACGGGGATATTAATATAAGAACAAATGAAGTTATGCAAGTAGATGGTACATATGGTTCAAGTGACAAATATGTTTATTGGTTTACACCAGAAGGAATTTATAGACAGTGGAATGGAAGTTACATCGCAACTCCAGTGCCTATTACGTTAAGAGAACCTGTAATTAATTTTTCAGATGTTGATAAAGAAGATTATGTTAGAGCACAAAACGCCAAAGCAGCATTAGATGCTGGAAAAAGAGTAAATGATAAACTGGAGGTAATAAAATGAAATTAAAACAAACTGGTTTAGTTTTATTATTAGCAACATCATTATCAACTGCAAATTGTGGTAGAACAGAAAAAACAATGGATTTAGCAAGTCCTGATTATTGGTTAGAAAATTATAGATGGTTCAAACAACAAAAAGCAGCCATAGAGCAAGTAGACCATACAATGCAAGCTCAAAGAGCTTCGATAGAAAAATATAGAAATGATTTTGAAGAGATGCCTAGATCTGAATGGCCTAGAGATGCCAGACAAACACTTGATGAAAAAGAAACTACATTAGAGGGTTATACAAGACAATATAATGCTCTAGTTGCAGATTATACTGCTAGAGCAAATGATATAACAAGAATGTTAGCAGAAAGACCTGTAACAAATAAAATAGCATTTAAAGATAGTGTAGAAGTTGCAATTAGAGATATAAAATTTAAAACATACTAATTTTATTATTTTTAATTCTATTTATATTTTAAGTTTTAATTAACTTTTTAAACTCTAACAATTTCTTATCCTTATGAAAAAAATAGGTGTTGCTTTGGGAGAAGGGAGTGCAAGAGGTTTTGCACATATCGGAGTTTTAAAAACTTTTGAAAAATATGATGTTCCTATTGATTATTTGGCTGGAAGTTCAGTAGGAGCTTTAATTGCTGCTTTCTATGCTTCTGGAATTAATGCAAATGATTTAGAGAAATTAGCTTTGACAACAAATGTAAAAAAATTATTAGATTTTACTTTTCCAAAAGAAGGAGTGTTAAAGGGGGATAGCATAGAATTATTAATAAGAAGATTATTGCAAAACAAAAATTTTGAAGATTTAAAGATACCATTAGCAATTGTAACTGTTGATTTAAAAACTGGAAATAAAATTGTAATAAAAGAAGGTGATTTGGCAAAAGCAATTAGGGCAAGTATATCTGTTTCTGGAGTTTTTGTTCCTGTTAGGATGAAAAAGATGATATTGGTAGATGGAGGAATAATTGATCCTGTACCTGTAAGTGTTGTAAAGGAGATGGGAGCTGAAGTTGTTGTTGGAATACAATTAGGAAGTTATGAGATGGATATAAAGAAAAGAAAGAAAAATATGAAAAAATTTGAAGATGTGTTTAATGAAACTTTTTTAAGAAAAGAAGCCAAGGAAATAGAGATACATTTTAAAAGAAAGCATAAAAAATTAGCGCCATTCTTACAATTAGCATCTGGGTTAATTGATGTAAGAAATTTTACTGGATTTAACATTTTTAAGTTTATCAATAAAAGTTATTCTATAACAATGAATGAGCTGGCTAATAAAAACTTGAAAGAAGAGTATGTTAATTTTGTGATAAAACCAAATGTTTATCATATTGGGCCTTTAGATTTTGAAAAAGTAAAGGATGCTATAAAAGAAGGTGAAAAGGCAGCTGAAGATGTGATAAAAAAAATTGATTTAAGTGCTATTTCTTGATTACTTTATCTTAAGACTACAAATCCAAAAAACTTCTTTGTAAAAATATTATTTATGGCCAAGAATATTGATAATATACCAATTAGTTTTATGTCCAATATCTCAAATATATGTAATGTGTTTAAAAATTCTATTAAAGTGTTGAAGATTATCATAATTATAAAAATGAATGCTATGGCTTCAAGTATGCTTTCTGTTATCTCTTTTATCATTTAGATTATATTAAATATCTTTAATAACAAAATAATTATAGCAAGATAGATTATAAGCCGTATAATGTCCTTTTTTTCCATAATTATATGTGTTTAGGATTTAGTATTTATAAATCTTACGCGCATGTGTGAAATATGTGAAATGTGAGAAGTGATAGCAATATATATTTTTAGATATATCATAGTTTTTGTAGATATTCGTAATTATGGTGTAATAACATTCATATCGAAACATTTATAAAGAAAAAATTGTAATGTAATATAAACTTTACAAAAATGGAGGTGAAGTATATTGGCAGACTTAGTATCAACAGGTACTCAGATTATTAGTCCATTATATACACTATGGCTTAGCTTTGTTAACATATTGCCGGGATTGATTGCGGCTATAATTGTGTTAATTATTGGGTATTTTATAGCTATAATTCTTGGACATGTTGTAAGAGTGATATTAGAAAAATTAAGATTAGATGCAGCTGTAAGAAATGCTGAACTAAGTAAGGCGGTAGGACATACGCATTGGAGTTCGGTTTTAGGAGAGATAACAAAGTGGTATATATTTATAATATTCTTGCAAGTTGCAATTGACTTGTTAAGATTGGGAACATTAACAATACTACTTGACAGATTTGTAGGTTGGATGCCTAATATTATAGCAGCAATATTAATAGTGTTGTTTGGATTTGCAGTAGCCCACTATGTTGAACTTAAAGTTAATAAGTCAACAAAGATGAGGGGAGGAGCACTAGGTGGACAGATACTTAAATTAACGATAATGATAATAGCTATTGTTATTTCATTAAAACAGATTGGAATTAAAGTATCTTTACTTGAAAACTTAGTGTTAGTTGTTGTAGGTGCAATAGCAGTTGGAATAGCAATTGCTCTTGGAATTGGATTAGGATCTGCAATGAAAGGCAACTCACAAAAGTGGATTGATGACTTAAAGAAGAAACATCTTTAATTTCTTTTTTCTTTTTATTTTTACTAAAAGTTTTTATACTTTATTGTTATTTATATCTTTATGTCATTAGAAGAACTTGGGTTACAGATAGTTGATAGATGGATAGAATTAAGAGATATTGAAGCTGGTGAAGAAGCTCTTCCTTATACTTCTGGACATTATGGACCGGTTTATACATATACTAAAGAAAGTGTTGGGCAAAAGAAGATTCTAAAAGATTTAACAAAAGGATTAGCTGGAAAGTTAATTAGTGAAGGAAATTTAAATTTCGATTTTATTGCAACAAATGAAAGTGGTGGAATGGTTCCTGGCTGGCAATTTAGCTTAGATTTAGATGATAAAATAAGAAGAGAACTACCTTATGTTTATGTTAGGAGAAGTGGAAAGATTACCGGTTTTATGAAAAATCCATTAATCAAACGTGGGATGAATGGATTGATTTTTGAAGATGCAGTGAACTTTGGAAGTACGATGATTAAAGCAGCAGATTTATTAAGAAAAAAAGGATATGTTATAAATCGTGGAGCTTGTTTTCTTTATTATGATCATCCTGTTGGTATAGAAAATTTAGCAGAAGTTGGAATTAATCTTACTTGTTTATTTACATTAACACAATTATTAGATATTGCAGAAGCAAATGGAAGATTTAATCCTAGAGTTATTGCAGATTGTAGGGAATTTTTAAAAAATCCTGATAAATGGAATAGAGATAGGGGATTGAAATAACTAATTTATTTTTTAATCTGACTTGTATATTCTAATGCCGCTTTTCTTATGTCTATAGTATTGTAGATTGCTGAACCAATTATCGCATGCCATCTTTCTCCTGCAATTTTTCCTGCTTCAGTTATGCTTCCACCCTGTGTAATAAATCCTGGGGCATAGAATGTTGGATTTTTTATACCTTCTTCTTCAACGATTTGAATTACTTTTCTAAAATCGTCTAACTTGGTACCTGGTGCTACAAAATTGGTTAATCCTGCTTGAGCACCAATTCTGATCATTCTAAACACTCCTTCATCGTTTAAATATCCGCCCTCGCTTACTTTGTAAGCTTTATGTGTCATTGGTCCACCAACCAGAATTTTTAATCCGGCATCTAGTGCATATCCTATCCATGCCTTCTCTGTTTCAGGACCAGCTTGAGGAAATAAAATTACTGCGTCAACATTCCCTTTTTTACAAACTCTTGCAAAATTTTTTCCAGTATCTGGGATATCCGTTCCTCCTTTTTGATGATCATAAATTATTGGTTTAATTGTATGTTCTCTAGCAACCGATACAACAGTAGTAAGACTATAGCCTAATCCAAGTTCAAAGCCAACTTTATAACCGCCTATTCCTTCGATCCCTGCTGTTTGTTTAACTATTTCTCTAAATTGTTCTAAAGTTTCTACATCGCAAGCTACAATCACACTTCTGTCACTTTCAATAACTTTTTGTTCTAGTGGCATAAAAGATATTAAATAATTTGAATATATAAAGATTTATATAGAATTATATATTGGTTCAATAAAAAGTTTAATATTCCACTTCTTTATTACTAAACATTGATTGAACTTTTACTTTTCCACTTCCTGGCATTATATTTCCTATAATTGCTGCGTCCAATCCTGCAGTTGCCCTATAAGCACAAACTCCGGGAACAGAAAAGATAAAACCAATACCACAATTAAATGTCTTATACATCTCTTCATCGCATACTCCTCTTGAATATAACTCATTAAATATATTATGTGGTTTTAGTTTATGGTCTTTAGTTATTATTGCATCGTTATTATCTAAGATGTCTTTTAATTTTGTGAATGCTCCGCCTGTAATGTGCATCATTCCATGAATATCAATTTGAGTATCTAATTGTAAGATTGTTTCAAGATAAATTTTTGTTGGATTAATAAATTCTTCTTTAAATTCTTCTTTGAAAACTTCTCTAACTTTTGTGAATCCATTTGAATGTAAACCATTACTTTTTAACCCTATTAAATAATCTCCTGGTTGAAATTTATTTGGTTTAGAATTTTTTACAAAACCATTCATTGTTATGCTAATATCTAATCCATCCATATTGTTATGAATCGATGTTTCTCCACCAACTATTGCTATATTTCTTTGAATACACTTGTCTTTTAATGATTCTATAATTGATATTATTGCTTCTTTATCATCTTCTGGAAGAAATATATGATCTTCTAAGGCATATGGTACTGCCCTATCCATTGCTAGATCGTTTAAGTTCATTGCCAAAGAATCTATTGCAGCATTTTCAAATGTTTTTTGTTGCCAATGATAAAATCCCTTTGTTCCTGTTCCATCTACATGAGAAATTTCTTCCACATCATTAGAAAACTTCTTTTTTATTATAGGAGAAATTCCCCCTCTTACAGAAACATATGGGGTTTCCCAAGTTTGTTTTATTATGCTTAAAATCTGTTTTTTATATGGTTTAGTCGAATCGTACATAATATTTGACTAGTAAAAAAAGATATAAATTTAATGGTAACAAAAAGCTTTATAAATAGTCTATTTAGTTAAATTCTAATGGCAGAACAAGATCAAGAATTATTAATACCATTGGATGAATATTTGAAAGTAGGCTTGCATATAGGAACTAAGTTTAGAACAAAGTTCATGGCACCTTTCATTTATAGAGTAAGACCGGATGGATTAACTGTTTTAAATGTCCAAGAAATTAACAATAGAATAAGAGTAGCTGCTAATTTTTTAGCTCAATTTGAGCCTAAAGACATATTAATTGTTTGCAGAAGGGAGAATGGATGGCAAGCTGTTAAGTTATTTTCAAAATATACCGGAGCAAAGGCTTTTGCTGGCAGATATCCTCCTGGAATATTAACAAATCCAAAGTTAGAAAATTTTATGGAAGTTAAGATAATTTTAGTAACAGATCCATGGCCTGATAAGAATGCAATTAATGATGCAGCTAAACTTGGAATTCCTGTAATAGCTTTGTGTGATACAAATAATGAAAGTAATAATATTGATTTAGTTGTTCCTTGCAACAATAAAGGAAAAAAGAGTTTAGGATTATTATTCTATGTTTTAGCTAAAGAATATTTGAAAGCAAGAGGAATAGTAAAAAGCGATAATGATTTATCTTTTAAATTGGATGAATTTACTGCAGATTAAATATTTTTAATTTCTTATTATATTTTATTCTGGATTAGATTTGTAATGCAAATAACCAACTGCAACTATCAATCCTAGGATTAAGATAAATACTCCAAATAAAATATTTGTTGGAATGTTATTGGTGGTTGTTGCTCCTGTTACATTATCATTCAATCCTTTTAGAAGAACTAATGAAAATAAGAACAATAATCCAACAGTTAAAAAAACCAGATTTGTTTTTGATTGTGCCATGTTAATATTACTTATCTAAACTATTTATATATTTTTCGTTCTTACTTTGGAATTATATATTAACCTTTTTCTTTAAATTCACAGAAAGCCCTTTATTAGTTATGTCAATTTGATAAACAGAACCAGAATGTTTAGTACCGCGCATTTTTAAAATTTCTAAAGCTCTTACTCTTTCCCCTTTTATTTTCATATGATAGAGCAAAACAATGGAATCCACTTCAAATTCCAATGCTGCTGATATTGAACCTTCTTCAGCACTTTTATCTTGAGATGTTAGTAATGCTGTTGCATTCCAACTGTTTATTAATTCAAATAATGCAAGAGATGCTTCTTTTTTTGTTAGTTCGTCTTTATATAATAAAGCAAATGATGATATTGAATCTATAACAATCCTAGATATTTTATTTTTTTCTACAATATTTTCTACTATACCTCCACCTTCAACTAAAAGCTCTTTAACTTGTTCAGGAGTATACTCTAAGAAAATAAATTTTTCTTGCTTTTCCAATTCTTCTAAGTCCCAGCCAAACTCTTTTACATCATCAAATAATCTCTCTTTCTTTTCCTCAAATGTAATATAAAGTGAATTTTCTCCAAATTTTTTAATTCCATTTATTAAAAATTGTAATGCAAAAATTGTCTTTCCTGATCCTGGACCTCCTGAGATTAGATTGATGCTATCTTTTTTGAAGCCACCTTCAACTAATTTATCAAAACCTTCAATTCCTGATGGAACTCTTAGTTCTTTTTTAGAATATTTCGGTTTTGCCTTTACTATTTTCTTGCTTTTCATATTTTAAAAACCTTTTTCTGCATCTTGCTCTATTAATGAAAATGGTGGTTGATTTGGAAATACTTTAATTCCACCTTGTTCGATTTTTAATGGAAATATATCTATTAAATGATCTTGACCGCGCATTTTCTCTACAATAATTACTCTTTCATAACTTGAGCCTTTTCTTATTCTTGATAATAATATTAAACCTTCAAATAAAAATTCGTGAGGACTGTATTCCATTATATCTATTGTTGTTACTGGTTTTTGCGATGTTACAAGTAATGTTACATTTAATTGTTTCATTTTTATTAAAAAGTCTAATAAACCTTTTTTAAAAGTTATTCCATCTGATGGATAAAGAAATTCAAAAAATGTAATAGAATCTAGAGCTACTCTTTTTATGTTGTTCTTTTTTATTAATTCTATAGGTTTAGCTAATGTTTGAATAGATTCTGTAGACAATGTTTGTTCATGAACGAATAATTTATTCTTATACTGTTCTAGGTTAATTCCGAGAGAGGCTGCATTTTTCATTAAAGATTCTTGTGTTTCTTCTGTTGTTATAAATAAAGCAGGCTCATTGTTTTTTAATGCTTCAAGAAGAAATTGTAATGCCAATATGCTTTTACCTGTTCCTGGGGCTCCTGTAATAAGAATAGAAGATTTTTCGTTTATACCACCTTTAAGTATCTCATCTAATCCTGGAACACCACTTTTTATCATAAAAACTAATTAGATTATAACTGGTATAAAAATGTTGTGTTTTAATCTAGAATTTTTTCTTTTCTTAAGAATAAACTTCTAACAAACCAATACATTGTATAGAGTTCAAAAGCAAATGGGAAATATCCCAAATAACCTAGGATTGGCATTTCAAATATTTTAAAAAAACCAACAAATGGGATGTCATAAGTCCATTTTGGTATAGCATAATAATTCCAGAATTCCCATAAAAATCCCATTATAATTCCTGCTAATAAAAGAGCTAAGGGTATTGCAAGCTGATTATTTTTAATATGGCCAATAATACTTGGTTGTTTATGTAAATAGTTAATTGGATCTAGAATTAAGAAAAAACTAAGCCAGACTAATGGAAAGGTAAATTTTGAAAGAAAAATAGGAAGAATAAAACAAATAACCCCTAAGATTATCATTGAATGTAAAAATGTTTTTGTTATTTTAAATTTTTTATGAAGTTTTTTATGATCAAATAAATGAATTGTTCTAATTAATTCTACTGTTTCAAAGAAAGCTGGTAGAACTGTGCCAAATGCAACTATTCCAAAAAATTGTAAGGTTCTTTGATTTGGTATTAAGTTTTCATAACTCCAGTTAGATATTGATATATTTGCTATTTCAAATACCCACCAAAATAAAGATGAAATAATAAACATTCCCAGAATTTGTGAAAATCTGTTGCTGATTAAGGAATTTCTTTTTAACTTGTAAATTAAAGCATCTATTGTTAAAATATATCCAATCCATATTAATGGAAAATACCAATTTGCAAAAGGTTGAATTTTAAAGAAAAAATTAAGTTCTACTAACGCTATTAATATAATTCCAACAAAACCATATTTTCTGAACATTATGCACCTCTTTATCATTAAAATAAATTAAAGGTATTTAAACATTTTCATTAGGGCTCTGGTGCAATCCTAAAATTTAAGTAGAATAGAGGCATTGCCTCCTTTTT
>CAZJUI010000015.1:0-17807 GCA_964549185.1 Candidatus Woesearchaeota archaeon
CACTGCTTAAATTAGCATTTCCAGTATTATTAATAATTGTAGGATCATTGTTAGATGTTTGATTCTTGCTGCCAATTGCAATAGTTTGCCAACTTAATGATTGAGGCGATATAATTATTGAAGTTAATTCACTATAATTCCATTGCTCAATGAATATAGATGTATTCTGATTATCTGTTATATTAGCATAAACACTCCAGTTTCCAGCAGGATCAAAATACCAAACCAATATTGAACAGGAAAAGTTTGCAGTCGTGCTATTAATATCCGTTTGTTTTGAACATCCATTAGTTCTTTGTGGGCTGTATCCACTTACATTAAATACAGCAAATGCAGTGCTATCTGTTATGTTTCCAGTTCCATCTTGATCATCTACTATAAATGAGAAACTTACATTTGTTGTTCCAGCTTCTGTTGGACTTTGAGTTGGAATTGCGCTTATATCTATTATGGTAGGAGCTTTATTTGATTGTAATACGGCATTTATTAAAAAACTTTCAATTCCAGTTGAATTGAAATTATTACTCGAATCATTTACAATAAATTGCCAACTAACATTCGTTCCTGCAACAGAAGTTATAAATGTTACGTTGCTACTTAAATTATCTCCTCCACCAAATGTATATGCACTTGAATTTTTATATCCTGCTGAACTATGATTAATACTAAATATAAAGCTACTTAATGCCACATTATCACTCCAATTAGCAGAGAAATTAACAAACATATTTTGAATAACAGTACTTTCGTTAATTAATACACTTCCAATTGTATAAATCGGTTTTGTGGTATCTGGAGGATTGCTTATTAAGAAACTATCAGGTCCAGTTTCATTCCAATTTCCAACACTATCATTAACAATAAATTTCCATGAGATATTAGTTCCTACAGTTGCTGTAATAAATGTTATATTGCTGCTTACCCCATTCTTTAATCCATTTCCAAATCTATAGCTGGTTGAATTTATAAATCCTGCCCCGTTATCGATGCTAAATATAAATGAATCTAAAGCTAGGTTATCAGTCCAATTAGTGCTAAAGTTAATAAACATATCCTGCAATACGCTGGTTTCATTCTTTATCACACTATTTAATATCCATTTACTTGAATTTCCATCTACCGTTATATTATATACTGGAGAACTAGTTCTTGTAGTCGCTGTTCCACTTTGTTGAGCATGGCATCTTATCATTACACTTCCATCATTTCTTCCAGTTATAGTATCAGATGGGGCAGCGTTACATGCTGCAGTTTCAGGATTAGTTCCAACACTTATAAGATCAGAAGTTGTAGTACTTGTACTTATATTCTTTAAGTTAGTTGTGCAAGCAGTATTATCACAAGATTGATAACTGTTTACTATATCTGGTTGGGGACCAGTTCCTGAACAACTTGGGGTACATGTAATTGTAAATGTATCTCCTGGTTTTATAGTTAAATTACTAGTTGGAGCACTCATTGCTACCGAACTTAATGTTTTTGCATCGGTAACTATAACCTCCCAAGTTTCACTTGTTTCATTCATTATTTCAGAAGAGAAATCATATTTTGTGGGGGGTATTGTTTCTTGTGGGGATTGAATAATATAACTTAAGATGATATTATTATCTATTGTTCCTATATTCCATACTATTTCACTTGTTGTTTTATTTATTATGTTTACAATTCCATTATTTGCATCAACAATAATCCAATCATTATTGAAATAATCTTTTACTGTTATATTATTTATTACCCCATTTACTGAAATCGTTATACTCATATTTATATTTTTTAATCCAGGAGCTCTATGTGTCCCACAACCTTGGCAATCTAAACTTCTATCAAATGTTATGTTTGAAATTGGTTTACTTTGTGATTCAAATATAGTATATCCAGTTATTTCTGGTTTGATCAATAAAACTCCAAGTGAGATTATCATCACAAATAATAACATGAATAAACTTGGAATAATTAAATCTTTTTTCTCTTTTACTAATTCATCATATTTCCTTATCTTATCTTCATAATATTTTCCAAGATTATTATAATATCTAATCCATTGATTAACACTTTTATTCTTTAATGTCTTATTTAATTTTGTTTTATATTCTTCACAACTAATTTCTTTAGCCAAATATTTATATCTTAATTCCTCACTAAATGCAACTACATTAATCTTTTCTAATCTACATATCTCTAGCAGTCTAACTAACTTATCCTTCTTTTTTCTATACTGATCTATTTTATTTTGTTCCATATTTTTTCTTAGCTTTTTGATAAACTGTCCATATTGTCCTGTCATTTCTATGAATTAATAACGCAATTTTGTGATAAGAAAGTTTGAATTCTTCTTTAAGATAGAAAACTAAATTTTCCTGAATGCTTAATTTTCTATTAGAAAAAATTGAAATTGGAATCAAAAATTCATATTTTTCAATAACAAATTGTTTAACAAACTTTTTCCTAGCAACATTATAAGTATGCCATATATTTCTCTCATCTCTATTAATTAGATTAGCAATCTTTTTATAGTTAAAATTAAGATTTTCTTTAAGATATTTAACAATAGATTCTAAAACAGTTAATTTATCCTTAAATATAGAATCAGGAATACTTAATTTCTCTTTCTTGATAGAATCTAGAAATTCATTTGAACTTTTCTCGAAATTTTTCCTTAGATATTCTGTAAATAATTTAATTAACTCTTCATTTTTACCTAAATCTAGCTCTTTAGAAATACCAAAAATACCTCTTTTCTTATTTTTGACAGTCAATTTACGTATAATATAAGTATTTATCTCTTTATAAACTTAATCATTTTAACATATAATATAAGTATTATTTACATTAAATATAAGTATTATTTACATATAAAATAAGTAAACCACATCTAAACTAATTTTTAAGTCTAAAATAAAGAATTAATTAATTTTCTTGTGTATAGCCTTTATGTTCTTAATAAAATTCCTAACATCTTTTTCTAATTCCTTAGTTATAGCTTCAAATACAATTTCATCATCAATCTTTCCATATTCATGGGCTATTATATTCCGCATTCCCTTTGCATCTTTTAGCCTGATTGATAGATTATTATCAATAATCTTATTTTCTAAAAGAATATTAAAAGCATCTGCATCATCTTCAGGGATTTTTAATTTTTTGAATTTTATAAAAAGAAAGGCCAAATCCACAACAGCTTCCACTATTCTCTCAAGATACCTCTCACATGCAGCTTTCTTCTCTAGATTTGATTTATATTCCTCCAGATTAGAAGGAACTATATCTCTAAGTTGATCTATAAACTTAGTAATTTCATCTATTTTTTCACTTATTCTTTTCATGCTTCAATAATATGTTTTATTCTTATAAAATAATCATCATCTTTTAAGTATCTTATCGAAAAATTGATATTGTCAAAATCAATTGTTCTATATAAAATTTTATGATTTCTAGCAATCTCTTTTTTTAACTTAAATGGAAGTATATTAAAAACCTGTATATCCACTTTATCGGGCAGTTCTCCTGAAATTCTTATTCTAAATCTAGTTGCTTCCCTTAGTGATAATTCTTTTTTAAAAATAACACAAATATCAATATCTGATCTATTTGTGAAGCTATTATCAGCAAAAGAGCCAAAAAGTAATATTGCTTTAATATTATCCTTTAATTCATCATTGAGTATTATATTTATTGCTCTTCCTATTATCATTTTATTATTTTGACCTTTATTTAATCTGAATTCGTTTTTAAATTCAGCAATTTCTTTAATGAAATCTAGTTTTGGTCTTATATCCCTACTTAGCCTGTTTCTTTCAGATTGTGTTAATGGCATTCCATCTAATTGTTTTTCAACTATTATTATCTCTTTCTTTCCAAATATTTTCCTTGCATTATTTGATTTAAATAAATCTATTAATTTCATCTTTATCAATATTATTATAATCATAATTTAGGTTATATTTAAGCTTTTTGTTATTCAAATTACAAAATATAAATTAATTTAAAGATATTTAGACAAAGAGAATTATGCAAAAATGTTTAATTTACTGGTTTATTGTTTATGTAATCAGTTTTATAATATTCTTCTATTCTGGAAAATCAATAGTCCCATCACAAGTTTATATTTTAAGTTCTTGGGATATAATTTTGCATTTAATTGAATATTCTATATTAAGCTTCTTTGTTTATTTAGCATTTAAAAATACAAATTCACTATCTTCAAACAAAGCGATTTACACAATAATCTTTATAGTTATATTTGCAGTTTTAGATGAAATTCATCAAATAAGTATACCAGGAAGATTTTTCAGTATTCATGATATTTTATCTGATTCTTTTGCATCAATTGTTGTAACAACCTTATTTAATTTATAGCTTTAATTCAAATTGAAGTTTAAAATAGCTTTATATATAACATTTCTTTATTAATATTATGAAAAAACTAATTCCAATCTTAACAATATTTGTAATTAGTATGCTTTTCGTAAATGCAACCTCACCATTACCAGTAATACGTCTTGATTTGGAAAAAAATAATTTTGAGATTGGAGAACCAATAAAGATTAATGTTGTTAATGGTGGGGATACATCAATTTATTTAATAGCACCAAATGGATGTGAAGAATTTTTTGAGATCAACAAAATAAATCCAGATTATACAATTGGAGAGTCAATAAATCTTTACGATCAAAATCTATTATGTACTCAAGCTCTAAGGTCAATAGAAATTAAGCCTAAAGAAACAAAAGAAATCGGAACTTGGAATCAAAAAGAATATATTTGGAAACAAACACAATCAAATAATGGTGTAATTGCACAATGGATTGAAAGCCCAGTATTATCTGCAAGATATCAAATAAAGGTAAAAATATATAATTCAGAAACAGAATATCCAAAATATATTATTCCCGCTACCGACATTATCACAATAGGAGATACTTCATCTGAAGATCCACAGGAAATTACAAGCCCAATAAAAATAATCTTAGAAAAAAATAATTTTGATATTGGAGAACCAGTAAAAATAAGTGTTTATAATGGAAGACTTTATCCATCAGCTTCAGTTTATTTGATAGTTCCAAGTAGCGGTTTAGAATTTTATCAAATAGGGAAATATGATAAAAACAAACCAAAACAAGATTTTATTAATCTGCATAATCCAAGTATAGGATATTTACCGGATATAAAAACATTAGAAATCAAGGGAGGAGAAACAAAAGAAATCGGAGCTTGGAATCAAAAAGAGTGGATTTGCGATTATGTAGATAATTGTAAAGAGTCTCAGGTTTCTTTCGGAGAATATGTAATTAAAGTAACAACATATAATTCAAATAAAATAGATCCAAATAATTATTTAGGTGCAGTAATCAAAGTGAAGATAGGATTATCAAAAGATGAAAACGGAAACCCGATAAATGAAGGTAGAAAAGAAGAAAACTTGAATATATTTGAAAAAATAATTAACTGGTTTAAATCTTTATTCTCACCCAAAGAAATTGATATAAGATAAAATGGCAAAACAAGAAACATTCATAATGGTATCCTTAGAGGAAGAGAAAGCTAAGAAACTAGCTGAAGTTATTAGTAATAACACTTCTAGAAAAATTCTCGATCATCTAGCAA
The DNA here is from genome assembly GCA_964549185.1 of Candidatus Woesearchaeota archaeon. Classification (GTDB taxonomy): domain Archaea; phylum Nanobdellota; class Nanobdellia; order SCGC-AAA011-G17; family JAGVZF01; genus DATDYQ01. The sequence goes on from CAZJUI010000015.1 coordinate 5,605, forward strand.
AGAAAGAAGCATCAGAATCAGAATTAGCAAAAGAACTTTCTCTTCCAATTTCTACTGTCCATTATAATGTTCAACAACTATTAAAAGCAAATTTAGTTCAATCAAAAGAGTTTATTTGGAGCGATAAAGGTAAAGAAATAAACATTTATACATTATCAAAGAAATATATTATCATAGTTCCATCAGGAACAAAGATTAAAGAATCATTTAAAAATATTCTTCCAGCCACATTAATAACATTTGCAATTGCCGGTTTAATACAGCTTTATTATAAAACTCAATCTAGAGAATTTGATACAATTTCAGCACCAGTAGAAGGAATAGCAAAAACAGCAATAGCTCAAAATATAACAACAACAATTCCAAACTATGCTTTATGGTTTTTACTAGGAAGTTTATCAATCATAATCATTTACTTAATATATTCTATACTAAAAAATAAGTAATTAAATAACATAAAACTTAATAAGCTAGATTTTTACCTAAAAATTAATGTTCAAATCATTTACAGACCTTAATAATTTCAAAGAGGAATTTCTAAAGCTAAAGATAGAAATTGACATAGACTCTTTAATACAATTAGATACAATGTTCTTTGAAAGATATGATAGTGTTACAATAATTAGTGTTAAAGATTATTCAGAAAATCCAAATAATATTCTAGTCTTATCAAAAAAACTTATTCTTCTTTATTCAACAAAGAAATTTCCAGATGCAATGAAAAGAGAATTTAAAGAAGAGATTAAGCAGCAATATGGAGAATCAACAATAATAACGTTATTCTTATTACGTGATTTATTAAAAAACTATCATAATCATTTTGAAAGGACAAGAAATTTGCTTGATCAACTAGATGAACATCCTAATGAAGATAAAATAGAAGAAGTTGGAAAAACTTTAAGAAAATTAACAGATAGAATGGAAGAACTTGTTAGATTAATAATGACCTTAAAAGAAAGACAAATAAAAGAATTTGACACTTCATTAATTGCTTTCGATTATGATGTATTAACAGCAGAAGCAAGATATTGGCTTGAAAGGTGCCGTTCTCATGTTTACAGAATTGCTTCTTTACGTTATAAATCAGAAATGCAGTCTTCTCGTGAATTAAATACAATTATGAAAAGATTAACAGTCATAATGACATTTTTAACAATAGTAAGTATTGTATTAACAGTTCCAGGAACTATAGGAGCAATATTTGGAATTCCCGCTTTATCAAATAAGTATTTTGAACCCCATATAGGTTTTCTAGTTATAACATTAATTGTAGCAACATTATTGAGTATCATTTTCGGTTATTTATATTGGAAAAATCTAAAACTTTCATAACTCCTTTTTAATTTCTTCTATAAATCTTTTTATTGTTTTTTCTAGATGCTCAGGCTGTGTTTTTAATATTTTTGCAGCTTCTTTTATAACATCTCCTTTAAACTTTTTATTAGACTTTAACCTAAAAACTTCTTTCTTGCCTTTTTTAACAATGTCTTTCCATTTGTCAAATAACTCTTCCACTCTTCCTGGAATTTCCTCTATAGTTGAATCTAATAATTTAGCAACTTTCTCAACTAATTCTTCATCTTTCCCTTTAATTTGCCTACTTCTATTTCCAGCAACAAATTCTATTCTAACAATTCCATCTTGTATCTTGCTTGTTTTAATTATTTTGATATTTTCAACTTCACTTGTATTATCAGCATGAGTTCCACCACAAGCTTCAACATCAAAATTATCTATATTAACAATTCTCAAATATTTTCCAGGCGCAACTCCCCCTTGATATATAGTAACTCCATATTTCTTTTCAGCTTCATTTCTCAACATAAATGATTTTTTTATAGGGATCTTGCTTTCAATTATATAATTAGCATAATCTTCTATTTTTTTAACTTGTTCTTCTGTTAAATTTTCATAATGAGTAATATCCAATCTTGCTTTATCTATATCTTTGCTTGCTCCATGTTGCCATATGTGTTTTCCCAATATTTTTCTAGCAGCTCCGTTTAAAATATGCGTTCCAGTATGATGTTGCATTAACTGTAATCTCCTTGCTAAATTTATTCTTCCATCGACTTTATCATTAACTTTAAACTTAGGTTTATTTTTCATTACGTGAATTATTATCTTTCCTTGCTTTATTACATCTACAACTTCATTATCATCTAAAGTTCCAATATCATGTAACTGTCCACCTGATGTTGCATAGAATAAAGTTTGATCTAAAATAACATTATTTCCAATTATTTTTATAACTTTCCCTTCAAATTGTACTTTTTTCTCATCATCATAGAACAATAATTTAGTTTCTTTTACATCATCTAAATCTAATTTACTTTCTTTTATTGTAGCTGTTTTGTTTTCTACATTTTCATGTCTTTCAGATATTAAAGCATAAAAATTATCTGGAATCTTAACTTCCTTTCCAAGTTTTTCAGCTTCTTCTTTAATTAACTCTGGATTAATACCTTGACTGTCATATAATTCTATTAATTTATTTTCATCTAACTTCGTTCCAGCTATTTTAATAACAATTTGCTTGCCCCTTTCTTTATTTTCTTTATATCTTTTCTTCTCATAATCTAGAATTTTATTAACATTATCAACATTTTCCTTTAACTCAGGAAATAATTTCTTTAATTCATCCGCATGCCAATTAACAATCTCATTTACATCTAATGGAAATTGATATTTATCTATGAAATTTAATATCCTTCTATAAATCATTCTTAAATTATATCCCCCACCTGTATTGCTCGGCAAAGCGCCGTCATTTACGGAAACCAATAAAGCTCTTGAATGTTCACCTATAGAATATAAAGCAGCTAAAGGCAATATCTTCTCTTTCAAAATATCAACTGTTTCATTAACATTGCTTGCAACAAATTTCCAAGATTTATCTATATTCTCAACTTCATCTAAATTTAGATAACTAGAATAAGGCAAGAATTTCTTCATTAGATTATTATCAACTTTTATATCTGTTATTTTATATAACTTTTTCATAACATCTGGAAATGTAGCATCATAATTAGTACTAGTTCCTTGGGTAAACCAAGCAGCTCTTTCCTGCCCTTCGCCCATATCTAAAACTTTTATATCTAATTCTTTGCTCCCATTTGGAGTTTGTTCATATTCCATATAAACTTGATTTCCAATTTCTAATCCACGAGAAAAAAATTCAATACAACTTCCAAAATTACCTCCACCAGCCCAAGCATCTTCATGAAAGGTTAATTCGTTTTTAGGAATTCCAAGTCCTTTATCGATCCAATGATAAATTTCTTTAAAATATTTTTCCCTATCATAATATTTAGGCTTAACAAAAGCATGCTGTCCCATCATCACAAAACCAACATTATGTCCTGTTATCCCGACATTATCAACATCACCAAATCTCAAGCAAAATTGCGGTATAACTAATGGATTAGCAGGAGGATCAACTTCACCTGAAACAACATAAGGTTGAAAAGCAGCTATACTTGCTATTGTAAAATTAGTTGTTGGATTCCATCTTGCTACTACAGGATATCTTTTAATCTCAGTATAATTAAATTCTTTAAATATCTTAGCAAATTTCTTCCAAACTTCAGTATAACTTAATTTATTTTTAGCTGGACTATTCCCTATAAATCTAAATCCGCCACTACATTCAGGATTTTCGCAAAAATCTCTTTCTAAAGTGCTCCAAAAATAAACACTACATCTTTTGCATTGCTTTCTACTAAATCCATATTCTTCCAAAGTTTTAATAGGATAAAATTTCTTAAAATTCTTACTAGTTTCTAATTTAAACTTCTTTTTTAACTCTTTATCTGAAAGCATAAAAACTTTAGAATTAACTATATTATTAAAACTTTCTAATTAAGAATTAATATATAAAAATTTAACACAGTTGCAAAGCTTACCCATAATATATAAGGAATTAATAAATAACTAGCTCTTTTATCTATTTTATAAAATTCTATAATTGTTAATAAAATAAATATCCAAATTAATATTATCTCTATAAAAGCGAAAGTTATATTTCTCATTCCAAAAAAGATTATTGACCAAAGAGCATTTAATAATAATTGAATTCCAAATATGATTAAAGAATTTTTTACCTTATTAACACCTTTCATCCAAACTAAATATAAAGAAATTCCCATCAAAATATATAATATGCCCCAAGCAGGACCAAAAAGCCAATTTGGCGGGCTAAAATCAGGTTTATTTAATGTTGCATACCATGTTGAGATAGAGTTTACAGTAAATAATGATCCTATAAATCCTGCCAGATTACAGATTATTATTGCTAAAATAAGTTTTATCCAATTATAAATTTTCATATTCCAAGTTTATTCAATCTATTCTGTAAATCTCTAAGTTCAACATCTAACTTATCTTCTTGTGTACTTGGCTTTCTAGTTATCTTTAAAGGTTTTTCAGTCTCTTTAATAATCTTTATTTTCATTCCCTTATTTCTTATTCTTTTAATCTCTTCTTCCTTCTTTAACTCTTCCTCTACTTTCTTGATATAAGGAAAATTCTCTTTTCTTAACTCATTTACCAATCCATTAATATCAATCATTCTTTCAGAAAAAGCTTTTATCATTTCTTCTTTTTGTTTTGTAATGTTCTTATAAGCTTCATAATCTCTTAATAACTTAGTATCATCTAATGCAATCTTCAATAATTCTTTTCTAACTTCCAAAGAATCATAAAGTTTGACAAAAGCAAATGTTTCTTCTTCTTTTTTAACAACTTTCTTCTTCATCTTACTCGCCAAATAACTTTCTGTCAATATGTAATATCTTTTCTTTCATTCTTTCTAAATCACTTTTCCAGTTCTCTAATTCTCTGTCTTCCTCTCTTCTCAAATTAGAAATCTCATTTAATATTTTATCAGTCTCTCTTAATCTAGCTTTTATTGTATCCAATGTATGAATAGCATCTTTGTAATCATCTAGTTTAATAAAAATAGGTCTTCCTTCTTCTTGCTGCATTGGTCTCTGCATTTGGAAATCTTCATGCTCTTCTTGCATCTCCATTCTAGGCATCTCTTTCCTCATTGGCATTTCCATTCCTTTTGGAATAAAGTCTTCTGCTCTTGGAGGTTCAACTATTGGTTCATTATAAGAATCATTATATGCATCAATCTCCTTGCTTTCATATTCAGGAAATTCAGGAAACTTAAAATCATCATCTGTTTTCATGTTATTAAAATCAGGCAAATCAGCTAACTCGTGTTCATTTTTTTCTTCTTTCATCTCTTTAGGTTTTTTCTTTCCAAAAAATCCCATAATATCACCTCAATTAAATTATCTTAAGTTTTGTTATTAAACCTTTCTTATTATTTGTATGTAGTAAAATAGATAGATTGAGAAATAACAGTCAAAAAAACAAAAATTTAAAAATAAGATAGATTTATTAAATCAATATGAAAAAGCATATTTTACCAACTTTATTAGCAAGTGAAAAATCTCTAGCAAAAGATTGGCTTAGTGAAGAAGATGAATCAGCCTGGGAATTCTTGTAAAAATTTCTTAGGTGTAAATATCTTAATACCTTTAAATTCTACTAATTCCAGCAAATCAGAATCTCCTGTAACTATATAATCAGCTTTTCCATCAAAAGCACATTCAATTATTTTATTATCTGTTTTATCCCTTACAACATCAAATTTACTTTTAACTTCAATAATATTACAATAAGTCAAAAGAATATCAACTAATTCCTGTATTTTATCTTCTGGAAGATGAAATTTGTTTCTTAGTTTTTCAATAACTTCATCTAAAATTTCAGTAGAAGATACTAGATGATATTTTTCCAATAAACCTTTTCTAATAACTTCAAATTGGTTTCCTCTCCAAAAAATAGAAGAGATTATTACATTTGTATCAACAACTATTCTAATCATCTTCTAATACATGTTTTTCTTTTATTCCTTTATTTTTAGCAAATTTCCTACCAAATATAGCCAATCTTTCAAAATCCTTTACTGTTGGCAAATTTACCTTTTTGAAGATTAAAGTATCCCCGCTTCCATAAACTGCAAATTTAGTTCCAGATTCTATTTTCATTTGTTCTCTTATACCTTGAGGAATGACAACTTGTCCTTTTGGAGATGTGGTTGTTATTTGTACTTGTTTTTCTTTCATTATAATCACCAGTAAAATTATTTTACTTTTTTACTTAAATACTTTTCGGTTTATTAATATAGTTATCAAACAAACTTTTAGTAATCAAAAAACAAAAGATTTTTAAATTCTTTCATTAACAATTTCCTTCTACTAAGATGGAACAAAAGAAACCAAGAGAAGATAATTCATTAAGAGACCTTCTAAAAGAGACAAATAATGAAGATTCAGGAAAACTTGTTAATTATATTCAAGGAAAGTTAAATGTTTCTGAGTTTAAAATAGCTGAAAAACTCGGCTTATCTGTAAATCAAGTAAGAAATATGTTATATAAATTACATGAATATAATCTAGTTTCATCTGTAAGAAAAAAAGACAAGAAAAAAGGATGGTATGTTTATTATTGGTCTTTTAATAATAATGAGGCAAGAATTGTTCTCAAAAACATAAAAAAAACAAATCTAGAAGCATTAAAAAGAAGATTAGAAAATGAACAATTTGCAAACTATTTTGTCTGTCCAAATGGAGATATTAAATTATCATTTGAAGAAGCATTAGAATATAATTTCAAATGTTTTGAATGTGGAAAATTACTAGTTCAAGAAGATAATAAAAAAGAAATTAATAATATCAAAAAAAGAATTCTAGAACTTGAACAAGATCTTGGAGTTTCTTCATCAAGTTAAAACTTGCCATAATCCATAAAATACCTTAAATCCATCTAAAGGTGGTATAGGTAACATATTGAAAATAAACAAAACTAAATTAATTTGTTTAGTCAATCCCCAAAATATTATCTCTTTTTGTTTCAATTTTCTTTTTAACATAAAAAATGCAATTAAAAATAAGGCTAGATTAGTTCCAGGACCAGCAAAACTTATCAACATACTTTCCAAAGCACTTACATTCCCACTTATCTCTACAAAAGCAGGAGCTAATATCAAGAAGGGGGCATTAACTAATTTTAATATTATTCCCAATCCAAGTCCAAACCAATAAGCTTTGAAAACAGCACTTAAACCAAAAGCTAAAGCTATTATTTTATGCATTAATTCATGTAAAATAACTCCCGGCGCAGCAACTAAAATTGCAAACTTAAAATCTTCCCAAAAACTAAATTTTTCATAATTAAGTAAAGGATCTTTAACTTTCTTAGGCACTACAAACCTTCCCGAGAAAATATATCCAACTGCTATTGTCATGATAATTAAATTGAATATTTCATTTATGCTTAAAAATGCCATAATTTAAAAATTTATTAATAATATAAAAGAGTTTCTATGCCTCTTTTGTTAATGTTTCTAAATCTTTTTGTTCCTTATACAAATTTTTACATATACATTCTTTGCTCGGTCTAGTTAAATAATAATAAAATCCTATAAGAACTCCGGCTCCTATCATTCCTAATCCAATTATTCCTGCTATTTCGTACTTTCGTTCTAAAATTCTATCTAAAATTTCATACATAAGAGTTTAATAATGATTAAATATTTAAAGTTTATTTTTTACTTCTTTTTCATATATCTGTTTAGCTACCTTCCATAAATCTGTTCCTCTGCCTTCATATTTGCTACATCCTTGACAATATCTAACAGCATGTCCTACACATTTTTCAGCCATACAATATTCTATAGCCTCTTTAACTTTAGCTAATGGAATATCAAACTCATCAACATATTCCTCCAAACCCATATCTTCAATATGAGCAATAGCATGAGATACCCAGATTCTTGTCTTTTCCAATCTTGGCTGTCCTGAACAAGTGTTTTTATCTGTTTCAATTGGCATATTATTATAATAAGAGTAAAGTATTTAAAGATTGTTAAATGTGAATTTAAAATGAAATTTCTAATTATCTAAAACTACTAAAACATTCTTAATCTATTTCATAAATAGTTACTATTACTATTTAAATGTTTCATAGAAAATCGAAAGATTTATAAATAACCTTATATATAATAGAAACATAGTAAAATGAAAAAACAAGAAGCAATATACAGAGAAATTTTATACAACGCAATAGAGAAAAAGGAATTCAGATTAACACAGCTAGAGCTATCAAAAAAACTCTCTATATCACTAAGTACTGTAAATTTAGCAATTAAAAAATTAAATTCTATTGGTGCGGTTAAAATTACGCAAAGAAGTTTCAATGTTCTAGATATAAAAAAAATTCTTTATTTTTGGGCTTCTATAAGAAACCTAGATAAAGATATCATTCTTAAAATAAGGGTAGAAGAACCTGTCAGAGAGATAGAAAGGGACATGCCGGATATAATATTTACAGGTTATACTGCATATAAACATAGATTTAAAGATGTTCCAGCAGATTATTCGGAAGTTTATCTTTATGCAGATCAAATAGAATTAGAGATATTAAAGAAAAGATTTTTTAAATATACATCAAAAATAAAAAATCCGAATTTATTCGTTTTGAAAAAAGATAATTTATTAAATATATATAAAGAAATTCCGATATCACAGGTTTTTGTAGATCTATGGAATCTCAAGGAATGGTATGCAAAAGAATTCATTAATGAAGTTGAAAAAAAATTTGGGGTTATATAATGGAATACTGGAATTCACTTCTAACAGAGAAAAGCTGGATATTGTTGCAGGAGATAAATAAGAAATATAATTTTATCCTCATAGGCGGATGGGCTACATATCTATGGACAAAGCAGAAAAAATCCAAAGATATAGATATAGTTGTTGACATAAAAGAACTGCAAAAACTTAAAGCTGAAAATTTAGTGAAGAATAATAATCTAAAGAAATACGAAATAAAATTCAATGAAATCGATGTGGATATTTATGTATCTTATTTTTCAAAATTAGCAATACTTGTAGAGGACATAAAAGATTATGTCTCAAAAATAGAAGGATTTAAGGTAGTTTTACCAGAGGCTTTATTAGTTTTAAAACAAGGAGCAGAAATAGAAAGAGGGCATTCTATCAAAGGAGAAAAAGATAGGATAGATATAATATCACTTTTGTTATTTACTGATATTAATTATAAAAAATATAAATCAATTCTTGATAAATACTCACTAAATGAATATCTGAATAAATTAATTGCTATTTTAAGGAATTTTAAAGATTATAATTTATTTAACCTTACTCCTCACGAGTTTAAAATTAAAAAAGAAAAAGTTCTTAAAGAACTAAGGATGGTATAGGAATATGAAATTTCTAATTATCGGAGATTTGCATGGAAATATGCCTAATATTTATTATAAAAATTTTGATGCAATTATAGCTCCAGGTGATTTTTGCGGAGATAAAGGTATAAGAGAAGCATATCAAGTTTCGTATAAAGAATTTTTGAAAGATAGACATAAATTTAGAGAATGGTGGGAGATAGTTGGAAAAAAGAAAGCAGAAAAAATGATTAAACGTTCAATTTCTGAAGGTAGAAGGATCATGACTTATTTAGATTCATTTGGAGTTCCAGTATATTATATCCCCGGAAATTGGGATGATTGGAGAATTGAAAGCAGAATGGGTTTAAATTTTAAAAATGAAGATTTTTTTAAAACCTATGTAACAAAAAGTCTAAAAAATTCATTTAGTTTACATAAAAAAATAAAAAATATAGGAGATTATAATATCATTGGATATGGATATTGTAATGGTCCAGAACTACTTAAATATAGAAATTATAAAGGTATAAAGAAAATAGACATAGAAAAGAATAAAATGAGATATAATAAATTATTAAAAAAGTATAACGGTCTTTTCAAAAAAGCAAAAAAGCCTATAATATTTCTTGGCCATAATGTTCCATATAATACACCAATTGATATGATTACAAACAAAAAATCTTTAAGATATGGTTATCATTATGGATCTTTACTTGCTCGTGAAATGATAGATAAATATCAACCCTTAGTTTTCATTGGAGCACATATGCATGAACATTTTAGATCATGTAAAATTGGTAAAACAACAGCGATTAATTCAGGATTTGGAAGTTATGTTAATGTTTTTCTTGAATTAGAAGGAAATAAAATAAAGAAATTAGAATTTTACAGAGGAAAAGAAGAGAAACATTCTTATTAATATTAAAAACCAAAATATTTTCTCTCTGTTTTTTCCTTTTCAAAATATGCTCTTTCTTCAGGCGTTAACTCTCCAAGATTTAACATTTTTAAACCTTTCATTAAGAGTTCAGTTAAGGGAATTGTTTGTAATCTCACTCTAGCTTTTGTAAATCTATCTCTAGTATGATACGCACAGTCTTTTGCTTCTCTCCTTTCATATGCTGCTTGATCATAATCATCTGCTCTTGCAGCCAATCCAGCCAATTTTAAATGTCTAGCAACACCCTGTTTATATGCTTCTTTTCTTATTTTTTCTTCCCACTCATCACCAACTTCTATACTCTCATCATTTAATAAACGAGAAGCTTGAATTGAATTGTTTAAAGTCTCTGAGACTTTTCCTTCTAAAGCATATTGATTTGCTGAAGATATTAATCGAGGTAATCCTCTTAACAACGCAAAAGCTTTAATTATTTCTATGTCCTCTTCAGGTATCTGAGGTTCACCTCTCCATCTTTGTAAATCATTAATTTGTCTTATTTGATCCCGTATACCATAAACATCGCCATTCCAATCCTGACTTTTTATAGTATCATAAATACTTCTTAATCTTGCATCTAATACAATATCTTTTGGATATATTACATTTTCTTCATTCATTTTATTTTCCTCTATTATCAAGTGCATAAGGAATATCAAAACTATACGGACAGTTTATACCATCTCCAACTTTATCAACTTCAGGATGTGATGCTTTACATCTTTGTCCACTTCCTCCAGTATTATAAGGACATTTAACTGAACTGGAAATCATATTACTATCAGGTCTTTTGTATATTCTAACTTCTACATCAACGGCTTCTGATAAAACCTCTTTTCCACTTTTATCTCTTCCAATACATTGAATTGGAAAGTTTTGTTCTATAAATTTTTCTATCGTCATTTTGTTATCCTCCATTATTTAATTACTTAATAATAGTAATAATATTGATATATATAAATTTATGCCACCCCAAATGAGGTTGTAATAGAAATATTTATAAATAACCTAATAATACCAATCTTATGGAAGATCTTTCAGAGATAGGATTAACTAAAAATGAAGCAAAAGCTTATGAGATTTTGATAAAATTTGGCAAATTGAGTGCAAGTGAAGTAAGCAGAGAAAGTAATGTCCCATATAGCCGTATTTATGATGTTTTAGCTTCATTAACACAAAAAGGATTAGTTAAAGTAATCCCAGAAAAAACAAAAAAATATTCTCCTGGAGATCCAGAATCATTACTTAAAATTCTTAAAGATAAAGAGGAATCATTAAAAAAAATTAAAGAAAAAGTTACAGAAATGAAGCAATTTTTTTCTGAAAAAAAAGAGAATCCAGTTATTATGGGTATTGGTCAAAAAGCTTTCTATAAACTTGTTGAAGAAATGAAAAAAAATCAAAGACATAGTTATACTATAAAATGGAGTTCAGAATATAAAGGAGATTGGGTTGAAAAATTAAGAGATCAAAAAAGAAAAAAGAAAGAGGTCAAAGTACTTACAAGATATGATGATGAAACAAAGAATAACGTTCAGAAATGGTTTAAAATTAATAAAAATATAAAAAAATTCGATAATGAAGGAGTAGCTATTAATATTACAGATGAAGAAGTTCTAATATCCTTAATAAAATCAAACGTTACATTATTGGTAAGAGATATCCCTTTCGTTAAGATAATGAAAAAACTATTCTTAGATTCTTACAATAACGCTGAACAAATAAAATAAACCAAATTTACATTAATTTTCCAATAAAAACACCCAATTTTCCTATTTCTACATAATAAGTATAAAATTCTACAAAATAGTTAAATTTATAAATAATCTATTTACATAGTAAGTATTAAATTATGGCTAAAAAAGAGGAAAAGCTAAAAAAGACAGATTTAGCTAGCCCAATTTTTAATAAAAACGAAGATATTGTCAACTTATTCTTTGAACATCTACAAGAATTTCATAAGCTTAGTAAAGAAGACATACAAAGAAGACTAGAAAAGAA
>CAZJUI010000015.1:17907-24339 GCA_964549185.1 Candidatus Woesearchaeota archaeon
TACAAGAATTTCATAAGCTTAGTAAAGAAGACATACAAAGAAGACTAGAAAAGAACATCATTCCTTTCTCGATATTAAATAGCAAAAAACTATCAACATTAGAAATTGTTGTTAAATACCTTAAAGAAAATAAATCATTATCTTATCATCAAATAGCTTTAATCTTAAAACGTAATGACAGAACTATCTGGACAACATATCAAAAAGCTTCTAAAAAATCTAAAGAAAAATTCTCAAAATTAGAAGGTATAGAAATTCCAGTTGAAATATTCTCTAATAGAAAACTAAGCCCATTAGAATCATTAGTTCACTATCTAAAAGATTCTTTACAAATTTCTCTTTCATCAATAGCTTCTCAACTTTCACTTTCAAACTCAACTATCTGGACAGTTTATTCGAGGATTAAGAAAAAACTATGAAACATAAAAGATATTTACAAAGAGAACACTTTAACAAGAAAGGAGTATCTCCATTAATTGCATCTGTATTGCTTATAGGGTTTGCAATAATATTATCAATCATAGTAATAACATATTCAAATCAACAAACATTAAGTTTACAAAGATCAACAGAAAAAATAATTTCAAGTTCAGTTCCAATTAACTTTGAAATAAAACAAGCAACATCTATTGATCTACAGAAGATTAGATTATTAGTTCAAAGTAATTCGCAAACTTCAATTAATTCATTTATTATTAGATTATACGGAGACAAAGGAACTCAATCAGCTAATATTAATGGAGTTAATCCACTAGAAACATCATTCATAGAAACAACTTACAATTATAACTTAGTTGGTAATATTAATAAAATAGAATTAATACCTAAAACAATAGAAGGACAACAAACATTTACACATGATGTAAGTTTATCAACAACTATAGATGTTAAACAAGAAATTGCTTCCAAATGTAACCAGGATTTAGATAATAATGGTATCCCAGATTGCATATCTCAAGAAATAATATCTCCAACAACATGTATAATTAATAATGTTTCATGGTCAGATTCCTCTGTGTTAAATTCGTCTTACGTTGACTTAATTATAGAAAGTAATAACTGTAATAATATTGAATTCCCAATAACATATGAAGAAGTTGACACATTAACACCAAATGATATAGTTCCAGAAATTAACTTGCCACAAAATATTACATTAAAGAATAACAAAGCCAAACTAAAATGGAAAGCAAATTGGTTTGATGATCAGGATGGAAATGATAATAGTCCAGATTTAATATTCACAATAGATGGAATTTCATCTAATATATTAGAAATAAAGAAGATAAATGCTCCATATTCAGGATTATGTCCAGAAGTTAAACCACTAGATAAAAGAGAAAGACAAAATGTATTGGAAATAGGAGAGAATTTTGAAAAAGTTAAACTGAATAATAATAAAGAAAAAGTAATATTGCATCCAAATACATTAAACATCAAAGATGAATTTGGAAAGTATAAACAATTTGTAGATATTGCTAATGTTACATACAAAGATTGTAAACTAGACATAGATTTTGAAAATAATAAATTAACTTTAGTTCCACAATTAACATATAACAATACAATCTACACACCTGAAAATATTAACTTATTAGATGAAAACATATTATTTGACGTCTCAATAGATAAAACAGATTTATATAAATATTCAATATCAATAACAAACATTCCAGATGACATTAAATCAGGAATACAAAATATTAAATTAAAATTGCAAACAAATCTAGACTTAGGCAAAGCAACATTTGACAATGAAAATATTTACTTGCCAAATAATATACAACTGGGATTTACAGATTTAATAGTTTCAGGATATGCAATAAATATAAATTCACCTCAAGAAATCATAATAGAAAATATAACAAATTTAAATAATATCTATCTTGATCCAACTATTTCATTGACAACAACAAACATAAACTATGATATAACAGCAGATAAATTCACAGATTACATAGCACCATATTGTACAGCTTCAATAAGCTATTCATGTGACAGTCCAACAGCTTCTTTATTGAGAGTAGGATACGAACCTGGAATAGATTGTATCGGAGATCCATTTACATTTACTCCATTCAATGACAGAAGAGCATTCCAGGAGTATAAAACATCCTCAATTCCAATAAATGCAAAAATTGAAAATGTTGATTTCAAACACTCATTATTTAACCTTGCAGATTATGCATCTTCATCATTCAGCTTCATGAAAATGGGAGCAACAAACCCATTAAGCAGTTATTCCTGTACTTCATCATCAGGATTATGGTCAAAGATTACATCATCTACACAATATGCAACAGCAACAGGATTTAATTCAGGATCATTGAAAATAGTTAACTTGGGCACACAGGCAAACCAAGACTTGCAAAATGATTTACAGTACGAAAGATTTATTTTGGGAGTAAAAAGAACAGGAAGTACTCAAGATAAATATACCTATGGAGCAGGAGGTCATAACCTAGAAGTTACTTATTCAGTAGATATTCCAAAATGGAATAATCCAAGAACAAACGCAACAGTAATTTGTCCAGGGGATTTAGTAGAATTTAGAACAGACTGGACTGAAGATGTAGATTTAAAGAACTATACATTTACAATCGATCTAGATGCAGATGATAATTTCAAGAATAGTTCAACAATAACAACTGGAACAGGATGGGCAGGTTTAGGAGACACATTCGGAACAAGTTTAAATATAACCAGAGTCGCAGCTACCTATGGTTCAAATGTTTCATGGCAGTTTATTGCATGTGATTCTAAAGAATGTAATAATACAGGAGATGGAATCGGAATGGATTCATTTAAGGTTGCAACCCCTGAAGAATGTGATCCATGTCATGTTCCTACTGATACAGATTTAGTAATTCCCCAAGGTAGGGAAGTAACTTGTCAATATACAAACATAGATATAATGGGAATAACTGGTGGAAAAAACTTAACTGTAAATGGAAAATTAACATTAGACCATGTAAATCTTACATTAGATACAAACATAGGAGATTTCAAGACAGAAATTAAAGTTAATGATACAGGAGAATTAATAATCAACAACTCAAATATTTCAGCATTAAAGACCCAGCCACCTATAAATTTCTACATATTTAATGTAAGACCAAAAGCAAACTTCACTCTAGAAAATAGCATAGTAACAGATTATGGTGGCGGGGTAGATACAAGTCTTCCAGTTACAAAAGGATTATTCATAAGTACAAATAACACAATTATAAGAGGAAATCTATTGTATCCGGGATTAAGACAATCAATTTCATCATATGGAATTTATTATAATAAATCATCAAACAATATATTAGAAAATAACACCATAGTTGCAGAATGGATGATAGATAATAGCAGGCATGTTAATGGAGTATTCTTTACAGAATCTTATAATAATACAATAAATAATAATGAAATAAATACCACACAATATCTTGCAGAGGGAGATGCATTAGTTATTCTTCAACCTACATTTAATAAAAATTCAATACTCGGATTTAATATTTCGAATAATAGAATAACAACAAATGCAAAAAATATATTCTTCGGTGTAGGCAATGGTTTGGTAATAACTGGAAGCGGAATGCTTCATTATAACTTTATTTATAATAATACAGTTGCCATAAAAAATGTTGCTGGTGGGAGTGCAATGCAAATAGTATTATCAGCAAATAATACATTAATAGATAATAAAATTACAATAGATAAAGTAAATTCCAATGGATTATATCTGGGATCAGGAAGTGATGGAAACACATTGATTAATAGCAATATAACCACTTATGATACAAATAGTTATGCAATTAATGATAATGCTAAAAATCTTACAGCTATAAACAGCAAAATAGATTCAAGACAATCCCAAGAAATTAATTTCAATTCAGCTAGCATATTATTTATTAACACAACATTTGACAAAGATAAGGTTACATTAGCTTATGGTTCATTCTTCCATGTAAAATGGTTCTTATACGTTACAATATTAGATTCATTTTTATTGCCAGCTGAAAATGTAAATGTAATAATTAATGATACATATAATAATATTGCATTTAACGGTTACACAGATTCCAATGGAAGAATAATTACAATAAATCTATCTGAATATAAAATAACAGGATTATTAGCAGGAGGAATGGAAAAAACACCATATACAAACTACACAATTAAGGCAGTTAAAGGGAATAGCAGGGCACAACAAGTAACTAACTTAACAAACAGCACATTCATCACAATAACATTGCCTCCAGATAAATGTAATCCATCAGGAGACTGGTTAATTCAAGGATCAGAAGAAGTTTATTGTGAAAATACAATTATTAACCTAAATGGAAATCTAACAGTAAGGGGCAATCTAACATTAAATAATATTACTTTAATATTAGATGATGCTCCAAAAAAGAGATTTATCTTTGTAGATAATTCCTCGTTAGCAAAATTAATAATAAATGCATCCAAGATAAATACGACAACCTCAACTAATTATTATGGATTCTTGGCAAACAGCAGATCTGGAGTTCCATTTGCAAATTCAAATTTATCAATAACATATTCAAATATTACAGATTATGGAAATCCATCACAATCATCAGAAAGAGGATTTTTGATAAGATCAGCATTTGCTGTAATTAAAAACAACTTTTTTGAACCTAAAGAAACCTTTGCATATGGATTAAATCTGGCAAATGGATCAAGAATGCTCATAGAAAATAATACAATAAACTCAAAAAATTTCTTCGGAACAGGAATATGGCTAGAAAAAAATAATCACAATACTATTAAAGAAAACAGAATTTATACCAAAGGTACAAATGGAGCAGGAATTCAAGTTACACTAGAATCATTTTCAAATGATATATTAAATAATAACATAACAACTTCAGGTTCAGGAAATTTCCCCAACGCAATAATACTAGAAGGTCCATATAACTTCATAAAAAATAATGAATTAATCACACAAGGGTCTAGTTCATTCTCTGGATGGGCTTCTGCAGTAATAGTAAAATCAAATAGTGGAGATCAAAACAAGATAATAGATTCAAGAATAAAATCAGATAATGACTATGATATTTCCATTTTTGCAAATACAACAACTTATTTCATAAATTCCACATTTGATAAAACCAATGAAACTGGAACAATCATAACTCATGAGAATGGGACGATAATCACACAATGGTATCTAGATGTTTATGTCAATGATAGTCTAGCACCAATAGATACCCCAATAGAAGGAGCAACTGTTAAGGGGATAAATAGAACATTTGAAAAAGTTTTCGAGGATATCACTGATCTAAGTGGAAAAATTCCAAGAAAAACATTAACAGAGTTTGTAAGGAATATGACATTTGAATATCAACCATCTAATTATAGTATAGGTGCATCTAAGAATAATTTAGTGGCAGGTAAAGAGATTAATATGACAGATAATAAATTTGTTGTGCTTGGACTTCATCCATCTACAATTCCAGATGTGGATAAAGTTTTCATAACAAATGATGGAACATTAAAAGATTGCACTTCATTTAGCTGTTCAATAATCCCATTAAGCCATAATAATGTAACCAATTTAAATGTGATAGTTTCAACAACAGATTTAGATCAATCATGTGATCTAGCAACACAAAATGGAACAGTATACTTCTGCTTAAATGCTCCTGGAGTCTGTATAGAACCAACTGCAGATTTCAAATTAAAGCTGGACAAAGTT
This sequence comes from Candidatus Woesearchaeota archaeon, assembly GCA_964549185.1. Classification (GTDB taxonomy): domain Archaea; phylum Nanobdellota; class Nanobdellia; order SCGC-AAA011-G17; family JAGVZF01; genus DATDYQ01. The sequence goes on from CAZJUI010000015.1 coordinate 23,618, forward strand.
GTTTCATCAGGAAATAACTGCAACTTTACATTCAATACATTAAAAGGACCAGCTGGAACAATGCAATTCTACATAGCTCCAGGATTGTATTCTTACACAGTTAACATAACAGAATTGGAAATTCAAAAAAACCCAGATTCAGAGAGGGATGGAGCATGGGAATATATGCCATTAATTTCAACTGGGTTAATCGATGATAACAAACAGTTAACAACAATATTACAGCTAGGTACAAATCCGAATACATTAAATCAATTTAATCCAGGAACAACAAGATATAGAATAGAAAACTGGGGAAATGCCATACTCAATTTGGATTGGAGCTCAACTAATCCAACATGCACCACTCCAGGAACCTGCTTTACAGATAGTTGGAACTTGCCATCAACAGAAAATCTAGGAAATACATTACAATTAGATGATGATAACCAACAATCAGATTTATTCCCAGGAGATAATCTAACCAATATCAATCTAATCAATAACCCGAGATTATTCATCTATACAGAAGGTTTAAAGAGGTGCATTAGATATTCCTGTGAAAGCCAAGAAGGAAGAGAGGTATTGCCTTTACACTTCCACATTATCCCGCCATTAGGATTAAGAGCAGGCATCTATGAATCACAGATTACCTATACTGCAACAATAAAACCATAACCTTAAGAAAAGGGCTCTGGTGCAATCCTAAAATTTAAGTAGAATAGAGGCATTGCCTCCTTTTT
>CAZJUI010000016.1:0-24077 GCA_964549185.1 Candidatus Woesearchaeota archaeon
CTTGTGGAGGTGTGAAGAGGTGCTGTGGACAAGCGTTCTTCTGACTTTGGGTTAGGGGTGAAAAGCCAATCGAGTGTGGTGATAGCTGGTTCCTACCGAAGTTGGCCGCAGTCAAGTCTGAGTGGAGATTGTTGAGAGGGTAGAGGTACGGATTGAGAGTTTAAGGGAAGAAATTCCTCGGCTCACTGTCCAACTCAAAATATCTTAACATCGAAGAAACTTGGAAACGGGAGCAGGCGATAAACGTCTGTTGCGAGAGGGAAACATCCCAGACTATAGTTAAGGTCCTGAAATGTTAGCTAAGTGTTAAAGGGTGAAAGGTGTTTGTAATCACAGACAGCGAGGAGGTTGGCTTAGAAGCAGCCATCCTTTAAAAAAAGCGTAACAGCTTACTTGTCAAGATTACGAGCCCTGAAAATGGACGGGGCTAAGCTAATTACCGATACTATAGACCTGCATTTATTTGCAGAGTGGTAGGTAGGCGTCTTTGTAGAGCAGAAGCTTTTTCGTGAGAAGAAGTTGATCTACTAAGAATGAGAATCCTGGCAATAGTAGGAGCTAAACGGAGTTAGAATCTCCGATACCGAAAGGGCAAGGGTTTCTTAGCACTGCAGTTCAGCTAAGAGTAAGTTGATCCTAACATAAGTCGTAATTGACTTTTTGGAAAGGGAAATCGGTTAATATTCCGATACTACTTAAGTACATATGGCAACATAAGGCTAAGACCTGACACTTTGGAGTAAGCTGACGTTAATAACTGTTAGCGTTAATCAGAACAAGTCAAGGGAGTATCGTAATGATGAGAACTTGGGTAAATCTGAGAATAGCAGTTCGCAAGGATTGTTCAGCTGATATCTTGAGTCCATGAAAAAGGTCTTTGCATGAATCTTGAGTATTCATACCAAGAACCGGCACAGGTGCCCCTAGGTTAAAAGCCTAAGGTATGAGGGAGTAATTCAACTAAGGGAACTCGGCATATTAGTTCCGTGCCTTCGGCATAAGGAATCCCTGATATTGTGTTTTTATAAATGCAATTATAGGGCTCAGTGACTAGAGAGGTCCGACTGTTTATCAAAAACGTAACTCTTCGCGAGCCTGCGAAGGTGTGTATGGAGAGTGACGTCTGCCCAGTGCTAGTACTTGAAACTTCATTTCAATGGAGCTAAGAGCTAGTAAACGGCGGGAATAACTATAATTCTCTTAAGGTAAGCACAAAGTTGCCTTAACAAAATCTGGCTATATGCTGGAAAGTCTGTGTATCTCAAGCTACCGAACTGACAATTACCGTCGGTGAATTCGTCGAAGAATTTATATATTCGCGATGATAGGTGAAAATGCTATGAGTGCAGACAATCATGCAGGAAAGACAAGATTTATAAATAGAGAAGTTGTTCCGTCTTGTATGGCAACCAAAGAACTTGCAATATATAGAGAACGGGATTTTATTCCTATCTATGGAATTGTAAAATGGTTTATTGATACAAGACATTTAGATCGACCTGAATATTGGGGAACTAATTGTTCTGACAATGAATGGAAGGATAGAAAAAAACTTCTAGCAAAAGGATTATTTTTGACTGCTTATAATATAGTTGTCATAAATGCTCCGATTGTTATTTCAGGTGGATTGGAAAAATTTCTTAATTAATTCTTGAATCCCCAGAGGCCATACGCCAGAGTTTCGAAAGAAACAAGATATGGTCCGACCCTAGCAGCGATGTTAGGAGACATGTAAAAATGTCCGCCTTTGTAAAAAGGTCTTGAAAGTAACAGATGTGAGCGAAATACCTTGTCGGTTTAACGCCGACGTGCATGAGAGGCGTAACGAGATCTCTACTGTCCCTAGTTGAAATCCCCTGAACATACAATTCCGGTGCAAATGCCGGAGACTTCCAGCGGGACGCAAAGACCCCGTAGAACTTTACTACAGCTTGTGGTTGTGATGTGGGTATTGCTGTGCAGCGTAGGTGGTAGCTGTTGAGGCTTAGTCGCTAGATTAAGTTTAGGCAAAAATGAGACACCACCCTGCAAAATCTACGTTACTAACTTTAGAAATAAAGGACATCTATAGGCGGGTAGTTTGGCTGGGGCGGCACCCTGCTGAAAAGATATCAGCAGGGCCCAAAGGTTAGCTCATCTGGGTTAGAAATCCAGAGTAGAGTGCAAGAGCATAAGCTAGCCTGACTGGGTTGTTAACAATATACAACACAGAGAGGAAACTCGGGTCTAGCGAACCCTTATGTCCTCCTTAATGGGGGCTAAGTATGACAGAAAAGCTATCTCGGGGATAACAGAGTGGTCGCGCCTAAGAGCTCAAATCGACGGCGCGGTTTGCTACATCGATGTCGGCTCGTCGCAACCAAGACATATAAGTTAAATCTTAATGTCATTGCAATGGCTGTGCAGAATATCGATGAGCGAACACTAAAATTTATTAATAGCTTTTGCGTTTAGTTTTTTATGGATTTGTTTGAGAAATTCATAGATAAGCTGGAATGTGAAGAACATTTCAATCTAAGAGATATAAGACTATTAAATGTGGAAAGACAACTAAAGAAAGAAATAGGAAAAACAACATTAACAAAATATTGCAGAGACAACAAGATAAATAAGGGAACTTTATATTATATGTTGAAAGGTAAAAGAGCAGTCTATTTTGACTTAGTTAATTTAAGAAATAAAGATAAAATTAAACTTTTACTAAAAAATTCAAATATAGAAATAAAGATTCCAGAAAAGGTAACAAAAGAATTAGCATATTTAGTTGGTGTTTTAAGAGATGGAAGTGTAATTAAGGAAAGTAATGAATATACAGTTGCTTTTTACAGTAAATACAAAGAATCTTTGTTTATTGTAAAGAACTATTTAAAAAAACTTTTCGATTTAGATAATGAAATTGAAAATAATAAACACGACTTATATATGATAAGGATTAGATCAAAAACTTTGTATTTGTTTTTCAAATTACTTTTTGAAGTAAAACAAAAACAAGAGAATTGGAATACTCCAAAATTAATTAAAGAAAGTGAAGATGGTGTTAAAAAATCTTATATAAGGGGTTTTTGGGATGCTGAAGGTGGATGTCCACATTTAGAAAATATAAATAAAATAGTCAAGAAGAATTTAGAGGTAAAGTTTTCACAGAAGAATAAAGAAAGTTTAGATTTTATTAGAAATTATTTAAACTTTATTAATATTAGAACAGGAAATGTTTATTGGAATAAAGATTGTTATGTTTTAAAAATAACACAAAGTAATATTCATAAATTTCATGATTTGATTGGTTCTTCACATCCAGTAAAGGCTAAACGTTTAAGAATATTAATTAAATTGTTCGCTCATTGAACTGTAGGCAGCCAAGGGTGGAGGGGTTTACTCATTAAAGCGGCTCGTGAGCTGGGTTCAGAACGTCAACAGTGGCGTTGCGTAAAAGTAATTTTACGAAAAATAAAATTGGCTCATATCGGTGAAACCTTAACTTTTTAAACTGTAAAGTTATGGCAATACCGAGGGAAGGTGTGGTTTATTGATAAATAAAACTTGCAAAATATTTTGTTTATCTTTAAGTAAATCATTACCCCTGTAGAGACTGAGGCGAAAGCCAAGAGTCTTACAAATGTAAGGCTAACATGCCAATCGCCTATTCGCAAGAAATAGGATGAAGGTATAGTCCATGCCATTTCGAAAGATTTGGAATATCATGCGTGAGACAGTTTGTTCGATATCTGGTGGAAGTGTTGGTGTCTGATGGGAAGGATCATTTAGTACGAGAGGAACGATGGACCGTGGCCTCTGGTGATCGGTTGTCTAGCAAGGCAGGCCGAGCAGCTACGCCATACAGTCATAAGTCCTGAAAGCATCTAAGGACGAAGGACCCCTAGAAAAGAGACACCATTTAAGGACGCTTGTAGAAGACAAGGTTGATAGGAACGAGATGTAAGAACCAAGGTAACGAGGTTTTCAGTCTGCGTTTACTAATAGTCCAAGAGCTAAAATTAAGATAACTAGCACGGTTTTATTCTTTTTTTATAATTATTATTTTTAAATAGTAACAAAACGAAAGGTTTATAAATATATAATTTTTGATATTTTTATGGGAAAATTAAAATCAGCTGTTGAATATTTATTATTGGGAAAAGATATTATTGAAAATAGAAGAAAATCTAATTCTTTAAATACTGATCGTGGTTTAGGAACAAAAGTAATTGATGCAGTACGTGATGTTACATCATTTACATTAAGATATGCTCCATTTGTATTAGAATTTAATGGTGTTAGTGATTTAATTGAAGGAAAATATCAATCTGGAACTTTAAAATTAATAATTGCTGAATGGATTAGAATCAGTGAATATATGGATAGTAAAAGCAGAAAAGAAATATTTGATACATTAATAACATATCGAGATTATTGTAAAGAAAGAGAAGCATTAATAGTTTAATAATATTTTGTATAAATTTTATAATGAATTTGTTTTAACGAAGATTTTGTACTAGAAATATTTACAGAGGGAAAAGAACAGATTTCTTTTCGAAACTTTCTTTATGACTCTTTTAAAACAAATATTTAAGGATAAAAAACCAAAGGAACAATAGAAGAATGAAATAGTGTGCATTACTAATGCACAATAGTTTATATTACTAATGCAAACCTTTATAAAGAAGGATATTTATTTGATTTCATATGATAGACAAAGAAACATTAAGAAAAGTAGTCAAAATACAAAGGGAAGAATTATCTTTATTTGAATTAGGGGTTCATAGAGAAGAATCAGATAAAATAAAGATAGACATACCATTTGCAGTAATATTATCTGGAATAAGACGATGTGGCAAAAGTACTTTATTAAGACAATTAATGGAAAAAATTAAAGGATATTATTATTTTAATTTTGAAGATTCACGAGCAACTGACTTTGAAATTAGCGACTTTGAAAAGCTTGATGAGATATTTCATGAAGAATATAAAGATCAAGATTATTACTTCTTTGATGAAATACAGAATATTCCTAAATGGGAGCTTTTTGTTAGAAGATTGATAGATACTAAAAAACATGTTGTAATAACAGGCTCAAATGCTTCTCTTTTAAGCAAAGAGCTTGGAACAAAACTTACTGGAAGACATCTAACACATGAGATTTATCCGTTTTCATTTAAAGAATTTATTAGTTTAAACAAAGATAAGTTTAATATCAAATCTTTTGAAAGATATCTAATAGATGGGGGGTTTCCAGAATATCTAAAATTAAAGAGACCTGATATACTTCAAGAATTATTAAAAGATGTTATTGCCAGAGATATCACAACTAGATATAAGATTCGAAATCAAAAGATATTAAATGATTTGGCAGTTTATCTTTTAACAAACATTGGAAAACAATTTACATATAATTCTCTAAAGAAAAGCTTTAAGCTAGGTTCTGTTAATAGTGTAACTTCATTTATCTCTTATTTTGAAGATACATATATGATATTTACAATTCCAAGATTTGACTATTCTTTGAAAAAAATGCTTGTCAGACCAAAAAAAATTTATTCCATTGACAATGGTCTTTCAATAAAGAATTCAAGTTCTTTTTTTGATGATCGTGGACGTTTACTTGAAAATGTAGTTTTTATCAATCTAAGAAAAAGGTATAAAAATATATTTTATTTTCAGGAAAATAACGAATGTGACTTCTTAGTTCGAGATGGAACAAGTATAACGCAGGCAATTCAAGTGTGCTATGAAATTAACAGAGATAATAAAGATAGAGAAATAAATGGCTTGCTAGAAGCTATGAATAAATTTAAATTAAAAAATGGAATGATTTTGACTTATAATCAGAACGATAAATTTGTGATAAAAGATAAGATAATCAAAGCTATTCCTGTCTGGAAGTGGCTTCTTGAAATATAGATAAGAAAGGAAATAAAATCTAAAAGAAAATTAATTTGTATTAGAATTTTTTACAGAGGGAAAAGAACAGATTTCTTTTCAAAACTTTCTAACGAAGAGTATTTAAATGTTAAATAAAATGCTTTTTCTAATTTATTAAGAAGATTATAAAGTGATTACAATGGAATTTGCCTATATTGACGAAAGCGGAGATTATGGAGCAAAAGGTTCTAAAAATCTTGTAATGTGTTTAGTCTGTACTAATGAGAAAAAGAGGTTAAATAAAATAATAAGAAATGTTAAAAAAAGATTGTTAGATAAAAATAAAACAGCATATTGGTTAAACCATAATGGCGGCAAAATAAAGTTTTATGGATTTCCAGATAAAGACTTATTAAAAAGAATATTGAAAGAGCTAGCTGATTTAGAGATAAAAATTTATTATACTACTTTTAACAAAACTGGGAAAAGTGTTGATAAGGATATAAAAATAAGCATAATGCCAGAATTATATAAACATATTCTTGAAGAAGCTAATAAGATAAAACCCCAGAAGATAACAGCTGATTTAGATTATTTTGGCAAAAAACCTTATTACTTTAATTTACTAAACTACACAAAAAGCGAAGGTGGAATTTTAGGTGAAGATGGCAATAAAAAGAAGAAATTTAAAACGAGAATTGGTGTAGCAAATATAACAGAACAAGATTATAATAAAATGAAAGATAATAAAAATGCTTTTGTAGTAAAAATTGAGACATTAAACTCAGGGCTTAGTGAAGAATTACAGGCTGTTGACTTAATTTGCGGGAGTATATTTCAATTTATTGAACATAATAATTCAGAATATTATGATATAATCAAAAAAAGAATTATAAGTGAAAATGAACATATAGAGAAAGATTAAGTTACAATACCTTTTCTACTTGTCAAGCCCCACCACATAAGCAGTAGGATCCTTTCGAAAAGGATTTTATATGCAACAATTATAATATGTAATACTTGTATATAAATGTTTCTATTTGTTACTAGATAGTTATGATTAAGTGCATTTAATTATTCTGACACTTTGTTTCTTTTCGAAACTTTCTTATTATTCTTACATTTAACTATTAGTTTAATATAATAGTAAAGTTTATATATTAGTTCTGCTACATTTAACTTTATGAAAACGAACGAATTGCTTAATAGAATACAGGGATTACAAACCCTAGAATCAATAAAAAGCACATTTAACATAAACAGGACTAGGGCAGTATATCTTGTTCATAGATTAAGAAAAAAGGGATATATAAAAACAAAATATGATTCAGATAAAAAAAGGATTTATTATATAAGCAAAGCAAATGCATTGGGCGGAACAAGCTATATTGATGTGTTAAACAAATATTCTCCTGTTAAATTGGCATCTTCAGAAGTTTACAAGATATATGGAAGGCAGCCAAGTATTGAAGAAACATTAGTTTATGCTGTTAAATCAAGAAAATTAAGATATATATTAGCTGGATTAAGCCTTTTTAGAAAAATAAAAGACTGGAATGAACTTTACAGATTAGCCAAGCAAGAAGATGTTTTAAGAGAGATAGGAGCATTATATGATCTAGCTTTGATAAAAGTAAGAAAGATAAGAAAGATGAGCAAAAGATTTAGAAATAAAGCAATACCAAAAAGAAATGACAGATATTTATATATAATTTATAAATTAAGATCTCAAGACTATAATAAAATTCAAGAGAGATGGAAGGTTTATCTGCCTTTTAATAATAATGATTTAGAGGATTACAAATGATAGAGATAAAGGAACAGGAAAATTTATTCATACAGATAGGAAAAAGACTAAAAAGAAGAATAATTGCTTATGCCATTGGCGGAACAGCTATGATGTTTCATGGATTTAAGGAAAATACATTAGATATTGATTTAGTGTTTACAGAAATAAAAGACAGGGAAGAGTTTAAGGAAGCTGCAAAGTCTCTTGGATATGGAGAAATGGATTCAAGGAAAATATATGGAAAGAAAGACAATAGTCCGGAAATGATATATTTAGGTGATAATAGGCTTGATTTGTTTGTATTAGATGTTATTGACTTTAAATTTTCTAAGAATATGGAGAAAAGAGCTCTTGATATTCATGAGTTTAGCAGTAATTTTGTATTAAAAATAGCTGATGTTCATGATATTATAATAATGAAATGTGCAACAAGAAGATTAAAAGATGAGAATGATATAGTAAATCTTGCTAAAAATAAAATAAATTGGAAGATATTAGTTGATGAAGCTAAGAATCAAGCAAGATTAGGAAAAGAATCTGCTTTAATTGATTTAGGATATTTATTGGAGAAATTAAAGTATAAATATAAGATTAAAGTTCCTTTAAAGATAATTGATGAGCTTTGGAAGTTGGTTAAAAGGCAGGCGAGGAAGAGGTAGGTTTACTAGAAACCTTTACAGAGGGAAAAGAATAGATTTCTTTTCGAAACTTTCTTAATTCCTATAACCAAACTTTTTTTCATAATCTTTGTGATCTAAAATATCTAATATTAAAGCTAATATTTCAACTTCAGTTCCTTTTATTGTATAAATCATTCTCCAAGCACCAGAAAGATTAACTTTCCATAAATTGTTTACATCATACTTAATTATATACTCTTTTGGTATTCTATCTTTTGGAATATGAACTCCATATTCTGGATTATCTTTTAATAATTCTATTTTTTGATCTATCGATTTTAATAATGTTTGATTATTGCTGCTAAGAATGTTCTTGGATTTTTCCTCACCTACAACTTTATTTAATTCTTTCAGCTCTTCTTTTGCTTCCCCTATAACCATTACTGTAACTGGTTTTCCTTTAAAAGTCAAACTTCAATCCCCTCTTTTATAGCTCTTTCTAATTTACTGCTTGGATTGTAGATCCATACAATTCCCTTTCTTCCATCTAATATTTTTCCACTATCCTCAAGATATTTTAAGATTATGTTTAATGTTTGATGCATTGTTTTTGTTGGTAACATCTTCTTTAATTTTTCCCTTGTCAATAGATTGTTCGCGTTTTTTATTACATCTTCTACCATAAGGACCGTTTTTAAGTTTGGATAGTGTATTGCTTCCTGATACATAAGACCCCCTCGATTATGTTCTCTCCCTCTTTTTTTCACGCAATACACCTCTTTTATATATAATTATATAAATATATATATAAACTTATATATAAATCTTTCTATTAACATCTCCTTAATTTGTTTCTTTCCGAACATTTTATAAAATTTTCTCTATTCTATTTAAAATAGAGACTAAAGAATAGTGACTAATAATGAAAATAAAAGATATACCTTGGTTTAATAGGCCTGGATTTAAATTAACAAGAAATGGAGCTAGTTCTTTGGATGATGCTGAATTATTATCTATAATATTTGGTTTTGGAAATAAGAAAGAATCAGCTCTTGAATTGTCAAATAAACTATTAAGAAAATATAACTTTAATAGATTAGAGAACTTATCTGTAAAAGATTTGGCTAAAGAATGCAATTGGGATTATAATAAAGCATTACAGATATTTAGTTTGGTTGAGATATGTAAGAGATATAATAAATTGATTAATAATGGATATTCTAAATCAATAAAAAACGCTGAAGATGTTTTTAATATATTTGCCGATAAAATGAGTAATTATAATAAAGAAGTTTTATCTCTAATCTTATTAGATACTAAAAATAAAATTATTGGCATTAAAGAAGGAATTTCTATCGGTACATTAAATAATAGTCTGATACATCCTAGGGAGGTTTTTAAAGAAGCTATTAAAGAAGGTGCTTTTGCTATTATGTTAATTCACAACCATCCTTCTGGAGACCCAGAGCCTTCTGAAGAGGATATTAAAATCACAAAGCAGATTATAAAAGCTGGTAAGATGCTCAATATATTTGTTTTAGATCATATTATTATAGGAAAAAATAGATATTGGAATTGGTTAGACTCTCAATCCTAGTTCTTTAGCTTTATTTTTAAAGTAATCTTTGGTATTTTTGTCTATGAAATAAATAAAAACTCCTTTATGTGCTCGCGATAAAAGAACCCTATAAACATTTTTAAGATGTTTAGTAAATTCATCATTCCTTCTCTTAGCCATGTTATCATAAGATTTTTCAGGATTGGCATTCCAACTTTTTGTTTCTTTACTCCAAACTAAGTCATTGCCAAATATTACCCCAACATAATCGAATTCAAATCCTTGTGAGGTATAAACAGTTCCTATCTGTTTCATGCCTGAATCCTCTGTGGCCCACCTCCAAAATTCATCTTTATTCTCCCAAGGCATTTCGAAATTTCCGATTTTTACATCATTAACAAGGGATCCATCACTATTTGGTTTACTCCAAGGCCAACAAAAACCAGCTGTTAATCTTGCTGAATTTTTCTTTTCTAGATTTTTTTGATCAATTATTTTTTTTAATTCATCTGGAGAGTGTACAATTTTAAATTCCATTTTAATTTCTTCATCAATTTCTATATCAGCTCCTTCTTCTTGAATCTGCAATATTTTTTCAATTTTTTCTAAGTAATTTCCAGAACCTCCACATCTGAATTGAGTTTTTAATTCTGGCATTTCATAGATATTTGCATTAAAATTTTTGGCGGCTTCTTTTATTAATTTAATATTTCCCATTTCAGTTGGTCTGACAACTTGTTTTTCATCTATAAAAAATATAGTTAATCTTGCTGATTTGATTAATTCATTTACCTGAGGTTCACCTGTTCTTAGATGTTTTTTTGTGTATTTATTTTCACTTGTCTTTCTGATTCTATGTGCTTCATCACAAATTAAAACATCTATTCCGTCCTCTTTATATTTTGAAGGATCAACAAAACTATTAAAAAATTTGAATTGGTTTTTTGCTCTAGTTCCTAGTATTTTTCTTAAAGTGTTTGTGAATGCAGAAGACCCAGTAGCATGGATTACATTAATTCCTTTTCTTAATAATTCTCCCATGACTTCTAATGCTATAACAGACTTTCCAGTTCCAGGACCACCTTTAATAATAATTACTGATTTTTCTTTCGCTTTTGCCAAATTTTTTGCTTGGTGCATTATTGCTTTATAAGATGTGATTTGCTCATCGATTAAATGAAATATTTGTTGTTTATTAATCATATCACCGGTGTGATCCATTAATTTTTTAGAAGGTCTTAGAATACTGTGATTAAATCTTCCAAAGACCTCCAATCCTGAATCTGAGGACAGTTTTATTTTAAGGTATTTTCCAAAATCAATCATTTCTTGTTTTGAGAACAAAGGATAATTATCAAGAATTTCTTTAAATTTAGGTAAATAAAGTACTTCGTTTTCTCCTCTATTATAATTATGACAATAAACACATGCACTTAAGAAAATTTTTGGCTTTTCATCAAACACTGTTAAAAAATCTTTTAAATGCCAATAATAGCCTTCAACTTGTAATGATGGGTGAGGAGATTCTTTTTTAAATTTTCCATAATCTACCTTTATATTTCCTTCATTTTCAGAGTCTTCTATACTTTCATTAGACCATTGTTTTAATTCTATAACCACAATGTTATCGTTGCCTTCTTTATCTTTTCCAAATAACAAAACATCGATTCTTTTTTCAGAATAAGGTAGCTCGTATTCTACAATAATTTTATTTTCTTCAATAGGAGCGTATTCCAAAACATTTTTAATAAAATTTAGAGAATTTATCCAGGATCTAACCTCAGATTTATTAGCCCTTCTTTTATAATACTCTTGATATTTATTAGATATTTTATCTGCTATTTTATTTTGAGCAACATCTTCCTTGAATTCTTTTACAATATTTTCGTAAAGTTTCATAGTTCTGTATATTTTTTATTAGATCCTTTAGCCTTTTCAATTGGATATTTATTTTCGTTTTTAATCATCTTTTTTATCATAGCATCAGATAAATCCAGATTATATCTTTGTGCCAATCTTAAAAGAAAATACATTATATCAGCCATCTCTTCTGAGATGTTATCTTTTTTTTCTCCATCTTTAAACATTTCTTCTATTTCATTTTGCGATTTAAATCTAAAATGTTCTAAAAGTTCAGAAGATTCTGTGATAATGCCTATTGCAAGGTCTTTAGCTCCGTGGTATTGATCCCAATCTCTATCTTCACAGAATTTCTTTATTTTAACTTTTAACTCGTGTATCGTAGTTTTATCATCCATCTGAAGGAATAATATATTTTCTTATTTAAATACTCTTCGTTAAATAGTTTGTGATGTAACATAAGTCTTAAATAATCTAATTAATTATTAAAATTATGCCTGAAGAAGCAAATGAAGGATTAGTTAGAGTTTATCTAGAAAATTTAAATTATCTAGTAACAACCAATAAAAAAGTTAGAATCAAACATAAAGTAAGAACAAAAACAAAGAAAGGATATCAAATGCATAATTCTGCTTATGAAGTAGACATTATAGCTATAAATCCAAAAACAAGAGATAAAATTATAGGTGAAGTTAAAGGATGGAGAGTTGGAATTCATAAATATCACTTTAAAGGATTATATAAGGCACATAATAGAATACAAAAAGCTGGACAGAGGGCACTTAAGATTATTAATGATGGGAGATATAGAAATAAATTGACAAAAACTATAGAAAGTATTTATGGTAAGGGGTTTAGAACAGTTTTATTTATGAACCATATTAATAAGAAAGATGAAGATATAATAAAGAAATTTATGAAAAAAGAATCTTTTGATATCATAACTTTTAAACAAATATTAAATGAACTAAATCAAGATGCTTTAAAATTCAGCTATTCAAATGAACCATTAATGCAATTGTTAAGAATACAGAAGAGACTTTCTGAAGACAAGAAAAAAGAGAAATTGTGAATATAAAAGTTTCAATATTTCTCAATCTAGTTTCAAATTTTTCCATTTATTGTGAAATTTTTTAGCAATCTTATCATCATTGATTTCATATGTTCTCATATCAGTATCATTATGTTTTTGCCCCTTTCTACCCAGAGTATTTAACCACTTTTTATGTGAGATTCTTATATAATCCGCAACAATTTTACTAGGTACTATGTAAAAATCTGGTTTTTTATCACCTGGATTCAAATCAACAAAAACATAAAATAATTTAGAAGAAAATATAGTCTCCTGCTTTTTTGCCATATGCCAACTTCTACTAAACGATTCTCTATGAACAAAATCACTGGTTTTAACTTGAATACTAGCGGATTTAGATCCATTTAAATTAGAAGCTAGAATATCTATGCCTTCTGTATTTCTAGAAGTTACTGTTGCAATATAGCCCAGTTGAGTAAGTTCAGCTGCAACAAAATATGCCCCAGCTATTCCAATTAAAGATTTACTTTTACCTTTCATTTAATAATATTAAAATAATCTTTCATTTAAATAACTTTTGGAAGTTATGGAATAATATTAGGAAATTTCGAAAAGAAATCTATTCTTTTCCCTCTGTAACAAATTCTAGTACAACTTATTTAACAATCCAATCCTTAACAACTCTCGTAGCTATAACATCATCTTCATTATAAGTTAATATCTTAGTTAATAGTCTTTTATCATTATTCTTAACATATTCCATATACAAAGCAATTGATTCACCTGCATCAACATCTTTCAATCTCCAGTTAAACTTAAGATAGGGAGCTACTGACTTAAGAGAATAAGAATAAACAGGCAAAACAACACTTTTCCTTACTATTTTAAGTATATCTATCATATTGCTAAAAACAAGCCGTTGTAAATCTTTATCTGTATCATATTTATCAAATAATTCCTTAAATCTACTAACTTCATAGTTTCCATAATGATAGATAACAAAATTATCAAGCTCAGCAAGAAAATCTAGAAATTTATGCAGCATTCCCTCTTCATCTTCAATTGAATCTGCTATAAAAGGAATATAAACTTCCTTATTATTCTCTCTTTTTAACACTCCTATCAAATAATCTATGTTTCCAACAAAATCTTCTATATTTAAGTCAGTAGAGCTTTCAAAATCAAGAAATAACTCAATTTTACGATTAGGAAGAGTAACTTTAGAAATAAACTTATGCTTATCATGCAATATACAATAAGCCTGCAATCTTAACATTTCCAGTCTTTCTTCTTTTATTCCATCTACTTTTTTAACTCTAGATAAATCATCTAAGTTCTTTATTCCATTTTTATTTAATTTATTCTTCATGCTATCTCCAAGACCATTAATCAAGGAAACATCTTTTATTTCCTCGCATATTTTTAGAGCATAGCTTTTCCATGGCCATTCAGCAGGATTTGTAGGAGTATAGTATTTCTTTCCATTAACAATGTCATTAATATCTTTGTATATCGCTAGAAAATCTTTTTCATAATCTTTATATTTAATTTCAATCTCTTCATCATCTTTGTTAATCATATAGAATTTAGAAGGAAGATAACCTTGAATTTTAGACAATAGATAATTACCGAACATTGTTTGCATTATATCTTTATATTTAGGCTCTTTAGCTGATTTAACTTCTTTAATAATATAATGAAAATTACCGAAATAGCTAGAATGTTTATTATTTAATTCAAGAATATCAGGCTCTGCTATTGAACTTTCAGGAAGATAATAAAGAGAAGGATTACGAAATGCTTTAACTTTCTTAAAAGCTTCATTTACAAAGAATTTGAAAGCATCTATTTTAGTTGGGAATTTTAGTTTTTCAGCTTTAGGATAAATTTTTTTAATGAAATCTTCCTCATGTTGATTACCTTTAGCAAATAATATTTTTAAATAACTATTTTCAGGATCTTTTTCTTTTTCATCAGCAAAGTAATCTGCCCAGACATTGAAAGGACTTTGACAATAGTTCCAGAAAGTTCTTCCTTTTATTATTGGCTTATTACTCTCTTTTTTTAAACAATTAGTTATTATCTCATCAGCTTTCATTTAATAAGATTAGGGATTGGGAGTTTAAAAACCTATTTGTTAACAAACAATAAAGCTTATAAGTTTAGTTTACTTTTTAATATATATGGGAAAAGAAAGATTCTTTAAAGTTTATGCTAATATACCTATTAACCTAAGAAAAGAGATAATATTATTAATTGATGAAAAACCTATAAGTTGGGACGTAGCCTATCTTGAAATTAAGGGGGATACAGCCATAGGGCAGAAAATCTTAAATAGCCTATTGAAGTTAGATATAATATGAAAAAATGCTCTGAATGTAATGGAGAAATGGCTGAAAAATCAGACAAAACACCAGAAGATATTGAATATAAATATTATAAATGTGGTAAATGCGGAGAGGAAATAGTTGATATGAAACAATTACATAATGTAGCTGAAAAATATAGAATAATGAAGAACAAAATAGAATTTGAAGAACTGTCAAAAGAAATAGAGGAAAAATTCAAAAAAGAGGGAGTAAAAGCTAAGGATGTCAAAGATGCAGTTAGATGGGCAAGAAAAGAATAATTCTATATTGGAAGTTTAGAGAACTAAGTTTCCATATATAAACTAATATAAACAATTAAATACACTTAATATTAA
This sequence comes from Candidatus Woesearchaeota archaeon, assembly GCA_964549185.1. Classification (GTDB taxonomy): domain Archaea; phylum Nanobdellota; class Nanobdellia; order SCGC-AAA011-G17; family JAGVZF01; genus DATDYQ01. The sequence goes on from CAZJUI010000016.1 coordinate 15,424, forward strand.
CTGCTTAGTGGTAGTGATATAGAAACATTTATATAGATGTAATTATTATATATATTTAACATGATCCCTGGTGATCCTACGGGGTTGCCAGATGAATATTTTTTAATATCTCTTTTTATTTATAATTAACTATTTAAACATGATTACTTTAAAATTTTCATGGAAGATACCTATGTTTTTATTGACGCGCAGTACTTATCTTTGATAAGCAAACATTTTGGTTCTGGAAAACCCATAAAGTATGATATTTTTAGATTTGCCCAAGATTTAGTGAGAAGAAAGAATTTATGGTGTAATAAAGTTTTTTATTATACAGCTCCCCCATATCAAAGTCCAAATCCTACACCTGAAGAAAATAGAAGAAAGGCAAATTACGATTCTTTTATTAATAAAGTTAAAAATAATCCTAAGTTTATTATTAAAGAAGGAAGATGTCAAAAAGTAAAAGGTGAATTTAAACAAAAAGGAGTTGATACTCAAATTACAATGGATTTATGTTCCCTACAAAATCATAATCCTCCAAAAACCATAGTTGTTCTTTTATGTGACACTGATTTTGTACCCATACTCAATGCATTAAGAGAACAATATTCTAAAAAAATAATTCTTTATTTCTTTAATGATTATAAAAGAGGTTCAAGATTTTCGATGTCAAATAATATTCTAACAGCATGCGATGAAAGTGTTTTAATAACTAAAGATTTATTTGATAATAACAAATTAAAATAAAACATAGAAATTAAGAAAGTTTCGAAAAGAAACGAAGTGTCTTTTCGCTCTGTAACAAATTCTAATACAGATATTTTAATTAGAAACCTTTAGTTAGAAATTAAAATTTCTTTTTCACTGCCTTTTACTAAATTCCAGTCTAATTTTATAAGTTGTTTTATAGCAGGATTATCTGTATTTAACTTATAAAGATCTGATTTACCTACTCTTCTTGTTTTTACTACAATATTATTCTTTTCTAGTTTATGCCAAAATGTTTGTAATGTAGAATAACTAACTTCTGAGTTTTTTGCAATTTCTGTCAAAGGATAGTCAAACAATTGATATGTTATTAAAAAATCTAATACCTTTATTACAGGATTGTTTCCAAACACTTCTACAAATATTGTTTCGGTTTTCATAATTAGTAAGTAAGTAAGTAAGTTTATAAATGTTTCTGTTTATGTTTTTATATTTCAATATTAGAAACATTTAAATATCTTTGCTTCTTATAATTTTTATGGACGTTGATGATAACAAAATAAAAGCTACAATATTATATAATTTAAGAAGAAAGAAAGTAATTGGAAATGTTCATACACCTTTTAATACATTAAAAAAAGGATTTCCTTTGCATATAAGAAGAGATATTGAGAAGATAGCTAAAGAATTGATCAAGGAACAATTTATATTAACAAAGCCAGCTTCTTATGGATTGCAAGTATCTTTGAATAAAGAAAGAATAAAAGAAATAGAGGAATTTATATTAAAAATTTTAGGATATGATTTCAGGCAATAATAGGAAGTTTCGAAAAGAAAACTAGGTTTCTTTTCCCTCTGTAACAAATTCTAGTACAAATTATTTTCTGTTAATTAAATAATATATTTCTAATGAAGATGTCAATAATCCATATTGATTTTCTATTCTTCTTTCAATAGTTACAGGACTTGTGTTACCTTTAGTTATTATTTTATTATTAACTTCTATCACTCTGTCAGCAATTCTTATTCTATCTCCTGGAAATAAAGGACGAAGCAATTTTATTGAATAACTGCGAATTATATCTGTAGCATATTTATGATATTGCCTAAAATAACCTTCAGAAATTCCTGGAATTAAGTAAGCTGGAATAAAAATATCTTTTCTACCTTTAACTTTATTATAATAAATATTTGTGTGAGAAGGAGCATCATCATCTGTTATTGTAACAAATTCTTTGACTAGATTATCTGTAAGAAATTTGTCAGATGAGAAAGGTGTTTGCAAGCTTATTTCTTCTTTTAAAAGATTTTCTAAATCTTCAAAATAAATTAATTCTAAAGTTCTCTTTTTAACAGGAACATTGACTTTTATAGCCACAGAAAAGCTTATATATACTCAAGTATATAAATCTTATCGTAGGTAAGGGCCTAACTATCGCTTGAAAAAGTGAGGAAAGTCCACCCACTATAAATCGGTTGCTTATCGCAAGGTAAGTTCCAGAAATGGAAGGCAACCGCTCAGAAACGAAACGGCCTTTTATCAGCAATGATGTTGCGAAGTCTTTCGCGAGAGAGATGAGATAACCAACTGAGTATTGTGAAAGGATGCGGTGAAACGGCGAGTCCCTGCTACTGCAAGTCTTTAAGACGCTTAGTTGGATGTTAGGACATCTATTCGAAAGAAGATGGACAGAAGGTGGCTTATACCTTACCTACATTTTTAATTCTAAATCTTCTTGTTTTAATTCTAGTTTGTCAAAATAATGAATTGGGATCAAAGAAGTTAATCTTGGGTTTTGCGGACCTTTAATGAAAAAATAATTTCCTTTTATTTTTATTACTCTTGATTTAGTTTCTTTTAGTTGTAAAGATAAATCTTGATAAGATTTTTTTATTAAAGAATCTAGAACTTCAAATGGAGCTCTGTAAATTTTTAAAAATTCTTTATGTCTTCTTCTGAACCTTTCATATTGGACATAGAGATCAGGCAGATAATCTTGCTCTCTTGGAACTAATTTTTTTAATTCTTCTCTTGTTTCAAGCAATGTTTTGTATGTTGATTTAAATCTTCTAAATATCTCCATTAATTTTGAATCTTTAAGAACATTTTTAGGCAGTAATTTTTCATCCATATTAAACAATAATAGCAAATCTTTATCGTCTTCTTCAATTGGGGCTTCAAATCCAAATGATAGTTGAGACGTTGCAGTTTCTTTTTCTACTCTTAATTTTCTTTGCAATGATTCGGGAGATGGAACATAGAAACTTCGGTAATCGTTCTTTGCAAAATCCAGAGAGGAATATAGACTTCTTACAAGATGGTGAATATTTTCATCATCATACATTTTAGATTTAAATTCATTAAGTTCTTTAAAAATTACTTTTTCTAGTTTTCTTTCCTTTACCCTTTTATTAAATATATCAAGCTCTCTTGAAACGAAATAATAATCAACTAACTCTTCACTTTTAAACCTAGAAAGTGCTATAGAGATTGGTAGTTTTTCATCATCATCTATATTTAATAATTCTAATCTTGGATTATTATGCAATGAAAATTGTAATGTTAATAATTCCAATGGAAAATAATACTCTGTTACATCTTCTAAACTTTCATTTGTTTGATTTATTTTATGTAATTTTAATAACTCTTCTTTTTTTGATTTCATTCTCTTCTTTGCTATCTGAACTTCATTTTCTCTTCTTTTTTGAGAATAATCTTCAAATCTATAATTCTTGAATCTTGCAAAATAAGAATCTTCATGAAGCCTCTTTAATGCACCTGGAGAAAATGCAGATTCTGAAAATGTTAAAGATGGGGATAATGATTTAATTTTTAATATTATTTTTAATGATTTATTGAATATTAATTCTAATGGATTTACATCATTAGTGGCATATTCAGCTAATTCTTTAATAGATTTTTCATTATTATTTAAAGCTTTAATTTCCAAATTTCTTAATTCAGGAATATAAGAATATTTTTTTAATGTTTTCCCAGTGAGATATTTAACAACATCTGCTAAACGATGACTTCTTCCATGCTCTTTAAATCTTAAAAATGGAAAAAGAATTTCAGATGTTTTCCAAGTGTCATTTACTTGTATTAAATTAATATTTAATCTTTGCTCTGATTTTCTAACATAATCACGTCTTGGTGCACGTTTTTTAGTTCCTATATCAAATTCTGAACGATCTCTAAATACATTTTCCAAAGAAACAACATCATATGGAATGTTATGCCCGTTTATTAAATAAGTTCTATTGTTTTTTATTGAAAGTTTTACCCCTTCAACTAAATCTTGTTCATTCTTATAACGATGAACTTTATATCCATTTACAAATTTGTCTTTTACATTATGGGTTGTATGTAATTCCCTTAATTCAGAATCATCTTCTAATTTAAATCTTAAAGTTGCCCATGAAACTTGAGCGTCATATACAGGAGCGAATAATTTAGCTTCTAAATCTTCTAGTTTCCAGGTTAAAGTCTTTTCTATTTTTGAAATTTCTTTTTTTATTATTAAAATTTGCTCTTTTTTCGCTTTCTTTTTTTCTTTTAGAAGTGTTTCTCTTTTATCTATTAATTCTTTTTCTTCATCTGTTTTAAATAAAGGCTTTTCAGTGTCAATATCTACTCTTACAAGATTTCTAATATAAGCTTCATTTATTTTCTCTTGACCTTTAACATCATTTATATTAATACTTCTTAACTCATAAGATCTTTTTTCTGCATTATAAATTAATTTTTCATCTTTTAAAATATCTTTTAGTTCATCAGTACTATATTTAATATCAGAATTTAACTCCTTTAACTTATTAATATAATCACTTTCTAGAATTTTTTTTACTATTTCATGAGGTTTTTCTTTAATATTATTGTTAAGATAATCTATAACCAAACCTGAGATTCTTGATATATAACTATAATCTTGATTTTTACTGAATTTCTTAACTATTTCTCTAGTTTTATTTTCTAATTTTTCTTGTTTATCATCAATTATAACTTTAAATTCTAAAATTTCTTCTAATCTTTTTGGGATATCAAGAAATCTATCTTGCAAATTTAATTCTCTTTTAGCATTTCTTGTGAAAGAACCTTTTTGCAATAAAGAAGTTGGAAGTTTAGCAACTATATCTCTATCATAAGGTAATCTTAGATGTAAAACTAATCTAGGATTTTCTGAAGGTTGTAGGGGAATTTGATATTTTTCAATATCATCTAGATATTCTTGAGAGGTTTTCCATGGCCAGAAAATTTTATATGCAAATTGCTTAACATTTGGGTTTTCCAGTAACTTTTCTAGGTTTTCTTTTGACAGATCATGACTTGGAATTAAACAAGGATGAGAAGCGTAAAGAGAGACAAATTGGGTCTTATTATCTTTTAATCTAAGAAAACCAAGCTGTAGGTCATTGACTCCATGCTGCTTTTCTTCATAATTAATATAACCGCAAACCCACCTATTTTCCATGAAAATATGATAGTAGAAAAGCTTATAAATTGTTTAATAATGTTAAATTTATGGCACAAGACAGAGTAACAATGCCTTCTGGAATGGGGGGTTTAGTAAGATATTTTGATGATTACAAGAGCAAAATAGAGTTTGGGCCAATGGTTGTTTTAATTATGATTATTGTAGTTATTGCTATAGAGATTGCTTTAAGAGTGATTTGAGGGGGGTTAATTTATGACATTAATTGAAAGATTGAAAGGAATGACTGAAGAAGAGAGATTAAATGAAATGTATGGTAATGGTATCGGGTTTATTAAACAACTTGCAATAAAACTTTGGGTGGAAAATTATTTGCAGTCTAAAGGTTATAAAGCAAGAAGATATGATAGAACATTTACAGCTTATATTACTAGAGATGTTCCAGAAAGAACAGAACCTATATCTATTGATTTTGGCGGATTAAGCATAGAAAATAAACCTATTTTGAACATTGTTGTAAGAGATGTAAATAATGAGAATAGATATCTTAATGAGCATGTTTTGCAATTGTTGGGAGAATTTGGAGTTAGAGATCCCAAATATGAACAAAATCAAGAAGGAACAAGAATCTATCATTTAAGGAGATAGATAACTTTTTATATTAAATAAATTCTTCAATTATTATGATACCTGGAATGAATGCTAGAAAGATGAACAAGATGATGCAGAGAATGGGAGTGCAACAGCAAGATATAGATGCTGAGCAAGTTATAATTAAATGCAAAGATAAAGAAATCATTATTAATAATCCTCAAGTTGCCAAGATAAATATGATGGGGCAGCAAACAATACAAATAGTGGGAGATATAGAAGAGAGAAGTTTGGAAAAATTTAATGAAGATGATGTTAAAACAGTGATGGAACAAGCTGAAGTAAATGAGGATGAAGCAAGAGAAGCTTTAGAAAAAAGTAATGGGGATTTGGCAGAAGCTATATTGAGTTTAAAAGAGTAATTTTATAGTATAATAATATTTATAAATTTAAGATTTTATATTAAAAAGATGAATTTAAAAGAAAAGGATATAATGAAAGCATTTGGAATTCTAAAAGCTACAAGCTCTTTGGAGAAAGCATATAAAGAGAGAAAGAAATTAAGGTTAAGAAATGTAAAGTTTTAGTGTTTGATAAGAGTGGCAGGTTTTGAGTTTAAAATACATAGTTATTACTTCTCTTAAAAGCTAATATTTATTAACTTTTAACCTATATTATATTTATGGAAGATATCCAAAGTTTAGTTAAAGAGGCAAATAAAGCTTTTAATACAGCAGACCATTTAACTTATGTTACTTATCCTTTAGTAAATGATGTTAAGTTATTATTAACAGTTATTGATAATTTATATTTAGCTTTAAACTATGGAATGGAAGCTTTACTGCAATATGATAAAGAATACAAAAGAATAGGAAACATTCCTGTAAAATATGATGATAGATTAGTTGTTTTCAAAACAAAAGTTGCCCATAGATATAATATAGAAAGAGAGCATGTTATATTATTAATGGAGATTAATGAATTAAGATTCATGCATGAAAAAAGTACAGTAGAATTTGAAAGAAAAAATAAATACATTATTTGTACGAGTGATTATAAGACTAAAATGATCAATATTGATAAGGTTAAGGAGTATATGGAAAAAGCAAAAGGTTTTATAGATAAAGTAAATAAAGTATTACCTGCAAATGATAGAAGATTTTCAGGATAAGGCTTTAGAGGAGATGAAAAGAGCTGATCATCTAGTTTACGTTAGCTTGAAATATACAAGGACAGCAGATGTTATTAAGAGTGTTATTCAGAGATTGATCAATGTGTTTGAGATGAGTTTTGATGAGTATTTGGAATTTATGAAGGATACAAGAAAGATAAAAGAGATTCCAGCAACTAAAAAAGAAAAAATTGCATTAATTGAGAAATTAGTTAAGGAAAAAATTTCAGACTATATTAGAATGTATGCTATGTTTAAAGCTATAGATAAGGCTGAATATACTGGAAGAGAAGAATATAGAAAGCACGTTACTTTAATTTCTCATTTGCCTGGAAAAGATTTTGAAGTTGATTATCCTAGATTATTGGAATTTTATGATAAAACAAAAGAGTTTCATGGATTACTTCATGGGTTGATTAAATAATTATTTATAATTTTCAGGATCAAGTTCTCTATCTGTTTCTTTCAGTAATTTTTCTGTAGAACCTTTTCTTTTAAGGATTCCAAAATTATTGGATATGTCACTTAGTTTAATTTTTGTATCTATATTTTTACTAGTACGTTGAGGTTTATCTTTTAACTTTCTTGAACTCGCTTTCATATATGTATTAAGAACGATAAAATATTTAACTTTTTCTAAATTAAAGATAAATAGCAAAGCTTTTAAATGATTAAATTTACCAATATAGCAAAATGACACGAGTTGATTTAGTTCATCACCATTTCTGAAGATTTTAATAGTTACTTGTATAAAAATAATGTTCCTATTGGAAAACTAAAAGAGGAGGTTATGATGGATGTGGTCTAGCTTGGTATGACGTCAGCCTGTGGAGCTGAAAATCGCGGGTTCAAATCCCGCCATCCATCCTTTTAATATGATACTAAAAAATGCAAGAGGCACAAGAGATTTTCTGCCTAAAGATAAAATTGTAAGAGATAGTATAACTAAACAGATTAAGGAAGTCTTTGAATTATATGGATATTCTCCTTTAGAAACACCTGCTTTAGAATCTTTTGAAGTATTATCAGCCAAATATGCAGGAGGAAGTGAGATATTAAAAGAAACTTTTAAGTTAAAAGATCAAGGAAAAAGAGAGCTAGCTTTAAGATATGATCTAACTGTTCCTTTTGCAAGAGTTATTGGAATGAATCCTAATATTAAGATGCCGTTTAAACGTTATCAGATAGATAAAGTATGGAGAGATGGACCAATAAAACTTGGAAGATATAGAGAGTTTTGGCAATGTGATGTTGATGTTGTTGGATGTAAAGAAATGATGGCTGATGCTGAATTATTAAAATTAAGTAAAGAGATATTTAAGAAATTAGAACTTGATATTATAATAAAAGTTAATAATAGAAAGTTAATGAATGGAATTTTGGATTATTGTAAAATAAAAGAAAAAGATAATGTGATATTAACAATAGATAAATTAGATAAAATTGGAAATGAAGAAGTTAAGAAAGAATTAAAAAAATTAAAGGTAAAAGAAATTGATAAATTAATGGATATATTATTATTAGAAAATGGAATATTGAATGAATTAGGAAAGATAGATGAAGCAAAAGAAGGATTAAAAGAAATTAATGAGTTATTAGAATATTGCAAGGCATTTGATGTTGATGTTAAACTTGATCTTTCTTTAGCTAGAGGATTAAGTTATTATACAGGAACTGTGTTTGAAGTTTATTTAGTTAATAATAAGATTAAAAATAGTGTTGCTGCTGGCGGAAGATATGATAATATGATTGGAAACTTTATTGGAAAT
>CAZJUI010000017.1:0-22564 GCA_964549185.1 Candidatus Woesearchaeota archaeon
AAAAGGAGGCAATGCCTCTATTCTACTTAAATTTTAGGATTGCACCAGAGCCTGGTTGTATTAACTTGCACTTAATGGATTTTCAATCTTCCTTAATTGTGTTGTAATCTCTTTTAATCTATACTTTGGAACTAAAGCCTTTCCTAAAATATATTCATTTAAAAAATCTTTTTCGCTTGTATAAAAATTTAATCCATATTCTTTATTTTCAGGCTCATTATAAATTTTATAATATTCGTTCCATATTCTTCCCCCTTCAGCCTGCATAGCATTTTCATAAACATAAATTTCATCATCATTCCATCCTTGCTCTTTAAGATCATTAATATTCCCTAAAGGATTCTCTAATCTGGTAACAAACATGTTTCCCTTTATCCAAATGCTATCTATCAATCCGGAATTCGTTTCTTTATTTATTACAAATTCTTTAAACTTATCTTTCAGTAATATATCTAAAGTATCTTTTGCTCTTTCAGAATTACTATCATCAAAATTTTTAGCAATATCTAAATAATTTATTATGGCTTTCTCATACTCTCCTATTTCTCTATAAATATCAGCTACTTTAATCAAAGAAGCGCTAGTTCCGCTATTTGATAAAGCTTCAATCTCATTTTTCTTTTCTTCACTTATACAAACTCTTTTATAACTAACAGTTTCTGCATAATCTTTATCTATTATGCAAATTCTTCCTTCTTTTTTATAAAATAATAAACTAGGATTTACTATAAATTCTTGTCTTTTAAAGCTAAGAGTAGGATTTCCTTTAAATAATATGTCTGGTCTATCAAAATCATTTACTCCTTCATCTAATGGAAAAACAGTATTTAACTTTTTAACAAGAACGCACCCTTGAGCATCTTTTATCACCTTTTTTGCTATAAACTCATTTTTTCCGCCAGTTAGTTCTAAGTTTATATCCTTTCCAGATCTATATGTCTTTAGATGATAACCAGCTGGATAAATATAACCTCCTTTAACACAAAAACATTCATTATCGCTATTCTTACTACATTCATTAAGATTAACATTAAGATCAGCAAAACTGTTTTCTACATTCTCCATGAGGATTTTTTCTTCTTCACTTAGCGGAATGTCTATTCCTATAAGACCTAAAATTCCCTTTTGTAATGATTTATTGAAGAATATAACAGATGCTATAACAACTATTATTATCAATATTATAACAGCTACCTCTCCACCTGCTTTTTCATTACTCATCTTCTAAACCTTAATACCTCAAAAAATTTATCAAATAGATTTCCTAATTTTTCTTTGAATAAAAATATAAATGTGATCAACAATATCAAAACGACTAATGCTATTATTAATTTTCCTATAGTATCCATTTCAAGTTCTCCTTTTTTTCTCATAATGTTGTTAATTTACCCTATTATATAAAATTACCATAAATATATCACCACTTTCTAAAAGTAACAAATAGAAAGCTTTATAAATAGGTAATTTCTACTGAATTCATATAGTTTTGGAGAAATAAAAATGAATATCAAAAACATATGGAGATATTTGCCCATTTTATCAATATTCGGACATATAAATAAAAATAATCGTGAATATAAAAGGATAAAAGATGAACTTAAAGATGTTGTTCCAGGCTCTAAGGACTTAGAAGATGTTTTAGCAAATGTTAGAAAAAGAGGTGTTATGAACTCATTACAAGGAATTGGGCATATTTTATATGGTATGACTCCGATAATCTATCTTACGTTCGCTTTGGCATATAATACATTTAATCCACTAGAAATAAAAAGAATATATGATCAAAGCGTTAGAGATAATAAAAAAATAGAACAACTAGTAAGTCAAGTACATCAGATAGCAGATACTGATGGAGATGGAACTACTAGTCTTGATGAGCTAGCTGCTGCCTATCAAAGAGCAAAGGTTAATCCTCAAGTTCACATTGATGCTTACGGAAATTTCAGTTTCAGAGTAGATTTAAAAGATTTAGAAAAAGTTACTGCAAGTTATGAATCAGAAAGAGAAAGTAAAAAATGAACACAGATAAAGCATTAGAAAATATATTAGAAAGAGCACGTCTTAGTGGTGTTGATATATCAGCAAGGTTTGCACTTCCAAAAGACAGACAACCAACAGAGGCAGAAAGACAATTAGATCAGGATTTATCAGAAGCTAATTATCGTTCAAAATATGCACATTGTAGTGAATATGGTAATCATCTTTTCAGTTTTGAAAAAATAGATGATTTTTTCTCAAATTTGAGATGGTATCAAGAAAATGGTGGATATGATGGATTAAAAATTCCAGATGGTCAGTTATTACGGATTGAAACAGGTGCATATCTTAATTTAATAAATAGTTATCTATCTAATCTTAAAGATGTGCATGATCATAATGGTAATAAAATTTTGAAGAATATTTCTGGAAACAGAAAACCAAAAATCTCACCTAGGACATTAGAAGTGTTACTTAATGAATATGCCTCCTCAGAGGTATTGGTAAGGAGTGCAGAGGATGTAAGAAAGCAAAATAGAAATTTTATTGATCCAGAACTTGGAATATATTATCTAGCAAAGGTAAAGGAAGGTTATTCAAGAATTGGATTAGAATTTCCCTATGGAGAAGCTGAACAAATACTAAAAAGATTACTGCAAAAAGATATACCTTCTTTTGAGAATTTTGTATTTTCTGCAAATCATGATTCTATAAATAATGAATTACCTAGATATATAAACCGAATAGAAAAAGCAAGAAGTTTTGCTGATCAACTAGGAAAATTAGAAAGATTCAAATTCGAATTAAGAACATTACCTATAACTATCGCAAAATGGGTAATGGAAAAAAAATTTACTTCAGAACTATTAGAAGGAATATAAAATGAAAAGAAATAGATTATCATTAGCATTAGGTTTGGGTTTACTTGCCTTAGTAGGATGTTCATCTCCACAATCTAATACTTCAGTAGATAACAAAAGTCAGGCAAGTATCAGTTCGAGAAAGGTAGGAGGATATGAAGTTCATGGTGAAAAATTAACCTTATACGATGTAATCACAGTAGAGGGCAATAATCAAGATGAAATTACAAGATTTTATGTAAATGCAAAAAATGGAAATCAAATGCCTGGAGAAGATATCACAATTAATAATCTAGATTATCATAATTCATCCTCTGGAGAAACACCTATAGAATTATTAAAACCTCGTGAAGAAGATTTACGAAGTGGTCAAGAAGGAGTCTTGATTTTAAGACAAACAAATGTTGCTGTCCCAAATTCAGATGGAACAAATAAAACAATTAGAGAAGTTTACACTCTTACATTTTACGATACTGATCCAAATATAAGATTTGGAACATTTAAAAAATTTGCTGGTATTATTCAGTTTAGTTCAACTAATTAATTTTGTATTTTTAATTCATCACATTGTTCAAGAACTTCTACATTATTTGTTGGAATTAACATCAATTTAGCTTTCCAATCAATACCTTCTGCATCACCAAAGGCATATCCATATTTAAAACTTGTTACAACTGCAGTTCCAACTGTAGCTGTGGCAGCAAATGAATTTACAGCAGTTAATATAGCTCCAGATGCCAAAGCAGCTGGTGGGAATGTCATATATAATGCTATCAATCCTCCATAAACCAAGGCTCCAGTAGCAACAGCAGACACGGTTCCCGCTTCAAATTTACTCAATTCATCTTTGCTATAAACAACAAATAAAGTATAATAATCAAGATTTGTATTAATGGCATCCGGAATTCCTGCATCTTTTCTTTTATCTATCTCTTTCTGTATATCTTCCAAGTTAGTTCCATAACCTCCAAGATAGTCAAAATAAGTTTCTTTAGATAGGGGAATTTTCCTTTCTCTTAAATAATCTGTAAATCCAGGAACTTCTGTTCCTCTTGCTTTATCAGCAAAATTAATTCTACTGCAAACTATACATAATCTCTTTGTTTCTTGCGGAAAAAATCTTATTTGACCTTTTTGAAATTTTGTCCAGCAATCATATAATTGATCAGCTATCACTGGTTTAACTTCTTTTACATCCTTTATCTCTTTATAAACAGTTGGACATTGTAAATCTCTACCTGGAATGAATATATCCTGCCCGCCAGCTCCAATTTTTTTAGCATTTAAATTAACACTGTTTTGGCAAGCTTGAATATCTAGATAATTTAAAGTTGGTTCTTTCGCTCTAGCTGTTGTAAACCAAAATAAAACTCCTACTATAATTAATCCCAATATTAAAGATAAAATAAATGGATCTATATCTCCCTTTTTATTTTTCATTTTGTTAGTTTCCCTAAAGTTATGGTTAATATATAATATAAAAAACCTATTAATAACAAGACTAATATTAGTATAACAACTGTTTGTACCGTTCCTTTTTTCATATTATTCCTTAAGTTGTTTTTCATATTTAAAAGTTTGTAACAGTCAATATTCCTACAGCTAATGAATTAAATATCAAAACTACCATAGCAGCTAGCAATGTGTAAATCAAAACACTCTTTATAATGCTTTTACTTAAATAATACTCTTCATTTAGTTTATCACTTCCATTCTCTATAGCATTTGTAAATATTGTTAATATGATTATTATTTCAACTAAATAAGTTCCTACAATTAATTGAAAGTAATATCCTGGAATAACATCTTTTATGTTAAATATCTGTGCAGCCACTCCTAAATTTCCAAGTTGGTTTGCTCCGCCCTGTGTATTTGCTTGTTCAAATAAATCTCCCAATTTTCCTATAACACCTACAATCATGCTGCTAATTCCAACAACAATTCCAGCTATAACTGGAGCTAAAAAACTTATTTGGCTTTTCATGCTGCTAACAATTTCGCTTAGTAAATCTTTTATTCTTTCATTTATTCTGCTAATTTGTTGAACATAATTAGATATGCTTATCAAAGATCTTGCTACAACTTTTGGTCCTTTTCTTGCACTTTCAACCAATACCTCCATAGAACTTTGCACAAGCGCACTTGGATAATATAATATGGCTCCATTTTTTAAATTAAATATTGCTTTCTCAACATTCATTCCCAAGCTTCTTATATTGGCAACAATCCTTTGAAAAAAATTTCCAGATGGTGTTCCGTGCATAGTTTCAGCCACAGTTTCAAAAGCTATTTCTGCTGGTACTCCGTCTCCAATTCTGTTTCCCAATTGAAATAAACTTGCGGAAAATTCGCTTTCAAGTTTTTTAGTTTCGTCTCTTATCTTGTGGGCATTTCCCAATTTCATTTTATAATAAACCCCTATGCTTATTGCCAATCCCAATGGGAATAATAATCCGAGAAGCAAAGCACCCACACCATATGGTCCAGAACAACTTCCACCATCACATTTAAAATCAAAAAATTTTCCCAAGCTTCCGAATGATACATCAAAGCTTGGATCATAATATCTGAAAAAGATTGGGCTAAATCCAATTATGAAAAATATGAAAAATATGAAAAGGGGAATAAACAAAGGTTTTTTCCTTGTCCCATATCCAACATCACTTTCTCCATATCCTGTAGGTCTTTTGCTTAATATACTCGCCCCATAACTATAGACTATTACTGGCAATAATATATCATAAAGAACAAATAAATGATACCACTTTATTGCTCCTCCAAGAAAACTTCCTATTAAGGGAAATATTACCAATCCCAATATAGGTAAAATAACTCCTAACATATATAATATTGTAACCGGACTTTTTAGTTCATGTGCAAAATGCAACATTTTATCATAAGTTCCATTTAATATTGTTTCTAAGCTCTTGTCTAATAATTCTACTCTTCTATCTTCTCCAGGTTCATACAAACTACTTTCAATCAAATGAAATGCATTAACAAATTCTAAGTTATAATCTCTCCAACTTTCCAAATAATCATCCAAGCTTTCTTTTAATGTACTAAATTTTCCTGTTTCTATATCCCAAAATATCTTTCTTAAATCCAAACTTAATGGCTCCTTGATATGCTGAGCAGAAAATTTTATTGCATTCTCTAAATTGCTTGTATGTCTCATGTACATAACAATATATAGAATACACAACACCATCTGATTGCTGGCCTTTAATCTCCATTTGGTTGCTATATTTATTGGGATTCTACTTATTGGTTTGAATAATAGCAATCCGCCTAAGATTAAGATTAGTGATAAGATTAAAATTCCCAAAGGTGATCCTTCATTTCCTACAATAGCAAATATACTCAATAAAATTCCAATCAAAACTAAAAATAGTGTAGTAAATGCAGCCAAGCTTCCTGCGCCTGCAGGAGAAATATTTAAATGAGTTATTCCAATACTTTTGTTAATCTCCTCATAATCTTTCTTTCCAGGCTTTACCTTTAATATTTTTTCAAATATATTGCATAAACTTTCATATAATGTTAATCTTTTGCTCAAAGCTTCTTTTCTAAATATATCATATTCCCTAGAAAAGTTTGGGTCAATTTCATATTCTGAAATAGCACTTTTTCCAACCTTTCCATCTAATTTTCTTCTGTACTTTTTTAATATATCTGCAGTATCCTTATCCATCAATCAACCTCTTTTCTATGACTACAATTAGAATTAGGCCTTTATTAATTTTTGTTTTAAACCCTGTATTATATACATCTATATTATATTTTCCAAACCATTTTTTAATTTGCTTTTCAGTAGAATTGTAGACTTTCGAGTCTTGTAATCTAAATACAAATTTATACATCCCATAAAAGATTGATCTATTGGGTATTGTAAAAATTAATGTACCATTCATCTTAGTCATATTAAGGCATTTTTCTATAAATTCTTTAGGTTTATCTATAAAATCTAAAACACCGCAACAAATAACTCTATCAAACTTTTTAGTTGTTTTATATCTTAAAAATCCCATTTTTATCGTATCTATGTTCTTGATATTCTCTTCATTAATTTTTTTCTTTAAAATAGCTATCATCCCTTTAGAAGGTTCTATTGCAGTTAATTTTTTAACTTGTTTAGAAATATTTAAACTATAATATCCTGTTCCAGCACCGATCTCTAAAACAACATCATTCTTTCTAAGGTATTTTTTAAATAAGTTAATTAAAATATCTTTTTCTTGCGTTCTTAATGTTTTTATTAAGGGATATTTTGTTATAGCATCATCATACATTGTAGAATATTTTGATTCCATGTATGGATTATTCATTTATTCCCCCTCTTTATTTAACTGTCTTGATTTTTTTAACTTCTTTTTTTAACCATTCATTCCAATAAAAAAATATTTGTTTGCTATCCAAATAACCTTTCTTCTGTCTAATCTCATCAGATATTTTATGAAATTCATCATTAGCCTTAACTGTAAAATCAGCTTCTAATAAAAAATCTATTTTACTCTTATTTGCAACATCTACAATCTGTTTTTTTATTTTTGCTCTTAACAAGATATTATCCCATACTGCATCCCAATTTCCAGCCCATTCTTTTACATTTGCAGCTATATTCTTTATTATTTCACTATCGCCATTAATCAAATTATCAGTAGGTTCAAGCATATCTGTTTTTGAATTATATCTCATCAAATCAACAAAAGCCCCTTCCTTTAATGGATCATCATCCCATTCTTTTCTTACTTCAGTTATGCTTACTATTCTCCTTTTACTATGTAATCCGTCAGCTGTTTTTATTGGGTTTGCGACTACAATTATATCTGTAGCTTTAAAACTAGTTTTAGGAACTCCAAGATCATTAACAACTCTATCAAATACGCCATATGGACTATCTCCGTGTATTGTTCCAGCAACAACATTAGCCAAAGCTCCAACCCTCATCGCTTCATACAATGCTTTTGCCTCGATTGATCTAACTTCCCCTACTATCAAAGCTGAATCTCCCAATCTTAAACTTGTTCTTATTCCTTCATCAGCAGCAAATTCCGTTCCTCCAGTAACTGCTAATGCAGCTCTAACTTTTAATGGCTGTATGTTATATCCTAATTTTCTTAAATAATCTGTCGATAATTCGAGCGTGTCCTCGATCGTAAGTATTCTGTATTTCCTCATAATTTCAACTAAACAGCTTCCTAAAAATGAAGTATTATGTGCAATTAAACCATTAGCAACAAAGTTATGTTTATTCTCTATAGTTAAATCATAAACAAATTCGTCTTTCTTATTAATAATTTCAGCTGATAAAACTTCATCCCAGAATATATCGGAATTAGCTAGATCATACGCTTCATTAATTAAATTTAAAGTTTTTGTATTAACAACAGTATCATAAATCTTAATCATTTTTAAAGAAATATCTTTAACTACATCAAAATCATATCCTCCTCTTCCATTGAAAAAATTACTTACTGTTTGTTTGCTTACATTTTCAGAAATAAGCTCGATATTTTTTACATTTAATATATTTTTAAGATTGGTTAAAATAATACCAACCTGAACATATTCAGGAATATTTAGACAAATTTCATCTAATAATATCTTTCCTTCTTTTAATTTATATAAAAGATCATTTTTGATCATATGTAACGCATTCTCTAATCTTAATAGATTATTAATAGAAATATTTATGCCTCCATATGAATAACTCTTTATGGTAGATTCTGGAATATTTGTAAGTCTAGCTATCTCTGTATAAGTAGTCATATTATTTTTAATTAGTATACTCAAATCTCCTAATCTTGTTTCTGTAGTCGAAATTTTTTTGATATCAAGAAATTTTTTATTAAAAATATTATATATATTACTAAGATTCTTTATTACCTCAAAAGATGTTTTTTTGTTTTTTTGAAATATGTTTCTCACTGATCTATCGGAAAGTTTTAAATCTGAAGCAATCGTCACATAAGAAACACCCAAAATTATTCTTAATCTCTCAAATTTTTTTAAATAATCTAAATAATCAAAAGACATCACTCTTAACTTGTCTATTTGTTTATTTATAGAAGCAATTTTCTTATATCTTTCCTTAAAGAAATTTATAACTTTACTAAAGGAATATCTTGTAATTCTATATTTATTTGATTCAAATATCCAATAGTCTTTCCCAGATAATCTAAAGATATCAGTGGAAATCCTTAGTCTTTTTCTTATTTCAGTAACTATCATAGCACCGTTAGGAATAACATCTATGTTTGTATTTTTAATAAAACTGCGATTCATTATATCATTTAATCTTTTCTTTTTGGAGGGATGTAAAAATCCTATATGTCTAGCAAAATTTACTACAAAACTGCCCCTAATCAAAATCCTATAATAAATTTTATCTTTTATTATCTTATTTTTTGTAAATGCTACTATCCCAAATCTATTTAATGTTAATGTCAAATTTTTAGACATTTCTTTACTTGCTGTAACCAATTCAATATCTCTTATACCAATAGAAATATGCCCACCAGTATCAAAATATCCTCTTAAAAAAGAAGCCAATATATCATTATTAGACATTAAAATAAAATTTGGTATCCTAACCTTATCAGATTTATTACCAAAAGGAATATCAAAATAATCATATAAAACTTTAGATAATATTTTAGAAGTGATTTGAACAACATGAGTAGTGTGGGAATTAAATTCTCTATAATTTACATTAAACATTCTAAGTAATTCTTTATATCTTCCTATAACATCATGGCAACTATTATGAAATTCAATTTTGGCAGAATCAACGTGACCATCACCAATAATCAAACCTAAAAACTCTGCTAATTCACAATTTACCTTTTTGGGGAATCTTATTGTTAACGAATTTGTTTTTCCTTTTAGAACATAATAATCTTCATATATTTCTTTGCAATATGATTCAATACTTAGGTCTATGATCATTTCTTTCCCTTTAATATCTATCTTTCTAGGAGTAGCAATTAAATTACCCTTTTTTATATTATCTGCTCTTATTGTATCTAACTTATTGTGATATATAAAATATGGATGTTCTGAAGTTGTAATAATCTCTTTTCCAGATTTAACTCTTAATTTAATTAAATTATTTGGCGCATTTCTTTTTAAAACATTGATTATTTTAGAATTTTCTAAATTAAATTTATTTAAACAAGGTACAGAATACTCCTCTTTTGGAAAATGTATCATTCCATCATCTATTTTTAATCTCTCTTTACCGATTAAATCTTTAATCTTGATCAATCTGCCATCACTTATCTGAATCATAGTATCACCATCTACACATTTTCCACTTGACCTAGTTCCAGCTATTAATAAACTTCTGCTTCCATCAATTAAAAAACTCATTAATCCTGCTCCTAAATCACTAATCATTTTATTTTTAACATAAAGCGATAATGTCCAAGGTTTATCTCTATGTCTTCTAAATGCGTATCCAAGTCCATGCGGATTTAATGGACTCCCGACAATAGCAACTCTGGCTCTTGCTCCAGGAATAATTAGTTCGGTATCCAATACAGGATTAGCTTCATCTAATGGTCTTCCTGAAATAATTCTAAACTTTGTTGCCCACCCCAAGCCATCATCTCTGCTCGGAATAATATTTGTAACACATTCGCCATAATCTTGATGTACGATAAATATCGGTGTTTCTCCTATTGGTCCATTAATTACAACATCTTGTATTTTAATATCTTTCAACAAAATTTCCAGCAAACCAAATCCAACAGTATATCTAACCAATATTCTAGCTAAATTTTCTACCTCATCATATTTTAAATCAATTCCTTTATTTTCAGCTAATTCATTAATTAAATCTCTTCCTATATTGAAAAAAGTTTCTCTCATTCTTTCAATATTAACAAATTCTTCAGCTTTCGGTTGATGTTCGCTCAAAACACTTCTCGCTAGATCTAATAACATATATTGATCTTCAGTCAACTTAAATTCAGGTGGGCTTAAATGATATAATATCTTAATATCATCTTTTAAATTAAATAACATGACATTTGTATCATCATCTATATTATAAGCATCAATCTCCCTTGCTGTCAACGGAGGTTCTGCCATTAACCTAGTTAACATAAAATCTGGAGTTATATTTGGTTTAAACACCGTTCTATAAATTGCCCTCTCACCAATCACATGTCCTGCTAGAAATGGTTTAACCAATCCAACTAGTTTTGTATTATCAATTAAATTATAAACATATAATAATAATCCTAAATATCTTTTTGTATTCTCCATAACTTCTTTATTCTCTGCTTTTTCCAGATTAATTCTTTCTTCTCTTACTAATCTCTTTAATTCGACATATGCTCCTATAGGATCGCTCTTCAATAGATTTAGCACAATATCTTGAATTAATGCTTGTCTTCCAGAATAGTTTCCGTAATCCATTATATTAGAGCTTTCAAGTAATATTCGCTTTTGTTTAACTAAATGATTATAGACAATTGCTATTTCTTTAAGCATTTTTGTTTGTTCTTGATCATACTCATAATTCTTCTTCTGATAAAATATTATCCTAGAAACATTTAATGATTGTAATATTTTTTCTACAGTATCGCTCATGCAAACTGCGCTTCCTTCTAAACTGGGGCTTAAGTTTACATTCTCATAATTAATATACATAACATCTTCTTCTCCCTCTTTTGAAACCTCGTAATCCCCAGGTTTTATTTTTTTTCCGAATAGCATATTACCACTTTATATAAACAACATAAGCTTTATTACATTATATAAAGTTTATCCAATTAAAATAACTTTCGTTTATGAAAAAAGATGACTGATCAAGATTCCCAATATACAGAAGAATATTCCTTAGTTTCGGACTTCGATGCAAGGATTCGTATTTTAGAGACAAAATATTCACTTGTTAGAGAAAGAATGTTTGTTATAAATCAAAATATGATTGATGAATACAAAAAACTATCAGAAGATATGCATCTTCTTCAATCGGATTTGAAAGATTTGAAAGATACTCTTTTTGAAATAAAAGAAACAACGAGACAAATAATAAAAGAACTAGAAACTTTCTCAAAAAAAGAAGATGTTAAGGTTTTAGAAAAATATATTAACTTCTGGAATCCTTTAAAATTTGTTACAGAAAAAGAAGTAATTGATTTAATAAAAAAAGGTTCTAAGAAAAGTGTAAAAAAAGAGGAAATTCAAAAAAATGAATAATAAAAAACCAGGGATAGATGATCTAAAGAGGAAGGGTTATAACTATCAAAAAATATCTCAAGCTATAGATCAAACAAATATGAAATCTGCTGATGAAATCCCATTCGAAGATCAATCTTCAGATATTGATTTTCCAGCACCACCGGTTCCATCAGGATCAAATATGGAAGAAGCTACAGATTTGCCGCCATTACCACCATCAAGAATGGCAACAATTCCTATGCAGGAAATTGAAAGACCTCAATTTCAACAACCATCTAATCGTGAAAGTATTGAAAGGATGCAAGAATTAGCTGAATCAATAGTTCAAGAAAAGTGGGAAGACCTTGTAAGAAATATAGGAGATATTAACCTTTTTAAAGAAAAAGTAAGAACAGATATAACATCAATAAAGCAAGAATTAATAAGAACACAAGAAAGATTTGAAAATATGGAAAAGGCATTGCTTGGCAGAGTTACAGAATATAATAAAAATATCAATATGATAGGCACTGAAATGAAAGCTTTAGAAAAGGTTATGGAAAAGATTGTAGAACCAATGACTGAAAATATTAAAGAACTACAGAAGATAACCAATGATCTTAAAAAGAAAAAGATTTAATTTTTTTCTACCACTTGTTGTGAAATTTTTCCAACTGCAAATGCTGCAACTATTATCAAAAATATTGCTCCTAAAATTCTTGGATTAAATAATGCTCTCACTGTTTCTCCACCAATGGTTTTTGTTCCATCTGTTGAGGAATATGGATCAAATGTTCCTTGAAAGACTTGTCCAACTGCTATTGCAAGAATTAATATTGCAACAATTACTATTGTATTCTTCCCTCCGATCATACCCCATACTTCTTCCATTCCCTTTTCTTTCTCTTTTCCACCTAAAAATAAGAATAATATGAATAATAAAAATAAGAATACAAATAATATAACAAACCAAGGTGTTATGAAATTAATTAATTCTATTGATTTGGTTGAAAATAATACTATTGTTGCGACAGATATTGAAGCTATCCATTGAAGATTGGAGCTTTCTCCAAGTAATTTTGTAGTAGCTAACATCGCTTTGATTAATACCAATACAAACAGGAAAGTAAAAACAGGTAAAAAAAATCTCAGGAATCCTATATCTAAAAATGTTGCCACTATGGTTTCCCCCTTAATCCTTCAAAGAATTCTTTAGCAAATGTATTTGTTCCCGATCCTGATCCGCTTCCTTTAGTAACAAAGCCTATTATTAAAACAAATGCGATGATAGCAAATAATCCTGCTTTATCTGTATCTGAAAACCTAAATGGTAAATCCAATCCCAATGGTCCTGAAAATAGTGCTATAAATACAACAACAATAGATATCAAGAAAAATATTCCCAAGGACCATCCTTTAAATCCATCTGTACTTCCGCCAAATAATCCAAATAATAATAAAAATAACATTACTATGATTATTGCAAGAGCCATATTCGTTAGATAATTACTCATAATTTCAGTTATTCTAGTATTTACAACAACGATTAGTGCAATCACTAAGGCTATAACTGAATTAATATTCGTTCTTGGTTTATTGTTTTCAGCTCCAAATATTTTTGTTTTTTCTAAAACAGCAAATATTATTGTAAATACTAATAAGAATGGTAATATATATGTAAACACCCCATAATCTTCCCATACTGTAAAGTAATATCCTAAATCTGCCAATTTATCACCTTCTTTTTTTATTTATTCTTCACTCTTGCTCCCTGAAGATCTTGGTTTAGTAATAAACCACATAGTAAGTATTAATACTCCAAATATTATGAATGATGAGACAACTGCACCGCCCCAATTTGCAGTAACATAATCCCATCCTACGTCTAACCAGCTTTGTCCTGAATCACTTCTTATGGCTCCTAAAAATATTAAAATAACAGATATTAATGTTACAAAAACAAAAAACCTATATAAATGTTTATGATCTTTAACAAAATCTTTTTCTCCAGATTTCCAAAAAGTTCCAACTAATAATAAAAATGCAATAAATATAGTTAATAATAATATAACATTTGGTAAAGCGTGATTAATCGCAGTAACAACCTTATTTGATACAACAACTAATAATCCTATTACAAAAGCCACCATAGAATTCAAATTTTTCTTTGGTGTTTTTTCATCACTTTCAACTCCCAATACTCTTGTTTTTTCTAGAATTGCAAAAACCAATGTAAATACCAATAAAAATGGTAACACTATGTCAAATAAGCCAAAATCTTTAAAGAATTGAATTGCGTTACCTAAGGGAGTTGTCATATTCACTAAAAATGGTTATTAGTATTTAAAAGTTACTGTTTCACTCCTCTTTTACCTGCACATCTTCTTCAGTGTAATTTGGTATTGCCGCTTTATTTATTATTACTACATCCCCTATAGATTTCACCATTTGGTGTGGCACAATAACTCCTTTAGCTCCACCTAATATTTTGCTTAGATAAGAATTTTTCGTTGCTTTCACTCTCCACCCAAACACTTTGTTATTGTGTAAAATTGATTCTTCTATAGTTCCAAAATAATATCCAGAATCTGTATACACTTCCAGACTCATCATCTCGCTTATTTTCTTTGTTTGTATCATTTTTTCCTTTTCCTCCTCTTTTGCTCATAAAAACAATAAATACATATATTTTTTAACTATTTATATTTTATCCTTATTTAGAATGATGATTAAATATAAAAACCTAACTATTCTTGGAACTTCTCACATCTCTATTCAGAGTATTAAAGATGTTTCCTCTTTTGTTAAAAATAATAAGCCAGATATCATCGCGTTAGAGTTAGATTCAGCTAGATTTATCGCTTTAACAGACAAAAAAGCTAAAAAATCTTCTTTTAAAGATGTAATGCATTTGGGTTTAAAGGGCTTCATTCTTAATCAAATAGGTGCATATATTGAAAAAAAACTAGGAAAATTAGTAGGTGTTTCTCCTGGTTCGGAGATGAAAGAAGCTATAAAATTAGCAAAAGAATATAATCTAAGAATAGAATTAATAGATCAAAGAATAGATATCACATTAAAAAAATTATCAAAATCAATTACATTTAAAGAAAAATTTAGATTTGTAATAGATTTAATTTCAGGAACATTATATGAAAAGAAAAGAATTAAAATTGATTTAACAAAAGTTCCAGAAGAAAGTTTTATTCTTGAAATCCTAGAAAAAATTAAAGTTCGTTATCCCTCTTTTTATAATGTGTTAATTGCAGAAAGAAATAAAATAATGGCAAAGAATTTAAATAAGCTGATAAATGATAATAAACAAAGCAACATATTTGCTATAGTTGGAGCAGGTCATCTATCTGGCTTGCTCCAGGAAATAAAAAAGAGTGAAAATTAACTTTTCAAAATCAGAAATAAAACATTTAATAGTAGCTTCTGTTGTACTTGGATTTATTTTCTCCTTTACAGAGTGGGGAACAACATCTTTTGATCCTGTAACAGGAGTATTAAACTGGTTAAAGACAATAATTATATCATTAATAGCATTATTAATTCACATTCTAGCTCATAAATTTATAGCATTTAAAAGTCACGCTATCATTGAATTCAGAACATGGAGTATCCAAAGATATGGTATAAGAAAATCTTCAACTTATCCTATAAAAACAGCTGGCTTTAGCATTCCATTTCTTCCGATTGGAATTATATTATCCTTACTTGTTATTTTCTTAAGTGCAGGTAAGGGGATATTTGCGGCTGTTGAGTCTTTTATAATAACAGATGTAAAAACAGAAAAAAGAATCAGTAGAAGATTATCGGAATATTCGCCAAGATTTATTGAACTTACAGAAACTGAAATAGCTTTAATCTCTCTTATAGCTCCAATAGTAAGCACATTATTAGCAGTTATTTTTCTCAACACCCCATTTCATAAATTTGGTTTAATAAATATGTACATTGCAATCTATTCTATGTTACCCTTTCCTGGGTTAGATGGAATTAAAATTTTATTTGGTTCAATTTGGATTTACTTATTTGGTATATTATTTGTTGGAATCTCTTTAGGATTTGCTTATGGGCAAATTCTAAGTTTTATTCCAACTATAATATTAAGTTTAATTTTATCAATAATTCTTACTTTGCTTGGAATCTTTTTACTTAACAAATAAGCTTAATATAGATTTTTGCAAAAGCCATATGACAATAACCCATGTTAATGCTTGGAATACTCCAAATATAGCCATTATTATAAATATTGCAGCAATAATATCAATAAAACTAGTTATATCAGGCAGAAAAGGAAGGCTTTTTATTATTAAGTAAACTACAAAAAACCATGCTGTTGATTCAGCCAGTCCAAATCTTAATAAAATAAGATTAATTCCAGCCAATAAATCCAATAATCCCATCAATTGAATTAACATATTTTTATTAATAGGAAAAGATTTAAAAACATTGTTAAAATGCCAGAAATAAAAGACTTCACTCCAAGATTATATCAAGAAACAATTTTACATACAGCAATATCTAAAAATACTCTAGTTGTCTTACCAACAGGCTTAGGGAAAACAGGAATTTCATTACTTTTGGTAATACATCGCTTAAATAATTTCCCAAGTTCTAAAGCTTTGCTTCTAGCTCCAACTAAACCTTTATGTGAACAACATTATAAAACATTTAAAAAACATACTAATCTAAATGAAAATGAAGTTGTTTTATTTACTGGCGCAATCTCTCCAATAAAAAGAGAAGAATTATTGAAAAATGCAAAGATAATAATCTCTACGCCTCAAACAATTTCAAATGATATAATAAACAATAAAATAGATTTAGAAAATATTTCTATTTTAGTTTTAGATGAAGTTCATCGTTCAACTGGAGAATATGATTATGTTTGGGTAGCTAAACAGTTTAATAAAAAATCTAAATATCCAAGAATTCTTGGATTAACAGCGTCTCCTGGTTCAGATTTAGAAAAAATAAGAGAAATTTGCAAAAATGCCCATATTGAAGAAATAGAGATAAGAACAGAAAATGATCCAGACGTTAAACCCTATATCCAAGATATTAATATAGAATGGATAAAATTAGATTTGCCTCAAGATTTCCTTGAAACTAAAAAATTCTTAGAAGAATCATTAAAAACAAAATTGCAAAAACTAAAGGATTTTGGTTTGGTTAAATCAATAGATATTAACTCAATCTCAAAAAAAGACTTACTTGGAATTCAAGCTCAATTACAGGGAATGGTTGCCCGTGGAGATAAAGATTTTTCAATGTGGACTTCTCTATCAATATTGGCAGAAATAATGAAGGTCCATCATGCTTTAATTTTACTTGAAACACAAGGAATTAAACCACTTTATATCTACATGAAAAATATTTTTCATGAAGCAGAAAAAACAAAAACTAAAGCTGTAAAAAATCTTGTTAGAGATTTAAACTTTAAGTCAGCTTTTATTAAAACCCAAAATTTATATGAAAATAAAGTTGATCATCCAAAATTAGCTAAACTTAAAGAGATAATAAAAGATGAAATATCAAAAAATAAAGAGATTAAAATTATAGTTTTCAATCAATTTAGAGAATCTGCTTTATACCTAGAAACAGAATTAAATAAAATAGAAAATGTGAAAGCAAAATTATTTGTTGGTCAACTTAAAAAAGGTTCAACTGGATTATCACAAAAAGAACAAATAAAAATTCTAGATGATTTCAAGAATAAGGTATACAATATTCTAATTAGTACCGCTGTGGGGGAAGAAGGTCTTGACATTCCGAAAGTAGATTTAGTAATCTTTTTTGAGCCAATTCCTAGTGCCATCCGTTCTATTCAAAGACGTGGGAGAACAGCAAGGCATGAAGAAGGTAGATTAATAATTTTAATGACAAAAAACACTCGAGATGAAGTAAATCATTGGATTGCTTTAAACAAAGAAAAGAAGATGTATGAATTATTAAAAACTTTAAAATCTAGATTATCATTAGAGAAAAACCCAGTTACAAAACAAGATATTAAATCAGATATCACCATTTATGCAGATTATAGAGAAAAAGGTTCTGGAATTGTAAAAGAATTGGTTAATGAAGGAATTAATGTTCAGATGAAATCTCTAGTTTCATCAGATTATATCTTAAGTGATAGAGTTGGAGTTGAATTAAAAACAAAACAAGATTTTGTTAATTCTATAGTTGATGGAAGATTATTATCGCAAATAAAAGATTTGAGACAAAACTTCCACATTCCAATTTTAATAATAGAAGGTGATGAAGATATTTACTCAATAAGGAAGGTTCATCCAAATGCTATTCGTGGAATGTTAGCGACAATCGCAGTTTCATATTCCATTCCTGTTTTGTATACAAAAAACTTTCAAGACACGGCAATGTTACTTAAAGCAATAGCTTCTAGAGAGCAAAGAAAAGAAGATAAAGAAATAACATTGAGAACAGAAAGAAAACCTTTAACAACAAAAGAACAGCAAGAATTCATTGTTGAATCATTACCTGGAGTTGGCCCATCTTTAGCTAAATCCTTACTTTCTCAGTTTGATACTGTAACGAATATAATAAATGCTGATAAAAATAAATTACAGGAAATAGAGCAGCTTGGTCCAAAAAAAGCAGAGGAAATTAGACGTATTTTAGAAGAAAAATATCCTAAAGAAGACTGATTTCTAATAATTTTGTATGTTTTGCTCCTTCATTTAATAATTCACTTTTATATAAACTAACTTTATCAACTAAAAAATTTTCTTTTTCCATTTTTAATCTTTTCATTAATTCTTCTTTACCTTTAATAGTTTTTATTCTTCCAATAGTTAAATGAGCTTTAAATCTCCGATCTTTTCCAAATCTCTCTTTTATCAATCCATCAATTTCCTCTTTTAATTCATATAACTTTCCTGATTTTAAATTTAATCCAATAACTCTTATCTTTTTATCATTCGGAAAATAAATAAACTCATCAATTTCAACATAAAACTTCTTAAATTTTAATTTACTTAACTCTTCTTTCAAATAATCAACATCTTTTTCTTTAATTTCTCCTAAAAATCTTAGTGTACAATGAAATTCTTTAACAAAAGAAATCTTGGCAAAATCTCCTTTAATGTTTTCCTGTAGCTTCTTAACTTTCTCTTTTACTTCTTTGGGAATATCAAATGCAATAAAACATCTCATAAAAACTCACTTAATATCTTTTGTCCAAGTAAAACTGTCATATTATTAACATCTTTTTCTGGATTTATCTCAACTAAATCAATAGCTTGAATATTTTTTAACACTTTTATTCTTTCTAATATAAATAACAATTCTCTTGAACTTATTCCTCCTGGTTCTAAATATCCTGTTCCAGGTGCAAATCCAGGATCAACAACATCAATATCTATGCTTAAATAAACTCCATCAAATCTTCTAATATCTTCCATTAACATATCACAAAAATCATCTAATCCATAATTTAATGTTTTGGGTGTAAAATATTTAATTCCTTTTTCTTTTACATAATTTATTTCAGTTTTACTAAATTTCCTTACTCCAATTAAAATAACATTTTCTTTTTTTAATAATCCATCATCTATTAAATTTCTTAAATAATCTTCATGACTTATTGTTTTTGTTGATATCTCACAATCAGGATGAGCATCAAACACAACTAATCCAGAGTTTTTATATCCCTCAGAAAAAGCTTTAAAAGATGAATAAGTTATAGAGTGATCTCCTCCTAAAATAAAAAATTTATCTTTAATTATTTTAATCTTCTCATAAATATTCTTAAAGGTTTCATCAAAATTAAACTTATCAACTTTAACACTATCTATATCTGCTTCTATTTCTTTCAAAATCTCATCAGGAGCTTTCTCGCATCCTTCATTTTTACCTAAACTTCCAGCGGAAAATGGTATTTTAACAATTATCATACATTAAACACGAAAATTAAATTTATAAAACTATTTATTCATCTTTTTCTTCATTAATCTTTCACCAATTACAATCCAATATAATACAAACACTGCAATTACCGTTAATATTAATAATAATATTTTGTCCATTTTAAAAAAAATAAAAATTTAGTTTATATAATTAACTACTAACTTAGGTCTCAATGTAGCGTTACCAAAATCTGAGCTATAAAACCTTGTTGTATATGTAAACCTATCTACAGGAGTTGTACTATCTAATTTTAATCCATAATTTACATATCCTCCATTAATCCAACTGACAATTGTATTCTTAATATCCCATGATACCCATCCTGCAGATCCTATATCTACTTGTTGCGTATCTAAAGTTGTTGTATCATAACTAGGTTCATTATTTGCTGTTATTGTTTGTTCATCCCATCCAGAGTTTATTCTATACACATTTACAGTTCTTACGCCACTTCCGCCATAAAAGTATTTATACAATTGTAAAGTTGCACATTTTATTGTTGCATTAACTGGAATAAAAGATAAATCAAACTGTATAAACGAATCTTCAAATATTTGCGGAGTTCCTATAATCCCTAATTTTGCTCTTAAATCAATTGCATTACCTACATTTGTATTTGGGTAGTATGTTGATGTAAATGTATCTTTTCCCTCTGAACCTGGCTGTATCGTAATATTAACTCCATCACAAGATGTAAAATTTATTTGAGTGAGGTTAAACTGGAAATCGTTAATGTTGTCTGCTAATATATTCCTTGTTTCTACACCATCTTGATATCCTGTCTTTGTTACTTTTATAGTATGTGATCCTGGTGTTACACTTAAAATGAAAAACCAATTTCCGTTTATAGGTGTTACACCCTGAAATATATTATCTAAATAAACATTAGCTCCGGTAGGATTTGTTTTTACTATTATATCCCCAATATTGGCAGGAATTAAAGTTAGATTAATTATTTCTGTTTGGTTTTCAAAAACAATAAGATACTGCGAAGTTGAATTGTAACCAACTTTCCTGATCATAATATTATGTGATCCTGTTAAAACATTTGTCAACAAAATAGGACTAAGTCCCTTATATGTTCCATCTAGATATACCCAAGCTGAAGATGGTGTTGTTGTAACTTGTATATTTCCTGTAGCGGCGTCAACATTTTTAACAAAACTCAAAAACAAAATAAAACTAAACACTAAAAATATTAGAATTAATTTTTTGTTCATCTTTTTACCTCCTTACTATTTTTTTACGATATTTTAAATTTAATGGATTATATATATTTCTATACTTTAATAAGCAGTAACAAAATATATACTTTAAAAAAATAAAAATTTAGGCTATTACATCAATGCCTAAACTCTCAAAACTTACTTTTTCTATTGGTAGACTCATCAATACCTGACTTGTCAATCTTTCTATTTCATTCATATCTAACCCCCCTTTAAACTAACCAAACATAATTAAATGTTCATCTGTCCCTTTATCTTGATTTATTTTCTTCACAGCTTCAACAAGATCATCATGCAAGATTTTTGATCTATTTTCCCGAATAGCAAAATATCCTGCTTCTGTGCAAACAGATCTTATCTGGGCTCCTGAAAATCCTTCCATTAAACTTACAATTTTCTCATCATCAACTTTGTCAAATCTCATATTACTGCTATGAATCTTAAATATTTCCTTTCTTCCATCTTTTGAAGGCAATGGAACTTGAATTAATCTATCCAATCTTCCTGGTCTTAAAATTGCTGGATCCAAGATGTCAACTCTGTTAGTAGCTCCAATTATCTTGACATTACCTAGACTCTTAAATCCATCTATCTCACTTAACAATTGCATAAACGTCCTTTGCACCTCTCTTTCCCCAGACGTTCCAAGTTCAATTCTCTCGGCTGCGATAGCATCAAGTTCATCAATAAATATGATACAAGGAGCTTTCTCTTTTGCTAGTTTAAATAAATCTTTAACTAGTTTAGCTCCCTCTCCAATATATTTCTGTACTAATTCACTTCCAACAATCTCAATAAATGTAGCATTAGTTGAATTTGCAACAGCTTTAGCTAACTTTGTTTTCCCTGTTCCACTTGGTCCATATAATAATATTCCTTTTGGTGGTTCAATCCCAATTTTCTTGAATAATTCTGGTTTTAATAATGGTAATTCAATAACTTCTTTTATTTCATTAATCTGTTCTTGTAATCCACCGATTTCCTCAAAAGTTTCTTTTGGTTTCTCAATTAATAAAAAATTCTCAACATCCATTCTTTTAGCTTCATCCAATCTTTGAACAATGCTTAATGTTTTTTGTTCAGCTAACACTCTATCTCCGACTTTTATCTTTCCTATTAGATCACTTACTATGTTAACATAAAATTTATTGTTATTTGCTAGTTTTATTAATGCCTTCTCATTTATTATCTTCACAACATCACATACAACTAATGGTGGTTGTTTTAATCTTTCTATCTCTGTTTTGAAAAATCCTATGGTTGTTCTTAAAGCTTGATTTTCTTCCTGTAAGTTAAATTCCAATCTTCTTAAATCTTCTGAGAAATCTCTTGTTTGTACATCCATTAATGATTAGATATCAAATTTACTTATAAACTTTTCTATTATTT
>CAZJUI010000018.1:0-22180 GCA_964549185.1 Candidatus Woesearchaeota archaeon
TCTTTTCACCAATTCTTATAAATCTTTCATTTACTAATCCAGATTCATTAACTAATCTATCACCTAATATATAATTGATTTCATCTGAATCAAACGAAGAATTATTTTGATTATCTATTAATCTTTTTTCCACATCACCTGTTTTTCTCTTGCTATGGATGATAAATGGATTATTATATGCAAATTTATCTTCTAATACGAGTTTTGTTACTGATCTATAATTTCTCTGAAACAAAGAAGATAATCTAGAAGAATAAGGAAGCAATGGATTTTTCCCAAAATGAAGATTATAGATATCACTTGCTAATGAATCAGCATCATTATTTTCAGGAACAATAAACATATCTTCCTTTAATTGATCATCAATAAATAAGTATAATATTGAAAAAGGATTAAATCTTTTTCTTTGCAATCTTGCGAATGTTGAATCTATTTCAGTTAGACTGTTAAAATCTAAACTTTCTTCCTTTAATACTAGAATATCCAATAAAGCATCAAATTCAGTCACATTAAATCCATATTCTAAAGCAAGAGAATTCCTAAATGAAATTCTATTTTTAATATCTTTTAAATCTAGATCAGACATCTGCATTAAATGATTGATATCAACACAAATGCCCTCAAATCTTTTTATTATCTTTTGATTTTTTTGGAATTCTATTGAAGATAGCGTTATTGAAAGATAAGGACCAGCTGAATCTGTAACTACCTCTGCTCCCTCATATTTGAATGATTTTGGAAGCGAATGATTTTTTAATGGAAGTGTTGTATATTGGGCAAGAGGGACATTTATTGGCTCTGGAATTTTTTGTTGCTGGGTTGAACAACCAATAACTAAAGCAGTTAATGATGGCAATAATATTTTTGTTAATCTTTTCATAATATAGATAATATAGAAAGTAATTTAAATTTAATGAAAAGGTTTTTATAGCTAAACCATTTGTTAAAAATGTAAAAGAGGATGAAAAAGGAAATAATAATTCTTATTGTAATTTTTTTAGTTAGTTTAAGCTTTGTTAATGCTGGAAATAATGTGAAAGATGCTGAGCCTAGTGTTTCTAGTTTTGATGTTGTTAAAAGCAATGAGCAAGATTTGTATACTGGAGATTTAAATTTAAATTTACCTTTGTTAAATGTGCCTGGAAGAAATTTAGATGTTCCTATTTCATTAACATATTCTTCAGGAATTAGAGTGGATGATGAAGCAAGCTGGGTGGGATTAGGATGGAATTTGGGTGTTGGTGCGATAACAAGAGCTGTAAATAATGAGGCTGATGATGGAACTTATGGATTTTTGAATGCTGCTTTTCTTCCTCCTGGATCAACAAGAGATGATGAGGGTGCTCAAGATTCTTATTTTGTAACTTTTCAGGGTGGTGGTGGAAAGATAATATTTGTTTATAATCCTAATTTACAGCAATATGTTCCTCAAATGCAATCTTGGAAGCCTTGGAAGATTGAGTATAGTAAAAATCCAACAACTAAAAGGATTGATAGCTGGAGCATTACAACAGAAGATGGAACTAAATATATTTTTGCTAAAACTGTTATGGCAAAAAGTACTTATGTTCATAGATATGTTTATACAAAAAGAATTTCTAATAATAATTGCTTGGGTGGAGATAGTGGATGTTATGATGGAATGCAATGTAATGTTAAAGGAGATTGTAAATGCTCACAATGTGTTAGTGCTGCAATCTGTAATCCGACACCACCACCAGGAGTAACTCCAAAATGCCAGGATGGATTAGATAATGATGGAGATGGATGTATAGATTATCCAGCTGATGCAGGATGTGCTAGCAGCCAAGATAATGATGAGAGCCAAGCAGGATGTGCAAAACCTGATCCCAAAATTGTACAAGTAAAAGATTTAGAAGAAAACAGCATTGAAAGCAAAGTAAATTTGTTAATAGGAGAGATCACTAATCTTGGGGTTAGTGTTGTTCAATTACCAGCAACAGGACAATTATGGAATATACAGCCAAGATGCGATGCTGGAACTAGTTATCCAATAAAAGAAAGAATTTATTTAAATAATATTGAATCGAATTTAGTTTATGAACCTAAAGATGATTATGCAAGTGCTTGGTATTTGACTGAAATTATAATTGGAGCTGATGAAAGCGATACTGGAAGTTGGGTTAGGATGAGTTATAAAGATGAAGGTGTTGAAACTTTCATAAGCAATGAAAAGATTTCTGGGTATAATAAAGAGTCTATAGGAGTTGATTTAACATCTAAATGTGCAAAAGCTTTACAAGATCATCCTGCAGGAAGACATAATCCTGAGGATAATTTTTGCAGACCAATTATAGGACATGAAAATGATAGAATAAATTGTGAAGGTTATTTGCATGATGCTAATGCTTGTAATAGTCAAAGTGATATCTATTCTTGTGAAATGAGATGGTTTTGGAGCGATGTTGATAATTATAATTACCTAGATTGCGAGTTCTTAAATTCGCAACCATTAACCAATAGATATGATTTTGTGAAATATAGTAAAATAAAAAGTGATGTTAATTTCATATACTTAGATAAAATAGAAACAGGGACAAATTACGCTTTATTCAAAAAATCTAATAGAAATGATTTAAAAAATATTAATGGAATTAGTTATGCTGCAAAGAAACTAGATGATATTGAAATTTACAGAAAAGATGGAAGTGCTAATGGAGTTTTATTAAGAAAAATTCATTTTAATTATAATTATGATTTAGCTAAAAAGAATGGTGAAGGGAAATTAACTTTGTTGAATGTACAAAAAATAGGTTATGATGGAACAACAAATATTCCTAGTACAACTTTTGAATATGGATTTAATCCTGAATTAAAAGATTATGCTTATGACTGGTGGGGATTTTATAATGGACAGATAAACAATGTAAATTCAAAAGATGATGAGCATGGAGCTAATGATTCAGCAAAAGCTTGGAGTTTAACTAAGATTACTTATCCGATGAAAGGAAGTGTAAGTTATGAATATGAAGTTGATAGATATAATTATTTACCAAGAGATAATTCAAATAATCCAAGCTATCCTGGACTTGGAAATTCTGGTGGAGGGATAAGAGTAAAAAGCATAACTGAAAATGATGGAATTAATCCTGGAAAAACAACATTATTTAATTATGAATTTGGAGCGATATCTGTAAAACCTGTTTTAGATAAAGGATTGATAGGAACATTTACTAAAATTGGAGTTAATGAAAAGAATTATGTTGCTTATGGGAGAGTTAATAAACAATTGCCTGGAAGTAATGGAAATATAGTAACCACATTTTTGACAATAACAAATATTTCAGATACAGATAGAGCTTGGGATAGTGATAATAATCCTAGAAATATAGATGATTGGAAAGTTGGACAGAAAATATCTGAAAATTATAAAAAACAGGATGGAACTACAATAAAGTTAAGTGAGTATGATTGGAATGTTAATAATGTTGAGAATAATGGTGATTATGGACAAACTTATGAGACAATTAGCTCATGCCAAGGAAGATCAACATCTTGTGCTACTAGAGCGTTTCTTTATGAAGATGGGATTTGTACACCAGGAAATCCAGATGATTTAGATTGTCAAAATAATTACTGTCATAGTGGTTGCGAATTAGATACCTTTAATTGCCAATATGAACCTTATGTAAGATATGGAACTTATACAAATCAGGGACGACAATGTTTTGATATAATGGATATTAATGATTGTAATGCCCAAACTATAGGAAATGGATATACCTTAAGACAAGCTTGTGTTTGGGATTTAGATCAGTTTGCAAGTTACCAATGTGGTGGAACAGCTTTATCATGCGGACAGATACAAATAGAACAAGATTGTAGACCTGAGATAGGATGTAGCTGGATTGGAGATAAAAAAATAGAATATGGCTGGATTACTCAAAATTATATCAGAACAACATTAGATGAAGTTCAAACTCAAACTGATTACAAAAATTATAATATTAAAAATGGATTGCCTACATTAATTTATGAAAAAGGAAATGATAATGAAGGAAGATTTACTGAAATAAAATATGCATTTGAAGTTTATGATGGAATAAACAACCCATTAAATATGAAAGATAAGAATATGTTGAGCCAAGTTTATTCTACGTCTGTTTATGAAGATACAAATAAAGATGGGATATTTAATCCTGGAACTAATGATTTATTATATTCTTTAACAACAACAGAATATAGTGATTATAATGGAAAGATTTATCCAAGTGCGACTGTTGCTTGGATTGACGATGGAGATCATGTATTTGAGACAAGTGATAAAATATTAAGAACAACTTATGATTATGACATTTATGGGAATTTAATACAGGTAACTGAACCAGCTACAATAACCGCTCCAAATGGAATTTTAACTAAATATTATTATGGTGGGGGTAATGGAAATGAGTGTAATAATAATGATGGAACTTTATTGCATGCTGTATTAACATGTGTTGAAAATAATATTGGACAACTGGCTAAGAAACATTATGATAGTTATGGAAATTTAATAGAAAGCGTTGGATTGAATAATGAAATAATAAGTTATCAATATGATGCTCTAGGAAGGTTAACTAAAATTACTAATCAATATGATGCTCTAGGAAATTTGATTAATCCTCTAGGTGGAAATAAAGATATAAGTTATAATTATGCAACCACAATTACACCATCCAATTTAAATTCAATAACTATATTAGAAGATTTAGATGATATTAAAAGAATAAATAGTGTAAGTTATTTTGATGGTTTTGGGAATTCATTGAAATTAGAATCTAAGAAAGATGGAGAAACTAATCAAAATAAGATATTAAAGAGTTATTTAAGATATAATGAGGTTGGATTACAGAGTGAGGCTAGTATTACAACAACAACTATTTTAAATGGAGATGATGTATTAAATATTCCGAAATCAACAACAACCTATTATGATGATCCTTTATTGAGAGTAAAAGAAATACAGCCAGTTGGATCTAGTTTAAAAATAACCAATAGATATGAAGATTATGAAAATGAATATTTTGTTTCTGTTAATAAAAATGAAGATGGAAGAGAATTAAAAACCTATACTGATAAATTTGGAAGATTAGCTGTAAGCCAAAGTTATGATGGAACATTTTCAATTAATTATTATGATATTATAGGGAATGTTAAAAGAGTGGTAAAT
Source organism: Candidatus Woesearchaeota archaeon (assembly GCA_964549185.1). Taxonomy (GTDB): domain Archaea; phylum Nanobdellota; class Nanobdellia; order SCGC-AAA011-G17; family JAGVZF01; genus DATDYQ01. The sequence continues at coordinate 5,174 of CAZJUI010000018.1, forward strand.
CCAAAAGGGCAACAAACTTTAAATTATTATGACAGCTTAGGAAGACTAACAAGAACTGAGAATAATGATTTTGGATATATTGAAAATGTTTATGACAGCAATGGAAATAATATTATAGCTAAAGACCACAATGGACAGATAATAAATTATGAATATGATTCATTAAACAGAGTAAAGAAAATAGATTATGCTAATGAAAATGAATTTGTGAGCGATGTAATATATTATTATGATAATTACAATATTGCGCCTATAGGTTGCGTAACAGCAATCGGTTCATATTTTTCTCAAGTGAATTATCCAAAAGGAAGATTGACTGTAAAGGAAGATAATTCTGGAATAAATTGTTATTATTATAATAAGAATGGACAGTTAGCATTTATTGTTAAACCTATAAAGATTGATGCAGTAAATACCAATTATTATGGAATAAAGTATAATTATAACAAAAAAGGATTGGTTTCTTCAATAACATATCCAGCTTTCAATAAAATAATTAATTATGAATATGATGAGCATGGGAGATTAAAGAAAGTTAAAGATGGAAATAATGAAATTGTTTATAATTACAATAATGATGGTACATTAAATCAAGTTCATTATCCAAATAATGTTAACAATGATTACACTTATGATAATAGATTATTCTTGAAAACAAGTTCTGTTAGGAAAGGAACTAACTCAGAATATATTAAAAGATATTATGAATATGACAATGTTGGAAATATAGATAAAATATTTAATGGATTGGGAGGAACTGAACTTGGAGATTTTAATTATGATACAAATTACAGATTAGATACAATAACATCAACAGCAGGAGGATATGGTGATTTTGATTATAATTATGATGAGATTGGAAATATTCAAACGGTTATTCATAATACAAATAGAAGAGATTTTATTTATGATAGTGCAAATAGGAATAAGTTATTGTTTGCTGGAAATAGTAATCCTGCAACAGAAGACAGTGAATTTGGAGATTGGAGCTTTACATATGATGATAATGGAAATATAATATCAAAAACAAAAGAAGACGGAAGTGAAAGTTATTACATGTATTATGATTACAATAATAATTTAGTACAAGTCAATTTTGATGGAATATGCAGCAAATATTATTATGATGGAGATGGAAATAGATATAAGAAAATAGAATATGATGCAGCAAATGATGCATATAAATTAACTAAGTATATTTATGGAGCTGATGGAAGGTTATTATTAGAGGAAGAAAGTGATGCTGGAAGTGTTGATTGTGGTGCTCCAAATATGGCAAGCTCTGTTAGCAATGTTAATATTCCTTTAGATAATACTTACAATACTGTTGATGAAGCTTTAAATGGATATATGGGATTATCTGTCTTTGGAATGTTTGAAGGTATAGGAAATTTCTTTGAAAATTTATTTGATGGACAAGCTGTTAAAAATTTAGTTACAGGAAATGCTATATTAGATAATTATGAATTTAATATTAATGATGTTACAAAAGATGGAAATAAATTAAATATTTTAGTTGAAAGCAAAACAAGCAATCCGATTAAATTAAGATTTACAGTTATTGGAGATAGTGGAAATAATCAAATATATTCTGAAAATTATGTTAATGCATTTGAAACTAAATTAATAACAATAAATTATGATTTGGACATTGGAAATTTAAAAACCTTGAAAGCAATTCCATATGCATTTGAAAATAATGAGTTTGTTTACTATTCATTAAATGAAGTTAGTTATTCTTTAGAGAATGTTAAGGAAGTAAGTTCAGGAGTTGTTGTACCAACCGAAACTATAACCACAACAGGAACTATAAATCCAGCTAGTTATCTCTATGTAAATGATGGAGCAAGAATAATTAAAAGATTTGATGGAGCAAATGAATATTATTACAGCCAGGATTATTTGAGTAGTGTGAATATATTAACAAATAGCAATGGAGATCAAGTTTCATTTGCTGATTATTATGCATTCGGAGCAAGACCGAATAATGCAAATAAGGATGAATCTGGAAGTGTTGCTAATAAGTATAAATATACTGGAAAAGAGTTTGATAATAGTCAATTATATTATTATGGAGCAAGATATTATGATCCAAGCATAATGAGATTTATTTCTATAGATCCAATATTTAAAACAGGAGAGAGTGGATATGCTTATGCTGGAAATAATCCAATGAAGTTTAATGATCCAAGTGGGGAAGATGCTTCTTTGTCAATGTCATTGCCAATTAGCTTGGGAGATTGGTGGTTTAATTTATTACCAAGCGGGGGAGCTGAAATTGCCAGTAATGTAAATCTTAATAGTCCTAATCCAAATACAATATCACAAACACAAGGGGTTGATGCATTATTGACCAATAAAGAAGGAAATATTGAAATTGAGGGTGGTTTTTCTGCAGGAGGTAAAATTGATACTGGTGGAAAAGGAGAACCGGTAGAAGGAAGTGCAAAAAATGCAAATATAGGAGTTTCTGTAGGAGCCAAAGGATTTACTGTAAATGCAGCATCTGGAATTAATAGAGATATATCTGGAAATGTTGCTCCTGTAAAAACTACAACCGAGAGCACCAAACTTAGTGGCACATATAAAACAAGTAAATTTTCTGCTGAAGCAAAATATGAATTAGCAAAAACAGAAAGAACAACAAAAACAAAGGGAAGACTTGGAAGCACTTTTGATACCACAGAATCATCAACTAAAACTAGAGGAGGAAGTATTTCATATGCACTTAAAGATAATATTGCTGTTACAGCTTCAGGAGGTTATCAGGAAATTAATGGTGAACTTTTAGTTAATAGTGTATCACAAGTAAATGTTCACGAAGGACCATATGCATCACTGAATGTTGGATATTCTAATGGAGGATTACAAACAAATTTAGGGGTTATTGCTAATCGGGGAGGTAGTCCGACATATGCGGCCAGTGCAACTTATAATGTATTTGAAGCAGGAATTAGAGCTTCAAGTCAAGTATCACCAACGTCTTATTTTAAAGTAAAAATTAGATAAATGAATTAAAATTTTATGGAAAAAACACTAACGTATAAACTTCCATCTTTTATTGAAACATATCTGGAGATAGTTGCATAATAAGAATTATTATCTCTTTGGATTTCTAAATTTAATGTATTTACTCTTTGAAAAATTTCTTGTCTTCTTTTTTCTCTTACTTCTAATTCATATTTTACTTCTTCTGATGTTTTTGTAATTTCTAAATATGCTTCATTATTTCTAAAACTAATTTCTGAAAATGTTTGTATAGGTTTTTGGGATGATATTAAGGAGGAAGGCAAAGATAATTGATATGAAGAATTTAAAATTATTGGAGATGCAACTAATGTAACTAACAAATTTTCTAAACTTTTTCGAAATTTATTTTTCATTTTATATTTTTTAATAGAAAAGTTTATAAAGATATTCAATCTTATAAATTTTGTGATTATTGTGGGTTTAAACAATAGCGAAAAACAAAAGAGGTTAGTAGAAAGTTCTTTCAAAATATTTGTTTTATTTATAATTTTAACAATAAGTGTTAGTTTTGTTAATTCAGCAACTAAAGAGACTACACCTGAAGCTTCTGGATTTACAAAATCAGGAAGTGGAGCAGACCCAGGATTTACAGGAGATATTGGGATTGGTGTTCCTTTGTTAACTGTCCCTGGAAGAAATGGTTTTGATTTACCTTTAAGTTTAGATTATTCTTCGGGAATAAGAGTAGATGATGAAGCAAGCTGGGTTGGATTGGGATGGAATTTAGGTGTTGGTGCGATAACAAGAGCTGTTGTAAATGTTGCTGATGATTCTGCAGATGGAATGTTTAATTCTAATTCAAAAGATTTTAAAGATCAAGATTTATATTCTTTGAGTTTTCCTGGTGGCGGCGGAAGAATGTTTTATGGGAATGATGGAGTTTGGAGATTAAGAAGTTGGAGCCCAACAAAAATTATTCCAAATAAACCAGGAATAAGTATAGATGGATGGACTGTGATAACGCCAGACGGAACAATATATAAATTTAATAAAAAAGTTATGACAAGTTTACCTAAAATTGAATCAAGGAGCATTAGATATTATAAAAATGCTAAAACTTTTGATTCCTCAAGCAATAATATTAATACAGATAGATCAACTCCATATGCAAGTGCATGGTATATTACCGAGATATTAAGCAATGATTATGTGGATAGTGATGGAATTTCTGGTCCAAGCCAAGATGATAGGGGAAGCTGGATAAAAATAAATTATGTTGATAAACAATGTAATGAGAATGGTGGATATTGCGCTTATAGTGATCCAAAAGTTAAAAATGGAATATTACCATTAATTTCAAGTTGGGCATTAACTGGCGATTATGCTTGGACATATGGTTATAGTTTCTCTGGTTGGGCATATACTACAGGGGTTCCTGATCCTTATATGAATTATCAATTTCAGAGAAGAGATATATTAAAACAAAGAACATATTTACAAAGTATTGAAACTCCAATTGCTAGAGCTGAATTCCAAACGGATGATAGTTTTAGACGTGATGATTTACAAATTAACGAATATCCAAATAATGTAAAACCTACTAATGTTCCACCTGCTTTAAGAAACATTGTATTATATAATACTATAAATGGAAATTATAGAATTAATAGAATAGAATTTAATTATGCTACACATGGATCATCACAAGAATTGGCTAAAGGATCTGAAGGCGATATAGCTTATGGTAAATTAACATTATTGACTGTAAAAACTTATGGTGAAGATGATACTATTTCCATACCTGAAACAAAATTCGAATATGGAAATAATGACCCATTAAATAATCCAAACTATAATAGAATGGCATTTGATTGGTGGGGATTCTATAATGGAAAAACTACAAATAATGGATATAATTTTTTACATACTGATCCAGACCCACTTCATCCTTTTGTATTAGAATACTTTGCAGACCCAACAAAAGACGATGATCATGAAGCTAATGACAACGCGAAAGTATGGTCATTAACTAAGGTAACTTATCCTACTGGTGGAAGCATAATTTATGATTATGAGGTTGATAAATATAAATATTATGTTTGGAAAAACCCTGCAGGACAGGCTACTGGAAATAATATTGTATTTAATGTAATAAATGCAGCAGATAGCGCTAATGATTATGGTGACTTAACAGATATGTGTGATAGTGCAAATAGAGTTTCAATAAATCAAGTAAATGGTGGTGGAATTAGATTAAAAAGTAAAACAATTAGCGATGGTGTTAATTCACCATATACATTTACATATCAATATGGAGATGGTGTTGCTTCACAATATCTTAATTTTATTAGTTCATTTATGGTAAATTGGAATGAACTTGGACCATTTGATGATGTTTATGTTGGATATAGAGATGTAACCGTAAATACACCAAATGGATTGTATGGAAAAAGCAAGACAATTTATACATCTAATTACGAGTATCCTAATGAATTAAATAGCCAAGGTCAAAATGGAGCATGTTGGGCTGATAGATATTTAACAAACAAAGAATATTTAAGAGGATTAGTTACAGAATCTGCTTCTTATAAGGCTGATGATAATGTTAATCCAATACAAAAACAAATTACTACATATGATTTTAGTCATCCAGATTTCTTAAAAGGAAGATTTGAAGATACTGAACAAAAAGATTCTAATGATAATAATATAGGTTATAAATTAGATTCAGTATGGGGAAGAGCAACACAATCAGAATCAATATTAGATAATGTAAAAACTAAAGTAACTTATGATTTTTATAATTTAGAAAATGGACAGGTAACACAATCAACAGAATATAATAGTAATGGTGATAGGAGAATAAGCAAGTTAACCTTTGCCCAGAATGATCCAGCAAGCGGGATTGATGCTCAAACATTGATAAATAAAAATATGATAACATTACCTTATACTCAAACCACAGATTATGAAAGAGTGATTAGTTTTCCAGGTGGGGGTGGAGTTGGTTATATTCCAAAGATTACAGAATCAAAAGTAAAATATGGAATATTAGATGGAACAAGAATTTATCCAATTGAATCAAGTGTTTGGTTAAATACTGAATCTAGATATATAACAACAACAACACCAATTACAGCTTATGATGATTATGGACAAGCTCTTGGAAGTATAGATGCAAAAGGAAATGTAAATTCAGATGGATATACAGTTTCATTATTTTATGGTGATAATGGTAATCCTTGCGAATCACCTTATTATCTTAAAGTTGGAGATCAAGTTACGGTAGAACCTGGAAAAACTTTAACATTAAATAATGTTGCTAGTGGAACAAGTCCTCAATCAGTAATTGTAAATGTAGATGGAATTACTCAGACTATTAACCCAGGAAGTATGGTAAATGTAAATGGATTGTATATCAAAGTTATTTCAACTTCTTATTTTGATGATGTAAACCAAAGAGCAGCTTCATTATATATTAGTGGGAGAGTGTTTAAGAACGCTTATCTTACATGTGTAAAAAATGCCTTAGGACAACAGGTTATAACTAATTATTATAATGATGGAACTGTTTACTGGATTCAAGATCCAAATGGAATAAGTACATGGTATAGTTATGATAAGTTAAATAGATTAACAGATATAAAACCAGTTAATGATGCCGGAATACCAATAACAAGCGTATTTTATAATTATCAATATGCAGCTGATTATTGTCCAAATGGTATAATAAGTGATACATGCACAAATAGAGTAAAAACAAACACAATAATAGATTTAGGAGCGGATAATGCTTTAGGTGGAACTGGAGAAAATGCTGATTTAAACTTTGTTGCTGCTGAATTCTGGGATGGACTTGGAAGAACACATCAAAATGATTTAATGGAGATTCCAGGAGTTAAACATATTAGAAGTTATACTACTTTTAATGAGATAGGGGCTAAATTATATGAAAGTAAACCATATGAAGAAACTGACAATGTTATTGCAGGCGCACAGACATTTGGAAGTTTAAGCATAACAGGAAAAGCAACTAGTGATTTAGGAATAAAGAAAACATCTAAAACTTCTGGAATTGCTGCAATCTTACCTAAAAAAACAACTAAAACCTCAAATAATGTTTATAGCTTAAATGAATATACACCTTCTGGACAATATAGTGTATTAAATGATTTTAATCCATTAAGCCAAAGTTCAAGTGCACAAGCTGCATTAAAATCAAAATATGTATATTATAATGAACCTTTAGTGAGAGTTAAAGAATTATATCCAATTGATGGAGAACCAAGTAAAGTATCAACAACATATAGTTCAACAAATGGAGCAACTGAATATGATTCTTATACTGGATTTGATAGTTATAATGGATTATTTGTAAATGAAGTAAGAGATGAAAATGTAGTGTATATAGTTGAATATGATGCTAATGGAAATAGATTTGAATATCCTGCTCCTGGAACTAAAGGAATTAGCAGAACATATACTGATTTGTTTGGAAATGTTGTCAAGACAATAAGTGCAGCAGATACAGTTGATGCTGCTGAAACAATAACTAAATATGATATTTTAAATAGACCAATAAAAATAAAGAATGCTATCGGACAAGAAACAGTGAATACATATGATAGTTTAGGAAGAGTTTTAATGACAACTAATCCCGATTTTGGAACTATAACTTATACATATGATGATAATGGGAATATATTAACAAAAACACATGGTGGAATTGTGGTAAGTTATAATTATGATAAATTAAATAGAGCAACTAAGGTAACTTATTCTAGTCTAAATGAAGATAAGAGCAATGGAATTAAAGTACAATCATTGAATACTGTTTATCTATATGATGTTAACAATCCAAAATACACAAGCAAGTCTATTGGAAGATTGAGTATGAAGTTTGATGATACTGGAATTCATACTTATTTCTATGATCATAGAGGAAGATTAAAGAAACAGCAAGTTTATTTCAGAGATTATTGTAAGGATATTTGTCCAACTTGTAAATTTGGATGTCCTGATGTTGTTGCTACTAATGGACAACCACCTGGAGACGGAACAGCCGGACTAGCAGATTTCACCGCGTTAACTCCTGGACTTACAGATGGATATGATTATAATAATCCTAATTATAATATATTGAGTGATTTTAGTGGAGATGGGGTACTTGGATTAAGTGATTTTGTTATGGCTACACCAGCACTCAGTGCAGGAACAACAGGAGTGGCAAGAGACTGGAAGATTACAACCTATAATTACGATAATGCAAACAATATAAAGAACATAACAGACCCGCAAGGAACTGTGACAGAATACTTTTATGATACATTAAACAGAGTGGTAAATGTCAAAGCTAATCAGAATGGCGTTGCAACCTATACTTATAATACTGAACAAACTGTAAAAGATGTTACATTTGGAAATAATGTGATTACTAAATATGATTATACTACAAGAGACTGGCTTACTTCGATAAAAACAACTAAAGCAGATGGAACTGCATTATTTAATAGAGCTTATGACTTTGATAATTCTGGGAATATTGAAAGATATTGGAAAGACTATGATCCCTCAACCCAAACATATAGTAATTTAATGGCAACATTTACATATGACAATCAATATAGATTAGAAACAGCAACTTCAGATGATAGAAACTTTTATGTTAATGATATAACTTATGATTATGATAAGATTGGAAATAGACTGTATGAAATTTATGGGGTCAATAATGAATATAAATATGATACTTATACTAACAAAAACAATGAATTATTAAACAATAATAGATTAATATTTGATGCATCTAATAGTTATACTTATGATGAAAGAGGAAATATGAAAACTAAGAAGTCTATAAATATATTAAAGAACGGTGATCTTAGTATAGATGATGGAAAAAATTACTTTACATATTTAGACACTAATGGAGCACCAATACAATTTCAGGATGATAGCAATGCTGGAAATAATATACCTGATGGATGGCATGCTGCAGGAGCCATTACGATTGACTTATTAAATAAACATGACAATAATCCTTCTACTAAATTAACAGCTACAACCGGAGTTGATGGGGCTGGAACAATTAGAGCAAGAGTGAGTGAAGACATTCCAGTTGAACCCGGAAAAACATATCTTGTCGAAGGTTGGATAATGAACAATGGATTAACATTAAATGCTAAAGGAACCATATTAACACAATGTGTGGATAAAGACCATAATGCATTGTTAAGCGGGAGTTGCGGATTAAAGAAAGATTATGTAAATGGACAACCTGATCCTGCTAAGTATATAACTAAAGATGAATTAGGATGGAAGAAAATAAGCTTTACGGTAACAGCGGACAATAAAGATTATCCATTTATTGGTGTTTATTGTTATGTGTTTGCTGATGGGGCTAATGCTGGTGGTGGAAGCATAAATTGTGATGAGTTTACAGTTAAAGAGGTTGTTGATAAAGGCGGAATATTATATGATACTACAAGCTATTTATGGGACAGTGATAATAGATTGATGGGAATATGTTCTGTTGCTAATGTTAATGATGCTTGTAATTCTGCTAATATGATAGCTGAATATTATTATGATGATGGCGGAATAAGGGGTATTAAGAAAGTTGTTGGTGGAAAAACAACAAGATATATTGGAAGTCCAGCTATTTATGAAGAGACTGACTAAAGTTTTATAAACTAGTTTTACATTTTATTATTGATGAAAAAAGAGGTAATTTGTGTATTTATAGTAACTATTTTATTAGTTCCTTTTTCTTTTGCTCAACTTAATTATATTGAGATTAAAGATGTAAATGTAAATGACAATGCAATACAAATATTAATTGAGAATAAACTTGATAAAAACTTTAATAAAATAACTTTCATTATTAATGAACAATATGAAATTATAAAAGAAGAAGAATTAAAAGCTTTGGAAAGTAAGTATTTTGTTGTTAATTATCCCTATGGCATTGATTTGGTTAGTTTACAGGTTATTATTAATGACCAAACAGCCAGTTATGTTTTTACAGGAAATGAAGATACTTTTGTTATTAATCAAGAAACTGTATTATCTACAACTACAGCGGAAAGTAATTCTCCAATAAGTTATATTTATTCAGGACAAAGATTAGCTAAAATACAAGATGGAAATGTTATTTACTTTGGTTCTGATAATATTGGAAGTACAAGTTTACAAACTGATAGTTCAGGAAGTGTTAACTTTAAAGCTAATTATTTACCTTTTGGTAAAGAGTTAAGTTTTAGTTCTATAAATGAAGAAAGATATGGTTTTACAAGTAAAGAATATGATTATGAAAGTTCATTAAATTACTTTAATGCCAGATATTATAATCCGGGTAATGGAAAGTTTATTAGTAATGATCCTATCTTTAAAACAAGTGAAGGTGGCTATCAATATGTTAGAAATAATCCATTAACAATAACTGATCCGAGTGGCAAAAATTCTAAAGAAGCCAATTTTAATCTATATGGTGTAAGTAGAAAAGATGAACGTAAAATAAGTCAGATGATTAAAGATATTATTAATAGTGACCCTAAACTTGGTTCTGCAAGCTGCTCAACATTTACATGTGGTTATCAAAATTCCCCTATACCTTCTGATAGTGCTAGGTATGTACTTGGTGAAACCTTTAATAGAAATGAATTTGTGATATATCCTAGAAGATTAAGACAGAATCTTGATGGTAAATATAAACCTGGAAAAACCGGATTAGAAATAGCAACCGTTGCAGAAGAATTACATCATATGGTTTATTTTAATGAACGTAATGAATTCATAGAATTTATAGGAAATTATATAGAATCTTCAAATATTGATGTACATGGAGAAGATTCGAAGATTCAGGATATTTTATATGGGGTAATGCTTGACCTTCCAATTATAGCTGAAGAAATAAGGGCAAAAGATTTAACAAAACAAACATTACTTAAACTTTATAGAAACGGAAAAATTGATTTAAAATCTTTGCAACAACAAGATGTAGAAATAGAAAGTGAGATATATTCCAGTTATGCAAGAGTTCAGAATAATATTAATGACTTATCTGGAATAATGTCAGAAAAAGATTTTAAGAAAGTTTCAGGAGATTTGGAAAGATTTGTTAAAACTTATTCTATGGGAAGATTTGAAGATTTAAAATTATCGAATAAGAAATAATTCTTTATCATATATTTTCTAGTATTATATTAGTCTCTTTAAAATGGTAACGTAATCGAAAGGTTTATATACCTTTTGTTACTCAAAAGTTGTTATGAAATCTAATGGAGGATTAAAATGAATTATAATCTTAAAGAAAATTTAATTAAAGGTGTTAGCGCAGTTACAGCTGCAGCTTATTTAACATTATTAGCCGGACAGGCATTTGCGGATGCTCCTGGACCAAGAAAAGGCAAAGATGCGCTTTCTCAATATGGAGATAGAACTGTTAATGTCAATTATGATCCAAATAAGGCAATTGATTTTGCAAGACCAGATACCTTAATATTTTATGATGGTAAAGGACATGTTGTTAGAATATGTGGTGATGAAAAAAGCGATAGAGCATATAACAAAGGAACTTCTATTGCAAATAGGAATAATGCATTATGGCAATGTGCTGTAGGCTATACAAAAGTTCCTGGGAAAACAAAACAAGATACGAAAAAAAGCGCACCACACAAAAAAATTTACAAGGTAAAAGATGCAAAAGAAGTTGAAAGAAACTTAGATGGCGTTTTAAAACAATGGCAAAGATCAATTTCAAGACAATTAGATGACAATTGGACTATGGATTATAATCAAAGCAATGAACTTAAACAACATTATGATGCTATAAATGATTTAAGAGATGGGCATTCTAAACTTGAAGGAACTTTAATGAGAAAAGATGCTGCTCAAGACTCTAGTATTGCATCTTTGGGATTAAAAATTAATTCTTTGGGATTAGAATTGAAAAATATAGAAGAAATTCTTGCTCATCCAGACACTACGTACAGACCTATTGGTGCTGTAGAGAAAAAAGATCATTCAACTAGAAATTGGCTTATTGGCGGGGCAATTGCCTTAGTTGTTGGTGGGATAGTTTACTGGATTTCTTCAGATGATAATGGTAAAACAGTTCCAAGTGGTGGAACAACCGGCGATTTTAATGATGGAGTAGGCGGGAGATAAGAAAATGAATAAAAAACTATTATTAATTCCATTGTTTGCTGTTTTTTTAGCAAGCATTGTATTTGCAAATATTGATGTTACATATAATTTTAAAGATAAAGATGGAAATTACTTAGATAATGTTGATGGGTTAGTTTACGGATGTCTTAATTCAGATTGTAGTACAGTAAAATTACCTGAAATATGGAAATTAAATTCTGTTATTGATGGCGGAAATAGATATGATATTACAATAAGTTATTCTGCAGATAGTTATAGACTATATGGATATGGGGTTTATTTCTTTAAAGAAGGCTATTTACCTAAACAAGGCCAAATTTTTACATATGGTGATAATGCAAGAGAAACAAAAGATATTCAATTAAACAAGGTAGCAATATGCAGAGCTCAGATAGATGATTTTAGTGTGATAAATAGTGTTGAGCCGAATAAACCATTAGTGATAAATGTTAAGGCAAGTTTGGATGCTAATGTTAAGAGCGCATTTACATTCTCACAATTACCACCTAAATTTATTCCATATCAATATAAAGAAGATTTTTACTCTGTTCAAACAAATATTAAATTAGAAATAACAGATGCTAATGGAAATGTTGTTTATACAGAAGAAAAATTAACTAATATTTTAGCTGATGATAATATAGATGTTAATTTTGTTTGGACTCCAACTATAGCTGGAAACTATAAAGCAAGAATAACAACAAGTGTTCCAGACAATCAATGTGAAAGTACTCAGGAACAATTTGTTCAAAAACAATTTACTGTAATTCAATCAAGTACAGAAGATATGTGTTACACTTTGATAAATAACTTAGTAACAGATAAGATAGAAGGAAAGGTTGGAGAAAAGGTTGTAATAACAGCTAACAAGATAACTAATAGACAATTGAACAATGTTTTAATTCCAGTTGAAACTGATGTGGCTTTGACAATAACTAAAAATGATGATTTAGTTGATGGACAATTTAAACATTTAGCTGCAAATAGTGATAATTATAATCCGATAGATTTCAGTTTTGAATGGATACCAAACCAAGAAGGATTACAAAAGATAAGTGTTAAAGGAATTGCAAATGATACAAGATGTATTGGATTAAGAAATATTCCAGAAACTAGTGAGATGACATTTTATGTTAAACCTTTTGACACAACTGGAAATCATGAACCTGTAATTCAAGATTTAAGTGATAAAGATGTAAATGAAAATCAAGAATTAACATTTACTGTAAATGCAATCGATGTTGATAATGATGAATTAGTTTACAGTGTAAATAATTTACCAAGTGGAGCTGTATTTAATATAGAAAGTAAAGAATTTTCTTGGTTAACAAGTTATGATACAGTTGAACATAAAATGAATTTACAAGAAATTATATTGGCCCAACTAGGAATAAAACCAAGCAAAACATTTGATGTTGAATTTAAAGTAAGCGATGGAAAAACAACTGTAACTAAAACAATTAAAATAAAGGTTATTGATGTAAACAGAAATCCAATATTAATTGTAAATGATGTTGCAGTTAATGAAGGAGATCTAGTAAAAATAAATGCAAGAGCGACTGATGAAGATGATGACAGAATATCGTTTATTTATTCTAATCCATTAGATAATAATGGGGAATGGCAGACTAAAGATGGGGATGCAGGAATATATAATGTTAAAGTAATTGCTAAAGATGTATATAAAGGAGAAGATAGTGAAACAATAACAATTACAGTAAAGAAAGGAACTGGAAATATTGCTCCTGAAATTTTAGTAAGTGATAAAGAAGTAATTGAAGGAGAATTATTACAATTTACATTAGGAGTAAATGATCCTGACAGCAATCAATTTATTTTTGATGCTGAAGATTTGCCAAGCGGTGCAAACTTAAACTTTATTAATGGATTGTTTAGTTGGCAAACTGAAAAAGGAGATGCAGGGTTATATTATGTAACTTTCAAAGTAAGCGATGGCTCTTCAACTGATTCGAAAACAATAAGAATATTAGTTAAGGAAAAAGGACAAGAAATTAGCTTGCAAAAAATACCAAGCCATAGATTTATTGTAGAAAGCTTGCAAATATTTGGAAGTGATGAAATAAAACCTGGAGAAGATTTAATATTGTATGCAAGTGTAAGAAATCAGAATTCAGTTAATCAACACGTAAGATTAAGAATAATGATTCCTGAACTTGGAATTGTACAAGATGAATATTTTAATCTAGGAAAAAGTTCAGGTAAATCTAGAATAATTACAATACCAATTCCGGAAGATTCCTATAAAGGAAACTATGCGGTTATAGCAGAAGCAACAAGTGATAGTTGGGACGACACGAAAATAACAGTGTTTGATGTGATATGAAACAACAGCAACGAAATATAGCTATTATGATGTGTAGTTTACTACCGCAAGGTTTATATATAGGTTATAACTCTAGAATGGTAAATAAAATTATAATCCAACTTAAGGAGGGTTTAGAATGAAAAAGCAATTGAAAAGTGTAGCATTACTATTCATACTTTTAGTATCAGTTTTCGCTGGTGCAGGAGTAGGAAAAGTTAGTGCCGCAGATGCAACTGCCTATAGAATAACAGATGTCGAAGTTAATGACATTAAATTGGGAGATGGAAGTAGCATAAGTGGTGTAGTCAATCTTCAGAGAGGAGAGACTGCAACTATCGAAGTTCTTTTACAAGGAACTGGAAGCTATGATCCAAATTCAAAAGGCGTTGATAATGTAAGAGTAAGAGCTTGGTTAGGTGGTTATGAATACGGAGATGTTTCTGATGAAAGCGACATTTTCAAAGTAATGCCTGGGCAAGTATATAGAAAAGTGTTAAGAATAAATGTACCTGAAGATATCAGAACAAGTGATTACACATTATATGTTGAAGCATATGACGATGATGATAGAACAAAGGTATCATTTAAGTTCGAATTAGATGAACAAAGACACAGCTTAGTAATACAAGATGTAATATTTAATCCAGGACTAGAAATAGAAGCTGGAAAAACATTATTCAGCTCAGTAAGAGTTGAAAATCTTGGAGACAAGAAAGAAGAAGATGTCAAAGTTGTTATGTCTATACCAGAACTTGGATTGAGCGCAAAAACATACATTGATCAACTAGTAACAGAAGATCAAGAAGATAAAACAGTGAGAGATAGTGAAGAAAGCTCAATGTCTAGCGATGAACTTTGGATAAAAATTCCAAAAGATGTCAAAGCTGGAGAATATGAAGTTAAAATAGCTATTGTTTATGACAGAGGTCACAGAACAATAGAAGAAAGCTTCTTATTAACAGTCATGGGTGGAGAAACAACAACACCTGGAACACAAGCTGACACAGTTATTACATTAGATTCAGTAAGCCAATCAGTTGAAGCTGGTAGAGTTGCTGTATATAAAGTAATGATTGCAAACTTAGGAAATGAAGCTAAAACATTTAGCCTAGAAGTTGGCGATGTAGGTTCATGGGGTCAAGCAAGAGTAGATCCAGCATTTGTTACTGTAATGCCAGACCAAACAGCCGAACTTTTTGTTGCTGTTACAGCAAACGAAGATGCAGCTGAAGGAAGCAAAGCATTTGTAGTAAATGTAAAATCTGGAAGCACAATTGTTAAACAACTAAACTTACAAGCTGATGTAGACGGCGAAGATGCAGCAACAGCTGACAACTATTCAAATGTCAGAAGAGGATTAGAAATTGGATTTATAGTATTATTAATAATACTAGTAATCTTAGGACTAATCATAGCTGGTAAAAAGCTTGGAAGTTCAGGCAACGACAGAAGACATGAAGAAATGAAAAGTACTGAGACAAGATCTTATTATTAGATCTTTTTTCTTTTTTTTATTAAACTTTTTCTAAAAATTTATTAAACAAAAACCTTAAATAATAGTTAGTTATAACCTAACTAATATGAACAAGGAAAATAATATATTAAAACTGTTTTTTAATCAGCCGACAAAGCATTGGCATTTTGAAGATATAATAGAGAAAGCAGATATTAGCAGACCGCAGGCAGCTTTATGGCTTAAAAAATTCATGGAACAAAGATTAATAAATAGGGTTAAAACTAAAGGAAAGATGCCTTATTATCTTGCAGATGTATCAAACAATAATTATCAATTAAAGAAAAGATTGTTTATATTAAATATTTTTGAAAAAAGTGGATTTTTAGGACATTTAATAAGTTTACAAAAAGCTAAAACAATAATTCTTTTTGGAAGTATGAATAGGTGGGACTGGCACGAAAATAGTGATGTAGACTTATTTATTTATGGAGATAGCGAAGGGTTTCAGAAAGAGAGATATAGGGATAAACTTCACAGAGACATAGAAATATTTATGTTTAAGGATAGAAAAGAACTTAAGGATATAAAATATGGATTATTAAGAGAGATTGTTGAGGGTTATTTAATAAAAGGATCATTAGATTTTTTGGAGTTTAAAAATGCGTAAAGAAAAAACTCAGATAAACATATTTGAAATTTGCAATGAAGAAGGGTCTTTTCTTCCGGTAGCTAAAGTAAATCATGAACAAATTAGGGATATGGTTAAGGTAGCATTAGCAGATTATGAGGCTGTAATGATATGGAAAAAACAAGCTAAGAAAGATGGAAATGAATGGAATGCTATCTATAAACTTAGTTATGATGTTTTGCATTCATTAGCTGAAGCTTTTTTGCTTTTTGACAGAATAAAAGCTAAGACTCATGAATGTTTGTTTGCTTATTTATGCGAAAAGCACAAGGAATTAGATTTTGACTGGAATTTTTTTGAAAGAGTAAGGACAAAAAGAAATAGAAGCATTTATTACGGAGAACCTTTGTCTTATGAAAATTTTAAAGAAGTAGAATTGCAATTTGATTTATATATAAA
>CAZJUI010000019.1:0-801 GCA_964549185.1 Candidatus Woesearchaeota archaeon
AATAAAGCAGTAAAATTGATTCTTGAAAGTGGCGAAGAATTTAAAGGTTATTCTTTTGGTGCAGAATCATCAACATCCGGAGAAGTTGTATTTAACACAGGGATGGTAGGCTATCCTGAATCATTAACAGATCCGAGTTATAAAGGTCAAATTCTTGTCTTAACATATCCATTAATTGGAAACTATGGTATTCCTGGAAACGAAAAGGAAAATGATTTATTAAAAAATTTTGAATCAGATAAAATACAAGTTCAAGCTTTAATTGTCTCGGATTATTCTTTCCAGCATTCTCATTGGAACACAAAAAAAAGCTTATCTGATTGGTTAAAAGAAGAAAATATTCCTGGCATTTATGGAATAGACACAAGGAAACTTACTAAAATTATAAGAGAAAAAGGAGTTATGCTGGGAAAGATTATATTTGATGAAAAAAATATAGAATTTTATGATCCTAACTCTATAAATATTGTAAAAGAAGTTACGATAAAAACACCAATTACATACAATGAAAATGGAAGCAAAAAAATAATCGTTATTGATTGTGGAATAAAAAATAATATTATCAGAGATTTAATAAAAAGAAACCTAAAAGTTATAAGGGTCCCTTATGATTATGACTTCCTAAATTTAGATTTTGATGGGATCTTAATTTCTAATGGGCCAGGCAACCCAAAAATGTGTGAACAGACAATAAATAACATAAAAAGAGTATTAAATAATAAATATCCCATTTTAGGAATATGTTTAGGCAGTCAGATATTAGCCCTTGCTGCAGGAGGAAATACTTACAAATTAAAATAT
>CAZJUI010000019.1:811-21418 GCA_964549185.1 Candidatus Woesearchaeota archaeon
GTTTCATAACAACTCAAAATCATGGTTTTGCTGTAGATATTAATTCGTTAAATAAAGAATGGCAAGAACTTTTTATTAACGCAAATGATGACACAAATGAAGGAATAAAACACAAAACAAAGCCATTTATCGGGATACAGTTTCATCCAGAAAGCAGTCCTGGTCCTTACGATACAGGGTTTATATTTGATGAGTTTGTTAAGATATTAGAATAGATTAAATTCTATATGTAGATTACACTGAACAAGTATTTAAAAACAAGGTGAGAAGCAAAAAAGGAATGGAAAAACCAAAAAAAGTTCTGGTATTGGGAAGTGGAAGTTTAAAAATTGGTCAAGCCGGAGAATTTGATTATTCAGGTTCTCAGTGTCTTAAAGCTTTAAAAGAAGAAGGAATTAAAACTATTTTAATAAACCCAAATATCGCAACTATACAAACAAGTGAAGGAATGGCAGATAAAATTTATTTTCTTCCAGTAACGCCTCATTTTGTTGAAGGTGTAATTAAAAAAGAAAAACCTGATGGAATAATGCTCTCTTTTGGTGGACAAACAGCATTAAATTGTGGTGTTGAATTAGAAGATTCTGGAATACTAAAAAGATATAATGTTAATGTTCTTGGAACTCAGATTGATGTAATAAAAAATACAGAAGACAGAAAATTATTTATCAAAAAATTAAATGAAATCAATCTTAAAACCCCTGAAAGTGAAGCTTGCAATTCTCATGAAAAAGCAGTCGAAATAGCAAATAATCTTGGGTATCCTGTGATGATAAGGATAGCTTATGCTTTAGGTGGGGCCGGTTCTGGTGTAGCATTAAATGATAATGAGCTTCTAGTTAAAGTTAAAAGAGCTCTAGCATATTCAAACCAAGTTTTAATAGAAAAATATCTTGGTGGATGGAAAGAAATAGAATACGAAGTTGTTCGTGATTCTCATGATAATTGTATTACTGTATGTAATATGGAAAATTTTGATCCAATGGGGATTCATACAGGAGAAAGCATTGTAGTTGCGCCATCGCAAACATTAACAAATAAAGAATATCATAATTTAAGAGATATCTCCATCAAAGTAATAAGGCATCTTGGTATTGTTGGTGAGTGCAATATACAATATGCTCTAGATACTGTTTCTGAAGATTATAGAATAATAGAGGTTAATGCAAGACTTTCAAGAAGTTCAGCTCTTGCTTCAAAAGCTACTGGCTATCCATTGGCATTTGTTGCAACAAAGTTAGCTTTAGGTTATTCTTTAACAGAAATAGAAAACAAAGTAACAAAAGTAACAAAAAGTTGTTTTGAGCCAAGTCTTGATTATCTTGTTGCAAAAATTCCTCGGTGGGATTTGCAAAAATTTAAGGGGGTTAGCTTTGAAATTGGAAGTGAAATGAAAAGTGTTGGGGAAGTTATGGCTATAGGTAGAAAATTTGAAGAAGTAATTCAAAAAGCTATTAGAATGCTTAGTATAGGTCTTCATGGACTTGTGGCTAATAATCTAAGTTTTAATGATATCGAAAAAGAACTATCAAATCCAACAGATAAAAGACTCTTAGTCATAGTTGAAGCAATAAAAAAAGAAATTTCTATTGATCGAATTTATGAATTGACAAAAATAGATAAATGGTTTTTATATAAAATAAAAAACGTAGTTGAAACAGAAAAAGAATTATTAAAGTATGATATTTCAAACATTCCAAAAAATTTATTAAAAAAATCAAAGGGACAAGGTTTTTCTGATTTCCAAATTGCAAAAATTTTATACAAAGATAACCTTAACATGGAAGAAAGATTGTTAAAAGTAAGGGACATAAGAAAGAAATACGATATTATTCCTGTAATAAAACAGATAGATACATTAGCAGCAGAATATCCTGCAAAAACCAACTATCTTTATCTTACTTATAATGGAGAAGAAGATGATATAATATTAAATGATAAAAATAATATAATTGTTCTTGGTTCAGGAGCATATAGGATAGGGAGTTCAGTAGAGTTCGATTGGTGTTGTGTTAATTCTGTTTTGACATTAAAAAATCTGGGTTATTCTACCATTATGATAAACTACAATCCTGAAACTGTCAGCACAGATTATGATGTCTGTGATAGACTTTATTTTGAAGAACTAAGTTTTGAAAGAGTTCTTGACATCTATGAAAAAGAAAATCCTCATGGAGTAATAATATCAATGGGTGGTCAAATATCTAACAATCTTGCAATAAGATTATATAGGCAAAATGTAAAAATTCTTGGAACCTCTCCATTAAGCATAGATAGATCAGAAAATAGACATAAATTCTCAGAATTATTAGATTCATTAAATATTGATCAACCCAAATGGACAGAAGCAAAATCAATTGATGAAGTGCATAATTTTGCTGAAGGTGTTAACTATCCTGTTTTAATCCGCCCATCTTATGTGCTCAGTGGAGCTGCTATGAGTGTAGCTTCTAATAGAGAGGAACTTGAGTTATATTTACAAAAAGCAGTTGACATTTCAAAAGAACATCCTGTAGTAATTAGCAAATTTATTACAAATGCTAAAGAAATAGAAATCGATGCTGTTGCACATAATGGGGAATTAATAATCTATGCTATATCTGAACACATAGAAAATGCAGGTGTTCATTCAGGAGATGCAACAATGGTATTGCCTCCGCAATTTACATATCTCGAAACAATAAAAAAAATCAAAGAAGTGACTAAAAAAATAGCCAAATCTCTAGAAATAACTGGTCCATTTAACATTCAATTTATTGCAAAAGATAATAACATCAAGGTTATAGAATGTAATCTTCGTGCTTCTAGAAGTTTTCCATTTGTTTCAAAGGTTACAAAACATAATTTTATAGATATAGCAACAAAAGCAATACTTAATATTCCTAACAAAGAAAAATATAATACTCTTGATTTAGATTATGTAGGGGTAAAGGCTCCTCAATTTTCATTTTCAAGACTCCAGGGAGCAGATCCAATATTAAGTGTAGAAATGGCATCAACAGGAGAAGTCGGTTGTTTGGGCAATGATTTAAATGAAGCTTTTCTAAAATCTTTGCTTTCAGTTGGTTTTAATATTCCTCATTCAAATATTTTACTTTCTACTGGAACAATAAAAAATAAAGCATACTTGCTAGAAAGTATCAAAAAATTAATAGAACTTAATTTTAAGCTTTATGCAACTGGAGGAACAGCAAAGTTCCTTAAAGAAAATAATATCCCGGTAGAAGTTTTATATTGGCCTTTAGATGAAAAAGAACCAAATGCCTTAACATATATTCAAGATAAAAAAATAGATTTAGTAATAAACATCCCAAAAAGTTACGAAGAGGAAGAATTAACTAATGATTATTTAATAAGAAGAAAGGCAGTTGATTTTAATATTCCATTGTTGACTAACGAAAAGATTACAAAATTATTCATTGATTCTATTTCAAAAAAGAAAATTGATGAATTAGAAATTAAAAGTTGGGATGAGTATTAATTTAGTTTTTAGTTAATAAATTATTCTACTTCATTTCCATCAATAAAATATAATACTCTATTAATGCCCCTAACCTCATTTGTTATCCTAGAACTTAAATTTCTGATAAATTCAGGTTGCCAAACAAACTCTCCTTTCCTTATTAATTCTATTTCAGCTGGATAACTATAAGTTCTATAATCTCCTTGTACACCAACTGTTTTTATGTCATAAATACTCACTCGAGCTAAATCATGTTCAATTCCAGCTTTAGTTAACTCTTCTTTAAGAATTTTATCAACTTTTTGTGCTAAATCAACTAATTCTTTATCATTATTCATGCAAGTATGTTATTAAAAAAATATTTAAACTTAATTATTTTAAAGACTTAAAAATGTTCCGGGCAATATTACGGTAGGAGTTCTATATTTTAATTTCATTCCAGTTTTTATTAAATTTGGTTTATCTCCTATTAATTCCTTATTTCTTTCATATAAATCATTAGCTGTAACATTAAAATCTCTCCAAAAATAACTATCCTTACCTATTCCATGCTCATTTCTCATATATTGATCAAATACCTCGCTTCTATTTATTTCTTTTAAATCTCTAGCTATTCTTTCTAAAGAACTTCCATCTTGAACGGTTATTTCAAATTCTCTTGTTTCTTCACCTCTATCATTCATTGGTTGCATTGGTTCAGAATAAGATACTTTTGTACAAACAATATAGGGATAACTAAAATTAAAAGCAGTATTCTGTCCAGTTGGAGGACTTGGTAAAATAAAAGATAATCCTAATGTAGATACTAATCCTGCATTCATAATAAACTGTATAACCTAAAAATATTTAAATCTATCCAATAGCTCTTCTAACATCTATTGTTTCAACAGAATTAACTTGATCTAAACCGCTAATTTCATTTTCTAAATCATCAGTTCCGCCTTTGCTTTCATCCATGACAAATATTAACTTTACAGCTTTCAATCCAAAAGCAACAGGTTCAATCTCTACCTTTCCAACATCTCCACCATATTCTTTTATTTTTACTATAGCTTCTTCTTCAATTTTCTTTAAATCAGAATCAGGACTTTCAGGCATTATCTTTATTGTTACAACTACACTTGCCATTTTAGTTTGGACCTGAAAATTCGCAACTTGAACATTTATATTTAGCAGCTATCTCTCTGCAATGTGTGCATCTTACCATATCAGTATTGCCACAGCTAGGGCATTTAAATTTAACAGTTCCAGAAATATTAGAAATCTGTGTTTTACAGCTACTGCAATGCATTTCATAAGTTTTCATAATTCTTCACTTTAGATAACTATTTATAAACCTTTTTATTGACTAATTTCATCGCCCCAGTAGTATAGCCTGGATAAGGGTTACAAAAAAAATTCAAAAAATAAAAAAAATTGAATTTGTAATCATTTCAGAAAGAACAAAAGCTTGCGGCCACAAGGCAAAAAGCTTTAGACCCCGGTTCAAATCCGGGCTGGGGCATTAACACTAAAAATATGTAAAATAAGGATAATATGAAAATCGAAACAAAATATTATGATAAAAAAGGAAAATTAAGAATTTTTAAAAAGAAAAATGCTAAGGTAAATTCAATAATAAGATTAAAAATATTAAAGAACAAAAAAGAATTTCCTTGCTGCGATTTTAAAGGAGAATGTACAAATATAGCTTATGCAGAAGTTTATCCACCTGTAATGAAGAATAGCAAAAAGAAAGGCTGGAGTTACCTATGCAAAAAACATTATTTTGAAGAACAAAAAAGGTTGAACTGGAAACTTCCCGCTTGTTTGAGTGTTGAATGGTAATAATAAATAAAGAACTTAAATCTAAAATAAGTTATTTCTTCTCAAAATCCAACGCACAAGAATTAATGCAATACCTCTTCTTACCTTTCGGTCCATCATCAAACACATGTCCAAGATGACTTCCACAATTCTTGCAAATTACTTCTGTTCTATGCATTCCTAAACTAATATCTTCTTTTAATATAACATTCTTCTTATTAGCTTCTGTAAAACTCGGCCATCCTGTTCCCGAATCAAACTTTGTATTAGAAGAAAATAATTCCATCCCACAAGCCATGCATTTATACATTCCTCTCTCTTTATTTTTTAATAATCTGCCTGTAAAAGGCATCTCAGTTCCTTTCTCTCTAAGAACATGATATTGTTCCTTAGTTAACTTCTTCTTGAATTCTTGTTCTGTTTTCATATTGCTAGTTTCACATGACAAGTTATATTATGTGTTTTATAATATTTTTGATGATAATCCTCAGCTAGATAAAATTCACCTGCTTTAGTAATCTCAGTAACAATCTTCTTCTTTAACTTTTTCTGATATTCATTTAAACCTTTTTCAGCCATTTTCTTTTGTTTATCATTAACATAAAATATCGCGCTTCTATATTGTTCACCTACATCTGGACCTTGTCTGTTCATCGTAGTTGGATCATGATTCATAAAAAATATTTCAATTAATTTTTCATAACTTACTTTTTTCTCATCAAACTCAATTCTTACAGCTTCTGCATGTCCTGTATTATCATTGCAAACATTTTTATAACTTGGATTTTTAACATGTCCTCCAGTATATCCAACAGTTGTGTTAATTACACCTTTAACTTGATCAAATACAGCTTGCACTCCCCAAAAACATCCAGCAGCAAATATAGCAACTTCCATCTTATTAATATAATATCACTAATATAAATAATCTTTTATATTTTTCTATTAATATATAAAACATGAAAGGAATATTGCTTGCAGGCGGAAGTGGATCTCGTCTAAAACCACTTACATTAGTAACGAACAAACATCTCCTTCCAGTATATAACAAACCGATGATATATTATCCGCTAAAAAATTTAATACAAGCTGGTATTAGAGAGATATTTATCGTCACTGGAGGAGAACATTTTGCTTCCACTGGAAGATTATTAGGATCTGGAAGAGATTTAAAAGAAATTTTAAGTATAGAAGAAAGTTGCTCTTTTTCTTATGGGGTTCAAGATGGAGCAAAGGGTATAGCTGATGCTCTTGGATTAGCCAAGCAATTTGCAGGAAATGATAATGTAGCAGTAATTCTTGGAGATAACATTTATGAAGATGAAAATTTTATGGTAGAAGCAGTTAAAAGTTTTTCAAGTGGAGCCCATATTTTTTTAAAAGAAATTCCAGATAATCAGCTCTTTGAAGGAGAAGGTAATGAAAGAAGGGCAAAATTCGGAGTAGCAGAATTACTTGAATCTCGTGTATTATCAATAGAAGAAAAGCCAAAATCTCCAAAAACAAATTATGCAGTAACAGGAGCTTATCTCTATGATTCTAGAGTATTTGAAATAATTAAAACATTAAAACCCTCTTGGCGTAATGAATTAGAAATAACAGATGTAAATAATGATTACGTAGCTAAAGAGGCTCTTCGTTATAGCTTTGTCGATAGATTTTGGACAGATGCAGGAACAATAGATAGTCTATATTTAGCAAATACCTTAATCGCAAATAAAAAATAATTATTCAACTATAGTTTCTTCTCTATCTGCAACAATATGTCCATTATCATTAATCTTCATTGGACACCATAACCCGTTGTCATATCTTAAATGTGTGATGCTTGCATTATCAATCATTATCCTCCACGTTGTTCTATGATCTAAATTCATTACCCTTCTCAATAAACATTTTATTGCAACTCCATGTGTATAAAAAGCTGTTATTTTGCTTCCATTATTAATTACATTTTTCTTAACAACACCGTAAACTCTTTCTTCAACTTCGGCCTGTGATTCTCCATTTGGTGCTTTAAAATTCCAACAATCCTTATCTATTTCCGTTAATGTTTCCTTATTATAAGCTTCTTCTCTTAATCTTCCAACCCAATTTCCTTGGTCTAGTTCTTGTAAATTTTCAGAAATTATTATATCATCAAGATTATAATTAAGAGATATTTTTGCTGTTTCGATTGTCCTTACTGCAGGAGAAGAATAAACTTTATCAAATTTTATCTTTTCTCTCTTTAAACGCGTTTCTAAATACATCGCTTGTTTTATTCCGTTTTTAGTCAATGGAGAATTATTAGATCTCCCGGAAATTAAATGATTATTAATATTATTTTCGCATTCTGCATGTCTTATTAAATATAGATCTATCATTTTCGTTTATTTATTAATTCATCTAAATTCTCTATATTATTCTCTTCCTTTCCTAATAAAAATCTATTAGTTCCAGGTCTATGAAAATCAGATCCATAAGTTAGTGGAATCTTTCTTTTTATTGCATATTCTGTATAGTATTTACTTTTCTCCTTATAATTTGGTTGGTGTTCAAGTGCATCTAATCCTTCTTCAAGTAATCTCTCAATTTCGCTATCTTCTTTAACATCTCTAAATGGATGTGCTAGAATTGCGATTCCTCCCGCATTATGAACTTGTTCTATTGCTTCTTTTGATTCAATGTAATATTTTTTTTCTATTTTACCAGCTAAGCCTTTATCTTTTAGATAATAATCAAATAAATCTTCTGTTGTAGCTCCTGGATTTGTCTTATTAATATATTCAGAAGTTTCAGAATCTTGTAGCATTGTCATTAAAATATTATATTTCCCCAATCTAGAATATGGAAATGCTCTCTCTACTTTCTCTAAGTTAATTGGTATTTCATATTCTCTAAGCTTATCTATTCTCTGTTGACAAACCTTTCTTTGTAAATCTCTTATATTACCCAAAAACCCTAAAAACTCTTTATTTTCAGGATCAAAATTAATTCCAAGGATATGATAATCCTTTGTTGTCATTTCAACCCCAGGGATTAATTTAATATTCCATTTATTTGCTTCATCTATCGCTCTTAAATAACCATTAATATTATCATGGTCGGTTATAGCAAATACATCTATATTCTTTAATTTTACAACCCTTACCAAACTCTTAGGATCTAATGATCCATCAGAATACAGTGTGTGCATGTGTAGGTCGACGTGTGTCATAATAATCTGTGAACAATAGAAATATTTATATATTTCCTATATTATTTATATCAATTATATAAAATGAAAAGGAAAGTAATAAACCAAGCAAATCAGGCATTCACAATAACATTACCGATAAATTGGGTAAGAAAGAATAGTATTGATAAAAATTCAGAAGTAGATGTCACAATAGTAGAAAAATCCTTGATTATTAATTCAAATAATCCTACCTCCGGTGGTTCCATTAAGGTTGATTTTACAAATCTTCATCAAAGAAATATATATAGGCATATTGTTGCTCTCTATGCAAAGGGGATGGATGAAATAGAAATAACTTCTGATAAGGATATCTCATCTTTAATTATGAAAACTCTTAACTCTCTAATTGGATATGCTTTAATCTCTCATAAAAAAGATATCTACGTAATAAAAGAATTTGGTTCTGGTACTTATCAAAATTTAGATGAAATATTTAAACGTGTTTTCCAAATGATCTTATTATTCTATGACGCTGCCATAAAAGATATTTTTGGAGAAGAAAAAGAAACAATAGATAACTTATTGGCGAGAGATTTAGAAGTAAATAAATTTTGTTTTTATCTACAAAGAGCAGTAAATAAGATGTCTTACCAAGATCCAATAAATGGAAGGATATTGTTTACATATTCTTACGTATTAGAAAAAATAAGTGATGAAATAGAAAGATTATGGAGATTAAATATACAACATAAACCAAAGAAATCTAAAGAAATCAAAGAATTAATAGAACTTTCGAAAGAGGGATTATCAAAAGCTTTTACTATATACTATCAATTTAATTCGTCAAAAATAGATGATATTTACACAATTAGAGAAAAAGTAAGAGAAAAAGCTCTCATAAAAAATCTAGATCCAAATACATCCATATTCATAAGACATATAGTAAAAATAGTTGAAGAAGCAGCCGATTTAAATCATCTGACATTAATGAGAAAATTATAATTCTATCTTACTAATTGTAATGTTGGTGTTCCTGAAAATTTATCAATAAAGGGTGTTATTGGTTCTTCATTTTTACCTTTGTTCTTTTTAATGCTTTGAATATGCAGCTTTTTACCCCTTTTAGATTTAATCCCATATCTATCAATTACATAATCTTCAGGCATAGCTGTAAAAATTACGTCAAATAATGTAGCCGGGTGTGCACCTAAAACCTGTCCTAATTGTTCTTTATTTAAATCATCAGGATCTTCATAAGGAATGTGTTGATAAACAAATATTCCGTTAATGCACACTCCATATTCTTATCCATAATATCCATTTCACATGCTTCAAAAGATCTTCTTTTTATAAATCTAAAATTATCCAAATAAACATTCTCTATACTAGTAAGACGCATAACAATCTCTAAACCACCTCTCCTCTTTTTTGGACACGATAAATC
The DNA here is from genome assembly GCA_964549185.1 of Candidatus Woesearchaeota archaeon. Taxonomy (GTDB): domain Archaea; phylum Nanobdellota; class Nanobdellia; order SCGC-AAA011-G17; family JAGVZF01; genus DATDYQ01. The sequence goes on from CAZJUI010000019.1 coordinate 10,685, forward strand.
TAAATATTCTTTACGCTCATCTATGTTTCTATTCGCAAATGCTGGATCTTTGAGTAATTCTGGAGCCATCTTCGTTAATGTCCACCAAATGGCTGTAAAAGGAACTTTTGAAGTTCTAGAAAGTTCTGAATAATTTTTTCTTATATCATCTACATTTTCAGTTTCATAATATCTCACCTTTTTTTCTAACGCAAAAAGAACATTTTCTGGAATTTGAAATTTATGATCCCCACATCTAAAAGATACACCATTTTGGGTTGAATACATGTTTTTGATTTTATCTTCAATTTTATCTCTTAATGTATCTGTAATTTCCTTCATATTAAAAATTCATTTCAATCTATTTATAAATCTTTCTATCTGTAACCACTTAAAAGTTTAAATTTACTAATTTAATTAGCTTAACATAACTTTATATATTTCTAATACACAAAAAATTATCATGCGAATTGCTATAGTATCAGATACATTTCACCCAGACCCTAACGGTATATCAACTTCATTGTTGCATCACCTCAATTATATCTCGAAAGAGAATAAAATAATTCTTTTCACTGTAAAAAAGAAAAATTCTCCCAATTCAGTAAATGAAAACGTAAAAATAGTATATTTTAAAAGTTTTAAATTTTTAAGAGGGGGTTTTGATCTAGCAACACCCGATGCTAAACTCTTTTCTAGGGAATTTGTTAATTTTAAGCCAGATATATTACACATCCATACACCATCTCCATTAGGATTTTTAGGAATAAGTCAAGCTAAAAAATTAAAAATTCCAATAATAGCTACTTACCACATCATTCTTGCTGAACAACTAGGTTATCTGCCAATTCCAAGAGTAAAGGGAAGCAAAAGAATAAAGGAATTGTCTTGGAAATACACATTAAAATTTTATAATTCAACTGATATTGTAATAGCCCCATCAAAATTTGTCAAAACAGTTTTAATTAGCAATGGTGTCAAAACTCCAATAGAGATAATATCAAATGGTGTTGATCCAAAAGATTTTCATAAAACATTAGTTAAAAAGTATAATATCCCTACGGTTTTATTTGTTGGGCGTTTAGGTTATGAGAAAAATCTGGAAATTCTGATAAAATCTTTCAAGGATGTAAATAAAAATTGTGGGTTGCTCATGATAGGTGAAGGAACGGAATATAAAAAATTAAAATCTTTAACGAATAAATTAAAATTAAAAAATATCATGTTTAAGGGTTTTGTAAAAAATGAGGATTTGATAGAATACTATAATAAATCCCATATATTTATCACCCCGAGTAAAGTTGAAACAGAAGGTATTGTTATTCTAGAAGCAATGATGTGCGGTTTGCCAGTTATCTGTATTAATCAGGGAGCATCAAAAGATTTAGTTAAAAATAATTTCAATGGTTTTGTTGTTAAAGATAATATTCAAGATATTTCAAGCGCAATAAATTTATTGTTAAAAAATAGTTCTTTAAGGGAAAAGTTTGGTTCTAATTCAATTAAAATAGCAAAACAATATGATATTAAACTTTCTATAAATAAATTAGAAAAAATATATAAAAAATTTAAACGTCAATAATTCCATCATCTGTTACTTGGAATATTACTTCTCCGTCAGCCATGGCCGGGGCGTCCACAAGTTTAGCAACTCTCGTTCCTTTCTTTCCACGTCTTAAATATACTCTATACGTAGATGCATGCGCAACAATATGTCCTCCAACAGCTTCTGTCGGATCTCCAAAAAACATATCAGGCTTCGCCATAACTTGATTTGTTATGTAAACAGCTACATTATATGTATGCGCTAATTTTAATAAATGATGCATGTGTTTATTCAATTTTTGCTGTCTGTCTGCTAAAGTTCCTCTTCCTACAAATTCGCTTCTAAAATGGCTCATTAAAGAATCAACTATTATTAGTTTTATTGGCAATCCATCTTTTTTAATTAAATCTTCAATTTTCTCAACTAATAACATTTGATGATCACTATTAAAAGCTCTTACTCCTCTAAATTTTTTTAATGCTTCATCAACATCCATCTCTCTGAATGTTGCTAATTTTTTGATAAACTCAGGTCTTAATGTTCCTTCTGAATCAATCCAAACAGCCATTCCATCTATTCCGCCTTTATCTTTAGGTAACTGAACATTTACAGCAAGTTGATGAGCTAAGCTTGTATTATGTAAAACAGTTGGCATATTCCCACCGATAAACATATGTCCTTCTGGAACAACTAAGTCATATACATAATTATTGTAATCTATAGGTTTAATCTCTTTAATTGTATCCCAATTAAAATAGATTGCATTATTTATGTCTGCTATAGCTTTGATTAATCCATTTTTTCTTGTCAATAGTTCTTTTATTAAATAAGATTTTATTGTATTAACTTTATTTGTGTCATTTTTTGGCAATCCTCTTTGCATATAATTGGATATAGTAGAAGATTTAACTCCTAGTTCTTTATGAACTGAGTTAAATGCAAAAGGCAATAATCTATGTAACTTCGTGAAGTCTTCTTTTGTAAATTCATTAAAATTCATTGTCAATTTCAAAGCTTCATTTATAGAATCTAATCCTTTTTCAAGTTCAGATTTTATAGAAATCATTGTTTTTTCATTTAAATTTGATATTCTTACATTGCCTTGCAGGTTATCATAAACATATCGTTTACCTGATCTTTTTCCTATGATCTTTCTCACACTGCCACGATTTCCACCCAATAGATTTTTATAGGAATTTCTAACATAATTAATAATTTGTAAAGGATAACCATATTTGCTATTCCTAGTTTTATATACTGATATTTTTAACTTAAATGGCAAGGTATTAAATAATTCCCTATGCTCTCCAACCACAAATAGTCTATAATAAATTTCTCCATTCACTTTCTTTTCTCTTAAAGAGCAAGAAACTCCAATTCTCAATAATAAATAACTCAATTGATTTGCTAAATCTTTGCTATGTGTAGTTATTTCTATTTCATTTCCAGCTGGAAGATATCCGTCCCCATCTAAATATCCTGCTAAAAAAGATTTTACCATCTTATCATTTCCAAGCAATATGGATTGTGGGATATATTTATTTTTAGAATTACTCTTCATAAGATCTCCCAATAAAGAACTCATAACCTTTCTTATCCCTATATTATAACAAATCTTATCTCTTCTATTATCACTATACACAGTTGGTTTAAATCCAAATCTTGTATTTATATAATTTTTAATCCAATCAACAATGTATTGGTCTGAATTAGAGATAGAATGTCCGCCTCCCTCTGCAACATATAATCCCAAGAAGTAAGTATCGTTTTCACTCATAGTTTCTTCTCCATTATATAATAATATTTTTGGATATGCTATAATCTCTCCTTTTTTAAGCGCTCCTGCAGGAGTCCATTCCAACCCATTCTTAAAAGAAAGTAGTTTGTGTGGTCCTGTAATTTTTAATGTTCTTCCACGTTCTGTTTTAATCTCGTATATTTTATTAACAAATTCTTTATAGATATGAGATGTTTTTGTTTTTTTAAGATGATTCTCTTTTAATCCAATAACTTCAATCTCAGGGGTTTCTACACTAAAACCCTCATCATGTTTCTTTTCTCCGTGAATTGTTTTATATTTATCATACATAGAAGACAAGCTTTCAATGTGTGGTTTGTGGCTATTAAAATATAAAACAGGAGTTTCAGAATCACAGCACTTTCCACTTCCGTAAGCTCCATAACATTCTGTTATCGCTCCTGTTTCAACCCCACCGCCAAGTAGAGCATCAAAAGCCTTGCTTCCAGTTGATATTTTTTCAACTAGTTCTCTTTTCTTTAATAGCTCTTCTCCTGATTCAAAACCCATATCAAGTTCATTTCTTGCTGTATTAATTAATTTCCTGGCAACAGCCTCACTCATTCCAGTTAATTCAGTAATTTCACCAGGGCTAGCTACTGCTATCTGCATCAATCCATCATATCCAGCTTCTCTTAATTTTTCAGCAGTTGCAGCTCCCACTCCAGGTAAATCATCTATACTTGTTATTTTTTTTTCTTTTGCCATTTATTCCACCTTGTCATCTGCTAAATAAAGTTCTTTCTGTATTTCATGCAAAATAGTCATTATTTTTGGTATATCTTGTCTTCTCAAGTTTATTACTTCTTCTCGCCAAACATCTCCTTCCTTTCTCCAGCTTCTTCTTATTGTAGCTGTTTTAAATCCAACTTTAACTCCATCACCTTTATCTTTTTCATTAAACCAAATAGCTCCTTGTATATTCCCACTCCTATATTTTTTTATAGGTAAATTGCCTGTCATTTTCTTTTCCTCCATTCCTTCTCGGATTTTTTTCAATAACCTTAGAAAAAGCTTCCAAATAATACCTCTCCTTATCGGGTCTTTTTCATGAGGTTATTAATAGTATAGTAAAACTTGTTTATAAACCTTATGCGCACATTTTCGTGAGATGATATGTGTTCATCTGTATACTGGAGAATATGTAATTCAGCTAATTATTTCTTTTAAGTAGTAACAAATCGAAAGGTTTATAAATAGTTAAATCTGGCTTAAAATAATGTCTAGCTTAATACATATTGTCGGAGAGGATCACCCAGAAGATTTATTTATATGGGCTATAAACAGGGTTGATGAAAATCTTCCAACAGAAGATAGACTAAATGAATTGAGATCATCTGATTTAATTTCAGCTTTATCATCTTATCAAAAAGTAATGGATAAATATTTTTATAGAACTGAGGAAGATGGGAAAAAATATCTTAATGGTTCTAAAGAGATTAAATTTGGTGAAAATGAGGAAGAAATATTTTGGAAAGAATTACTAGAAGTTATACATGGGGTTTATTCACTAAATCCACAGATTATAGAAGGAGCAATGAAAAAGTTAAAAACTTCTAAAGAAATTTCTTCGCGTAAAAAACAATTGATTATAGAAATGCATCCCGATACAGTTTATCATGAAGGTATTAAAACAAAGGGTGGTAAAGATCTAGAATATGGTTTACATAGCATTGTGCCTGTTACAACAAATAGCATTGGATCTAAATTAGTATATCTTGATGAAGATTTTAAACCTTATACTGATACAAGTTTAAATCATTGGTCTTCTCAAGAAGGAAGAGAACTCCATTGGGCAAAAAGGATTATGACAAATCCTCCAAGAAAAATCGGTTTATTATTTGTTGGAGATGATCATTTAATGGGAATAAGACCGGGAATACCTTATATCGGAGAATTTCTCGATCTACTTCGTGAAAAAAATATAAATTATAGCATTCTCGAAAGATCAAGAAAATTAAAATATGAATAAACTCAAAGAATCAATAAAAGAACTTTATCAAGATGCTAAAGATCTTATAAGGGATACTTCTGTTGAAGTTTATGTTATGGCAGCTTTAGGATTAGCTGTAGCAACAACAACCTCCTATAAAATAGAACAAAAAAGAACTCATCTAATTCCATTGGGTTTTTCTGAAATTAGTCAAATAGAAAGGGATGCAAAAAGAGCACATCAAAATCTTGGTCCATTAACACAACTTTTAGCTTTTACAAATGATGGTACTATGAAAGTTTTCGAATGTTCTAATGATTCACATGATGGAATTTTTGAAAAAGAATATCAAAGAAGATTTGCTAAGGAAATTGATATGAGGATGGAACCAACATATAAGGTGCATCACTATAATCTTAATGATATCTTAGATAAACTTCCAGATTTAGCAGTAAAATCTTTAGCAGCATTAAAAGATTTTGTAGCTGTTCAAAACAGATTGAATCATGTTAATGATATGTTTAATAGAGCATGGGAAGATCACCACACAGATAATTATATCTTGGTACCTGTAATAACCACAGATAGTGAAGGAAATACACATACTGATTGGGAAGAAGAATATGTTGACACAACACATGAATATATTTATCACAGAGAATTCGGAGAAGAGGCTTCAAGAAGTCTTGATCAACTAGTTACAGATTATCCTAAATTAAATTTAAGAGAAAAATTAAGAACACCTTCGCAAACAAATGCTGAAGGTGAATATGCATCTGAAAAAAGCAGAATAAGAAAAAGGAAAGATAAACCATTAGATCAAGAAGATTTCCTGGCAATATCTTCTAGATGGGCCACTGGTTCAACATTAATGTCAAATCTTCCGGGTGTAAAAGCAAATCTCGCAGCACTTCACTCATATTCAAATTTATGGAGGAGAGCAAAAAATAATTCTCATGGTGATACATATAACACCGGGTCTCATTTTGATGATGGACCAAAAGAATTCCAAATTGCAGAAACAACATTAAAACATGGAACAACACTTTATCAATTAATTTCAGAAATTACTGGAGGAATAAGTTATGCTGGAACTCAAGCTCCGATTTTAGATGATAGAATAAGAGATTTAGTTGCAGTAACCTTTGATGGCAAAAAAGGAAACCCTAAAAAGTTAACAAACGAGATAATGTCGATTTCAAAAAATATGTACAATTATAATTTTAAAAATGGATTTGATGTTAATAGATTTAGGGGTGAAATGATATTGCTATGGGGTCTTATTGGTGGTTTAAGCGGCGCTTTAGTTGGTTACGGCATTGATAAATTAGGAAATTATTTAAGAAAAAATAATTCTGATTATTTCTAAGATATTTATTGAGGATTACAATGTGGACAATTTGGCACTGGTAATATTCCAGGATGTTTTTTACAACCACCTACGCTAGAAGTATTAGAATACTGTGCATACGCATTTTTCCCGCTATTATATCCATTATCGTTCAATTCATATCCGTCTTCCATAAGATTACTGAAAAGTAGTAGTTTATAAAGCTATTTATTTAAAAAATTCAAATTTAAAATCGGTTAAAAAATGAAAAGATTATAAATCAAAATATCTGAATATTTACCAGTATTGATATAGTTTATATCTTTACATAAAATTTTTCATCTTAATTACCAAGAAGTTTAGTTTCTACAATTCCAAGTAAATACTTAGCGCCATCATATGAAATAGCTGTTTGTTTCCATTCGCCGCTAGCATTTTTTGACCATACCTTAACTCCATTTTCATTCGCTTCTACTGCAACCTGCTCACTATCATTATACCAAGTTCCATAACCTGTATCTTTACTAATAGCTTTTTCTATACATTTTTTAATCCCACCTACATTTGATTGATGCAAATAAATTATATCATCATTATTCTCTACATAAAAATTGTCAGGGTATTTTTCAGATCTTTGAAATGAAGGTATAACCTGTCCTTTTAAATCTTTAACCTGTGCCCCATTACTTTTAGCTACAGATAATAACATAAGTCTATCTTCAATAGTTACATCTTTTGTTTCTTTATTAAAAGAAAAATATTTCCTGCCATTAACAGTTTCATATCTTATGCTATCTTTTTTAACAACCATTTTTCTTATCTCCCAGAAAGAAAATAACCAAACTCCCCTTTATCCCTTTTAAGCAAATTTCTTTCTATTGTTAAAACTATCTCTTTGCTCTCTCTGACTATTTGTTCCAACTCTCTATCACTATCTGCATTAATAACAATATTTGTTGAAACAGATTTAATACTTCCATTATTTATCTCAATAGCCCTATTATAATTAAGATATCCTGTCATCTCAACACCCCCTCACTAGAATAAATTTCTTTTATAGTTGATATCACAAAATGTCTTTCAGTTCTTTCCAACAATCTTAATGTTTCATATGTCCAATAATTTTTTAACCTTCCATCTGATAAAATTTTAAATGGAAACAGAACATCTTTATGTTTTAACACATATCTCATTCCATCAAAGGAGCTTTTTGACATCATATACAATCCATCAGGCAACTCTCTAAATCTTTCTAGTTCTTTATCTTTATAATGTTCTATCTCAGATGTTCTTTCTATTTGTTTTTTAACAAAAGACTCTAAACCCATTTAATTTCCTCCTTCAAGAAGCCTTTGCTCAAGACGCGCTAAATAACGCTGTGTACGTCCATTTTCAATAGCATTTGTATGTGCTGATGATGATAAAGCTGCCATATCTGCTCCAGCTCTGTATTGTGCAGCTCTAACACTTGGATTTGGATCATTTGCTTGCACAAATGCCTTAGTATTATATCCGCCTTCATCATCTAGATACGTTCTAACATAAATTTCTAACCATGATCCTTCGCTCATCTTTCTTACCCCCTAGTCTATTCTTTTTACATATATCACATACCATTCTAATATTCCCAAAACTTATTCTTTAGACTTTTCTTTATATATAAATACCTCGAATTTTCCCATTTTTACAGTACCGTATGCTTCGCTATACTTGCTGAACTTCTTGCTGAACTTAATACTGCTATAAGGTATAAATATCTCACTTCCATGTTCGTCACGGCCTTTAATACCCTGTTCTTTTTCCTCTATACTTTCTAATATAATTTTTTCTAATTCTTCAGATGTCATTTTAACCTCCTGAAATTTCATTATGTAACCAACAATATTCATTTATATAATAGTTCAAGTAACTAACTTCTTTCATAAGATAATAAAGAATTCAAGGATATAAACTATTGTCACCTTATATTACGTTGATACTTTTCGAAAAGATTAAATACTTATTCATCTTATTGATTATGGATAGGAGGTCCAGTTGGAAACTCTTAATCCAAATATTCTTTCAGAAAAGTTTAAATTAGCAAAAAACGAGTCTAAGATATTCTTTGAGCTGCTAAGATTAGGTAACTCTCCGATAGGGAAAATAATAAAACAAACAAAATTACATCGTGGAAGTGTTTATAACTCAATCCAAAGATTATCAGAAAAAGGTCTTGTTTCATCGAAAAAAACAGAAAACGGAGTTATCTATATTGCTTCTCATTTTGGTTTGCTGAAAGAAATTGATGAAGAAGAAAAACATTTAGAAGAAAAAAGGAAAACAATTAATGAAATTTTAAAATGGATGAAAATTGAAAAAGAAATAGATAGCTCTGAAGAAAAAATAGAATACTTTGTAGGGGATAATGCATTCAAGGGATTTTGGTTTGATCTATTGGAAAAATGTAGGAATAAAGAAGAAAATTATTTATTTATCGGAACTGGTGATGGAATCATGAAAAAAATGACCTTGCCTTATTATAAATATCAGCAAAATATTAAAGTAAATATGGGGGTAAAATGTAAGGTAATACAAAATGAAGAAATATTAAAAAGTGCATCTGGGCAATATATCAGGGGGAAAATAAAATTCCTGCCTAAAACATTTAATTATCCAACAATGACTTGGCTTTATGACAACAAATGTGTAATTGTAGATTGGGATAAAAATCCGACAAATATTTTATTAATAGAAAACAAAAATCTTGCTGAATCTTATAAAAATATATTCAAAATTTTATGGAAACAAAAAGCAGTGAAAGCTACCGAAGTCTATGCCCCAATTAAGGATTAATAATCATGACAAGTAACGTTTGGGAAAGCGAATATTTTGATGCATACGATAAAGTACTCCTCAATTCAGATATTTATCTATTTGTAAGAGATTTCCATATAAATGCAATGATGGATTGCCAAAAAGTTCTGGATAGTGGTTGCGGCACAGGAAATGTTGCGATAGAATTATTAAGACAAGGTAAACAAGTTTCAGCAATAGACACAAGTAAAAAAGCGCTTGAAACTTTAGAAGTAAAATGTGCTTGTTACAATGAGAAAATAAGAATTTTTAACTTGAACGCCGAACAACTTCCTTTTGAAGACAATTATTTTAATGGTATTACATCAATGTTTGTTGTTCATTTTACTAATGATCTTGAAAGCTACTTAAAGGAACATTATAGAGTTTTGCGAAAGAATGGTATTTTTGCATTAACTGGAAGAACATCTGGAGAAAATATGGAATTAGTTGTTCAATCTTACGAAGATTCATTAAGAAAAAGAAATTTATTACCGCAATTGCAAAAAGAATTAGATATCATGAAAGAAGGAATTTTAAATGGTGTAAGTAAAATTGTTAAAAGTGGTTATACTTTTCATGAAATGAAAACAATTTTAGAAAAAACTGGATTTAAAGAAATACAAGAATTTCCAAATCCGTATTTCGGTCAATGTTATTCGCTATTAGCTAAAAAATAATATCTATAAACCAATTTTAAACTAAATATTATCTATTTCATAACAAAGCAAACAACACTTGAACTAAATTTTTTAATTTCTTTAAGTATCAAATTCTCATTAGTTCAACCATTGTATAAAATTATTTCATTCTTCTAAACGAAATATCTCTCTTCTACCATTAATATACATTTCAGTATAATTAGACATTTCTTCTGCAACCTTAGGATCCATTTTTCCAGTTCTGTAATCTTCCATTAGTTTTTCAAATTCATCCAAGCTATTTACCTGCATCTCCATCACAACCGTATTGTAATTTCCAACTAAATCAGTCATTATTCTCGTATTTGGATATCCGATAAATGCTTTTTTAAATAATTTAGCAAGCTTTGATGCCTGTCCTGGTTTTGCAGTAAATATTTCTCTAACGATTAACATTTTTATTCCTCCTTATCTTTTATTTTACCAATTAAATACTTCTTTCATCTTATTCCAATAATGTTCTTTCCATCCATCGCTAATACTTTTGCATTCACTCTCAGGCACATCAATTTGAGTAAATGTTAATCTTGTTCCATCTTTTATTTTCTCTAATTTAAATGTTGCCTTAGAATAATGTCCTTTTTCCCATTCACTTCCTCTCCATTTCTGAACAAT
>CAZJUI010000020.1:0-20917 GCA_964549185.1 Candidatus Woesearchaeota archaeon
AGAATTATTAAAATTATTCCAAATATTATGCTTATCCATTTAAGTTTCCCAGATAGTTTAGCAATCCAATTACTTGCTTGTGCTGCAAATATCCCTGTAATTAAAAATGGAATAGCTAAACCAAGAGCGTAAGCAAAAAGTAAAGCAAAAGAGGACCCTGGCTGAGTTATAGCTAATGTTAAAATTGATCCTAAGACTAAACTAACACATGGAGTCCATCCAACTGCGAAGGCTGCTCCAAAAACAAAAGAGGTAAGATATTGAAATTTAAATTTTTTTACTTTTATTTTATGTTCTGCCATTAAAAATGGAACTTTTATTAATCCGGTTAACATTACTCCAAATAAGATGATTATAATTCCACCAATATAACCTAACCATTTTTTTATTATATAAGAAGAATGAATTAATAAACCATTTAATAAAACTCCCACCAACGCGAATATAACTGTAAATCCAAGAACAAATAACATTGTGTTGGTGATTATTGCTTTTTTTGGTTTGTTATTTTCTTTTGATTCATTTAAAGTTGTTCCTGAAAGATAAGCTAGAAAAGCTGGGATCAAAGGAAGAATACAAGGCGAGAGAAAAGAAACTATGCCTGCTACAAATGCTACAGCTAATGTTAGTTCTAATGCCATTTTATAAAGCCTGATTAATAAAATTTGATGTATCTTGTTTATTAAATGATTCAAGTGATCTAGCTATTAATTTTCTATCTTTTATTAAAACTTTAGTATGCTGGTAGGTAATGCCAAATTCTTTTTGAATTGCTTCATCTTCTTTATTTGTATCTCCATCATTATAATGTGAACGGAAAGCAATAAAATTAGGATTATTAACTTCAGATAAAGCTGCTTTTAGTGATGGATCTTCTGCTCTACAGATTGGGCACCATGAAGCGTAGAAATCAATAAAGATAACTTTATTTTCTGAGATAGCTTGGTTGTATGCTGATTCTGAATAACGAATAAAAGGATCTTGTTCAGTATTTTCAGTTACTTGTTGATCGGTTGATTTTGTACATGAAGGTATAAATAAAATGCTTAACATTAGTATTATGAATATTTTTTTCATTGTAATTCTCCAAGATAACGTTCAACTTCTAAGGCTGCTTGGCAACCAGAGCCGGCTGCTGTGATAGCTTGTTTATAGATAAAATCTTGAACATCTCCTGCTGCAAATATTCCAGGAACATTTGTATGCATTCTTTTGTCTGCTATAACAAAGCCGTTTTCATTTAAATTTACTAAACCTTTAAAGAAATCTGTGTTAGGAATATGGCCTATTGCCAGAAAAAGAGCATCTGTTTTTAGTTCTGTTATTTTGCCATTGTTGTCTTTTATTTTTACACCTGTTACTTTTTTATTGTCTCCAAGAACTTCGATAACTTCTGAATTCCAGATTATATTTATTTTTTTATTTTTTAGAATTCTATCTTGCATTATCTTTGATGCTCTTAGTTTATCTCTTCTATGGATTATTGTAACTTTTGAAGTAACATTAGACAAGAATAAAGATTCTTCTGCTGCTGAATCTCCTCCGCCAATAACAACAACTTCTTTATCTTTGTAAAAATAACCATCACAAGTTGCACAAGTGTGGACTCCACGAGCCCAATATTTACCCTCACTTGGAATATCTAATTTTCTAGCGCTAGCTCCTGTTGCTATTATAATTGATTTTGCTTCTATTTCCTGAGAATCTGTTTTTACAAGGAAATTTTTACCATTTTTTGTTAATGAGATAACATTTTCATCCAGATATTCTGTGCCAAATTTCTTTGCCTGCTCTCTTATAATTGTCATTAATTCTGGACCTTGAACCCCATCTGCAAACCCAGGATAGTTTTCAACCAAAGTTGTTATTGTTAGTTGACCGCCTGGCTCATTTCCGGAAATAACTAATGGGTTTAGATTCGCTCTTGAAGTATATAATGCAGCTGTTAAACCAGCTATACCGCTTCCAAGAATTACAACATTTCTCATAGAAATGGATTATTATGGATTATTTATAAAGATTATGGATTTGCAGCTAAAAGAAAGTATTAAAAAACTATGGGCATTAATTCTTTTCATGATTGATGATGTTATTTTGTCAAATGAAAAAGCATTAGAAAAAATTAAAAGACTGATATCTAGCAGAGGGGTTGATAATTTTCATGTTGTTGCTGATTTTGATAGAACATTAACTAAAGCTTTTGTTGAAGGTGAAAAATTTCATTCACTTATAGCAATATTAAGAGATGGGAGTTATTTAACTAAAGATTATGCGGAAAAAGCGCATGCCCTTTTTGGAAAATATCATCCTATTGAAATAGATACGAACATTTCTATAGAAAATAAAAAAAGGGAGATGAGAAAATGGTGGATAGAACACGCCGATTTATTAGTAAAATCAGGATTAAATAAAAAAGATGTTGAAAACGTTGCTAAATCTAAAAAAATAATATTCAGGGAAGGAACATTAGAATTTATTGATAATTTATATCAAAATAACATTCCTTTAGTTATTATATCTTCTGGAGGATTGGGCGGAGTTCCTATATTGATGTGCCTTGAGAGAGAAGGAAAACGTTATGATAATATTTACCTAGTAGCAAATTCTTATGAATGGGATGAAAAGGGAAATGCCATTAAAATAAATGAACCAATTATAACCTCTGTTAATAAGGATGAAACTATGATAAGAAACTTTCCTTTTTTTGATATAATTAAAAATAGAAAAAATGTTTTGCTTTTAGGAGATAGTTTAGAAGATGTAAATATGATTAAGGGTTTTGATTATGATAATTTAATTAAAATTGGATTCTTGAATGAAAAAATAGAGGAAAATTTAAATCTTTATAAGAAAAACTATGATATTGTTATATTAAATGATGGATCTATGCAATATGTAAGTGAATTATTGAGAGATTTGTTTAATAGATAATTTTTTATCTAAAATTGGTGTTATTATATTAATGATTATTAAAGTTAGGATAGAATGATCGTATCTTGGAATTAGCTGGAATAAGATAACAGATAATAAACCGGATAAAATTCCTAGAATAATTCTAGATTTCTTTTTTGAAGGTGATGTAATTGGTTCAATAAACATAAAAAATGCGAAGAAAAAATTTATTGTTAAGATATAAGGCAAAATTGATTCTTTTAGGTAAAGAGCCAATAAGGATGAGAATATTATATGAGAGATTAAATAGGGAATAGAATAATCAAGACGTTTAATCTTATAACTTAATATCAATCCAAATAGGATTACTAAATATAGATTGCTGTTAACATTCCAAACTAAACCTATAGAAAAAATAAACATTATTATCAGCAAACCAAAAGAAGCTGGATTGAAGATATGTTTTTTATTTATGATAATAAAATGTTTTGATAAAATTGCTATTAAAGATGCTATTAAAGGAATGTAAAATGGAATTTCAGATGGAAGAATACTTCCGATCAATAATCCAGTTATTACTGCGCTTGAAGGAAGATAAAATTTTTTTTCTTTTATATAAATTAAAATTAAATCTAGAATGACTGTTGTTAATAAAGCTATTATTAGATTAAAGATTATCTTATTATCAGAAAAAAAAGCTATTACTATAAGGATAAAAGTGAAAATTCCCATTAATGATTTTTGCGGTATTTTATTAAATATCAAGTAGAATATTATCTCCTTCTATTTTAACATTAAATTTCTCTATTGTAAGGGTGGGATTGGTTATGCATTTCCCACTAGGAATATCATATTCCCAGCCATGCCACGGACAGATTACATGTTCTTCATCTATAGAACCTTCTGATAATGGACCGCCACGATGGAGGCAAGTATTTGAAATGGCATAAAAATTTCCTTTAATATTAAATAAAGCTATTTGTTTTCCATTTAATTCAATATATTTTGCAGAATTCTCATTTAGTTCTGATTTTTTACAAGCTTTTTGGAATGTCATTTAATCCTCTATTTTTTCAACCTTTATAACTAAAACCGGGCAAACATCTGCTGCTTCCTGGTTTATTTGGAAATCAGGCTCGTCTATTATTATTTCCCACATCTTTGTTTTTTCATTAAACTTTCCACCAATTAAATCTACTTTTCCATCATCTTTCATTTCATAGTATTTGGGATTTACAGCTACACATGCTGCTGCACCTATACAACCTTCTCTGCTGTAACTTATTTTGTATTTCGCCATTAATCTTTATGATAAGAAGAGATTTATAAATTTATCTTAATTTAGATACTGTCAACTTTTCGTGGTATAAATCCCTTTCAAAGTATTTTTTGGTTTTTCGTAAATTATATTCCGACGGAACATATCATTTAATATTGCCATAATTCTTGCCAAATATACATATCACGTTAACTTGACAATATCCTTAATTTAATCATATATCTTAATCAGGCTGTAAAACTCAGCAACCATTTTATCTAGCTGTTGTTGGATATTTATTGGGAGACTATCATTTTTGATAAATAGAAATATAAGTTTATTATTATTTAATTCTATTCTTAGTTTGGAACTCCATTTATCAATTGAAGATGGTTTAAATTCATAAAAATTATTATTATTTATATCTTGAATTACCTGATTGAAACCTGGAATTTTCCAATGACATTTATTTACCTGTTTAAATTTTTTAAATATATCCATAAATATTTCTTCATTAAAATTGCTAAATTCCATATATAATAAGATTTATATAGCTTATTTAAAACTTGTTTTTTATGGATAAAAAGAAAATTGCAAGAATTATGTTTTTTATGTTTATTCTAATCGGATTTTTGACTTCTCTATATTTAATAAAATTACATTATGATATTATTAATAATACTGGGAGCAGTTTTTGCAAGTTCGGAAGTTTTTTTGATTGTTCAATAGTTGGCACCAGCAGGTTTTCTGAGATTTTTAATATACCTGTTGGGTATTTGGGAGCTTTATGGTTTTTTATTAATCTATTATTATTTTATAATCATCTAAAGAATGAAGAAGATAAGAGTAATTTATTAATCTGGAATATTTTTGGATTGTTATTTGTTCTATATTTTATTTATGCCGAGTTTATTTTAAAATCTATTTGCATATTTTGCACATTAACACATTTAATGGTTATAGGATCTTTTTTGTTAGTCATATCTTTAGTTAAACCCAAATTTAATATTAAAGATTGTTTTAAATATAAAAGTAGAAATGATATAATATTGGCTTTGATACTATTTATTGTTCATTTATGGATTTTTAATAAAGTGTTATAGATAGATTTATTAATTTCTTTTAATCTTAATTATTATGGGAAATGAATTAAATCAATTATATTTATTAAAAAGAGCGTATCCTAAAGCAAAATATTATCTTAATTTTAGTAATCCTTTGGAGTTATTGGTTGCAGGAATTTTAAGTGCACAATGTACAGATGAAGCTGTAAATAGAACGACTGAGCAATTGTTTAAGAGGTATATAACTGCGAAAGACTATGTTTTTTTGAGAGATGATGATGTTAAAGGAATAACTTTTTTTAAAAATAAAGCTGCAAATATAAGAAAGACGGCTAAGATATTAAGCGATAAATATAATGGAAAAGTTCCAAGCACAATGGAAGAGTTAATTTCTTTACCGGGAATTGCTAGAAAGACAGCTAATGTTATTTTACAAAATGCTTATAATAAGGTGGAAGGAATTGTCATAGACACACATTGTATTCGTTTAAGTTATAGATTGGGATGGACTAAGAATATTAAACCAGAGAAAATAGAGCAAGATTTAATGAAGTTATTTGATAAAAGAGAATGGAAGATGTTACCTCATTTACTTAAAAATCATGGAAGAGCGATATGTAAAGCTCCTATTCCCTATTGTAATAAATGCTTTTTGTTTAAATTATGTCCCAGAAACGGAGTTAAGAAATACCTATAAAAATTTGTTAAAAGCTTTAGTTAATATTTCAGCTACTAATTCTGGAGGTTTTCCTAGAATATCTTGCCTCTGCATTGCAAATAAAACTTTTTTATCTTTTAATAAGAAAAATGATGGTGATGTTGGAGGATATTGGGGAAAATAAGATCTTGCTTTATCAACAGCTTCATAATCAACACCTGCAAAAACAGTAACCATTTTTGGAAGTTTTTTATTTTTTAATGATAAAATAATTCCGGGACGAGCTGAGCCTGCTCCACAACCACATACTGAATTTACGATTACAAAAACATTATCTTTAGTTTTTAGAGCTTTATCTACATCTTCAGAAGTTCTTAAATCTTGAACTCCATTAGAAGTTAATTCTTCCCTCATAGGTTTTGTCATATCTGGGTCATACATTGAAATTCTCATGAAAATAAATAAATTTAAATCATTTATAAAGGTTATTAATTAGAAAAACTTATTAAAAAGAGATAATTACTAGTTTTATGATAAATCAGGAAATATCGAAAATTTTGTATGAAATTTCTGTTTTTATGGATATGGATGATATTCAATTTAAACCAAGAGCTTTTGAGAAAGCAGCATTAACAATAGAAGATATGAGTGAAGATTTAGGGCAAATTTACAAAGAAAAAGGGATTAAAGGATTGATGGAAATCCCAACTATAGGATTTGGAATTGCTAGTTATATTGAAGAATACATTAAAACAGGAAAAGTGAAAGAATATGAGAGATTAAAGAAGAAATTTCCTGTTGATTTAGAAAATTTAAAAAAAGTTGAAGGACTTGGACCTAAAGGAATTAAGTTTTTGTATAAAAAATTAAAGATTAAAAATTTAAATGATTTAGAGAAAAATGCGAAAGCTGGAAAGTTAAGAAATTTTGAAGGTTGGGGAGAGAAAAAAGAGCAGAATATATTGAAAGGATTAGAATTTATAAAATTAGGAAGTGGAAGACAGAGTTTAGGAAGTGTTCTGCCTTTAATTGAAGATATTAAGAAAAGATTAGAAAAATTAAAAGATGTTAAGAAAGTTGTTATTGCTGGATCAATTAGAAGATGGAAAGAAACTGTAGGAGATGCTGATTTATTAGTTATAGCTGATAATTATAAGGAAATAATGGATTATTTTACTTCTATTCCTGAAGTCGGAAAAGTTTATGGGAAAGGAGAGACGAAAAGTACGATAAAATTAAAGACTGGGATGGATGTTGATTTAAGAATTGTTCCTGAAAAGAGTTATGGGGCTGCTTTGAATTATTTTACAGGAAGCAAGGAGCATAATGTTGCTTTAAGACAGATAGCTAAAGATAAAGGATTGAAATTAAATGAGTGGGGATTGTTTAAAAAAGATAAATTTATTGGAGGAAGAACAGAGGAAGAGTTGTATAAATTACTTGGATTAAGATATATTGAGCCTGAGTTAAGGGAGAGTTTTGGAGAAGAGATAGAAGCTGCTAGAAAGAATAAATTACCGAACTTAGTTGAATTAAAAGATTTAAAAGGAGATTTACAAATACAAACTTCATGGGCAGATGGAAGTAATTCTATAAAAGAGATGGCATTACAAGCAAAAAAAATTGGATTAAAGTATATAGTTATTACAGATCATACAAAAGCATTAGCTATGACAGGTGGTTTAAATGGTAAAAGAATATTAGAGCAAGGAAAGGAAATTGATAAAATTAATAATGAAATGAAAGATTTTAGAATTTTAAAGGGAAGTGAATGTGATATATTAAAAAACGGAGAGCTAGATATTGAAGATGATGTTTTAAAGAAATTAGATGTTGTTGGAATAAGTGTTCATTCTTTGTTTAATATGTCAAAAGATGAGATGACTAAAAGAATATGTAAGGCAATGAGAAATGAGAATGCAGATATATTATTTCATCCAACGGGAAGAGTGATAAATAAAAGAAAAGCATATGAAGTTGATATAGATGAAGTTATCAAGATAGCTAAGGAAACTAAGACAATATTAGAAATTGATGGAACTCCTGATAGATTAGATTTAAAAGATGATCATATTAAGAAAGCTATAAAAAATAATGTAAAGTTATGCATTGATTCTGATGCCCATAATATAAAACAGTTTGATTTCTTAAAGTTTGGGGTGGGAATGGCTAGAAGAGGATGGAGTGAGAAGAAAGATATAATAAATACGTTAGATTGGAAAGATATGTTGAAGAGTTTGAAATAAATAGACTTATAATTATTTCCTTATTATGCTTATACATGCCAAGGGAAATTTTTAGTGGTGGAATTATAGATGAAGAGAATCCTAAAGGTAGAGGGATTATATTGCATTATAAGAACATAGAAGAAAGAATACTTGATTTAAGGACTGCAGGAACTTTATCTGGCAGTATTATGAGCTTTATAGCGTTAGCAAAAAGTGCTCATGAGTTTAATTTTGATGGAAATAAAATAGCTGATAGATTAATGCGTTTTGATAATATATATCCCTATCTTTGGTATGGGGGGATATTAGTTTGTGCTTTATCTTTTGGTATTCCAAGATACCTTGATCATAGAAATAAAAAAAATTTTGAAAAAGAATATGAAATGGAAATTGGAAGAAAACCAGCATTTTTAGATTTTGATTAATTCTTGTATAATTCTTATCTGATTTATTGCTGTTTTAATATTTACTTCAGCATCTTCTACTGATTTTTTAATATTAGATGAAGAAGTAAAATGAGAAGCTATATTTCTATCAAATTTAATTGCCTTTATTTTAGTAATATCTCGTTCATTAAGTAAATTCTTTGATTTAAGTAAATCAAGACGTTCATCAAAGTTTATTTTAGATAATTCGCGAGAATCTAAAGTTAAAATATTCTTATCTTTTAAGAATTTTAGATAATCATCAATAACTTGTTCTAGAGCTCTTGAAATCACTAAATTTGATGTTCTATAATAACCAAGAGAGAATAAATCTAAAGCTTCTTGGATATCATTTAGATATTTTTGATCAATATTTTTTAATTCTTGGAAATTTCTTTCTTGCAATGGCTTTTCTATTAATGAAAAGGAAGATAATGTTTTTTCTAGAATATTATTAAGCTGGATTTCATATTTATTAAGCAAAATTGGAATTGTTTTAGGATCATTTTTAGATGGAACTTCTACTAGTAAATTATCAATTGAATCGGGATTAATTTTCTCTATTAAAGAGAAATCAAGTTGTTTTAAAAGTTTATTGAACTTCTCTATATCTTGATTAGCTTTGTTTACAGAAGAATGAAGAGATTTAAGATGGGATGGAATTGAAGAAAAATTATATATCGGAAGTTTTTCAGCTTTTTTTCCTTGTAGTAAATTGCTTATTTCATTTAATAAAGAATCTTTGAGATCCTCTAGAGATAATTTTAATTTGTTATGTTGAATTCCTAGATTGTAGATAAATGAGAGATTTGGCATATAATAGAGTTAATTTATTTGCTTTTAAATATTTCCTCTATAGATTTAAGTTTTAAGGATTTTTCTTTTCTGCTTTTTTCTATTTCTTTTATATGTTTTTCTTTTAATGGAAGTTCATCAACAGGGTGCCAATCTATTTTTTCACAAAATTCCCATTCTTCATCTGTTATTTTACCATTTTTAATATAGTTTTCAAAAATAGTCTTTTTTTGATTAGTTTTATTTAAGATTAAAAAATTTATCATCCTTTATATAATATAATTCTTTTATTTAAACTTATTGCTTAGGTTTTTACGAAAGATAATGTTTTTATAGTTATATTATATGTTAATATCATGGTAGATTTAAATATAGATCCATATGAAGTAAAAAAGAAAATGGATAAGAAAGAGAAGTTCATTTTATTAGACGTAAGAAATCAATGGGAAAGAGACATTGTAAAATTAGAAGATAATAAGATTATCCCAATACAGGAATTAGAAGAAAGATACAAAGAATTAGATAAGAAAAAAGAGATAATTTGTTATTGCCATCATGGAAATAGAAGTTTAATTGCAGCAAGGTTTTTACAAGAAAAAGGATTTAAGGCTAAAAGCATGAATGGCGGAATAGAATTTTGGGCTCAAGCTATAGATAGAAATTTAAAAAGATATTAATAGGCTGAGAGGAAAACTCAACATTAAACATTTTACAGACCTAATTCTTTTTTTAAACTAGAAAGTGAAGTTGTTTTACCTTTTTTCAATTCTTTCATACTTTTTTCATACCTTTTGACCTCTTCATGAGTTATTATATCATCTATATTAATGAGATTCATTTTATTATTTCTTGTTTAAATTTTCTTGTCCAGGCTCCCAATCAATAGCACATAAACCACCTGTTTGTAGAGCTTGTAAAACTCTTAGTGTTTCGCTTGTTGAACGGCCGACATTTAGAGATGAAACTACAATATATTGCAAAATTCCATCTGGATCTATAATAAAAGTTCCACGCAAAGCTTCTCCTGTTTCTTCTATTAAAATTCCATAATCTCTAGTTATTGAGTGATTTGCGTCTGATAATATTGGGAATTTAACAGTTGGAAGATCTTTTTCAAACCAGGCTTTATGTGACTGATGAGAATCAGTAGATGCTCCTATAATAACAGCGTTTAGTTTATTAAATTCCTGTTCTTTATTTGCAAATCCTTTTATTTCTGTTGGACAGACAAATGTAAAGTCTCTTGGATAGAAAAATAATATTATCCATTTTCCTTTGTAATCCTTAGATGAAACTTGTTTATAGTTTCCTGCTTGATAAGCCATTGTTGAAAATTCTGGTGCTTTTTCTCCTACTTTAACTGTCATTTTGAATACCTCCTAGAATGATTAAGAATTAAAATTAGAAGATTAAGGATGTATTTAAAGGTATTGGAATTTACAAATCAACAACAAGTTTTTTCTTTCCTTCTGCATATAGCGTAACTTTTTCATCTGGTTTTAGATTTAATTGGTCTGCTATATCTTTGGGTATTCTTAAAACAACAGAATTTCCAGACTTCCATAGATTAACTTCTTTTCTTTTAACCCCCCATAAACCCTTTTCTTTAAGTTTAGACTCTACAATTTTCATTGATTCTTCCGGAAAATATTCTTCACCACATTTTTCGCAATATTCAATGTCTAATATTCCACAATCTATACCATCTATGACTACTTTATCCTTTTTCCATTTTATTTTTCCGCCACACGGACAGGGGTATTGTGTTTTTTCCATCTTAATCAATAACAGTTATTGGGTATATTTTTCTTACATTATCAAATCTAAATTCTCTATAGATTACTTTAAACCATCTAAATTCTGCGACAATTGAGTTATCTTTTCTTATTATTTTGGAACTAGTTGTTGAGATAATCTTTGTTCTAAAGTATCTTCTAAATTAGGAAAAAAATCTCCTGATTCTGGATGATGTTCTATTGATTCAATTATTTCTCCATGTTGCCTTATATTATATGGTAAATTTGGATTATTATAATAACTTCTAATTTCTCTAACTCTAGCTTCTATATAACGTGTAACTTCTTCTTCATTTTTTAATACAGGTTTTGGTTTATGTGGATCATCAATATGTAATGCAGATATCTCGAAATGTGAATCTAATCCAGGTGGTGAAGGAAATCTAAACTTTCTTATATCTTGAGGATTTAAAGGAAATGGACCATAAGTTAATGAAACATTATATTGTGTATTTATTACCATCCCATCTTGAACTTTAACTAATTTTTGAATCCAGAAAAGAGGCGGAGTAGAATTTTCATATCTAGGTAATTCTTTAGACGCTTTAAATTTCTCTCTTTTTTGTCCAAACATTTTATTTAGTAATATATTTTACTTTAAATAATTTTTGTTACTATTCATTAGATTAATATTAATCGATAAATTTATATAATAAAAGAATTAACCATTGTTAAGTATTCTTGAGGTATAAAATGGAACTACAACCAAAAGCATTAAAATATAAAAAATTAGATGGATTAAGCGAGAAACAATTAAGCGAACATCATGATGTTTTGTATGCAGGATATGTAAAGAAAGTTAATGAGATTAGAAGCAAATTAATTAATGTTGATAAAACAACAACAAATGCCACTTATTCTGATTTGAGAGAATTAAAGGTAGAAGAAAGTTTTGCTTTAAATGGAGTTAAGTTACATGAAGGATATTTTGATAATATGGGTGGAAAAGGCGGAAAGGCAACTGGAGATGTTGCAAAATGGATTGAAAGTGATTTTGAAAGTTATGAAAAATGGGAAGATGAATTCAGAGCTTTGGGAATTGCTGCAAGAGGATGGGTTGTTTTAGCTTTTGACTTAGATGATGGAATGTTACATAATTATATTTGTGATGTGCATAATCAAGGTGGAATATGGAATTGTGTCCCTTTATTAATATTAGATGTTTATGAGCATGCTTATTTTATTGATTATGGAACTGGAAGAAAAAGTTATATAGAAACATTTATGAAGAATATTGATTGGAGTTTTGTAAATAGTTTAATTAAGAAATTTAATATTAATAAAATGAGGAGATAAGAAAATGCAAATAATGGAAGAAAAGATTGTAACTTTAACTCAAAGTGCAATAAATAAATTTAGAGCAATAGCCGAAAAACAAGGTAATAAAGATAGTGGATTAAGAATAATAATAATGCCTGGCGGATGTGCAGGGTTACAATATGGATTTGATTTAGTAAATAAAGGCGAGAAAGGAGATTTAGAAGTTGATCAGAATGGATTTAAAGTATTTGTTGATAAAGAAAGTGTTCATTTAATAAAAGGAATGACAATAGATTATGTGGAAACATTGAATGATATTGGATTTAAAATGAATAATCCGAATGCACATAATACTTGCGGTTGCGGGACTAGTTTTGGATAGAATTATTCAGAAAATCCATGTTTTTTAAAAAGAGCATTAATTTTTTTATTTATTTCTTTACCCAAATCAACTTTACAAATATTAGCTAGAATAATTGTTTCTAGGATTACATCAACTATTTCTTCTTTAAGATTATTTTCATCAAATAAATCTGGACGCATTTTCTTATTTGATAGTTGTCTTGCGACTTCACCTAATTCTTCAGTTAAATGAATAAAAGATAATTCTGAATTCAGATCAAAACCCTTTGTTGATGCTCTTTTCTTAGCAAAATCAACTATTCTTGCTTCTATTTCTTTAATTTCCATAACAATTAAGAATTCTTTAAGTTTATAAATTTATTTACTAAATTATTTTTAAAGAGATGAAGTTCATGGAATTTCTTTTAATTCTTCAATTACCATTTTTGATGAGATTGGTTCAAATTCAAAATAATCACAATTAGTGCATTGATAACTAATAGCCTTGCTGCTAGCTCCATGTATTTTAATATTTACTTCTTTCAAATTTGCATTGCATTTTGGACATTTCATTTTTTTACTTTAGCACTTCAAATATTTGAGCAGAATGATTTTTAGTATCTACTTTCTTTATTATTTCTTTAATCTTTCCATATTTATCAATGATAAATGTTGTTCTTATAATTCCCATATATTTTTTGCCTAGAAAATTTTTTTCTCCATAAGCGCCATATTTTTTACAAACACTTCCATCAGGATCTGTCAATAACATGAAAGGAAGTTTATATTTTGCTGTAAATCTTTGATGAGAGATATCATTATCCATTGAAACTCCTAAAACTATAATTCCTTTTTTCTTGAAAGTTTCATAATTATCACGAATATTGCAAGCTTCTAAAGTACAACCTCCTGTAAAATCTTTTGGATAGAAATAAAGAACAACATCTTTACCTTTAAAACTAGATAAAGAGATATGCATTCCATGAGTATTTCTTAAAGTGAAATCTGGGGCTTTGTCTCCAATCTTTAACATTTTAAACTCCTAACAATGATATATGTTTTCTTCCTGAATAGCCATTTTCAATATCATGGAAAAATTGAATATTCTCTTCTCCCATTTGCCAGCATAACAATATTTCTTTGTCTTTATCTTTTGCATAAAAATCAACTAAGCCTTGGCTAATATCTTTTAATATACATCCAGTTGATTCTATTTCTTCTATTGATTTATAAAATTCATAATTTAGTTTGTGAAAATCTTTATTTAATTTAGTTATTGTTTTAGCATTAGATTCATTAAATTCATCTACTTGAACATCAACTAAACTAAAAACAGCTAGCTCTTGTTCTATCTTTCTTAGTTTTATTAATGATTTTTTAATTAATGGAAGTTGTTTGTTAGCTTCTGTTAAAGTGAAATATCTTTTATCTTCAAATTCTAGAGATTCTTTCATTAAATATTAGAATAAGTTATTATTTATTAATCTTATGAATTTTAAATTTAAAATTATTTGGATCTTATGGCCTTTGCTATTATTTCTATTGATTCTCTATAAATATCATCTGCTTTTAATCCATTAACTCTATCTCCACTTTCAAGATAATTTCTCCTATCGTCATAAAGCCTGTCTTTATCACCATCAATTTTCGATCTACTAAAACCATCAGCATTGATATCACGTATCTCTAGCAGTATATCCTTTTTTGGTTTATAAATGCCTTCACTTTCTAATACAACTATATCTAATTGCGAAGGTTTTCTAGTTTTTTCATCTATAAAAAGAGATAGATAAACATGAAGGTTTGGACGAAAATATAATGAATCTCCAGCTGCAGTAATTGTCGATTCTGGTAAAGTAAATGCTTTTGTTAAATAAAAAGGTTGAATAGAATAAGATTTATCTGGATTTTTACTAACTTCTTCGATCAGAACATCTAATCCCTTAGGTTTTAATGGTCTAGAAGTAAATCTATTTAAAGAACAACTATTTATTGCTCCTGCTAATAATAAAGTTGCTGCTAATGAAGCATAATCTTTTAATCTCATAATAACTAATACTTGACAAAACTATTTAAAACTTACCATCTCTCAGATTTAATCTTTTCTATTGGAATACCTAGTTCTTTTAAAGAATCAAAGATTGTAATTACCATTTCAGGTGGACCGCAAATGTAAATTAACGTTTTTTTAGGATCTTTTATATATTTTTTAATTAAATCAGGGGTAATTCTTCCTGTTAATCCATTCCAATTAGTTCCATCTGGACGTGTTATTGTATTAATCACTTTAAAGTTTTTATATTTATTACTTAGATTATTTAATTCTTCATTATAGATAATATCATCTGGAGTTTTTGAGCTAAAGATTAATGTAACATTTGTTTTAATATTATTATCAAGAATATATTTTGATATTCCACGTAAAGGAGCAACACCTGTTCCGGCTCCGATTAAAATAACGTCTTCATCTGAATCTTTGTAAGTAAATAAACCATGAGCTGTTGAAATATCTACTAAATCATTTTCTTTTAAATTTAAAAATCTTGGAGAAAAATAACCTTTATCATAAATCTTTACTGTAACTTGGATGAAATTTCCTTCTGTTGGGGAAGATGAAATAGAGTAAGCACGTTTTTCAATTTTATTCTCAGTTGGATGAGGTAAACCAAGCATTACAAATTGTCCTGGAATAAAATTATAGTTTTCAGTCTGGAATCTATATGAAATTACATCTTTAGTATCTTTAATAACTTTTATTAGCTTAAGTTCCATATTATTTTAGGAAAATTAATGATTTATAAAGATTTATATTAAGCTTTTTTCATAAAAACCTAGGATATAAGATAGGGCGTGAGATGCTCTTAAAGGCTTTTTATTTTCGTTTGTTAATTTAAACATAAAATCTAGTTTCTCTCTTGTTTCTTGAGTCAATCCATATTTTTCATCTCCAAAAAATAAAGCTATAGGTTTATTATTATTTTCTATAAATTTTGAGAAATCCTTTTCATTTAATGAAGCTTTTATTGAGAAGCCAATTTTTATTATATTTTTTGGAAGTTCTTTTATTAAATTTAGTTTAAACCTTTCATATGGAACTCCTTTTGTCATTTTCTTTGCTTTATTTAATGATGATTGAAATCTTTGAGAATTATCTGTTAATATAGATAATTGCAATCTGAAGATGTAGCAAAGCCGGATAAAATCTGATATTTCAATAACAGAACCTGGATTTTCTAAAATAATATGGATATTTTTTATTTCTGGAATTAAAGAATGATGTTTATTCCATAAAGATTGAGTCGAAAAGGATAATCTGTAAAATATCTTATTTTCTTTTTTCACAAATTCTATGTAGATTATTAATTCTGGAGAATCTTCTTCGTAATGCAAACCTTCTTTTTTTAATAAGGAATTAATTCTTTTATAGATTGAACGTTTAGATATTGGAATATTTGTTATAAATCTTGTCACAACAGCAAATGTTTTATATTTTTTATCTAGATTATCGAGTAAAATTTTTCTGAAATCTTCAAATGTCTTTAGATGAGTAAAAGGAGCTTTAATTTCGGCTATTCTAGAAATTTCATCAAAAGAGATTATTTTATTAACATCATTATTTGTTGTTAAAATGAGATGATTTTCTTCTCTTTCTACAGAAGAATCTTTTAATATCTCTTTTATTTTCTTTTCCAGTTTTTCTAATGAGATAGAAAATTTGTTTAGGAATAATATATATTGCATAAAAATTTGTTATTTAAGTGATTTATAAAGTTGTTGAATCGAAAGTAATATAAATAAGTTTTAATTTAGAAATAATATGAGAATTGACAAAATAAAGAAAAGAACAGTATATACACATAATGAATTATTCGGATATGGATTTAATTTAGCAGGACAGTGGTATGATTATGTATTTACAACTTTAGCTGTTTTATATTTTATAGCTGGAATTGTAATGATGAATTTATGATTATTTAGAAGCCATTATTTCTATTACATCTAGATGTTTTAATTTATGATCTCTGCCAACAGGAAGTTTAGATTTGACATCTATTGCTTTTATAAAATTTTTACCGAAATCAGTATGCAAACGATAAGCAAAATCTAATGCTGTTGAATTTTCTTTCATTAAAAAACAATCAGGAAGAATATTTCCTTTACTATCACTTAGTTTATTTAAACCACCTGGAAAGATTGCGATATATTTTAGAATATCAAAAATAATTGTGTTAAGAATTTCTTGAACCCCTGTTGAATGATATTTTTGTAGAACATTTTCTTTTATGAAATTTAACCCTTTTTGTTGCTGTTCTGATAGTTCTTTTATAATTTTAAAATCATTATTTCCTGGAATATATTCTATTAAATTATGTTTTGCTGCTTCTTTTAATGCTAATTCAGATTCTGATGAACATGGAATTATTGTATAATTTGGAAATTCTTTTTTTAATCTTTCAAAATTTTCATAAGCTCCTGCAATATCTATCTTATTTGCTGCAATTATCATAGGTTTAGTTAAAATTCTTAGCTCAGTTGCTAGTGAAAGTAGGTCTTCATCTGTCCATTTTAATGGAGATTCAGGCAAATGTAATGTTTTCATAACTCTTTCCATTATTTCTTCTGTAACCTTTAAACCAGAAAGTTGTTTAGCCAGAGTTTTAGCTATTTCTTTTTTATCTTGCTGCATTGAACGAGCTAATCTATCCCAACCTTTTTTTAGAATATTAAGATACCAATAATTTAGTTCTGTTTCTAGAAATTTTATATCATTTCTTGGATCATAACTTAATGGAGCTAGAACTTCACCTTTTTCATTAGTTGAACCTGAAACATCGATAACATGGATTAAAGCATCTGCTTGATTTAAATCATTTAGAAACTCAAGGCCAAAGCCTTTTCCAAGGTGACTTTCCGGAACAAATCCAGCCACATCAAGCAATTCTATAGGTACAAAACGTTTATGATTGATACAATAACCTTCTCTTGGATTACACTGAACTTTGAAAAATGAATCGATGCAATCTATTTTTACATAGGAAATTCCATGATTTGGTTTAATTGTTGTAAATGGATAATTTGCTATTTCTACATCTACTAAAGTACTAGCTTTAAAAAAAGTTGATTTTCCTGTCGATGGTTTTCCTACTACGCCTATTAACATAAGAAAATAAGTTAAAAATGTTATTATAAATGTTACTAAAAAGGTTTTTATATGTAAATAATTATTGAAAATAAGAAAAGAGGATGAAAAAGCTAGCTTTAATCTTAGTAATGTTGTTAGTAATGGAATCTTTTAGTTTTGGACAGTTAAATTCTATTGAGATAAAAGATGTTAATGTTAATGATAATTCTATACAAATATTAATTGAAAATAACTTTAATCAAAATTTTAATAAAGAAGTGTTTGTTATTAATGGCAAAAATGAAATATTACAGGAAAATGAGTTAAAGGCTTTTGAAGCTAAATACTTTATTGTTAATTATGAGACTGGGATTAGATTGGAAACATTACAGGTTATTATTAATGATAATACAGCAGATTATTTATTTACAGGAAATGAAGATAAGTTTGTGATAAATCAAGAAGTTAGTTCAACTACAACAACTGAAAGTAATTCTCCGATAAGTTATGTCTATGCATCTGGGAGAGTAGCTAAGATACAAGATAATCAAATAGTTTATTATTCTTCTGATAATATTGGAAGTACTTCTTTAGAAACAGATAGTTCAGGAAGTGTTAACTTTAAAGCTAATTATTTACCGTTTGGAAAAGAATTAAGCTTTAGTTCTATAAATAAAGAGAAGTATGGATTTACAGGTAAAGAATATGATATAGAAAGCTCATTAAACTATTTTAATGCACGTTACTATAATCCAAGTAATGGTAAATTTATTTCTAATGATCCTATCTATAAAGTAACAGAAGGTGGTTATCAATATGTTAGGAATAATCCATTAACAATAACTGATCCGAGCGGGATGCAAGATGTAGAATCTTTTGGTAAGACCTTGACTACAATAAAATACCCTAAACATGGGGTTATTGTTAAGAGGGAGGACCATGATAAATCAAAGGATGACATAAATTATTTAGAAGGATTTAATCCTGCTCTTTCTGATCAACCCATTGACACTAAGTTAGATCAGATTACCCCTATACAAGAAAATGTTCCAACTTACTTATTGTCTTCTGGAGAAGAAGTAAGAAAAAAATATTATACAAAGGTTATGACTAAATCTCCTGAGATATATAGGGGACGAGTTTCTAAACTTTTTCCTAGTCTTGTATTAATCCCTATGGAATTTTTTGACCCTGTTTCTTTAGGAAGGGGCAATTTACCGTTGGCAAGTTTTGAACTTGCTGAAGCTGTTATAGAACTTAATTATGCTATAAGAGAAGAATTAGGTCTTGATGATGTTTATCTTATGGCATATGATCCTTTTAGACCATCACAAAAGGGAATAGCAAATAAATATAAAGCTAAAGGTGGAAAAAGCACACATATGTATTGGAATACTGAAGAAGGCAAATATGGCGGTCTTGATTTCTCTATTTATTATCATGGAAAACGTGTAAGTCTAATAGGATATAGATTTAGAGGTCAAGAAGGTAAAGATATAAAAGCAATATTGGATTATATGGAAAATGAATTTGTGTCTTCCAGCAATGTAAGATTAACACGGACCTATAGAAATCATCCTAAACAGAGAGTACGAGATAGAGAGGCAAACCACGCTGATGCAATTCTTGCAGAATAATTATTACTTAGATTCTAGTAATTTTGCTTTATTAACTGCCTTATCTTCTTCTTTATAATTTCCTAAAGAATAATAAGCAGCTGCTAAAACATAATATGAGCGGGAAGTTTCTTCAATTTTTACTAAATTTTTTGCCAGTTCCAAAGATATTATTTTTTCTTCTAAACTATTAGATGTGGAATAATGAAAAGACAAACCAGCCAATGCTTCAGTATTTTCTGGATTAAATTCTAAAGCTTTTTGATAATAAACTTCGATGCTATCTGCATAAGTAGAAATTCCTTTATCTCTTAAATCTTCATACATTCTAGCTGTGTTACTATATATTATTGAAACATATGAACTATCATCTGATGTTTTGGGATCATAAAAAAAATTATCTTTTGTGATATCATTATGTTTTGGAGATACAGAACAACCTAGAGCAAAGACTAAGGCAGTTAAACTAAGTCTTTTAAAACTCATTTAAATCACCCCTAAAAGAATAAGATAATAAAATATTTAAATCTATTTAGTTAAGAGAGGCTGTTAATTTTTCTAATTTAGCCAAGAACCTATCTGGATGTTTATCTAAAATTTTTCTTAAATCCTTTAAATATTCAATTTCTTCTGACGTTTTTGCAGGAGCATTTCTCAATATTCTCGCCGTTTCCTGAAATTGTGCTCTTTTTTCAGTATATGGATATTTTCTTTCGTGCTCATATTGTACTTTAGCATATCCTAATGCTGTTTGAAAGTCTCGATAAGCATAATCTTCAGCAAGTTTAAACATTGTAAGTGCCCTCTCAGGATCTTTTTTGACATCAAACCTAGCAAGCTCTGCAACTATCCTAGAATTTTCTGCATATTTTAATGAAGTCAAATATGCGTGAATTGTACGATCATAAAAATATTTAGGATCTTCGCATGCAACTATTAAAGAATCATATGGTAGTTTTGATAATCTTTGATTTATGTCACCTTGTAATTCTAAAGCTTTAGCTATAGGCATTATAAAACCATCTCTTATTGTGGTCCTGGATTTTGTAGAATCATAGTCAGCTAATCTAAGAACATTTTCTGCATGGTTGTAAGCTGCTCTTAATGAATCACGATTTAAAGTTCTTGTTTCAACTATTGATGAAGCTTTTGCTACTAAATCATTTGCTTTATCTACTTTTGAACAAGCCTGTAAAGCCAATAATCCGATCAATCCTGTTAATGTTCTAAGTCTCATTTTTAAAAGAAAAATGACATGTATAGGTTATTTATAAAACTTTTGTATTGTAATTATTTTTTAGTGGTTAACAAATTATCTTTTAATAATCCTTGGGTAGACATTCTGATATAAACACCAGATGCAGAAGTGCAGTAATATTCTATTAATGTATAAAGGTTGTTTAACCTCTTTTCACCAATTCTTATAAATCTTTCATTTACTAATCCAGATTCATTAACTAA
>CAZJUI010000021.1:0-20727 GCA_964549185.1 Candidatus Woesearchaeota archaeon
TTTAAATCTTGTTCATCTTTTGGTTTTTTAAGTTCCCAATCAAATGCTTGAATAATCAAACTTTTCGCTTCATTTGGTTGTGCAAGATCTTCATCTAAAAAACTATGAGTAAATTTTATATTTTCTATTTTTGCTTCGTCCTTTTGAAAGTAAGCTATGTCTTTAACATCTATTGGAAGTGAAACTAATCCTGATTTTTCATGTAAAGAATAAGGTGCTCTAAACATGTGCCTGGATGATATTAAAACTGTATCTATATCGACAACTGAAAATGGATTTAATCTTTTATCTTCTAACATCTCTTCATTTTTTAATCCTGTTTCTTTTGATAAATTTTCTATAGAATAAAGTTCTAATATTTTAGCTGTTAGTGGATCTTTTATCATATTCCTTAGATAAGAAGCGATAACTCTTAATCCATCTGGAAAAAGATATTTAGTTTTTTGTGAATTGACTTCATCTGGAAATGCTTTAAATGGAACTCCGATATGCAGACCTTTGTTTCCTGAAAATTTTACTGATATGTTCTTTACATCATGAAATTTTAATGCGTCTACAATCAACAAAGCGCAAATTCTAGAGAGTTCGAAAGATTTGCCATCAATATCAATCAAAAGTGACCAACCGATTCTTAAATCATCCAATTCTTTTTTTGACATTCCTGTTTTAAGATGCAATGGGTTTTTCCATAGTTCTTCTGAGATGTGGAAAGAAGTTGCTGCTTGTTTTGCTAATTCTAGAACATCATTTTCATATTGCAAGACATCTGGACGTTTTCCAAAACCTTTATCCCCGAAATTAACAGCCACTTCTCTATTTTTGGCTGCTTTTAGAATAGCTTGCTGCACCTTTTTATTGGAATAATATTTTAATAAAGTTATTTGGTCCATGAATAAAATATGTAAACAAAAGTTTAAAAAGATTATTGAATTGAATCTTCGATGTTCTGTAATGCTTGACTTCTTAATTCTAATTGTGCAGCTAATTCGGAAACCTGTTCATTGGCATTTTCCATTATTGATTCAAGCTCGTTTAATTGAGATTCTAACATCTCTTTGGATTCTGAAAATGTTTTTTTAACAATAACATCTGAGCCAACATTAATTAATAACATATTATTATCTTTTAATTGAGCTTTCATGAATATTCCGGCGCCCATTGGAACTAATAATTCATTATTTCCTTTTAATTGTTTTATAGAATCAAGATTATCATTAAGCTTTCTTAATTCAATTATCTGATTTTCTATCATTCCTGCTTGTTGTTGTAATTGTTGAAGTTGCTGATTAAGAATTTGGAATTCCATGTATTGTTTTTGAACATCTTTACTTGGTTTTTTTGGTAGGTTTGACATTTTTCTTTTCTTTTTCAACTTTTACTTTTTTAGGTCTTTTTTCTTTAACCTTTAGGTTAGCTTCTTTTAATGCCCTTTTAATATTTTCAGTAGATTCTTTTTTATCTATTTTTAATATTATATCTAGAGGTTCAAGATGTTTGATATTGCATTTTTTCCTTCTAACATTGCCGTCTATTAAAACAAAGTTATCATCTATTACATCTATTACAACAGCATAATTATTTGCGTCTCTTCCTGCTAGTTTTATTGCTACTCTTCCAATGTCAAATATCATTTTCTTGCTAACTCCTTGATTTTTAAACGCATGCATGATGAGCATAGATTTGCAAATGGACGTTTAGCTTTCTTGCTTGAAGATGGCAAATTTCTAAACTTTGCTGTATTCAATCTTGGAACACCTTGTAATGGCTCTTTGCAATTAGCACATTTTTGACTTTTTGGTTTTCTTGCTTTGTAATGCATAACCACATTACCGCCAGGTGTTTTTACCTTAATCCTTCTTAATGTTCTTGATTTTTGTTTTGATGGTCTCATTTTATTCTACCTTCAATAATTTTCTTAATGCAAAACTGAAGATTAGTGATGTAAGAACATAGATTCCTATCCATCCTAATCCTAAGTTACTTCCTATCTTTGGAAGGTTAAATCCAAAGTTTAATATAACTTCCGAATCTGTAAAATATTTTTTCATCCAGGTAAATACTAGTATTACCGGCAAAAATGTTATTATCATTGGTTTAAATGAATGTTTCATCTGTTCCATGGACAATTCCAGAGAACGTTTATTTAATTCCATTAATTTATCATTGTTGCCTTTGTTTGCTTTAAGTTCTTCTCTAATTCTTTTCATCTCTTCTTTAGAGGATTTTATTGCGGTTTGGTTTGTTGTAAATTTATAGATTAAAGTAACTATTAATGTTAATCCGAAAGATACTAAGGTTATAAATAATATTGGTTGATCTTGTATAAATGCCATTTTAGTGTTCCATCATCTTTCTTAAAGCAGGGTGCATATCCATCATATGTTGTTGTGCTATTGTTTCATATAAATTATAAATGATCATGACGGCTAATAATATTCCTGTTCCGTTTGTTAAAGCTCCCATTAAATCTGCTATTGCTGCTATTATTCCTACTGCAATAGCCCCCATAACTGTTAGTGGAAAAATATAACGATTAAGTAATTTTTCCAACACTCTTTCATCTCTTCTAAATCCTGGAATTGTCAAACCAGAAGACATCATTTGTTTGGCTTGCGATCTAGCATCCATCCCAGATGTTTGTACCCAGAATATTGAGAATATTATTGCTCCGATAACTAAGATTACTGCATAGAATAATGCGTGAGCTAGCATATTAAATGAAAATGCACCCTGGATTAAACTTCCTATGATATTTGGAGGTGTTATCCACAAAACAAATCCGGTAGCTGGTGCATTTCCAGCATATGTTCCGAGGAAAGGTTTGCCCCATTGTTCTAGTAAACGCGCCCATAATTGGAAATTTGCTAATAAAGCTGCGATTAAAATAACCGGAATATTGCTTGTATAAATAAACTTTAATGGCCATCTTATTCCATGTCCTCTAATTCTTCCAAATGATAATGGAATTTCTACTTTCATTGCTTGAACATATACTGCAACAACAAAAACTATAATTGTTGTTAATACTCCTGCTATTGCGACAGCTGCTCCTCTTGGATCTTGGTTAGCTAACGAAGTAAAAAATGATAAAATTGCCCCTACAGGTGGTTGACCTGAACCGAATGCCCATTGTCCTGTTGTTGTTAGAGGAGAAAACGCTCTAATAAATATCTGGGATGAAACTCCTGCGGCGATAAATAGTGAAATTCCTGAACCGAAACCCCATTTGCTTACTACTTCATCCATATAGATTACAAGTAAGCCACCTAAGAATAATTGTGCTATCAATAAAAATGGTGAAACTCCTGTTGCCGGAGCTAATCCACCCATAAACACATAGATAGCTGCTTCAAATAGTGTAAAAAATAAGGCCAATATTTTTTGCAAACCTTGGAATAATCTTTTTCCATCGTGAGAGGATAGATCTATTTTTAATATTCCTGAACCTGTTAATAATTGTAATACTATAGAAGCTGTAACTATTGGTCCAATACCCAAGGACATTATAGATCCAAAATTAGCTCCTAAAATAATAGATAATTGTTGAAATTGTGATAATGAATTTGTTCCTAAACCAAATAACGGAATTACAGATAAAATGAAAAATGCTACTAACATCAATAATGTCCATTTAAGCTTCTCATTAAAAGAGAGTTTTTTTTGCAACGGGGGTCTGACTTCTGGAAGATTATAGATGATATCTTTTAAGGACATATTATTTCTCCGCCTAATTTCTTAATTTTTGCTTCTGCATTTTTAGAAAATGCTGCACAAGTAATCTTAACTTTTTTTGTTAAATTTCCAGTACCAAGAACTTTCCTATCTTTAAGGTCAATAACATAAGTATCATTTTCTTTTTTTCCTAGGATATCCACTTTTTCTTCTATCTCATATAAATTTATTGTATTTAATTTATGAACTACTTTTGCTGGAATTTTAAATCCCTTTTTACCAAAATAACTTGAACCATATAATTTGAGTATGGTTGGTTTTTTTTGATCTGCTCTCTTTCCGGTTCCAGCCATTCCAAAACCACCACGATTACCAGATCCTCTATGTTTTTTCTTAGCTCCCCAACCATGGGTTGTTTGGGCCCGCATTCTGTGTGATTTTTTTCTTTTGAATTTCATTTATATCATCCTTTTCATTAAATCATTAATTTTGTCTTTTCTATATCCTAGAGCTCCACCCAAGGAGTATGGAACCTTTATTCCTTTTCTATCAAAACCATGGGCTGGTGGGTTTAATCTGAAAAACTTTTTTAATCCTGGAATATCTTTAAGTTCTTTTTTAAATGATATAAAATCTTGAGTAAATGAATCAAAATCAGATTTTAACTTTTCTTTTAGATAATCTGAAGTTAATGGTTTATTGCCTGGAAGTCTTCCACGTTTCTCTAATAAAAGTTTAAATGTTTCTTTATCTATCTCACCCCAAGTAACCATATCCTTAACTTTTGCCAACATTCCAGCTGTTACTGGGGTTAAATCTATGATTGAACAGTTATTTCTTCTATACAAGTGAAACATTGCTAAAGTTTGTTTAACTTGATATTTTACTCTTATTTCTCCTTTCACTAACACCACTGCAATTCTTACTTTATTCATTTGTGTGATCCTTCCAATAATCCTGATTTTTTAATATAATCATGTTGTATCTTTGTTGAAGATAAACTTTTTAATGCCTTGAATGCGGCATCTAATAAATTAATTTTTGTTCTTGTTTGTCCTCTTGATTTTGAATATAAATCTTTAATTCCTGCAAACTCCATTAGTTTTCTTACTTCTTTTTCTACAGCAAGATGTGTACCTTTTGGTGCGGGAAGATAGTTAACGATGGTTGATCCTGTTTTACCTGTAACTTTGAATGGAATTGAATGGGGGGTTGCACAAGAACATGCCCATGATCCGCAACCTCTTCTAATTTTTATTATATTCAACTTTGCAGCTCTTATTGCTTTTTCTCTTGCAGGAACTGTTTCCTTTGCTTTTCCATAACCAATGCCTACATGACCATCTTTATCTCCCACTAAAGCCATGGTTGCAAACTTCGGTTTATTTCCTTCTTTTGTTTTCTTTTGAGTCTGTTTCCAAATGCTTCTTTTTCCGCCGCCAAACTTTCCTTTTGATTGACCAACGGAAAATAAATCTGTTTCTAAATTTGGAATAAGAATATCAACAATTTCAGCTTCCATTATCCTATAACCTTTATCCAAGATCTCATCTATATCTGTTATCTCTCCTGTTTTTATTTTTTTTCCTAATTCAGTCTTTGGTTGCCAGGATTCTTTTTCTACTCTAGATTTTTTAATTTCTGCTAAAACTACTTCTGCTGGTGGAAGTTCTTCAACAATTATCTCTTCTATTTTGTCTTCTTTAGTTACCACGTTTAGTTACCTCGCTTTTGAGTATTAATTCTTTAGTTTTTTCTATGTTATCTGAAATTTGTTCTAATAAAATATTATTTTTTATATGATAAGAAAATTGTTTAGAATCTTTTGGAGCTATTTTTGCATACTCTACTATGTTTTTTCCCTTTAATGCATCTTCTGATGGCAGAATCTCTTTTGAATGTGGAACTTTTATTCCTGCGTCTAATATCCCTTTAAGTGCAGCAAATGGTCTTGATCCTTTAGTTGCTGGAGACATCCCTATATCCAAAACTGCTTCTTTTACATTAATGGATAACATTTTTTTTCCGAATAATAATCCTGTAAGGTAAGCAGATGGTATATTTCCGCGGTGATATTTCCATCCATATTTTGTTAATTCCTTAGAATGTGTTAAAACAAGTATTTTATCCCCATCTGGGTTGAACTGAATTAACTGAATTAAAATATTGTTTAAATGTGAACGAACTGTAATCCTAGGAAATTTAGATAAAACTAATTTAAGCCTAGCTCTGTAATTGGTTCTTCCCTGAATTGTTCTTTTGAACTTTGTTGTGTATTTCTTATTTATTGCCATTTTTTGTTATAAGATTATTTTCAGTTAAGTAAAGTTGAAGGTGGCGTTTGTTTCTGAAAAAACCACCTTTAGATTTGCTACGTAATTCATAATATGATTCGTGGGATATTAATCCTTTTTTCAACAATGTTTTTATTAATTCTCTTTGAACTCTGATTTTATTTATCCATTCTCTTTTCGATGATAATCTTGCATTTTTTGTTCCTTTTCTTGAACCTAAACCATGTTTTCTTCCCTTTCTTTTTTGTGATAGGATACTTCTAAATCTTGCTCTAGAATTTGTTTTTAATTTATGAGCTTTTATTACTCCTGATTTTATTAAAGAGCGAATATCTGCTTTTGTTATTGCTTCTTTTATATCATCTAATCTTTCCGGATCTAGCCAAACCTTATTTGTTCCAACTTTAAGCACTTGTGCAGCTATTCTTTTCTGTGATTGAAGTTTCATAGTTTCTGGACCTCTTCTGAACTTTTTGGTGTTATTATTTCGTGTTTATGTTTCTCTTCTTTTGTTTTGGGTTTTTCTTCTTCTTTCTTTTGTTTTTCCTCTGCTTTTTTAATTGATTCCTCTTTAGATTTTATTTTTTTGTCTTTAATTTTTATTTTTTCTTGTTTTTTCTTTGTTAATTTATCTTTTTCTAAATTGATAAATGCGTCTATATCTTTTACATTTAATACATGAATGTCTAATTTTTTGGCTGCTTCTAATATTTTTAATTTGTTTTTTAATCCTACGTTTCCTGCAATCAATATTCCGTTTGTTTTTGGATTTATTTTATCTAGTTGTTTTATATTTAAAATCAATACTTGGGTGTATCCTGATGGATGAAGATATTTTGCTTCCTTCGGGCTGCCATATCCTGGAGATGGTCTTTTTTGATGACCCGCGTGCCTTAATCTCAATTTGTTATGCATTCCACGTGGTCTTCTCCATTTTGCTTTAAAGTTGTATTTATTAGTGTCCGTTCTAATAAACCGTCTTGGTTTTCTTTGCTTCAATATTTTTCTTTTCTCTAATGCTGATATCATTTTATTATGATTTTTTTATTCTTTTGTAAATTTTATTACTAAAATTTGACATTTTTATTTAGATTTACCTCCCGGTTTGGATATTATAAAACATCCATCTTGAAATATTCTTCTATCTCTTGCTTTTACTCTTGTTGCCTGTTCTATATTTGAGGCTGTTTCTCCAGCTAAATCTATATCGCAAGATTCTACTATTATTTCATCGCCTTTTACTTGGGCTTTAGCTCCGTGTGGTATTTTAGATTTTCTTGGAATTTTTTCTCCTAAGAAATTTTTTATTATTATATTTTCATTATCTACACTTACATTCATTGGAAAGTGACCTGAACATATTTTTAACCTGTAAATAAATCCTTCACGTACGCCCTTTATCATATTTCTGATATGTGAGGAAAAACTCATTAAGAATCTTTTTTCATTTTTACTATGTCCTTTTATAGATTCTAATGTTACTTTTTTATCTTTGACTGAAATTTTTATATTAGGATGTGCAAATTTCTTAGTCATTTCTCCTTTTGGACCAGATACTTTTATCAAATGTCCATCCATAGATAATGTTACTTCATTAGGGATTTCTATACTTTCTATGATTTTTTTCTTTTCTGTCATTTTAATAACAATAGGCGATTAAACGTCCGCCTAATCCTTTCTCTTGTGCTTCATAATGTGTCATAACCCCTTTTGAAGTTGATATTATTAATATTCCAAAATTTTTAGCTGGTAAGAATCTTTTTTCAAATTTTTCATATTCGTTTTTTGTTACAGAGAATCTTGGCTTTATTGATCCGCATTTATTAATTCCACCATTTAACATTACTTCTATTTCTTCTCCGCCACTAGTCTTAATTTTTTTAAAATCTTTTATGTAATTTGTTCTTTTCATTACTTCTAATATTACTATAAGATTTTTTGATGATGGAACTAGCATGCAAATTGCTTTTCCGAGTTTTTCACTGTTCAATATGTTTGACAATGCGTTGGATATTATATCATTAAGTGTCATTTTTTACCTCATTCATATTTTTTGAATCCTATATCTTTAGCTACTTCCCTAAAACATGTTCGGCAAAGATTCAGCCCGTATTTTTGTATATGTCCACCATATCTTCCACATCTTTTACATTTTCGGGAGCCAATTCCAAAATTTCTTTTCTTAGGAGTGTTATGTTTAATATATTTACTCAATTTTGTTCTTTTATGCTTTAATTGCTTGAAAGCTTTTTTATAATTACTTGATGTCATATTACTCCTCTTCTCCTATTGTAGTATTAAATCTGCTTCTTATAAAATTTATAGCTTCTTCTCTAGTTATTCTGTGTCTCATTGGAATTCTTCTTGGTAGTAATCTTCTTCGCTTGATTCTAAATCCTGGACGTTCTAATGTCACTGCAACTTCAAGTCCTATGATCCCTATATCTACATCATATTCTACACCAGGAATATCTATATATTCATGAATTCCAAAGGCAAAATTGCCAAAATTGTCAAATGATGATGGTTTTAATTTATTTTCAACAGCTTGCAGTAACCTTGATAGAAGTTTCTCTGCTTCTGCGTCTCTTAAAGTAACTTTTGTTCCTATCTGTAAGTTTGGTCTCAACCCCCATGTAGGAATTCTCTTTAAGGTTTTTGTAGTAACTGGCTTTCTATTAGATATTTTTTGCAATAATTTTATAGATTTATCTAATTGATCTCCCGGCTTTCCTACGCCTATGTTAAGCGTTACCTTTGTTATTTTTATACTCCTCATTTAGTTATTCCTCATCTTCTACCAAAATAAATGGCTTATCTTTACCTATAGCAATTGCATATTCCTTTAATGTTTCAAATTCATCTTTGCCTATCATAAAGGATATCATAGGGTCTTGCATTCCTCTAAACTCTTTTGTGTTTTGTAAATTCCCGATATGACCAATCTTATTTCCGTTGATTAAATATATTATAGCCCCCTTTTCCAATTTTATGACCTGTTCTATTTTGTTCTTCTCCAAATTAAATATTAAGGTATCAGAAACTTCAATATCTTTTTTGTCTGTCAGTATATTGTGTCCGTTAGAAAGATTTAACTGTAATTTATTTCCGTTAAGAATTGTCTTGTTCATAATTTTTAATGGTTTAATATTAGATTCTTCTTTATTTATCTTTTTAACTGTTAGTTTACCTTTTTTATTAATTAAAATTCGGTAATATTCTTTTAAATCATCTATTGAAATGGTATCAAATAGACCTACAGAAAATTTCGGATCTTTTCTTATTTTCTTGTTTATCTGGATTTTTCCTGAATTTAATATTTGTTTTACTTCTCTAGATGTTTTTGCATGATTAAGTATTTCTTTTAACAAGGAACTCAAACTCATTGAATTCTCTAATTTTGTTGTTCCGGGTCTTGGACGAGTTATGAATTTTAACTCTTTACGATGGATTGCCCATCTTTTCGGTGCGGATATTCTGTGTAAATGATTTTTACCCATTCTATTTTCTCTCCAATGATTTTCTTCTAGATTTATCTTCTAGATTTAACTCAGTAATCATCAAATTTGATGTATGAATCGGAATTTGAATTTTTGTTCCGTCTTTCTTTACATTTGTTATCCCTTCTATATATGCTTTCGATTTTTTCATGTTCACTTTTGAAACTTTTCCAGTTTTCTTTCTATTCTCTCCACGCATTATTTTTACCACATCTCCCTTTTTTAAGACAACTGCATTTTTGTTATATTTCTTTTTTAACTCTTTTGATAACATTGATGCCAAAAATTTTTTTTGTATGTGTTTTGGAGCATTAAATCTATATTTACGCTGTTTTCTTATTTGTTTACTTGACTTCCAATGCTTTGAGAATTTTGTTTTCATTTTATACCACTATGCTAGCTATCTTTGCTATTCCCGGCCAACGTTCGGCTGCCTCTCTGGCAATTGGTCCTTTGAATATGGTTCCTTTTGGATTACCTTTATCATCTTTTAAAACAACGGCGGAGTTGTCTTCGAATTTTATTCTTGTACCATCTGCCCTCATATATTCTTTCTTTTGTCTTACTACAACAGCAAATACCACTTGCTTTCTCATTTCAGGAGAACCTTTGACTACCGCTGCGATTATTAAATCTGCGATAGCTGCCCCGGGATTTCTACCTTTTACAGATTTTACTCCTTTGGTTGCAATTATTTGAATTATCTTAGCTCCCGAATTATCGCAAGTTTCTATTTTTGATCTTCTTTGTAATCCTCTAGTTATCTTTGCTCTTAGTGCTTTCATTTTCTATTATAACAAATTTTTTTGTTTTACTTATTGGTCTTGTTTCCATTATTTTTACAGTATCTCCAATAGATGCATTAATGCATGAAGGATTGTGAACTTTTAGTTTCGTATTCTTTTTTTCATAACGTTCATATTTTTTAAGATAAAATAATCTTTCCCAATATACCGTAGCTGTTCTATTCGGATCTTTTGATTTTATTGTTCCTGTGAATATTCTTCCCCTAGGTTTAAGGCTTCCATGGAAAGGACATTTTTTATCATCACATGTTTTTGATGGTAACATTACATCTAATCCTATATCTATTTTTGATTTCATTTTTTAATTCTATCCTCTGGTTTGCCAATAAATAAAGACCCGTCTATAATAATCTCTTTTTTTCTAAAATCTATCTTTAATTTTACTTGGTTTTTTTGTATCATTTTGATTTTGTTGTTTGTTTTTATTCTCAATGTGTTTTTTGTTTCTTCTATTATTTTTCCTTTGATTCCTTTCAATGAACTGTTTTTTGGGTTAATTACCTCTACTTCCAGGCCAATTAACTCGTGCCTTGCAAGATCTTTTAAATCCTGCATTTTATATTGTTTCTATTGTATCTGTTTTAAATCCAAGCTTCACTAATTCTTCTTTAGCCTTTTGTACATGGTCTCCTTGAAGTTCGATTATTTTTGATTTTACTGTTCCGCCACATGCAAGTTTAGATTTTAATCTCTTTGCGATTTCTTTCACATCTATACTTGCATCCAAGCCTTCAATCAATGTTATCATTTTTCCGAATCTTCTTTTTACCATTCTTACTTTTATTCGTTGTCCTTCCTTTGCTATTGTCTCGCAGACACAAAGTTGTTTGTTGAGCCCACAAGTAGGGCATACATCAATCATACTGTCTTTTTCTCCTCCTTGGTTTTTTTATTTAATATCATGATTAATTTTGTAACTGTTCTTTTTATTTCTTTTATTCCTCCGGGTGATCTGGGCAATGTTCCCATTGCTATTTGTGCATTAATCTTTATCAGTTCTTTCTTTAATTCAGATAATTTTTCTTTTGCAAGATTATTATTCATCTGTTTAAATTCACTTTTTTTTATTATCGCCATCTTTCTCCTTCTTCTGAGATTTTTTTCTTGGTTTCTTTTCTTTTTTTGCTTCTTGTTTCTCTTTATGATGATCTTCTTTCTTTTCTTCTTTTATTTGTGGTTTAACTTCTTGTTTAGCTTCACCGACAGCATATATCTTTATTTTATCTGGAAGTTGTATATCTGGAGTTAGTATCATTACTTTAACCCCTATTGCTCCTGATTTTAAATGTGCGGTTGCATAACCTTTTTTTACGAAACTTTCTGCTATATCGCCTGATTTTTTCAGATATCCTGCTTTGAAACGCCAGGATTTCGCTCTGGAAGATGGAACTCCTCTGCCGGATATTACTATTTCTGCTCCAAGAGCTCCAGCATCTATAATATCCTGTAATGTTTTGTATCCGATTGACTTAAAACGTTTAGGTCCAAATCTTTCAAATGTATGGATTATGTGTCTTGCTACAGATCTAGGATTTAAATTGGGATTTTCTATTTCTGCAACTTCTATCTGTGGATTTTCTAATTGGAATTTTCTCTTTAATATATCTGTTAGGTCTTTAATATTCGCTCCCTTTTTACCAACAATTAATCCTGGACGAGATGTGAATATTATTACTTTTTCTCCTAATGGTGTTCTTTGTATCTCGGTGTGAGAATACCCTGCTTTATCCAAAACTGAAGACATAAATTCTTCAATTTGGAATTCTTTAATTTTTCTTGTTAGGAACTGTCTTTCTATCATTTAGTTTTTCCTTTTGTTTTTCTTCAACAATTATTTCTAAATGTGTTCGTTTTGATTTTCTTCTTCTTTTTCTCCCATAATGCCAGGCTTTTGGTCCTTTATTGGCAACTATCTTTATAATTACTAAATTATTAACATCTAGTCCTTTAAATTCTGCGTTAGCTTCAACAGTGTCAAGTAGTTCTAATACTTGCTTGCAAGCATCTACTGCATATCTTCCAGCTGCCATTCCTGCTTTATGTGCTAAATCCATTGTAAATTTTTTGAATTTAATTGCACGTTTTAATGCAATGGAGTCTTGCAATATCCTTTTTGCTGATTTGAGATCTTTATTCCGTAAATTGCTTGCTATTTCCATAGCAAACTTTGATGATATCGGTAAATTGAAAGATTTAACACTAGCAAAATGTTCTTTTCCTGTAATGTTTGTATTATTTACCATTTACTTTACTGACGCTGCAGCACTGGATCTTGTAGCTCCTATTCCTG
Source organism: Candidatus Woesearchaeota archaeon (assembly GCA_964549185.1). Lineage (GTDB taxonomy): Archaea > Nanobdellota > Nanobdellia > SCGC-AAA011-G17 > JAGVZF01 > DATDYQ01. The sequence goes on from CAZJUI010000021.1 coordinate 12,563, forward strand.
GAGCGGAGTGCTGGACTCTCTTTCTATTATATGTAAATTCTCCTAGATAATGACCTATCATTTCTTCTGTTATGTTGACTGGCATGAATTCTTTGCCACGATGAACAAGAAGATTAACTCCAATCATTTCTGGCAAAATCACCATATCTCTTACTTGTGTTTTTATTGTTTTCTTTATTTTTCCTATTTTGAATTTTTTAATTCTTTCTAATAATATTTTTTGTTGATCTGTTAATCCGTGTTTTAAGGAACGTCTTGCTCTAGCAGGCAACAATGAGATAATTTCTTTTAATTCCATTTTGTTTAATTCCTGAATTGTTTTTCCACGATATGTAAATTCTTTCTTTACCATTTTACTTCTTACCCATTCTCCTTGCCCTTATTGATCCTACCTTTCTACCTGGAGGGGCAAATCTTGAAGGATTCTTTGATTTACCAATATGACGTCCACGACCAGAACCGAATGGATGGTCTACTGCGTTCATTGCTACTCCTGAAGTTTGCGGATAAAGTTTATTTCTTGCTGCCATTGCGTGATATCTATTCCCTGCTTTAACAAATGGTTTTTCTCCTTTTCCTGAACCGGCTATAATCCCTACTGTCGCCCTACATTCAAAACCAAATTCCTTTAACTTTTTAGAAGGGAGCATTACAACAATTCCTTTTTCTGTTTTCTCTATTAGTGTTGCTGTTGATCCGGCTGAACGAATAAATTTTCCGCCATCTCCCGGGTTTTTCTCTATGTTAAATATTTTAGTTCCAATAGGAATATTTTTTAGTTGTAATATGTTTCCGGTTGATATTTCTGCTTCATTTCCTGATTGAATATCTTGATTTACCCTAATTCCCTCTGGAGCGATGTTTAATGTTTTTGATCCATCTTCAAATGTAATTTCTGTTAATGGTGCTGAATGGCCTGCACAATGAACAATATCGGTAATTTTTCCTTTTATTATCTTTAACTGTTCTTGATTAGAATAATCTCTATAATTTGCTCTACCCTTATATCTATGACTAGGAGCACGGTAAGTAGTTGTTCCACGTCCTCGTCTTTGTGATATAATATTCTTTCCCATTTTACATTAAACCTAGCTGTGTTGCAACATCTAATGCAGGAGTTTCTATTGAAAGTTTAACATAAGCTTTTTTTAGTCCTTTAGATGTTGTTTCTGTGTTGACTTTTATTACCTTAACTTTAAACATATCTTCAACAGCTTTTTTTATTTGATCTTTGTTTGACTTTAAATCTACGATGAATATCAATTTGTTTTCAGCTTCCATTATTCTGACTGATTTTTCAGTTGCCAATGGGTATTTTATTATTGAATATGGGTCCATCTTACTTCTTTGCCTTCTCATTTGTGAATAGTTTTTCTTTTTCTAATCTATTTATTGAATCTAAACTCCATATCGTTAATCTTCCAGGAATTAAAGATGGAGCAAGTAATAATGAATTAAGATTATTTACCAAACATGAATTAAAACCTTCTAGATTATCTATTGTTTTATTTTCTTTTGAAACAATAACTAAAGGTCCTATTTTTGATTTATATGGTCTTCCTCTAGATTTTCCTCTTCCTGGTCTTATTGTTCTTTCTAATCTTTGTAAATCTTTTTCTAATCCTATTTTTTTAAATAAATTAAATAATTCTTTTGTTTTAGTTATGTTTTCCAAGTCATCTATGATGATTGGAAGAGAATTTGAATATGAAAATCCGTTTTTTAATAATAATTCTTTGTTAATAGAAGCTGAAATTGCTGAACGAATTGCTTTTTTTCTTTCTTTTTTATTTATTTTTTGAGTCCAATCTCTTCCTGGTTTCGGTGGGTGAGCTCTTCTACCCCCAGTTGTTCCTGGAGCTTCTGTTCCAACCCATCCAAACTGTCTTCCACGATGCCAAACTGTTTTTCTTGGAACTCTTGACATTCCATGGCCATAACTTGTTTTATAATCTCTTCTTCTTCTGGATAATTTTGCCTTATATCTTTTACCTGCTCTTTCATAAGCACCATAAGCTTGCCTTAAAGAATTTCTTACTGATAGAGCTGATTTTCTAATGACATCAAGCCTTATTTCTTCAGAGAAATGATTAGGTAAATCGATTGTTTTTATTTTTTCTCCTGTTGTATTAAATACGTCTGCTTTCATGTTCTAATAAAACTTAATTGTAATGGTCTTTGTTTTTTATTTCTTCTAGCTTCTGTAAATCTGATTAATCTTTTATTTACTCCAGGAATTGATCCTTTAATTAAAATAAAATCATTTTTTATTAATCCATAATGTTTATATCCTTGTTTTGTTTCAAGTTCTTTTGGATTATTAGAAATTTTTAATATTAATTTGTTTAATTCTGTTCTTGTATGATAACCCATTTGACCTGTTTGAGGAACTGTGAATAAAACTTTACTTGGAATTAATGGACCAAGATTACCGACAGAACGTTTCTTCTTTTCTGATTTATGATCTTTAAGTTTGACTCCAAATCTTTTAACTGTTCCTTGAAAACCTTTTCCTTTTGTAACAGCATGTATATCAATAAATTGACCTTCTTTGAAAACATCTGGAATATTAATTTCTTTTTCAAATAATGAAGAAGCATATTCATATTGTGCTTTAGCATCATCTTTTGCAATTGCAATTTCAAAAATTTCAGGAACTTTCTTTCCTATTGTTGTTAATTTAGGTTGAGTGTGAACCAATAATCTTACTTCAGATGATTTATTTAATGTTTCATCTATACTTTTTTCATTGAATTTTTTCGGAATGTTTATTTTTCTTACTAACTCTTTATCTAATTTTGCTGAAATCTTTTCATATAACACTGAACTCCCATAATTGGGATCTTTTTGATAGAATCTAATGCCAAAAACTTTTATTGGTGGACATTCAACAATTGTAACAGGGGAAAAAACCTGTTCGTTTTTTGTAGGAGAAGTAGGATTTGAATCAAGATATAAGGCATGTGTCATGCCAACTTTGTAGCCAGCAAATGATAAGAGTTTAGAAGAGGAATTTAATGTATAAGGATTAACTTTTGGATAAATCCTTTTAGCCTTCTTTCTAGGCCAAACTTGCAAACTTCCTGATCTTGGGTGTGTTCCGTGTGGCATTTTTCTAAAGTAATTGCGCTTTGTAGTTGTTTATAAAGTTATTGATAACTTATTCTCAGAATTCGGCTGACTATCTAAATGGAATGTACCAATAATCTGTAGGGAATATCTTAGGAAAATTAGATGTTTATAAAACTATTGATTTAGATTTTTGCATATAAAACGTGATATATTTCAAATTGATATTTATTGCCTGGAGTTAATCTTAATTGTGTAGCTAATTCTGAAACTGAAATTCTATATTGTGTTTTAACTTCTGCAATCCATCTTTTAGAAATGTTCTGATTAGATAAATTAAACTCTACATAATCTCCGATATTTACAAAGGGTCTTACTTTATTTTTAGGTAATGTAACTCTAAATTTAGAATCTAACATGGCATAAAATGGTAACGGAAACATATCTTCTATTTTTCTTTGTTCTTCTAATACAGATATTCTTCTTTCTAGATCATTTAATCTTTCTGTTGTTTTCTTATTTCCTTTATTCATTTTACTTCTTTTTAGATATTTGGCTCTTTATAATACTTTTTATTTAGTTACCACTTATAAGTTATGATGAAACAAAAGGTTTATAAAGTGTATTTCATTGCTATTCTTATGGTAAATCCGAATCTATATGTTGTTGGAACATGTCATATTGACCCTGATGGAGAATCGAGATTAACTTACATTCTTGAAAGATTAATGCCGAATATAGTAGCTGTTGAAATGTCTAAAGATAGGGATGGGTAAGGTGTTTCAAATCTATATGTAAAAACTCCTGAAGAAGAAGAAAAAGAGTTTGATCAGATTTTGATGGAATGTGAACTTAATTTAAATCCTATACAAAAAGCTACACTTGTTGAGGGAAATAACCTAGCTAAAAAATATTTTGGTTATGAATTAAAATATCCTAAAGAATATGTTAGCAAAAATCCCTATTTTAAATTAGAATATATTGATATCTCTGTATTTGGCAATGGTAAAGATAATTTTATAAATGGATTAAAGGGTGGTTTAGTAAGGGATTTGAAACAAATTTCTCAGATACCTGAGTTGTTAGAAATCTTTTTGAATGTTTTAGATGGTGGAATAAGTAGTTTTATGCAATTTAATAAACGAAGTGTTAAAGAAATATATCAAAATTCGGAATTTATGGAAAAATTCTCAGAACTTTTAAGAAATCCTGAAGCACTAGAAAATATGAAACAATTTTATTCTGAAAATGAAATTCAAGCTTTAAAACAGGTTTATAATCCTGAAAGAGATGAGTTTATGTCTACAAGAATTAGAGAATTATTTAATAATAGAAACGATAAATTGGTTGCAATTGTTGGTTTAGCCCACCTTCCAGGCATAAAGAGCAAAATATCTGATTTAAATCCTAGAATTATAAGGCTTGACCAATATGCAGATGTTTAATATTTGTATTTTCTTTAAAATGCCAAAATTTAAATATTCAGGCTTCTTTTAACTAAATAAGAAAAATTTGGAGGCAAATAAATGAGAGAAGGAATTTTACCTTTAGCTGCAATGGAAAAACTGTTAAAAAAAGGCGGGGCTTCAAGAGTGAGTGAAGATGCAAAGACTGCCTTAAGAGAAGCATTAGAAGAAAAAGCAGATGAAATAGCAAATAAAGCTGCTAAACTTTCTGTACATTCAGGAAGAAAAACAGTAAAGGCAGCTGATGTTAAGTTAGCATTAAAATGAAATTTATGAAAAATTTTTGGTTTTGGTTAATTTTACTAATAATTATAATTGTAGTTATATGGTTGTTTAGAAAATAATAATCTAGATTCTAAATTTATAGATCAATCCCATACGAAAAGCTTTATATAGTAATTATTACCACTCAAAAATGTATAATTGGGGGTTAACATGAGCGACGAAGGTAAAGAATTGGAAGAATTATTAGCACAAGAAGAAATTGTTCCTTCTGTTATAAGAATATCGCCAAAAGCAAAAGAAAAGGCTTTATTGCTTGGACCTGAAGTAGAAAAAATTGGTGAAAGTGCTTATGAATGGTATGGGTTTTTACTCGGTAATATTGAAGATCCTCAACATATAATAAGAGAGATAATTCTAGCTCAAGACCAAGATGTATCTGGTGGGCATGTACAAGTAGAAGGTGTTAATGTTGCAAGAGCAAATCAAGAGGTAAAAGAAATAAATAAAGCAAGAGGTAAAAACTATCAAATAATTGGATGGACACATAATCATGCGAATTTCTCAACATTCCATTCCGGGACAGATGATAATAATCATCTTGCTGTTTTAAATTCTGTGTCATTAAATACTGAAAAGGGATTGCAAAGAAGATTTAATTTGATTGAAAGAAACGCTAAACAAAAATTATTAGATGATAGGATAGTTATAAACGGAGAGGAAATAACAGACGGATCTATAGAATATTTATTAAATGATGATAACGCAGCCATTGAATTATTAAAAAAATATGGAGTAAGTCTAGATGGAAATAGTCCAAGAAAACTTGCTCTTGAACTTTTAAATGATATATTGAAAGTTTCACGTGTTGATGTTAATGAACCTAAGATATATGGATTTGCTTATAGTATTGTCTTTAACAATAAAGGAGATAATCCACATAGTGAGATTGCTATAATCGAAGAAGAAGTCTTTACTAAAAAAAAGAAGGTATCTAGCAAAGAAATTCCTTTAAGTGTAGTAGAAATTCCGGATGATATTGAAATCAATCTAGAAGATATTGAATCTGAGATTAAAAGTAAGATTAAATTCCCTGTAAAGTATAAGCCTGTAACAAAAGAAATAACACTCACTTATGAAGACTTTGTTCCTACGACTTATTCATCACCACCAACAATAAATAAAAAATTTAAGAAACGTGATAAGCCAAAGAAAGAAGCAAGAAGGAAAGTAAGTCATGAGGAATTATCAAATATGTTTGCAAGGAATTTACTTGAATATTTAGATGACTATTCACGCACAGATTGTAGATTTAGCAGATATGTTGAGAGTATTGTTGATAAGATGATTGTTGAAGGTAAAAGCTTGGTGGATTGTATTAAAAGTTCTGGAGTTGCTGATGTTGATGAATATGGTAGAAAACCTGATTTTGAGAAAAGTATTTTAGAACTTATTACTAACCGTGCATATGCAGATATAAAAGAAAATAATGAGAATAGAAAGAATGTTATTAGATTCATGCTTGATTTTGTAAATAGCAATAGACTTGAAGAAAAAAGCAATGTAATAGGAGAATATGTTCCAATAATTCTTGGCATTGATAATAATCTTATAAATTTCTGTAGAAAATCCTTAAGTTATGCAATGAATCCAAAATATGAAAGTGGATATAATGTCTGGGTTAGTCTTGTTTTAAAGAATTTTGCTGAAAAAGACAGAACACTAGAAGAAAGTATAGCCATAGTTGGGAAATTACAAGACAATGAAACTATTGTTAAAGATAGAGAGTTGAAATATTGGGATATAAGGATAGATTATGGTCAATTAAAAAAGATACGAAGTAAAATTTATTTAGGAAAATATGAGGAAAATACCTTAGAATTCATGATGGCGTTTAATGATCCAAAAACTAGAGATGCTGCATTAATAGATTATTCTAATAAAATATTGGATGACTTAGCTAAAGAAGAGAAAAGGGAAATTGATGATTTAATTAAAGAAAAAGAAAAGAAACCTGAGGAATAAATTATATCCTTCTTTGACCTGGTCGGAGTTACTACGTTGGTTAAAAAGAAAAAGGAAAATGAATTACTGAAGAGCTTAGAGTTAGAGGAAGAAGTTATACTGGAAGAGTTTATATTGCCGGATATTAAATTTGATCCTCAAAAAAAGATAGCTTCTATTTTTATGGAAAGAAAGAATCCTCATATTGACGTGACTAAGCTATTGAAAAGTGATCTTGCTGAAAGCTTACTTATCCCTTATATTATCTTAAATCTAAATTATGATGAAGTAAATAGATATCTAAATTCAAAAGATGGAAATACGATACCGCGACTAATATTGGCGGATATAGCTTCTGAAATTTTAGGGCGTGCAAATTATAACATAGATAATTCTTTTAATAAATTTAAAATGGAAATAGCATTTGATATATATCAAGATTTTTTTAGGGTATTTAATAATAATAAAGATTTAGATGATCTAGGTCATAGAAAAAAGATTATAAATTCGCGGGAAAGGGCTATATCTAGCGAAGATGTTTTTATGTATTTTAGGGGTGTTGGTATAGAGCAGATGATTGCAGCTGCAAGATTCAGTCCATATATTAATGGTTTTGAGGAAAAAGTAAAACATATTAATAATACAAGGGATTTAAGATATTTACTCGGTATTAAAATTTATCATGATTTAATTGAAGATAAAGTGATAAGACGAGATATTAATGATTATATAAGTGATAATAAAACTTCTTTAGATAGTGTTTTCATTTATACTGTTTTGCAGATACATAAAGATTTTTTAAAGGTATTTGGTGATGCTAAATGATTCCATTAATTAATGCTGCTTCATTTTACTTAAGATTAAAATTAGATGCTGGAAGCTTTTTTTCTGATTTTCACAATAAACTGATGATGGTAGAAAAAAATAAACCTAATTATCAAAATATTGCTAAATCATTCAATGATTCATTAGAAGCTATTCTTGATATAAAACTAACTAAATTGAATGCTAATAGTCGTGAACTTTATTTTCAGCACGTCAATAAGGTTACATTGGAATTGGAAGAAATTTTTGATGATGGGGGGATATACAGATATGAAAGAAATTTAAAAAATGGGGATGTTGTGAGAACATGCAAGGCTGTTGATGAATATGGTCATGCTAGGAAAAATAATTATTATCATGGTGCTAAGGTAAATAATATCCCTTTTGGAAGTATTGGTAAGATTAGTGATGGATATTATGATTCTTACACTGTTGTATTTAATCGCAATGATTATGATTTCTTACGTCCTAGATTTAAATCAAAAGAACTGGAACTCTTAGATAAGACGGTAATGGAAAAGATAAAGAAACATGGAATTGGAAGAGAAACTATAAAAAATATCGTTGACCAACAAAGAA
>CAZJUI010000022.1:0-20556 GCA_964549185.1 Candidatus Woesearchaeota archaeon
AAAAGGAGGCAATGCCTCTATTCTACTTAAATTTTAGGATTGCACCAGAGCCTGGAAATGTTTAAAAATATGTTGTTTATATTCTTTATATGGAAAGGTGTCCTTACAGGAAGTTTTGTGTTCAGTATGGTGAAAATGAAGATTGTGTTGTTGATTCTAGGTATTGTTTATTTTATACAATAACAGAAAGATCTAAAAATAGGGATGCTTTAAGACCAGAAACTCCTGATAGTGGGTTAGAAACTATCTCTGAAGAAACTATTTTTATTAATTGAAAACTTTTTCTTTGGTAATATTTACTAAATCAGAAACTTTAGGATGTTCTATATTTAATACAACTTCTGCAATTTCAAGTAATTGTTCTATTCGTCTTTCATATTTAGGATCTTTGACTTCTTCTTCCATAAGATCATAACCTAATAGATAATCTCCATCTGTACCCCATTCATCAAGAAAATAATGCATTGATTCTGCAATAGCTCTTTTAAATTCTCTTTGAATAGTTTCATCGTTTCTTGTTATTCTAAGTTCTGAGTTGGCTATAGTTAAATCTATTCCTGAAAGATTTGCAACAATTTGTGTGCCTTTTGGTGATGCTGCTTGTTTGATTATCAAACCGTAATTAGGTTCATATTCTCCTCTTTCATCTAATTCTGAATCTATTGGTAGTTGAATATCGCCATATTTGTATATCATATAAAAAAAAAAAACTTTTCTTAATACATCTTTTGTTGGTTCTAAGCAATAACTTATTAAAATTTCATTAGGTGGGTTATTTCTTATACCTGGATATAAAATTTTACTTGTCATTTTATATTTCAATAATTTAACGATTTATAAATCTTTCTAATGTAACCTTTTTTTAGTGGTTATTAAAAAAGCCCCAGATGAGATTTGAACTCACGACCCCGTCCTTACCAAGGACGTATTCTACCAGGCTAAACTACTGGGGCATTAGTGTTGGAGAATTAGAGTCGTTTTTAAAGGTTTTTAATTATCTATTTTCTTTTTTTCTACTGATCTAGCGATCATTTTTGCATCCCGTTGCGCAAATATAGCTCCGATTTTAATAACTTTTCTATATCGTAATGTTTCCGCTAAACTAGGATAAGCAAAATCTATTAATTTATGTCTTTCTACAGGAACTTTTTTATCCTTTAATTTTTTATATAAATTGTTGTAATTCCCATGCGAATGATACATCCCACATTGGTGTACCACTATTCCTTCAAAGGATAATATTCTTTCTAATACTCCTGCATCTCTTTCTTCTATTTGAAGTTCGGAACTAAATTCAGTAAATATGCCACGGTTAAGCATACTTTTGACAAAATAAAAACAATCTAATGAAGTTTGTGCTGTTTCTATTTCTATATCCGTTCCCTTAAGTAGGAGGTCTATTAATTCATGCATAACGGCTGTAGTATACGTTCGTGCAACAAAAGATAATCTGTTATGTCTTTCTGGCCCAAGTGCTCCTCTAATTATGATATCTACATCAAGAGGTGTTTCAGCTACGCTAATCCATTCTTCATCTATTGCTGATTCATCTTCTTCTCTAAAATATTTCTCTGATAAAGATCTAGATAATTCTTTTTGTCTTTTATCAATATATGCTACTTGAACCGCCTTTACCCCTTCTGATTTTATTTTTGCATATGCTTCAGGTATATCAAATATTCCAAAAACAAAATTTCTTGCTGCTCTATAATTTATGGGATGTTGTCTTCTAAAATCTTGGAAATTTTGGCCTGTTGCCCTTTTTACCTTTTCTCTAAAATGTTTAAATATCTCTTCTGTTTGATTAGAAGAAGCTTCTATAGAAATAACATCTGGATCAAACATTTCAAAAGCTCTAGAATATCTAGCGGATTTCTGAATATCCCAATGATGCTCTCCAATAAGATATACTTTTTTTGGCATATCTATTTGTAAGGATAATGATTTATAAAACTTCCCATTGTTATCTTTTAAAAGTGGTATTTTTACATGATGTTATAAAAATAAGAAGTGCGAGGGGCAGGATTTGAACCTGCGAAAGGACTAACCTACAGGATTACTTACTCCTGAAAGGAGTTTTCAGCGTATGCTGGTCTTAAGTATCGCAGAGCTTAACACTCTCCTGCGCATTTGACCAGGCTTTGCTACCCTCGCATTCCTAGTCATTTAAAAATTGGCTTTAATAACTTTAAAAAGCTTTCTGATTTTGTAAGAATGAGATGTTTTGAAGTAATATACAGCTTATTTTATCTAGATATATTGTCCACAAAATAGAAAGATTTATATATAATGTGGACAATTGATATGATATGGCATATATTGATAAAATAAAATCAGGAAAAAAGACATTTTATTATTTGGGTAAAACTATAAGAATTGGAAATAATAAGTGGAAAAAAATTAGAATTAAACTTGGAAAAAAGGAACCAACAAAAGAAGATATTAAAAATAAATTAAAAAAACTAAGAATAGAAGAATATAAAGTTTATAATAAAGATTATTTAGATGCAGATAAACTTGAAGTAATTGATGACTTTAAAGAGGTTTATAATAATCATCTTAAAAATATTCCAAAAACAATCATTGAAAAAGATGAGTCAGATTTTATTATTAGATTTACCTATAACTCCAATGCTATAGAAGGCAATAGATTAACTTTGCGAGATACTTATTTGATTATTAAAGAAAAACAAATTCCATCTGGAGCCCCGCCCAAAGATTATAATGAAGCAATAAATGGAAGGGAAGTATTTGACTTCATTAAAAAATATAAAAGAAAGATTACAATTGAATTTATTGAAAAAATAAATTTTATTTTGACAAAAAATACTGGAGTAATATATCCTGGAAGAGTTAGGTTTTTTCCTGTAAAAATAGAGGGAACTGATTTTTTGCCTCCAGAACCTGAAAAAGTGAAATCATTGCTTAAGCAAATGATTAAATTTTATTATGAAAATAGAAAAAAAATACACCCATTTATTCTAGCATGTTTAATTCATGCGCAATTTGTGGAGATTCATCCATTTGAAGATGGAAATGGAAGAACCGGGAGAGCATTGATGAATTGGATTTTGATGATGTCCAATTATCCTAAAATATTCGTTCCTGTTAAGTTTAGAAGTAAATATTATGAAGCTATAGATTTATACAATAATAAAAATGTAAAGAGATATTGTGAAAAAATGTTTGAATTATTTTTAGATCAGTTTAAGAAACCATGAAATATTCAACTTTTATCTTAGTTGGAATTTGTGTTATTATATTTATATTACAAATTTATATTCCTGGATTTACTGATAATTTTGTTTTAAAATAAGATGTTTTATACTCCTTTTTCTATTTTTTCTAATTTATTTTTTAAATCTGGAATGTCTTTTTTAATTATACTCCAAACAACATCCAAATCAACTCCAAAATAATTGTGTATCATTTTATCTCTAGTGCCAACAATTTCTCTCCACGGAATGTTATTATATTTTGTCTTAAATTCATTAGACATATTTTTAACAGCTTCTCCAATTATCTCTATCTCTCTGATAATTGCGCTTTGCTTTAATCGATTAGATTTCAGATCATTTCTGGAAAGATTTTTACTAAATTTTTCTATAGCTTTAATGCTTTCAAAGATATGTTTAATAAAAATAGAATCGTCTTTTTTGTTCATAATATTTTTACCTCTTCCTTTAATATGCTGTCTTTTAAATATGGACTTATTCCATTATAACTAACTAATTCAACCTTCTTCTTTAAAGCTTTTGTCAATTGGAGCTCTAAACCTGCAAAACCAAATCCCATCCCTTTAGGAGGTTCTATAAGTAAGTCTATGTCGCTTGATTTTTTTGCTTCTCCACGGGCATAGCTTCCGAATATTCCTGCTTTTTTTATTTTATTTCTCTTTAGGATAGGAATTATTTTAGATTTGATGCTTTGTATTCTTTTATCTGATTTATAAGATAGCATTTTTTCATCAGCTTTAGTTTCTTTATGAATCAAATCTTCTTTTTCAAGATTTACCCCAAGGTACGTCCTTTTTTTATTGATTTTTTTATCTTTTCTAATAGAGATAACCCTATAATAATATCTCCTTCCATTTCTTTCTTTAATTTCTGTATAAACCATAATAATTGTACGTCTACTAAATATATAAATCTTTCTATGTAGACGTATTGAAGGAACTTAGTAAAATTACCCAGTATATACAAGCAAAGAATAATAAACCTTAACTACCAATTACTTTTATGAGATATTCAACTTTCATATTAGTTGGAATTTGCGTAATTGTTTTTATTTTACAAATCTATATTCCGGGATTTACTGATAGTTTTGTTTTAAAAAAAGAATTATTATTTAATGAACCTTGGAGATTATTAACAAGCATATTTTTACATTCTGGAATTCCTCATTTATTATTAAATATGTTTTCTTTAGCTTTATTTGGAATTATACTTGAAAATATTATTGGGACTAGAAGATTTTTATTAACTTTCTTTATTTCAGGATTAATTGCTAGTTTGTTTTCCGGTTTTTTCTACAATTCTGCTTTAGGAGCAAGTGGGGCAATTTTTGGAGTTATAGGAAATTTAATTATTATAAGACCTAAATTAATGATATGGGTTTATGGAGTTCCAATGCCAATGTTTTTAGCTGGGGTTGTTTACTTTATTGTAAATCTATTTGGAGCTTTTTTACAAATTGGAAATACTGGGTATATTGCGCATTTATTTGGATTAGTAATTGGATTATTATTTGGATTTTTATATTATAGTAAATTTAAAGAAAAGAAAATTAAAAGTAAAATGTATGATGGATTAATTGAAAAAGAATTGGATGAATGGGAAAGAGAAAATAAGATGAGCTAAACTGTCTTTGATATTTTTTTGTAATGCAAGAATGTTAATACCAAAATAATAAATAAGATGAGTACTAAACCATAATTCATTAGATTAGCTTTTATTTCTTCTTGTGGTATTATAATCTTATCTTTAACTGAAACCTTGACACATCTCAAGCTTTGACATGTGTTAGAATCACATTCTATACCGGAAGAACAAGATGAGCCTTCTTGTTTTTTAGCAACAAATTGTGTGGATGAACAATATTGCCCGTTTAATGTTGTGTTTTCTGGATAACATTTTCCATCTAATAAACATTCATTTTGTTTACAGGTTATGTTTGTTTGAGTTGTTGTTTCATTTGTAGTTATTATTTCATTTGTTTTATTTGATATTTCATGATAACATGATCTTGGAAAACCCGAGCAAATATCTTTTGTCAAGTTATTGTTATCATTACAATCTAAATCTATAGCACATTTATTTAAAGAAGACAAGATACATCTATTTTCTGTACAGCTTGTTCCATTTGCACATCCACAATCGCTACAGCAAAATTCATCTTCACTACATGTTTTGTCTCCACATTCATAGTTAACATCTATATCCACTTTAACTATAGATCCATAGTCTTCATCTACAAATATTTTTACTCCATTCAGTATTTTTGAATTATTAAAATTAACAAGCACAGGTATTCCATCTACTGAAAAATATTTGTCATTTCCAGAGATAGAAACAAATTTTATTACTCTTCCACCAACTGTAATATTATCTCCCGTACTCATAATTACATTATCTTGTGATAAAGCTGCATATGCAAATGGAATAACTACTAAAAATAATAACAATAAACCTCTTTTATCCATGAAAATAGAAAATATTATCTTTATTTAAAAGTTTTTATTAGATAAGTTTAAATAATTTCCATAATATTAAATTGTGAATGAAAATAAATATTCAAAAGTCAAATGAAAGAGGACATAGAAAATATGATTGGTTAGATACAAGGTATAGTTTTAGCTTTTCAGATTATTATGATCCAGGAAGAATAAATTTTGGAAGTTTAAGAGTTTTAAATCAAGACATAATTGAACCTGGAAAAGGTTTTCCTATGCATTCTCATGATAATATGGAAATTGTTACAATAATATTGGAAGGAAGTTTAGAGCATAAAGATAGTATTGGAAATCATGGAGTAATAAAAAAAGATGATGTGCAGAGAATGAGTGCTGGAAGCGGAGTTACTCATTCGGAATTTAACCATTCTAAAAGAGAAAAGGTTCATTTATTACAGATATGGATTTTCAGCAAAGAAAAAGATATTAAGCCGAGTTATGAACAGAAACATTTTGATTTAGAGAAAAATAAATTAATAAACATTGTCGGTAAGGATGGAGTTTATATTCATCAAGATGCTACATTCCTTAGGGGAATTTTTGATAAAGATATTAAAGTAAATTATAAGGTTAAAAATAATATTTTTGTTTTTGTTATAAATGGAGATGTTAATATTGATAAATACATTTTAACTAAAGGAGACTCTGCTGAAATTAGTGAAGTAGGTAATTTAGAACTTAATATTAAGAAAAATAGTGATATTTTAATAATAGATGTGCCTTAAGAAATCTTTAAAAGTTTTTTCTTTTTATAAAGTCTATGACAACAAGAACTGGATTAGAAGGAGTAATAGATCGTCAGGATTTAATATTAATTGATGGTGGGATAATTTATGGTCCTGCCATTCATCTGTTAAAAAAAATTGAAAAAAGAGAGAATTATTCTGTAGATATTGCTAGGAGAGATTATGAAGTTCTTAGGCCAATTCTAGCTAAAGATGAGGTTAGAACTAGTAATTTCCATCTTAAAAAAATGGAAGAAAAATTAAAAATTTTGGAAGAGAAAAAAGATAAATTAACTGGATTGGTTGGAAATATTAAAAGAGTTTACAATCTTCTTAGACTTAGGGGGCCATATGATATTAATAAAAATATGGAAGATGTTTTTTGTGATATGATAACTGTAGCTGTTAAAGGTGCATTCGAACATGATTACGGACATGAAATGTATACCAATCAAAAGGTTGATGAAAAACATCTAGGATTATTAAAGATTGCTTTTTTAAGATCTTTAGTGTATAATCAGAGCACATTTATTCTTACAAGAGATACTATAAAAGGTATGGCTGCCAGGATGTTAATCTTGCATATTAATGAATATTTTATAAAACTTTCAGGAAAGCATAAAATAAATGAAAAAAATTTTGTAACAGTCTATAGATTTGATGCAGATAGTTTAGATGATCTTTCAAGAACAGATCTTTTGGTTGTAGAAACTAATGAAAGATTTGAAGGAGAAAGATTTAAACCACGTAGAAGAATAGAATTTGATAGAGCTTTGGAAAGTACATTAAAAGAGTATAGTAGAGCCTCAGGAGGGACTTGAACCCCCGACCTCAGGTTTTTTTGAATTATTTACAAAACCCGTGCTCTACCACTGAGCTACTGAGGCATAAAGAATTAGCTAAAAGGTTAGTTTAAAAAGATTTCTAAAGAATTATTTTCTATTGCCAACATGGTAAGCTAAAACTAAAATAACTGCAATTATTAAAGCTAAAGATAAGAATATGAATATTAAAGGTGTTAATGGATTAGTTCCAGATTTAGAAACAACAGCATAACTAGTAAATGAATTTTTTAAAGATAATGTTCCAATTAAAAGCAATACAAATAAGAAAATAGTCAAGATTGTGTTTCTTGAGTTAACATCACCTTTCTTTTTTACTTTTTTCATAATCTTCTAAAGTATCTTATTTCTGAAACTGCTATTGGATAAATTTTCTTTAACCCCTCTCTTATTGCTTTCTGCAAGTTATGGGTTATCAATCCATTAACAAGATCATTGTAACTGTTATTTTTAAAGTTTTCGATTAACAATTCTTTTGATTTATGATGAATGGAAGTTAAAACAGAGTTAGAAGTTTCATTTTTTGTCATTATAACAGGCTTTATTCTTACTTTAATATTATCTTTTGTTATTACAACATAAGAATCTTCTACTTTTGATTTTGCTCTTCTTGTTATTCTTTTAAGATAAGCATCTATTATTTCATATCCTATAATTTCTGTTAAAGCTTTATTTTCTTTTACTTCGGTTATTTTGAAGACAACCCTTACACTTTGTTTTTTAATATCATTTGTGATTGCCATTAGAGAAACAGCTATGTGTTTTCCAATAACTTCTTTAGCTTCCGAGATTAATGTTTCTCCTATTTCCATCTCATTAAACTCTTTTGGAGCTAATATTGGAATCCATGATTTCTTTATCTTCTTTAAAGCTGACTTTTTTATTATTTCTTTCTTTCCCATGAAAATTAAAGAAAAATGAGGGTTTTTATAGCTTTCTATTGCTTTCTAGATAAGGTTTTGATATTATTCTATTACTGTATAATGTTCTTAGTGCATGAACTATTTTTGGTTGAATATTAATTCTTTGTTCTAAACTATAATCAACTAGTTTTTCTTTTGTATCAAATAATTCTGCAATTTCAGTTTTATTAAAACCTAGATCACTTGCTTCATATATTTGAGATGCTAGACGATATGTTAAAAAATATGGTCCTTCTTTAAAAGTATCCATAAACTCTTTTATTGGTCTGAATATCTTTCTTGTTCCTATCTTTGCTAAATTGGCATTTATTACCCAAAAAGGTAAATTTAAAAAATATCCTATATCAGCAGGATTCATTTCTAAACCAAATCCTTTTTTTATTGATTCTTTTTGTTGTTTTTGTAAAACCACTCTCTTTTTCATATAAGGATATATCATAGGCTTTAATTCCACTCGTTTAAGAATATGACTAATTTGTGCTGGGTGTATTTGTAAACCTTCTCCCAAATCTTCTAAAGATGATTTTTCTTCTTTATCCATTGCTGTTTTATATCTTTCAAATATTTTAATTAAAGCATTATAAGAATATGAATCTGGATGATCTATCTTCATTGATAATATATATTCAACTGCTTTTTCAGACTGCCATGATTCATTTTGGGCAAGTTGAATCATTCTTGATTTTAAAACAGAAACGAGATTTTTTAATGCTAATTTCTTTTCATAAATTTGTTCGTTTTTTTCTTGTTTTTTTTCTCTTCTTTTTTCTTTCCATACACTATGTTGGTTTGTTCCTACTAAATATATTCTTATAGCTTCTTTGGTAACACCATATTTATCTCCAATTTCTCGCAATGTTATACCTTCTTCGATAAGTTCATCAATTTCTGGTCTAGTTCCATATGGCTCTAAATTTTGTGGTAATTGTATATGATGTCTTCTACAATGCTCCATAAGTGTAGAAGGTTTATATCCTGTTTTTTTGCAAAGAGACTCTAGAGAATTAGCACCATCTTCTATGGCCTTAAGAATATGTTCTTTACATTTCCTGGATAATAATCTTATTCTTTTAACTGGAATTTTAATTTTACCTGATGTGTCATAACTCCTAATCATACTATCTGGCAATTCCGTTTTATATGAAATTTCTTTAGCTGATTTTGCACCTTCATTTATTGCTTGATTAATTTTTCCTAAATTCCTTTGTACATCTCTCTTTATTTTTTTTATTTCTGGCAAATCTATATTCGCTTTCAAGGCATATTGATAAACAGTGGTTGGTGCCAAATGTGTTCTTGTTGCTATTTCTTCTAAAGAATTTGCTCCTCCTGCTATAGCTTTAAGAATCTGTCTGATCCTAAATTCTCTATCAAAACGTGGTTTGCCTGGCATTTTAAAGTTTCAATATTAATTGCATAAACTTAATTTATAAAGCTTTCTAATTAGTTACTACTGTGTAATTATTAAAGAACTAAGATATTCTTTTGCATTATTAATAAACAATTCTTCTTGATCTTGAGAGAATGAACAACCAGCTGCCATTTCATGACCACCTAACTCTGCTTTGATATCTTTACAAATGATAGAAATAACTTCTTTTAGATTGATATTATGCTGTTTATAACCACAAATTCTTGCTGAAACTTTTGTATTTCCTTCTATTGTATGGGATAAAGATAAGATAATTGTTCCTTCTGGAAAAATATTTGATTTAGATAAAATAGAAGAAACTGTTCCTATAATTGTATCTCGAATATTATTTTCTGCATTAATAATAATAAAATTTTCATTTTCTATTAAATTACCAAGTTTTCTTTGATCTTGAATCCAGTTTAATCCTTTAATTAATTCCATTTTATATTGAGTCATTACTTCGACTGCTTTTTGCTTTGAATTTTCATCATCTAATAAAGCTCCTATTCCTATAGATGGCTTATTTAATCTACCACATGAATTAAGTATAGTTGAAAATTCTCTTACATCTTTAAAATAAGATTCATTTTGCTGGTTTTTAAGTAAATAGATTGGACCGAAAATATCTTCTGGATTATCTTCACTAACTCTTTTCATTATCACCCCAGCTGAAAGTTTTTTCATTTCATCTTGGGTTAGATTAACTAGTTTTCTGAATTTTCCGTTTTCATCTAATAATGGAATATCTAATGTTTCTAGAAAAGAAACACAGGCTGATTCATTTCCTGTTATTCCTGGAATAAAAGGATCAGTGGAATATTCTAGAACTTTGTGTAATGGACGAGTGTGAGCTCCAAAGAATCTTAATCCAGTTGTAATTTCAATATAAGGAGAAACATCTTCCAATATTAATGCATTTAATCCAGTAAAACCTTTATGTTCTTGGATATCTCCTATAGCTCCGATAATTCCAATGTAAGAATTTTCTATGTTATTTTCATTTAATGCTTTTGTAAATAAGTAAGAAACTCCTGAAGATGAAACATCTTTTCCGCCATCTAAGTCGTGTAATATTGGATGTAAAATGTTAATATTATCTTTAAATTCTTTTTTTTGTAGTTGATGATGATCTAGAATGTAAATTTCTTTATTTTTTAATATCTCTTCAATTTCATTTAATGAATTAGAACCAAGATCGGCAAATATTATTGTTTTATAAGGCTCAAGAGCTAATTCCTTTAGTCTTTCTATTGTTAATTGCTTAAATATAGAATGAGCAAATTTCATTTTTTCTCTAGATAAAGCTTTTATTAGAATTGCAGAAGATGTTAAGCCATCTGTGTCTAGATGACAAACTATTTTAACAGGAGTATTTATTTTTCTAAATTTGTCTGCTAGTAATGATGCATGTTCAAGGAAGGAATTTATAGACATTATTAACTTAGTAATAATTCAGTTTGTTCTCTATCAAACTTCCAATCTGAAGGCAATTTTTTTGTAGATTTATAATATTTAGCTAACCTGTTTATTTTGCTTTCTGTTAGTTGCATTCCTCTTTTAGCTGTGAAATCGTGTTTGTTAACCTCTAGATGTTTTTTTAAAGCTATCTGTTTTTTTATTAAGGCTACAATATCTTCTGGAAGATGGGGAAGGATTTTATTTTCTTTTAGAATTTGAGTTATTGATTTATTTGTCATTAATTTAATATCCGGAATGCCATAAGAGTCACGTAATACTATCCCTATTTGAGATTGTGTTTTTCCTGATTTGGCTATTTTTAAAACTAAGGTTTCTATTTCACTTTCAGAATATCTTGACCAAGAAGGTTTAACTAACTTAACTGGTTTTTTACTTCCAGATTTTCCTTTCTTTCTGCTATGCATTCTTGCCATTTTTAGTTAAGGATAAATCAGAAATTAAGTTTCTGGTATAAGTAAGCTTATAACCGACTTATCCTAAGAAAGTTTGAAATTTAGGTATTTATAAGGTTTTTGGAAGAGAAAATTTTTGTCTTATCCCGAAAACTATTGGATTTTACTTCATGGAAAGTTTTAAATATTTTTTTCTTTATCATAAATGCATGAGATTATCACCTTATCAAAAAAAAGCTGTATTGGCTACATTAGATCTTATGCTAGAAGATGTTGATAAATTGGGATATGATATTAGCATATGGAAAGAAGAAGATGGTCTATATCTTAGTCTTACTCCCTATACTAGAGAAGCGCGTGGAAAGATTTACCATACACATATGATCGTAAACTATGCTGAAGAACTGGTATCTAGATCTGGAGGAAAAGAAGATAGAAAACTTGCTGAAAAATTAGAAGAAGCAATAAAAAAACTAGACTTACCTTTAATTTAATTTTCTTTAGTATTTGGAAAGGTTTATATTCTGATATTTATTATTAATTTTAAAAGGAGGTGCTTTGATGGCAAGTAAAGGCAGACCTATAGGTGCAACTATTACTGGAATATTATATATAATTGGCGGAGTTCTTGCAGTGATAGGAGGAATAATGTTAATGGTTGGAGGAAGTTTTCTTACAGCTTTTTTGAATATTCCATTTGCAGCTGCGATAGGTACTGGTTTAGGAATATTTTTAATTTTGGTAGGAATATTAGATTTCTTTATAGCTTGGGGATTATTCAGTTTAAAGAACTGGGTTAGAATTGTGGCTACAATATTTTCTGCACTAGGATTATTTAGTTTTCCAGTTGGAACAATAGTCGGAATAGTAATTATCTATCTATTGTGGTTCCATAAAGAAACAAAAATTGCTTTTCATTAATTTTTTCTTTTTTGTTTGTAAAGATTTATATAGTTATAATCTATGTAAAAATTGAGAAAATTAATATGGTTACTAAAATTAATAGATTAAATAAGGAAAAACAACTTCGAAAATTATTGCTAGATGAAAAAGGTACTATAACTATAGAAAAAGCATTAAAAAGGCTAGAAAAAGATGGAAATTATAGTAACCTAAATTTATATTGCCCTTCCGATTAAGATAAGTATTAATATTCCTATTGTATCTAATATAAATGATATATATCTAAACGATTTTTCTTTAATTTTTGTTAATCCTGTTAATAATGTGACTCCAAATTCATCTGGTAATGGGGATGCTATCACAATACATGAAAATGTTATTAAGATAATTTTTTCTACTTTTTTTGGTATAATTTTTAATATTATTTTATTTATCCATCTTAAGAATTTTGTTTTTGATAGATGATTAAATTCTTTATGAAATGAAATTTTAGTAAATCTAAATATTAAATAATCTGCTAATGTAGAACCTAAGCCACCTGCAATTGATGCTGCAACTATATTAACATCTTTTGATATTGATATAAAAAATACTGTAGAAAATGGAGCTGTAAAACCAAAAGCATAAAAGAAACCAGCTATGAATACCCCAATAGATTCAAACTGTTTTAAAGAATGGATGAATTCCTGCCATTGTGGATTTTGAAATAAGAGATAAGCAACTATTATTGTAAGTATGAAAAACATTAATCTCGGATATTTGAATGTTTGTCCTCTTTTTTTCATTTTAATATGTTAATAAGATTATTAATTACTCTTTTTTTAAATGTATTCTTTTTTGATACACTTTTAGGAATGTCTCTTTCATTTTGAAAATAGCCCCGGGCGGATTCGAACCGCCGTCAATGGCTCCAAAGGCCACTATCCCAAGTCTTAACCTTTAGGTTAATTTGACCGCTAGACTACGGGGCTGTAATAAATTAATGATTTTGTATAACTTTTAAAGCTATCGATTAAGAACAAGATATATAAACTTGTTAATCTTTTATTCTATTATGAAAGAGGAAATAGATGCGATTAAGGAAAGAAATAAAAGAGTGGAATTAGATAAAGCATGGGAGATTAGTAATCTAAGAAGATTGATAATAGCATTAATGACTTATATTATTGTAGTAATATTT
Organism: Candidatus Woesearchaeota archaeon; assembly: GCA_964549185.1. Taxonomy (GTDB): domain Archaea; phylum Nanobdellota; class Nanobdellia; order SCGC-AAA011-G17; family JAGVZF01; genus DATDYQ01. The sequence goes on from CAZJUI010000022.1 coordinate 13,590, forward strand.
CTTATAGTTATTAAAGCTCTGAATCCTTGGTTGACTGCTTTAATTCCGACTATTGGTTTTATATTATCTACATTAACTTTGCCTTATTTTAAAAAATTGTGGATAGATAATGTTTATAAGAAAAAGTAAGGTTACAGAAACATTTAAATAACTATTACAAAGATTGAATTTTAATGCAAAGAACTTATGTTAAAGAATTGATAGAAGATGGAAAAGAAGTTTTGCTAAAGGGATTAATCCATGATATAAGAGAATTAGCAAAGGCAAAATTTATTCTATTAAGAGATAATAGCGGAATAGTTCAGTGTGTTGTTAAGCCTGAAAGTAAAGCATTTAATGAAATATCTAAACTAAGTCCTGAATCTGTAATAATCATAAAAGGAATTGTAAAAAAAGCAAATCTGACTAGTCCTGAATTAACAATAAAAAATTTTGAAGTTGATATTAAAGATTTAGAATTAATAAGTAAATCTGATGTATTGCCCATTCAGGTTTTTGAAAAAGATAAAAATATTATGACTGATTTAAGTGTAAGATTAGATAATAGAGTTTTAGATTTAAGAAAACCAAAAAATAATGCGATATTCAAGGTTCAAGCAGCTTTAATAGAAGGAATGCAGAATTATCTTAATTCACAGAATTTTATCCAGGTATTTACTCCTTGTTTAATGGGTGTTGCTTCTGAATCAGGAGCTGAAGTTTTTCAGGTGGCATATTTTGGCGGAAAAGCTTATTTAAGGCAAGATCCTCAATTACATAGGCAACTTACAATTCTTGGTGGTATTGAAAAATTATATGACATTGGACCAAGCTGGAGAGCTGAAAAAAGTCATACTGTAAAACATATATGTGAACATCGAACTTGTGCAGTTGAATTTGCTTTTCTTAATGATGAAACAGATACAATGAGAGTTGAAGAACAATTAATCGTTAATGCTCTAAAAAATGTTAAGAAGAAATGTAAAAACGAATTAGAAATATTAAATGTAAAAATAAAAATTCCTAAAACTCCATTTCCAGAATTAAGATTTCCAGAAATTTATGATATATTAAGTGAACAAGGAAAAAATATTCAAGGACAAGATTTAGATTCTGAAGCTGAAAAGATATTATGGTATTATGTCAAGAAAAAATTTAAATCAGAATTTTATTTCTTTAATAGATTTCCTTCTAAGATAAAGCCATTTTATGTTATGCATGTTGATGAAAGCCCAGAATATGCTAGAAGTGTAGATCTTAATTTTAAAGGATTGGAATTAAGTTCTGGTGGTCAAAGAGAACATAGATATGATAAGATTATTGAGCAGGTAAAAGAGAAAGGAATGAATCCAGAAAGTGTTGAATGGTTTACTAAATTTTTTAAATTTGGAGCTCCACCACACGGAGGTTTTGCGATTGGAATAGAAAGATTAACTCAAAACTTATTAAATTTATCCAATGTGAGAGAAGCTGTGTTATTTGCTAGAGATCCTGATAGGTTGACACCTTAAAAATGTTTAAGGACAATCAATGTTCTTGTTTTATCAATGCCTTCAAGATTTCTTAATTTTTTTGTTATATAATTACTTAATTCATCTACATTTGATAGTCTAACTTTAACTATAATGTCTGTATCTCCTGTAACTATCGAAACATCTTCTGTTCCTTCTAGAAATTTAATTTTCTTTGCTAGTTCTTCTTGATCTATTTTTTTTTCAGAAACAAGATTATAATTAACAGTTACTAAAATGAAAGCTAATATTGGTTTTCCAAGTTCGTTGTAATTAAGATTTACTGTAAAATTTGTTATTATTTTATTGTTTTCAAGTTTTTTTATCCTATTATGAACAGTTGTTATTGGTAGTTTTACTATTTTAGCAATCTCTTTAGTTGTTAGTCTTGCATTTTTCTTTAATATTTCTAGTATTTGCTTGTCTTTTTCGTCTAATTTCATTATTTGGAAAAATATTCCATTTAACTATATAAATCTTGTGTTTTTTGTAATTTTTACAATATTCTATGGAATAAATATATAAATAAGTGCTACTTTCTGGTAATATATTCAATATGGAGAAAAGTAAAAATGAAAGAAGAAAGTAAAAAATACGAGAAGGAAGAAAAAAGACTTACAGATAGTTCAATACAAGAAATAAAACCTATAAGATTTTTTGTGGGTCCTGATGGCTTTCTGTACAAAACAGAGGTTAGTAGAGAAAAATTTGATAAAAGATATTATGGTAGGTAAAAATGAAAACTATGGAGTATAGAGCTTTACAAGAAGCTGATTATCGGAATTTTAAGTAGTTATTTCTCTATTTTTAAATCCAAAAGATATATAAAACTATTTTCTTGGAGTGATGAACTATGTGTGGAATAGTTAGTGTTTTTGAAATAAAAGAACCTATTGAAAAGGCTAGAGAAAAGGCATTGAAGATGGCTGCATTAATTAGACATCGGGGTCCTGATTGGAGCGGTATTTATTCAGATGATAAAGCAATACTTGCTCATGAGAGACTTTCAATTGTTGATGTTGAGCATGGAGCACAGCCTTTGATTGATACAAAAACAGGTAGTGTGATTGCAGTAAATGGAGAGATATATAACCATGAACTATTAAGAAAAAAATTAAAGAAAAAACATGATTGGCAGACAAAGTCAGATTGTGAAATAATACTTTATCTTTACGACGAATATGGAACTGAATTTCTAGATATGCTATCTGGAATTTGGGCATTTGTACTTTATGATAAAAAAAAGGGAGAATATTTTGTTGCTAGAGATCATATTGGAATATGTCCACTTTATATTGGTAAAGATAGCAAAGGAACAATATATTTTGCAAGTGAAATGAAAGCTATAGATAAATTTTGTATAGAAGTTCAGGAATTTCCACCAGGTCATTATTATCTTGGAACTCAAAAGAAATTTGTAAGATGGTACAAACCAAAATGGGAAAAGGAATTACCTGATAAAAAAGTTTCATTGAAAAAACTTCATGATGAACTTGAGAAAGCTGTGAAAAGACAACTTATGTCAGATGTGCCATATGGTGTGCTTATCTCAGGTGGGTTAGATTCCTCGTTGATTGCTGCAATAGCTTCAAAATTCAGAAAGAAAAGAATAGAAACAGGAGACAAAGAAGAAGCATGGTGGCCAAGACTGCATTCTTTTTCAGTTGGTTTGAAAGATTCATCTGATTTAAAATATGCAAGAAAGGTTGCTAAATATATTGGCACTGTTCATCATGAAATAATTTTTACTGTTCAAGAAGGTTTAGATGCAATAAAGGATGTTATCTATCATCTTGAAACATTTGATGTTACAACAGTTAGGGCAGCAACTCCAATGTATCTTATGGCGAGAAAAATAAAATCAATGGGCATTAAGATGGTACTTTCTGGCGAGGGAGCAGATGAGGTTTTTGGTGGTTATCTTTATTTTCACATGGCTCCCAGTCCAAAAGAATTTCATGAAGAAACTGTAAGAAAACTTTTATTATTAAGTAAATATGATTGTCTTCGTGCAAACAAGGCAACTGCTGCTTGGGGTCTTGAAACAAGAGTTCCTTTTTTAGATAAAGAATTTCTTGATTATGCAATGAGTATAGACCCTAAAGATAAGATGTGTACTGGAAAGAAAATAGAAAAGGAAATCCTTAGGAAATCATTTAAAGGTTACATCCCAGAAGAAATTCTTTGGAGACAGAAAGAACAATTTTCTGATGGTGTAGGGTATAGTTGGATAGATTCATTGAAAAAACATACACAAGAAGTTATTACAGATAGTATGATGGCAAAAACAAAAGAGAGATTTCCAAAGCAAACTCCTTCGACAAAGGAAGAATATTTTTATAGACAAATTTTTGATGAATACTTTACTTGTCCTACTGCAGCATTAACAGTTCCAGTAGGTCCTTCAATTGCATGTTCTACACCAACTGCTTTTAGATGGAGCAAAGAATTCCAAGTTGCAGATCCTTCTGGAAGGTCTGTTAAAAGTATTCATAAGAAAAACTTATATACCAATAAATAGGAGAGTAATATCATGTTTATTTCAATAAAAGAAGCATTAGAAAAAGGAAAGGGAAAGGTAGCGATTAGGGGATGGATTTATAGAGAGAGAAATTTAAGTGATAAGGTATTTTTAGTTGTAAGAGATTCAAGCGAGATTGTTCAATGTATAGTTAAAAAAGATAATGAAAATTGGAATGATGCTAATAAATTATTAATAGAAAGTTCAGTAGAGATAGAAGGAGAGATAAGAGAAGATAAAAGAGCTCCTACTGGATATGAGATTGATGTTGAGAAATTAAATGTAATTCATTTTGCTGAAAAATATCCTATAACAAAAGATCAAAGTATAGAGCATCTAGCTGATATGAGACATTTATGGCTTAGAAGCAGAAGGATGACTGCAATATTAAAAATAAGAAGCACAATATTTGGAGCTATACATGAATATTTCAGGAAAAATGGATTTTATGAATATCAAAGTCCAATATTTCAACCAACACAAAGCGAGGGTGGAAGTACTGTTTTCAAAGTAAATTATTTTGGACATCCTATGTTTTTAGCACAAACATGGCAATTACAAGCTGAGCCAGCAATATTTGCTTTAGAGAAAATTTATACTATAGCTCCTTCATTTAGGGCTGAGAAAAGTAAAACATCTAGACATTTAACTGAATATTGGCATGCTGAGATGGAGTTTGCATGGGCTGATTTTGAAAAATTGCAAGATTATGGAGAAGGATTATTGAAAGCTATCGTAAAAGAAGTTTTAGATAATAATAAAGATGAATTAAAGATATTGGAAAGAGATGTTAGTAAATTAGAGCCAACATTAAAGAAGAAATTTCCCAGAATAACTTATGATGATGCTTTAAAATTATTAAAGGAGAAGAAGAAAGTAAGTATTGCTTGGGGTAAAGATTTAAGAACTATTGAGGAAGATAAATTAAGTGAGTTATATGATACTCCTGTTTTTGTTTCTAGATATCCTAAAAAAGTGAAGGCATTTTACATGAAGGAAGATCCTGAGAATAATGAAGTTGTACTTGGATTTGATGCTATAGCTCCTGAAGGTTTTGGGGAGATAATTGGAGGTAGTCAAAGAGAGGAAGATATAGAGAAGATAGAAAAGAATTTGAAAAATCAAGGTGAAGATCCTAAGAATTATGATTTTTATCTAGATACGAGAAGATATGGAAGTGTACCTCATGCTGGTTTTGGAATGGGTGTTGAGAGAGTTATTTCTTGGATATGTGGGCTAGAAAGTATAAGAGATTCAATACCATTTCCTAGAACTATGGTGAGATTTAAACCTTAAAATCATTGTTTCATAAAACCACATACTCTCTTAACTAATTCATGTATATTCGGAATTGAACCTTCCTAAAAGCATCTCTGCGGCTTCATGGCACGGACCGCCTTCTACAAACAAGTCTATTACTAATTGTGGTAAAGATACCATATAATATTTATTTAATCTTATTTTTTTATACATGACATGCTCATCTGAAATTATAATTCGAAAGTTTCCCTTGCCATATAATCCATTTTTTGTTAATATCAAATGCCATTTTTTTAAATCATTTTCTTTTATATAAACATCAATACGGGAAGGAAAAAGATATTTTTGTACAAAATTTTCTGCTTGGTATGTGGTCAAAGCATATTCCAATTTTGCATTTTTTAGCAATTTTAAAGGCTCTCTTATCATATATTCTTTATACCTTTTAGGTTTTTTATGTATGCTTAGCCAGTATTTCATAAGTTTGATTTTATTTATAATCTTGGTACCCTTGACAAGTTTCTTTTTTTCTAGTTTCCTTAATAATAATATAACCCACTGCCTGGTACAATTTGCTCTTTTTGATAGTTCATTTTTACTTAATGATTTATTTTCATTAATCAATACTCTCAATATTCTTTCTTGTTTGCTTCCCCTCATACCATGTAAGTAATATAACTTATATATAAAGGTTACTTACATGTAATTAATAATCTGTATATACACTAAAGTTATGTAAGTCGTTTGTGAGATTTAAACCATAATAAACGAAAGTTAGGTATATTAGTAACTTTGGTTGATTCTATATGGTGCTGTTAATATTGAAGAGAATAGATTTATAGTTAAATTTTATCTTGTTCTGTACATTGCTTTTATTGTTCCCCATGTAACAGGAATTACTGGAGTTGTGCAAGATAAATTTTCCCTTTCAATATTACTTATTCTAACTTCATCTATTATTCCTTCAAAGTTTGTTGAAGAAATACTTTCAGAACAAGTAGCACAATATGGATTTCCTATATTCCCTGTAACTGCGTCAAATCTTCCGAGGTCTATACTCTGTTCAATGTCTAGATTTCCATCTATATAAAACCTGAATCTTCCTCCGTTTTGGCTACTATATGTAAAACCAACATGGGAAAATTGATTCAATGGCAATGGGAAATTTCCTGTTATTTTATTATAACCATCAGAATATTCATAACTTTTTTCAAGAACTAATTTTCCTTCCTTATTAATTCCCAAACTCCAAGATCGAGATTCGCTACCTGTTTCTAAATAATTATTCATGCGGATAATATTAAAATTCCTATTATAATATGGTAAATTTGATTTTTGAAGATTTACAAAAGCTTCCACACTTATATCTGATAATTGAGTAGGTCTATTTTTCAAGTAAGCCAATAAATCTACTGAGACCTGTCCATCAAAATAAAGTCCATAAGAAAAACGTCCATTAACCCATTTAGTTGAATCTCTATCTGCATTTTTCCCCCAGCCAAAAATCCAGCTGATATAGATAGAATCTGCATCCGGTGTTCTAAAACCATGACCTTCATTCAAATGCCATAAGGCTATTGTGTTTGGGTCTGATTGAAATTCATTACATTCTGCTTTAGCTTTTCCTTGAAAACCTATAATTCCCGCGGTTATTCCTGCTGTTAAAGCTAGGCTCTTTATTAATCTTTCTAATGAT
>CAZJUI010000023.1:0-20444 GCA_964549185.1 Candidatus Woesearchaeota archaeon
TATGAGTAAGGGCCATGTCATAGTTCAAGGTTTTTGTAATGCAGGAGAAACTATAGCAAAAATATTGCATGATGATCATTTCAAAATTATTGGATTAAGTGATTCCAAAGGAGCAATTTACAATAAAGATGGAATTGATGTTGATCTAGCAATTAAACATAAAAAATTAACAGGTTCACTAAAAGATTTAGATCAAACTGAAAATATTAGCAATGAACAACTTTTAGAATTAAAAACAGATATATTAATTCCAGCTGCTCTAGAAAATCAAATTCATTCAGGAAACGCAGATAACATTAAAGCTTCCTTAATTTTGGAATTAGCAAATGGTCCAACAACATTAGAAGCAGATGAAATTCTACAAGCTAAAAAAATACCTGTAATTCCAGATGTTTTGGCTAATGCCGGCGGTGTTACAGTTTCTTATTTTGAATATATACAAAATTTATCTAATAACTCTTGGAGCGAAGATTTAGTTCTAAAAAAACTAGAGCAAAAAATGACTAAATCATTTGAAGATGTTTATGAAACTTACAGTAAAGAAAAAGTTACTTTAAGACAGGCTGCTTTTATGTTAGCAATTAAAAGAATAGTGGAAGCAATGCACAAATCTTCTTTACTTAACATTAAGCAAGCAATTAAAATAAATCAAAAACATTAAATATTTTATTATATCTTTATCTTTATGGCATGGGGATTAATCTTAGTAGCATTTTTAAATAATCATTTACTTTCTGAACCTCCAAAATCAATATCTGAAATTGCATGTCAAGAATTATATAATAGATTCCAAGATTATTTTAATGGTAAAATACAACACAACCCTTTATGCATTCCATATAGTGAAGAAACTTTAGAGAGTTTTTTTTATATCCCAAATGGAGATGAAGACATATTTTCAGTTATTAAACATGAATATGATAAAAGAGGAATAACAATAGATGAGATTGACATCATTCTAGAAGCATCAAGATTAGCAGATAGAAATAGATTAGGTGATGAAACTTCCTTAAAACTTGGCAAATCATTGTTTTTAGTTAACAGAGCAGATTATCAAGAACTAAGAAGAAAGTTGCTAATTCAAACCGTTATAAAAGATATGGAAGAGCAAGATAGATTAAAAATAAAATATAAAGCATCTGTAGAAATAAATTAAATTTTAACAAACAATAAAACAATTCCTACTATTACAACTCCAAACCAAACTAATTTACTCCAATCCCAAACTTTCTTCCCATCAAAATTCCAAAATGGAATCATATTAAATAAAGCAAGCCAGGAATTTATTTTTACTCCAAAACTTCCAACTTCTTTAAAGAACCCACTTGCAAATAAAGATATTAATAAAAATATTCCAGCTAAAACCAAATTTACAGCAGGACCCATCAAGCTTATCTTTCCATTTTTCTTCTTATCCACATTTCCATGAATAAAAACAGCGCCTGGAGCAGCAAAAACAAACCCCAAAAATGATATTAATAAAGTTATTAACAACATTCCTTTAAAAGCCTTAAATTCAGCAAATAATCTATACTTTTGAGCTAAAAATTTATGACCAAGCTCATGCAATAAAAAACCAACTCCAACTGTTATCAAACTTAACAAAAATAATAGTAAATAACTTTCAATTATATTCTCACTTAATTTTGTTTGATATAAAACTATAGTAAAAGCTAAAGAAATTACAATCCAAGCCAATAATAATTCTTTTAACTCTTGCTTAGAATACTTCATAATTTTTTAAAAATTGTAAGCTTTATAAAACTTATCTTATCTCTAAATTTATGAATAAACTAAAAGAAGCAATTGAAATATTGGAAGCTATTGAAGGTTTGGATAATATTGTAATCTTAAATGAAAAAGATAAATTATTTATTAAAAATACAGAGATAAACAATAATATTGGAGTTTTTGATTGTTTAAAGAAAAAACATTTAATCTTTATAACGCATGATGAAAGATTCCGTGAACCTCAGGAAAATTTAGTAATAGAAGAAAATGGAAAATTAATCTTTCCATCAATACAATTTATCGAACTTTCAAAGTTTAATGCAATTTCCTCTTCTCCGTCATTTAAACTTCATAATTCATTAGTAAAACATCTTAATCTGAAAATAAAAGAAGACGAAGCATCAATTATAATTGGCTTTGATTAACTTATCATTATCCTTATGCTTCCAACAATTTCATTATTGTCAACTAAAGGACTAGTAATATTTTTTATTCTTGATCCATCCTTAACTTCACATTCAAACTTATAAACTCCTTTATCGATTAATATTTTCTTGATATCCCCTTTGCTGCAATGTTCTCCACAATTAAATACCTCACAACAATTTCCACCAACATAATCATCTTTTTTGCAATAACTTATTTTAGCTATCTTATTCATCCAAACTATCTTGTTATTATTATCTGTTATACAAACACCTTCTCCAATTAAATCCAAAATTTCTCTCAGTTGTTTACCATTTTCATTACTAATATTGGTTAAAGTATTATTTTTTTGCAAAAACCATACCTTAGCCATTCCAATCTCTTTATAATTAATTAATCCCTCACTTTCCATAACAGAAAGATATTTAGTTAATGTTATTCTGTTAATCTTAAGTTCTTTAGAAATATCCACACATGAACATAAATTTTCATTATTTTTAATAAAATCAAGAATTTTAACTTTTATATCATTATTTAACACCTTTTCACCGTTAAATTAGAATAATAACCTTATTTATATTGATTATCAATATTGATTATATATATTCTACAAAATAAATATTTATATAGTTGTTTATCTATATTGATTATCAATACTAACAACTAATTTTAATAAAACTTGGGGGTGTAGCTTATGACATGGCGTTTAGACAACGAAGGATACCTTTACGAGGATGAAGAAGAATAATTTTCTTTTTGGTATGGTAGCGGGTTTGCCTCTTTATCCCGCTCCCATATTATTAACTTTTGAATGAAACATAATTTTAATAAATAACCTTTACATCATAATATATGCTTTTGTGGGGGGGTTTCATAAAAACAATTAATTACATACCTCTTTTCCCTCCTTTTTCTTATGGTGATATGAGCTTGGGGTTTTCATTCATACTTAATCAACACCTCTTTTTCCCCTTCTCACACCAATAAGAAAGGTTTTTAAGCGTAATTTTAGCTCATTTTAATATGAAACTTTCAGAACTAAGTGAATTAAATAGGAAATATTTAGAAGATCTTTGTAGAGAGATAAAGGAATTTAATCAAGAAAATATTAAAAAATGGTCTGAAAATGTTAACATTCAGATTCCATATATTTCAGAAGATTTTGAAGTTTTAGATAATGTACTAGAAAACCCAATATTTTTAGGATATAGAGACAGATTACTTTATGAAGATTCATCAATAGGAGAAATTGATGTTAAGCTAAGAGCTGCAAAACAACTTAAAAGAAGCGTCAACGAATTTCTTTTAACACAATCTAAAGACCATTCTGTTCCAGATTATCTGCCCTGTTACACTTGGGGATTTACGTTAAAAGATAACAATGAAAAAAGACGTAAGAATGAAGATTTGTTATATCAATTAGCATATAAAGAAGCAAATCCCAAAGATTTATCAAAATTTCTTTCATCTAAAAATTGTTAATATAAATTTAAATCTATCTTTCAGGACCTCTTTTAGCAGCTTTGTAAACTTCATATTGTCCAATAAGACTTGGATCTGAATATACTCCTACTGGTCTTGTAATTACTCTTTCTCTCAAACTCATTTCAGGATGGGGAGGTTTAGCAATTACTACTTCATTTACTCTCCATGCATACTCATCAATTTTTATAGGATTTCTTTTTGGGTCTAATACCCTGCTAGGTATAAGTTCTATAATATTATAATTAGCTTTAATTTTTCCAGTTTGTTTTTCAAAATGACGTATTAACGATTTTTTATATGCCTCCGCAGCTTTTTTATTTTCAAATACATATTCAGGACCTCTTGTGCCCCGTTTTTCATCTATAGTAAAAAATATTTCAGCATCAGTTAAGCAAATATAACAATATTTCTCATCTTTATCATTTGGTAAAATTGTTATTCTTTCCGGTTTGTTTTTTCCAGTAAAATCATTATCAGGATCAATATCACTATCTTTTATTAATTTATTAATTGCATCTTCATCTGAAATACTTTGTAAAAATCTTTCAACTTCATTGCCAGGAGTATTTATAGCTTCAATTCCAACCATAGTTGCAAAGGTAGCAGCACCAGCCAATAAAACAGCCATCAATGGAGCTGGATTAGGTATAGCAGTACCACTAATTACAGGACCCGCACCTTGCTTTTGAAGTGCATCATATCTATGTGGATAAACATCTTTTTTTGAAACAAATCTTGGTCGATTTTCTACAATCTTAAATGAAAGTTCAATCATTTTAGAAATATCCTGCATTCCTTTACCACTCAGATCAGTTATCGTTAAAGGATTATTATTAACATATTGATAACCACCTTCACTTGGCTTAAAAATAGGATCATTAGATATAAACTTACCATTGTTTGGATTATAATATCTGGCATTAAAATAATTTAATGAGCTTTCTGTATCAAACTCTTTGCCTGTAAATCCATATCTTTCATTATTTATAGAACTAAAACTTAATTCTTTTCCAAAAGGTAAATAATTAGCTTTAAATGAAATGCTTCCTAAACTATCTGTTTGTAAAGAAGTTGATCCAACATTATCAGAACTAAAGTAAATTATTTGATTATCTTGTATCTTAGCTACTCTTCCAGTTGAATAAATATAACTTACTGGAGAATTACTTTCAGTAGTAGCTGTTTGAGAAGTAATCTCCTGATTTAAAACAAACTTATCTTCATTTCCTGTAAATACATAATCATCTGATTGATCTCCTAATATAACTTTTATTGTTTCTAATTTAATCCCACTAGGATATTTAACAACAAAGAATTTAGTTTCGAAAGCATTTAATATTTCATCTTGAATTATTGTATATTGGTTATTAATTATAAAAGTTATTTTATTAAAATCCTTATCCATTTTATTCTCAACCAAAACTTGTAAACTATTCTCATTAACATTTACCTTTTTTATTTCTATAGAATTTAGTTGAGCTTCTGAAAAAGGCATAACTATAAGTAAAACTACTAGAAATATACAAATAACCTCCTTTCTCATAAAAATATTAAACCTATTTAACTATATAAAAATTACTATCATAAAATTAACAAAGAAGTTTTTATATCAACTAAACAATTTATAACCATGCAACTAACAATAATAAACTTCAAGAATTATAAACAATCTTCTTTACAAAATACAATAAAACTAGCAAAAATATGTGAAAGAGTATCCAAAAAAATAAGAAAACAAATAATGGTTGGAATTCAAATTCCAGATATTTATAGAGTTTCAAAAGCAGTTAAAATTCCAATTATATCTCAACATATTGACCCAATTCCATATGGAAGATTTACAGGTTTTATTCTTCCTGAATCAATAAAGTTTAACGGAGCTTATGGAACTTTTCTTAATCATTCTGAACATCAATTGCCATTAAACTATCTTAAAGTATGTATTCAGGCTGCAAAAAGAGCTAAACTTAAAACATTTGTATTCGCTTCCAATATTAAAGAACTTAAAGGAATATCAAAATTTAAGCCGGATTTTATTTTAATTGAACCCCCTGAATTAGTTGCTGGAAATATCTCAGTATCAACAGCAAAACCTTCTTTAATTAAAGATTCAGTAAAAGCAACTAAAATCCCTGTTTTATGTGGAGCAGGAATTAGAACTAAAGAAGATATAATAAAAGCCTATTCTCTTGGAGCAAAAGGAGTTGCAATAGCATCTGGCTTTGATCTATCTAAAAACCCTGAAAAAGAATTATTATCTTTAATTAAAATTTAATCTTCTAGATATTAAAACAAATATCCTTCCAACAAAATATATTATTAAAGTACTTATTAAAATATAAACAAAATGCATCAAATCTAAAGCTTTTGTCTTAAAGAAAACATTTAATGGACTATAAACAACCAATAATTGTAATCCTATTGTGCTTAACACAGCTAGCCAAAGCCATCCATTTGAAAATAACTTAACTTTATATTCGCTTCTTACAACAAATAAAATAGCCATCTCAAAAAATACTAAAGCAGTAAACGCAACAGTTCTAGCTTGAACTAAATCTTGCAGATTGCTCTCAAATAAAAGTAAAACACCAATTGTAGCTAAAATAGTTAATATCATAATTAAAATTCCAAGTTTTTTTGTTATTATATGCTCATCTTTCTTTCTTGGTTTCTTCTTCATGACATCTTTCTCTCCTTGATCAACAGCTATAGCTAATGCAGGTAATCCATCTGTTACTAAATTTATCCATAATAATTGTATAGCTAATAAAGGTAAAACAACATTTCCATTTCCGTCTTTAATAAAAACTATAGCTAAGAATATTATTAAAATTTCAGCTATATTTGTAGATAAAATAAAATTAACAAATTTCTGAATATTAGAATAAATATCTCTCCCTTCTTCGACAGCATTTACAATAGTTGCAAAATTATCATCAACTAATATCATATCACTAGCTTCCTTGGCAACATCTGTTCCTGTAATTCCCATAGCTACACCAATATCAGCTTTCTTCAATGCAGGAGCATCATTAACCCCATCTCCTGTCACAGCTACAATTCTTCCTCTTTTCCTTAAAGCTTCAACTATCCGAAATTTATGCTCAGGATTAACTCTTGCATAAACATCATAATCTTCAACTCTTAATATTAATTCTTTATCACTTATGTTATCTATTTCTTTTCCTTCCAGAGCCTTTCCATTTAATCCAATCTCTTTAGCTATTGCTTTAGCTGTATTTTTATGATCTCCTGTTATCATCACAACCTTAATCCCAGCTTCATTGCATTTTTTTACAGCCTCTTTAACTTCTTCTCTTGCAGGATCTATCATTCCCTGCATTCCAATAAATATTAAATCACTTTCTTCTTTTTTATCAAATGGTTTGTAAGCAAATCCAAGAACTCTCAATGCTTTATTAGCCATATCTTCATTTGTTTTTAATATTCTTTCTTTATCTCTAGAATTTATACTTCTAATTCTCCCTCTATCATTTATTTTTGTGCATTTATTAACTAAAACATCAACAGCCCCCTTAACAAACATTATTTTATTATCATCAATCATATTTATTGTTGACATTAATTTTCTTTCACTTGAAAATGGAATTTCATCCACTCTCTTATTTTTCTTGTCTAATTCTTCTTTATCTATTCCATATTTCTTTGCACTTGTTATTAAAGCACCTTCAGTTGGATCACCTAAAACATCCCATTTATTTTCTTCATAAGTTAATTTAGCATCATTGCATAAAATCCCAGTTTTTAATATCAAACTTAATCTATCATTGCTATAATCCTTTCCATTAACTAAGAATTTTCCTTCAGCCACATATCCACTTCCAGTAACTTCAATTAATTCATTATCAACATAAATTTCTTTAACAGTCATCTCGTTTTTTGTTAATGTTCCTGTCTTATCCGTGCATATGATATTGGTGCTTCCCAAAGTTTCAACAGAACTTAATTTTCTTACCAATGCATTCTTTTTCACCATCCTTCTTACACCTAAAGCTAAAGTGATTGTAACGACTGCAGGCAATCCTTCTGGAACAGCAGCAACAGCTAAACTTACAGCTATAATAAAAGAATCTAAAATATCCTTGGTTAAAAAAGTTTGAAAAATAAATATAAATGCACAAATTATCAAAGCACTTATTCCTAAGAATTTACCTAATTTTTCTAATCTTAATTGCAATGGGGTTTGCTCTTCTCCACTTTCCTCTATTAATTTAGCTATCTTTCCTATATAAGTATTCTTCCCAGTTCCTATGACAATTGCCTTTCCTCTCCCTTTAGTTACTATAGTCCCTGAAAAAATCATATTTTTTTGTTCTGCAATCTCTATCTTACTATTAATCTCAATATCTTCTTTAGATATAGGCAAACTTTCTCCAGTCAAGGAAGCTTCCTGTGTTTCAAGATTATAAGCTTCTAAAAGCCTGCAATCAGCACTTATCTTATCTCCTTCTTTTACTAAAATAATATCTCCCGGAACTAAATCTTTGGAAAATATTTTTTGCTCTTTTCCATCTCTTATTGCAATAACTGTTAAACTTGTTAATTTTTTCAAGGCTTCTATACTTTTTTCTGCTTTATATTCCTGAATAAATCCAAATATAGCATTAAATATTAATATTATTATTATAACTACAGCATCAACAATCTCTTTAAGAAATAATGAAATAATTGTAGCAGCAATTAATATTAATACAATAAAGCTCTTAAACTGCTCAAGAAACAAAACAAAAGGAGATTTCTTTTTTTGTTCTATTATATCATTATATCCATATTTTTCTAATTTTTCCTTAACATCTTCCTTTTTTAATCCATCAATAGAACTGTCTAGATCTTTAAAAACATCCCCCTTTTTACCAAGATAGTAATCTTGCATTGTAATTAAGAATTAATAATGATATAAAAACCTTTCCTTAATTATAAAAATAAAAAAGAGAACTTACATTCTCTTCTTTTTCTTTGCCATGATATCACCTCTATTTTTAATTATTCATTCATCGTCATCTTCAAAATCTTCATCATTATCTACATCATCATCGCCTTCTTCACCCCAGGCCAATACTTTGTAACTTACCATTTTATTCCTCCATATCCATAATAACAGCTAGGTTTATTTAAAAGTAAAGAACTAACCATCATTACAGAATTTTTGTTTTTTAATGTTACCCCCAATTTGGCTTGTTGCAGTATTAAATTAATATATAAACCTATCTATTTTTGAAAGCTAAACTTTATATACTAATTTTAATATTTTCTTTATATGAAAAAAGAAATGATATTTAAATTTGATAATTCTTTAATAAATAAAAAAGGGATTCTAAAATTTAAAAATGAATTAACTCCATTGATTAATGCAATAAACTTATCATTAAAATATGAATATAATACAAATTATGCTTTTTTACATTCTTTATTAGATAAGAAGTTATTACAAAAAATTGAAAAATTAAATAAAAGATACAAGAAAATAAACAATATTTTAGTTATTGGTATAGGTGGAAGTAATCTTGGAACTATTGCTTTATCAGAAGCAATAAAAGGTAAACTTAATAATCAGATAAATAATAAAAAAATTTATTTTGCAGATACTACAGATTCAGATTATATTAATTCAATCATAAAAATATTAAAAAATAAAAAAACCTTAGTCAATATAATAACAAAATCAGGCACAACATTAGAGACTATAGCAAATTTTGAAGCTGTAATAAAATATCTTAAGATAAATAAAAAATATATTGTAGTTACAACAGATTATGATTCTAAACTTTATCATCTAGCGAAAAAGAAAAAATATGCTGTTTTAGAGATTCCAAAAAACATTGGTGGACGTTATTCTGTATTTTCTCCGGTAAGTCTATTCCCACTAGCATTATTAGATATTAAAATAAAAGAATTAATCAAGGGAGCTTTAGACATGCAAAGAAAATGTTTAGATAAAAATATTTTAAAAAATCCTGCTATGATTTCAGCTTCTACATTATACTTAAAAAGAAAACCGATATATAATAATTTTTTCTTTTCAAATGATCTTGAATCTTTAGGAAAATGGTACAGGCAATTGTTAGCAGAAAGTATAGGAAAGAATAATAAAGGAATTACTCCTATAATTTCAATCGGAACAACAGATTTACATTCAATGGCTCAGCTTTATCTTGATGGTCCAAGAGACAAATTTACAACATTTATTATAATAAATAAATTTAATTCAGAGATTACAATAAACTCTAAAGATTTCAAAACAAAAAAATTTTCATTAATTTTAAATAAAATAACAAAGGCTGTTAAACTAACTTACAAAAAGAAAAACCTTCCATTTACAGAAATTATATTACAAGATAAATCAGAATATTCTCTTGGGCAATTTTTACAGTTTAAAATGTTAGAAACAATTTATTTAGCAAAACTTCTCGAACTTAATCCATTTGATCAGCCGGCAGTCGAACTTTATAAAGAAGAAGTTAAAAAGTTAATTTAATTATTCTTGTTGATACTCAAATCCCAATGTTAATGCTAACTCAGCTTTTTTTAATTCTTTTCCAATATATGCTATATGATTTTTATTAGTAAACCATTTCAAATTATTTATTTCTTCATATTCAAATATAGCATGATAAATATCTCTAGCATTTCTTCCTCTAAATTCTTTTAATATAACATGTTGATGATTGCATATTGCTACCCCAATATCTAAGCTATCAAAATAAACCTTAATTAACATATAACATCCAGGATCCATTCTCTCATCTTTAATATGATCAATCTCTCGAACTTTAATTACTTCAAAGTCATCTGCTACATTCTTATCTTTTACCCAAGCTGGTCTTTCCATAATATTTTGATAAACTAAACCTTTTTAAAGATTTTGTATTTAATAAATAAAATGGAAAAGAAGTACATTGCAGTTGACATAGAAGCTTCAGGAAGAACGCCTGGAAAATATTCTATGTTATCCTTTGGAGCATCTGTTGTTGGAAATTCAGATAGACAATTTTACAGAGAGCTAAAACCATTAAATAAAAATTACATTCAAGGCAATATGGAAGTCGGTTGTTTAGGATTAAAATGTATAGAAAATTTACTCGAAGATTCTTATAATCCTAAAAGTAAATTATTTAGGCCGGATTTGGTGTTGAAAATATTACAAGACATAGGACAACATCCATCTATAGCAATGCATGAATTTAATGATTGGGTTTTAGGATCAACAAAAGATTACATTCCGGTTATGGCAGCAGTTCCAACATCATTTGATTGTATGTTCATTACATGGTATTTTGACAACTTTTTTGATGGAAAAGATCCATTTGGGCATAGCAGTGAAGATTTTGGATCAATGTACAGAGGTTATAAAAGAGATATATATGCAAGTGTAAAAGATATGAAACAAATTACAGAAAAAGGCCATACACACAATGCATTAGACGATGCTGTAGAATATGCCAAACAGTTTGAAAATATATTAAAAATGATGGAATCTTAATAAATCTATTTTAATCAACCCTATATTCTAAGCTTACCTTTACAGGAACAGGTAATGGATTCGGAACTAATGATTTTATCCTTTCTGTAATTTTATTATAGGCTGTTTTCCAAAATGATTCTTTCTCTAAAATTTTTGGATCGCTATTTTTAATATATTGTGAAGATGAAACACAAATAAAACCTAAAGCTGTTGTTAAATCATAAACAGCATTCTGTAATGTAGGTTCATTGTGGAAAAAATAATTATAAAACTGAATCCCAGATTTTACGAAATAAGTACTGCCAATAGTAAAAAAAGGTAGTTTTGTAGTATTTTTTACCACATCCAATATAACTACATTTGGATTTTTTGCTATTTTATTATCAGAATTATAATGTTCAAGTATATGCGGATTTATCTTTCCTAAGATATTAGTGCCCATATCATAACCCATAAAAAGAGCGAACATAAAATTTCCACCCAATCCAATTCTCATTGGTAAAACCCATGCAGGAGCGTTAAACAGAATAGCTAAAGTATACTTACTTCTTCCTTTATCTTCCCACTTCTTTGTTAATTTTGTATACTGTCTCAGTATTTGCTCATCAACAAATTTTACAGGTTTTAATATCTCATCTAATGTCATTTATTTTGTTGCTGTTAAGCTTTTTCCCATTGCATTATTATTAAATTCTGTTAAATGTAAGTATTCTGCATCTGTTAAATTAAATAAATCAGTAAATCTCTCTTCTAATTTTTTATTATCATATAATATTTTGCTTACATCATCAAAATCAACATCTCTTTTAGTTGAAATAGAAGTCATTACATATCTTCTTCCTTTAAAACAAACAATTGAACTTCTCTTTTCATAAGGATCATCAAATAATTTATACCCTAATGACAAAGCTCCTATACTACGTTTAATATTCTGAATTGGAATTGCAGTTTCAACATCTTTTGTTAACTCTCTTCTGAAATATGTTCCAAACGTATGATGATTACCTTCACTCCAAACCAAATTATCTTCAATTTTATCTGGTAATTGTTTTTGTGCTAACTCTTCTAATTCAGAATGATAATTATGAAGATCACTAGTTCCACCATATTCACCTTTCATTTCATTTCTTGGAATTTTAAATTCTACTAAGCTTAATTGCCCGTCTTGTTTAACATCTTTCTTTTTATCTCTATAATGTTTCA
Source organism: Candidatus Woesearchaeota archaeon (assembly GCA_964549185.1). Classification (GTDB taxonomy): domain Archaea; phylum Nanobdellota; class Nanobdellia; order SCGC-AAA011-G17; family JAGVZF01; genus DATDYQ01. Next base: position 12,329 of record CAZJUI010000023.1, read on the forward strand.
TGTATTCTTCAAAAGGTAGTAAAGGAATTTTTAAAAATAAACTTCCAAGTCCATCATCATATGATCGAGAAATATCAGCTCTTCCAAATCCATCTACAAGTAATACCAAACCAGGAATTAAAAATGAAACACTCCTAGTGATAATAGAATAAACAAATAAACCTGTACCAAAACACCCTTCTACCGCACCACTTGAAATAGTTGCACGTTTAGAATTAAAAGCATTATTAATTCCAGTTTCATTAAATCTTCTTTCTATTCTTTTCTGAAAATATCCAGGTAAAAGTCCAATTATTGGATAGGATATAAATTTTGTGTATTTTACAGTATTTGCAACAAAGCGCATATTATCTTTTATTTTCTTCATATCAATTTTTTCCACTTTATCCATATATATACCATCTCTACTTAATTGATTCATTTGATCATTGGTAATTAAACCATTAATACCTGTAAATCCAAAGAACCTAGCAATATTAAGAAAATCATCCATGTTAGAAACTTTTTTAACTTCTAAATTTCCATTTTCTTTAATTTTTACTATTGCATGTTTGTTTAATGCAATTTCTGCTAATTTTTTAGTTTCCTCATGATTAATGCTACTAAAAGGAATTATGGTATTGTAAATTTCAATTCTTCTTTCCAAATCTTCATCTCTAGCTCCAAGATATTTTAAAGCATTAAGAATATGCTGTTTTTCCCTTAACCCAGAAAAACTATCTCCCTTTAATCCAATTAACACTTGATCTAATAATTTGCTGAACGCAGGATCATTCTTTCTCCAAAAACTTTCTTGCAAATAATCATAAGCAAATAATGCAGGATTAACATCAAATTGTTTGACAACAGAATTCATCTTTTCCAATAATTTATCATCAGCCAAAGCCTCTACTGTAGAAGCCAATCTTGCTGTAAGATGCAGATATTCATTTTTTCTTTCTTCACTAGTTATTCTATCAACTATCTCCTCTCTTCTTATTGCTTCCATAGAATTAACTATACTCGCTAAATCTTGTCTAACATCATCATCTGCTAATTCTAATACAATTGCTCTAGGAACTTCATTCATGATAAATTTATCAATATAAACAATTTATAAATCTTTCTATTTGTTACCATAATAAAGTGATACTTGAATAATTGATTATTGCATTCACAAACCTTTTAAATAGAAAATATACAATAAAATATATGAATTTAAGTTCAAAAACATTAGGATCAATATTAATAGGATTTTCACTTATTCTCATATTTTTACTTACTTTTGTTAAGATAAATTTAGATTCACAATCAGAATATCTATGTGAGTTAACAGCATTACTAAACAAGGATATGAAGCAATGTCCAGCACATAATAATCTTATTTCTTGGATTGTTGTAAGTGCATTTGGTATTGGATTTGTACTTTTGGGAGTTGGAGTTTATATGTTATTCAGCTCAAAAACAATATTTGAAGGATTTAAAAAAGATTTTAAGCAAATTGATTTATCAAAACTAGATGATGAAGAAAAAAAGATATATGAAGTAATAAAAAGCAAAAGCGGTTCAGCATATCAAACAGATTTAATAAAAGAAACAGAGTTTAGTAAAGTTAAAATTACAAGAGTTCTTGACAGGCTTGAATCAAAAGGTGTTCTAGAAAGAAAGAGAAGAGGAATGACAAATATAGTGGTATTAAAATAGCCAAATTTTCAACTTTGAAACTATCAATCTAACTTTCTCTTCGTAAACTGAAACTAGTTTCACAATTAGTTATATATGACGTTTCAAATTTCGAATTCTTGGAGGATTGATAAAAATGAAACAAAAAAATACAATAGCCTTGATATTGATAGGCGCGTTAGCAGTTATATTATTAACAACAGGAATAGTAACAGCACAGGATATAGAAAAAACCAAAGAATATAATGGAATGATGAATATGCACAATGGAATGCATAATTCAAAAGGAATGGGAAAAATGATGGAATCTCATATGAAAAATCCAGACATGATTGAACATTGTCAAGAAATAATGGAGGAATAAAATGGAAGGAGAAAAATCAGAAAGTTTAGGAAAGTTAACAATTGGATTATTAATAGCAACAATATTTATTGTTATTTTTAATTCAGTTCAGATAAGTAAAATTAATGGATTAGAAATTACAGGAGCTGCTACATCAAATGTAGGATCAGCAACACAAACAGTAAATTTACTGGCTAACTCAAAAGTTATTCCCAAAGGAGTTCCAAATATTTATGGAAAAGAACTTGGAGTGAGTTATGATGATATTTCAGCATCAAATTTACCAAAAGCAGAGGCAACTATAAAGAAGCTAGCTCTATTTGATCAACAACTTACATTAACAGGCAAAGATTTAGAGAGATATATTGCAGTTGCTAGTCAAATAAGCTGTGAATATTGCTGCGGAGCAGATTCTATAATCTTTCCAGACGGACAAGCAGCTTGTGGATGTGCCCATAGTTATGCAATGCGTGGATTAGCTAAATATCTTATAAAAAACCATGGGTCTGAATATACAAACGATCAAATATTAGAAGAGATTGGTAAATGGAAAACCTTATTCTTCCCAGGACCAATAACAACAAAAGCTTCTTTATTAGAAGGTAAAGGTATCGAACTAAGTTATATTAATTTAGCATCAAATAAATACAGAGGGGCAGAGCAGGGAACACAAGCACCAAGCCAAACATCAGGCAATAATGCCCAGGTAGGGGGTTGTTAGTCATGCATAAACTAAATACAAAACATTTTGTATTTACAGTAACAAGCTTTGTAGTTATTGTTTATTTAATATGTGCAATATTAACATTGATTGCACCGAATTTCATCTTAGCTATTGGTAGTCAATGGGCTCATGCAATTGATTTAGCTAAGATAGCTGGAGAAATTCCAACAATCTTTGAGATAATTACAGGCTTAATAACAATAGCAATAGCGACAATAATATTTTCAGTCATCTTTGTATGGCTTTGGAATTACTTTTATGAAAAGCTGGAGGTAAAAAAATGAAAAATTATATCATAACAGGAATAGTTGCTTTGGTTTTGGTTATTTCAGTAGTGCAAGCATTCCAAATAAGTAAGATAAAAAGTGAAATAACAGGAAACTCAATGGTTTCAGCATCTGGTGATACTGGCGGAGCAGAAACTTATGAACAGATGATGGCAAGAATGCACCCAGACCAAGTTGCAGCAAAACCAAGTAGTGACGGACCTGCTCAAGTAGGAGGTTGTTGATATGATTAGCTTGTTTGCTAAGAAAGATCCTATTTGTGGAATGAAAATGGAAAAAGACAAAGGAATAACTAAGCATGGACAATGGTTTTGCTCGAAAAACTGTTTACAGCAATATGAAAAACCAAATAAAAAAATGAATAGGAGCGGCTGTTGCCATTAAAAAAATGAAAAATAAAACTATTTTGCTTAGCTTATTTTCTTTATTTTTATTATTTATAGTTACACCATCAGTTCATGCTCACTGTCCTTTATGCACTGCTGCTGTAGGTGCAGCCGCTGTTTCAGCAAAATATCTTGGTTTAGATACAAGTATAATTGGTTTATTTATAGGGGCCTTTGCTGTAGTAACAGGAATGTTTATAGGATTAAAGATCAAGAAATATTTTAAGTTTCAACTTCCATTAGTGGTTTCAGCATCATTTTTGTTAACAGTAATTCCAATTTTAACAACAGTAAAAGGGGATATTATCTTTTTACCAATGTTATTGTTTGGCCAATCAGGATCAATTTTTAATAAAATTTATTTCATAGATAAAATGTTAATTGGAAGTGTAATAGGAGCTATAGTTTCATTATTGGGATATTGGCTGCATAGCTACATTAAAAAAGTAAAGGGGAGGGTTTTATTCCCATATCAAGGCGTAGTATTAACAGTGGGATTATTGATTATTGCTAGTGGAATATTATTTTTTAGTTTTGGAGGTTAAAATGGAACAAGAAGTTAAATTATGGCTAGATAAAATAGAGGAAGTAAAGAAAGGTGAAGTTGATTTATCAAGAGATGAAGATTTAAGCATAGCCTTAATGAATTTGATAAGTTTAGAAGAGCATTTTTATTTTACTGCTATGAAAACAAATAACCAAAAATATCTTGAAATGTTAAATTCAGTAAGAAAACTAAGAAAAAGTTTACTTAAGAATATTGTTACAGATCCTGAAGGTGAGGAATGGTGCTTAAGTAAACATTTACTTGCCTCAAGTATGCGCCTGATGGAAGTCGGAACAAAAGAATTAGCTAAAGATAATACAAAAGAAGCAAATGTATTTTTTAAATCAGCTTTTGATCTTTATTCATTGTTTTTTGCAATTAATATGAAATTAATAGATCACAAAAAGATAGAGCAGAATTTTGAAATAAAAGAAGATAATGGGATAATGAAAAAATTCTCAACTATAGTAAAAAAAATAGTTGATTGTTGTAAGGAATGAAAAAACACTACATTCATGGAATATTAGCAAGCATTTTTCTAGCTTTAATATATTTCAGCATAGTTACTGTATTTCAAGGATTATCTCATGCCATAGATCAATTTTTTTCATTATGGTATTTAATGATTCCATTAATTATAGGATTTGGAATTCAAATTTCTCTATTTTCTTATATTAAATCAACTTTGAAAGCAAAAGCATCAGGAGTTGCAGCTAGTGGAGGTGTTTCAACAGCCTCAATGATCGCTTGTTGTGCTCATCATTTAACAGATATTCTTCCAATAATAGGATTGTCAGGAGCAGCCTTATTTCTATCACAATATCAAACATTTTTCATCCTTATAGGAATATTTTCAAACATAGTTGGTATTGCATATTTACTTAATATTATGCAAAAAAACTCTTTATATCAAAAATCTAATTTTCTTGAAAAATTATTTGTTTATGATATGAAAAAAATAAGAAATGTTACATTAATAATATCAATTTTAATACTTTCAATAAGTTTTTTTACAATAAAACCAGTAACCTCATCAAATGTTGACTTACAATCTTTAACAGATACTAAAAATGGAATAACAGTAGAAGTTCAGCCAATAAATATAGGAAATAGCAAAGATACTGATTTTTTTATTACACTTACTACACATCAAAGCTCTCTAGATTTTGATATGGCTAAAGTTTCTGTTTTAGAAGACAATACTGGAAAAGTTTATTATCCTATTAAATGGGAAGGTTCTTCTCCTGGTGGCCATCATAGAAATGGAAATTTAATTTTTCCAAGTCTAGATAAAGAAGCAAATTATATAAAACTTAAGATAAATAATGAAGCCGGAATTTCAGAAAGAATATTTGAATGGAAACTATAGATTCATAAACTTAATAAATATATTGTTTACAATAATTTCATGGAAAAAACAATAAAAGTCGAAGGAATGCATTGTAATAGTTGTGAATTTTTAATCACAGATGCTTTAGAAGAGATTGGAGTTCAAAGCACAGCTAACCATAAAACCAATATTGTAAAGGTAAAGTTTGATGATAAAAAAGTGTCAATGGATAGGATTAAAAAAGCAATAGAAAAAGTAGGATATAAAGTAAAATAAAATGGAAACAGTAAAGCTAAGAATAACAGGAATGCATTGTGATTCATGTGAAAAATTATTAAAATCAAGAATTTCTAAAATAGCAAATGTCAAAGATGTTAAACTAACTTACACAAATGATATAGCAGAAGTTTCTTATGATGATAAACTAGATACAAATGAAATTATTAAAACAGTTCAAAATTCAGGCTATGATGCCAAAGTTGTTAACGGTGATGAAACTAATGAAGAAACAACATTTAAACATTATGTTAAAGATTTAAAAGCAAAGGAAAAAATAGAAGGTAATCTAATTAAATGGTCTATAATATTATTATTTGTTTTAGCTTTGACTGAAATCATAGCTTATTATGGTTTTTTCAGAAATATCCCAGATTTTTTTAGTAAATTCGGTTATTACTTTATATTTTTAGTAATCTCAATAACAATAAGTGCAATTGCTGTCTGGCACGTAAAAGCTTATGGTAATCTTTTTTCCTGCATGACAGGCATGATGATAGGCATGACAATTGGAATGATATCTGGATTCTTAATCGGTTTAATTGTAGGTTCAACAAATGGGATGTTTATTGGAACTTTAGCAGGTTTATTTGTAGGAATTCCAGTCGGTATATGGTGTGGTAGTTGTTGTGGCATAATGGGAAGTATGGAGGGAATGATGGCTGGATTTATGGGAGCTTTAATGGGAGCAATGACAGCAATTATGATGATAAATGATAATTTAAAGATTATAATCCCCATATTAGTTGGAACCTCAATAATAATAATCATAGGTCTTGATTATATGATATATAAAGAAATAAGAAACAATAAGCATAATGTTCCAAAACCGAATAATTTATTTACTCTGATTACATTGTGTTTTATAGCAACTATCATCTTAACTTGGCTTATGATATATGGTCCAAAATCAATCTTATTTAGATAGGAGGAAAAAAATGAAAACAAACTATATTTTAGCATTAGCAGTTCTCGCAGTTCTAGTTGTTTTTGGTATAGGTATTGCAAGCGCTCATAGCCAAGATAGATCGGAAACAAAATCAACAAGCAATATAATAAATATGCATAATTCAGAAGGAATGGGAAAAATGATGGATTCCCATATGAAAAATTTAGATGAAGATGAAATGAAAGAGATGCTAGAAGATTGTCAAAAAATGATGGGTGAATAAAATGGTGAACGAAATCACAATAAAGAAAAAAACAGTATTTTTATTTTTAGGAATAATTGTTATTGGAATTTTTTTAATATTAGCTTTTAAAAATATAGTAGCAGGAAAAGCAGTTTCAGATACACAATTAGTTCAAGGCGGAGAACAAGGTTCAAATAAATTAGAAGTCGATGGAACAACTCAGGTAATAAATCTTGGAATTGCTAACTATAACTATGATCCTGTAACCATCACAGTAAAAGCAAACCAACCAGTAAAAATTGTAGGAAATATGGATCAACTTCAAGGTTGTTTACGAGCATTTACAATACCTAAGTTGGGTGTTTCAAAAGTTTTCAGACAAGGTGATAATGTAATAGAATTTACACCAAAAGAAAAAGGAACTTTTGGATTTACATGCTCAATGGGGATGGGTAGGGGAACGTTAATTGTAGAATGAACTTTAGATTAATTAAAGATGTAATAACAAAAAAACCTTATTCTTATTATTTTTTAATAATATTCTTTCTTTATATGATAATTAATATAATATTAAGCGAGTTCTATATCACGGTTCAATATATTCCTTATTATTTAGAAACAATAAAATGGGGTTTATTATTATTTTCTACTTTATCATCAATACTTATTGGATTATTGATAGCAATAAACATCAACTTAATGATTCTTCGTTATAGAGATAGCAAAAAGCTTAACGTTAAGCTAACTCCAATTGGTTTTTTGCTTGGCTTATCTACTGGAATATGTCCAGCTTGCATTACAGGATTATTCCCATTTTTATTTTCATTATTCGGCTTTAGCGTACTAACATTACCATTTAAAGGATTAGAAATACAAGTTTTATCTATAATATTATTATTAATATCAACACACCTTTTATTAAAAGAAAACAAAGAGTGTAAGATATAGAAAGCTTTATATATCACTTATGCTCTCTAAAGCATATGTTGTCCAAAGCATACAATATAATATTCGAAACATTGGCTAATCAAAACAGGATTAACATACTAGAATCTCTAATGAAAAAAGAAAAAACAGTTAATGAACTGACAAATGAACTAAAAATAGATCAAACAACAATCTCTCATAATTTAAAAAGACTAAAAATAACTGGTTTTGTAAAAGATGAAAAAAAGGGAAAAAATAAAGTTTACTCAGCAAATAAAGAAGCTGTTAATCCATTGATAAAATTTGTTAATAATCATATGGCTTGTAATTGTCAAGCTTTATGTAACTGTAATGAAAACAAAATAAGTAAAATCCTAAAAAGATGAAAAAAGAACTAGCAATATCGGGAATGCATTGCGCATCATGCTCTTTGACTATTGAGAAGTCTGTAAAAAAACTTCCTGGAATTAATAATATTAATGTTAATCTAGCAACAGAAAA
>CAZJUI010000024.1:0-20312 GCA_964549185.1 Candidatus Woesearchaeota archaeon
TGGCATAAACATATTTTTATGCAAAATTTTATAACTTACTTATGTCCTTAACTATTTTTTCAATAAGATTTAAAATCCTAGCATTGAAATAATTTTTTAATACTTCATCAGCTTTTTTCTCATCAATCATTTTATATCCATTATATGCTTTTCCCAATAGATCTATTCTTTTTCTCAAATTATTTTCAGCTTCAGCTTTATGTAGTGTAACTTCAGGAGATATAGCATAAAGTCTCTTATTTAACTCACTTATTTGTTGTTGATTTAGATCCTCCCTGAATAAACAAAGATTTCTTGTTGCTTGAGCATAATCAGATTTATCAATTAAAGATTTAATATGATCATAATATAAATCATCTAATCTTGTTTCTAATGATTTTCTTTTACCTTCTGAAAGCTCTTGAACATCTCTACTCATTATAAATTTGAATTCAGGAATATCATTTTTATCTAGCGCATCTTCTAAAGCATGATAAACTCTTCTACTATTCATCTCTTTAGAAATTTCATTAGTAATTGGTTGCTTAAAGGATAATCCAGTTAATGCTAAGGCTACAATTCCTACCTTTATTATTCCATTCCTTCTTGTTCTATTATTTTTTACTGTAAGTCTAGCCATTTTAAGCAGTTACCTCATAATCATTAACATTTTTTCCATTTTGGAATTCTCTCAAGTGAAGATATCTTGCATTAAGATTTGCAAATAATAATCTAGCCTTTTCTTCAATAGTTTTACTATTGCTTAATATTTCAGTTGCACTATCCACAAAATTATTATCTTCTCCTATAGCTGTAACTAAATATCTTTTTCCATTAAAGCAGAAAGTTCCTGAATTCTTTTTATATCCATCTGAATCAAGCGCATTATGATAAACTAAAGCATTATGTTTTTTATTTATCTTGGTATTTACCCCGCTTCCATCATCTTTTACAACACTTTGTAGATAAGCAATAAATTTATTTGCGAAATTACTATTATTGTCAGTTCCCCACACTAAATTCCTTTCTACATCTTCAGGAACTTCAGCTGTAGCTATTTTTTCTAAATATTTAATTTTATCTTCTTGCTTTATTGTTTTTTTATCATCTTTTTCCAATAAAATCTCAGCCCGATAAGAAACATCTTTTTTATTTCTTAAATATAAATTTAATGGAAGCATTCCAATTTCAGCTGGCAAAATACCTAAAGCTAGACGACCATCAATAAGACGAAAAACAACTCTAAACATGCTATCCATCATCGGAATTGCATAAAACTCATGATCAGTTATAATACCGCCTATAGTTCCGAATACCATTCCTCCTAAAATAGATGATGCATATCTACTAAATTTATGCCCTGGATTTCTAAAAGTTGCCCATTCACTTCCTACATAATCTTCTAATCTCTTCTGCAAGAACATCGGTAATGTTCCAATAATGGGATATGAAATAGGTATAGTATATTTTATTGTATTGGAAACAATCTTTCTTAATTTAGCATTAGAAATATCCCCATCAATTTTTGTAACAGTGAAACCACGTTCTTTTTTTATTCTATCATCATCTCTGCTGTTTATATCAACTATCATCTTTTTATAGCCCAATCCATGAACATCTTCTAATAAAGAATCTAAATCTTTGCATCTGCCAAAAACCCTTAAAGTTAGATCATCAGTTTTTTCTACCCTATATTCTTTTCCAAAAAAACTTCCTTTAAACCTTTCAAGAAATCTATCTTTAGGTAATATTGCCTTATTAAATGGTAATATCGTATTGTAAATTGATTCTCTCTCTTCAAAAGAACTATCTTTAACAGCCAAATATTTTACAGCCTGCAACACATGATGTTTTGTCTCTATAGTTTCAAAATCATCCTTAACAATACTAAACAACAAATCATCTAATGTCTGCACAAATTCTTTCTCTCTTTTCTTCCAAAAACCATTTTGCATAGGATCATAAGATAATAATACATTATTCTTCTCTAATATTTTTGTAATTCTCTGCATTTTACTAAACATCCCATTATCAGATAATCCTTCAATTCCAGAAGCCAATCTATAGGCTAAATGTAAATATTCATCTCTTTGTGCATCAGAAAGCTTTCTTTCAGTTACAGTTTCAGCTCTTATTTCAGACATGCTCTTGAGTATCTTAGAAATATCTCCTTCTACATCCTTATCTTCCAACTCTAATACAACTGTTTTAGGAACTTCTGTCATTTTCTGCAGGAGGCATAACATCAAGCTGAACTTTTGGATTTTCTTTTGCAATATACGCTAAATTAGCATACTGTCTTAACAAATTCCTATCATGTCTTCCAACCTCGCCATGCTTTTCCTTTCTATATTTTTCTATCTCATCCTCTATTTCAGCAATTTTCGCATCAAATCCTGAAACCACTTTTCTGGTTTTACTCATGGTTCTAAGGTCATAATCCCATTCATTATCATTAATAAATTCAGGTCTTAGATCATAGTGAGAATCAGCTAGACATCTCATAGTTTTTGTGTTTCTATTCCAATGATTTACATATCTCATTTTTGTTATTCTATAAAACTCATCATTTTTTATTTCGCTAGTTTCATCAAATTTAACACCATGATGTTCTAATACACTGTCAATGCCATATTTTTTAATTTCTTCAATATTTTTTCCTAAACTTAATGCAGCAATTGCCTTAACTCTCTCAGCAACATATTTATCATCTAAATCAAGTTGTTTTAATAATTCTTCATCAAAATCCGGAGTTCCATCATCATCTCCCTTTGTTGTTACCAACTTATTTATCAAATAAGTTCCATAAGCGCTTCTTGCAAGAGTTGCCCAGTTAGCTTCCTGTACAGATGTTGCTCCGTTTTCAATCATATCATCCTCATAATCTTCAGCTTCCCCATAAAAGTCGCTTATCTGATCCAATGCATCTTCTAAATCGCCTTCTCCTGGATTAGCCATGTAAAATAATAATGATTGTGGAACTAAAGCTTTAAATGAATCATCTTTATATTTCATATCAATTAATGTATATCCTTGAGGAACAAAACTCTGATCAAATGCTTCTTCAACAATCACAAACTTGTTTCCCTTAGTTACTTGCTCTAACACTTCAGCTGAAGGTGTTCTTCTTATTACTACAGTTTTTCTTACCTTCTGTTCTAGATTCATTTTTTAACTCCCAAAAATGCCTTTACATCATTATAATCTGTAACACTATCTCTATATTTCAATTTAATTTCATCAAATACAGCTGTGTTTACGCCTTGAATATTTTTTATAAGATGTTCATAGACTTCTAAACTATTTTCCAATCCCCAATCTTTAACTCTTTGATGTGCATAAGAAATATCTCTGCAAGATAATTTATCATTAATCTCAACTAATTTCTTTACATCAAATTCATTAGGCAGATAAAGTCTCCATATAGCTTCTTGTTCTTCTTTGCTTGGCATTCCAAAAAATAATCTATGCACAAATCTATCAGTGAAAGCATCTCCTATTCTGTCTGGTCGGTTTACAGTTCCTATAACATAAACACCTTCTATAGGTTTGCTTAATTTTGACTGTAATAATCCAGTCCATCCGCCTTTATGAGATATCAATCCTTTTCTTTCAACTAAAGAATCCATCTCATCAAATAATAATATACAAGGAGCTAGCTGCTTTGCTCTTTCAAAATATTTATCTAATATTTTTTCAGTCTCTCCAACCCACTTGTCTTCCGGAGCAGATCCGCTTATCATAATTAAGTTGAATCCATATTCTCCAGCCATAGCTTCAGCAAAATCTGTTTTTCCTGTTCCCTTAGGTCCATAGAATAAAATATTGCTCCCATCGCTGTTTGCAACTATTCTTTTCAAGACTTCTTTATGTCCTTCATATCCGCCCATATCCTTGAATTTTTTATTAGGCTCTTTAAACGGCATATCTTTTAGTGCGCTTGGTTTTGTTTTTGTCAAAGCATATTCCAAATCTTCATATTTTACTTTATTTCTTTTATCTCTCTTGGCACTTGTAAATGCAGCATTTAATATACAAACTAAATCAGCTCCCGTATATCCAAATGTTACCTTAGCAACTTCCTCTAAGTCTTTTTCATTGACTTCAAACTTATGTCCGCCTTCCTTCTTATTTTTTCCATTTTTTCCTATGGCATGTATTTTTAATATTGCTAATCTTCCATCTTTGTCAGGAGGCATAAAGTAAATTTCTTTTGAAAATCTTTTTCCTCTTCTCAAAGCATTATCTAATTTATTTGGTCTGTTAGTAGTACCAAAAACATACATCTTACTATTTTTATCTAACCCATCCATCTCATCAAGTAATTGATTCAATGTTTGCGATTGTGCAGGATCAACTACATCATCTCTGCTGGAAAATTTATCAATTTCATTTATTACTAATATCAAAGGTGTTGTTTGAGCTTGATCTCTTAATTGCTGAAATGCATTTGCTATATGTTGAGCATTAAAAATATTTTTTCCATCATATACTGGGAAATTTAATTCATGTGCAAGATATTGTAATATCAAATTTTTTCCACACCCTGCAGGTCCGGAAAATATGTAATTTCTATCCCCCATTTCATCTCCGAAATCCTCTATGTTCCTTAAAGTTACCAATATATCTTCTAAATCTCTTGTAAGCTTTGGATGTATGTAAACATCTTCTCTTGTTATATCTTTGATAAATTTAGGCGCAATTTTGCCATTTCCTTCTTTCATCTTATCTTTAATATTCATTTTTCTCTCCCGATACTAAAAACTCACAATTATGAGTTGTGCCTCTTGGCGACACATATCTTTTTATTCCACAATCTACAGGACAAAGTCCTTTTTTCTCTATACCATAAGCACTTTCTAGTGCAGTACAATTATTTTCATGAACTAATGGAGAATCAACCAATCCATTTGTTTTTATTCTTTGTAATAATAAATAACCTCTTAATCTGTCTATTTGATATTGCTTTAACAACTCAACATTTTTTCCTTTGCCTTCAGGGAAAACAAGATTAACTCTTATTGGAATTTCTAGCTCTTTTACAACTAAATCAACTATGTTTGGAACATCATCATAATTAACTTGGTAAACAGCTGTTGAAATTAATGTTTGATATCTTTCAGTTAATCTTCTTGTATTTTTAATTACAGTATCAAACAAATTTCTGTTAGTTATTCTTTTAAACAATTCAGGATTTGAAGCATGTAAGCTTACTTGCATTGTTGCTCCTTCCCTTACTTTATCTTCTAATTCAAGCAAACCTTTAGGAATAACAGCAGCATCTGTAGCAATGTGAACTTTCCTATCCCTTTCTCTAATTCCATTTATTATATCTAAAATTCCGCTATGTAAGAAAGGTTCTCCACCCCCGATATTGACAGTTTCAGAATATCTTGATTCATCGACAATTTTTAAAACTTGTTCAGTAGGTAGCATAGATCCGTCTAAATCTTGATAGCAAAATTCGCAATCCTGATTGCATTTTCCGTAGATATCTATTGTTAGGTTATTCATATTCCCTTCCATTAGTAATTACTCTTTGATGATGATAATATCCTATTTATAAAGCTTTCTATAAACAACCACTTAAAAATAATAACAAAATTATAGATCATTTTTGACACCTTTATTTTATATTTACTGTTATATTAACAAAAAACCAAAGTACTAAAGGAATTACAATCCATCCAACCAAAGTTCTTATAGGCGTTACAGAAAAAAATCCTGTGATAAATCCTAGACCTATTGCTATTAACATTAAATAGTTAACATTTGTTATCAGTTCAAAAAAACTTACCATGATATTTATATAAAAGAAAGTTTCTTAAAATTAACTTTAACCACTATAAAAAGATAACAAACCGAAAGCTTTAAATAGAAGTTCAACCCACTATAAAGTAGTAAAATGAAAGGGGCAATAATAATCACATTGTTAATCTTGGCTTTTACGTCAGGATTTGTTATAAGAGATGTTTTACTAGATTTTACAGTAACAACTAATGAATTCCCTTATATGACAGTGATTAACCCTTTGAATACTGAAAAGATTTCTCCTCAAGATTTTATTCAAGAAAATCAAATTCAATTATATGATGATAAAATTGTAATTAATGTTCCAGGCGCTCAAATCTCAGAATTTGCAAATACAAATTCAATGGACCCAGAGCTAGATGATGGAGCAAACGGTATAGAAGTTCCAATAGCTTGTTCAGATGTAAGAAAAGGAGACATTATTGTTTATGAACCTTCATGGACAGATAATTTAGTTGTTCATCGTGTTGTTAATATTGACTCAGATGAAAAAGGAATTTACTTCACATTAAAAGGAGATAATTCACAAATTCAAGATCCTGGAAAGGTTAGATGCGATCAGATTAAATCACTAGTGATAGGAGTATTATACTAAAATGAAAGAAATAATCTGTCAAGGTTGTGGAGCAATCTATACAATAAATAGTGAACAGGTTCCAGCAACAGTACAATGTTTTTGTCAAGAAACAAAATTCAAAGTTAAATCATAGTCACCTCTTTTCCCCAGAGGAAGGCTGTTTTCACCTCCGTGTTTACGGCTTTCCTCCAGGGTTTTTTATAATATTAAAGTTATAACATAAATTTATATATCTAATAATTAAATTTTAATATCAAATGGTTAAAAAAAGAGATTTAAGTTTATTATCTGATGAAGTTTCAGTAAGTGTTTCTCTTACAGGACTTTTCACAGCTGTAGCCTTATTTTTTGTCGGATTATTAATTACCAAATTTGAAAGTTTTGACATCTCAATTAAAATACCTATATTGTTTTTAATAATAAGTACATTTGCATTTTTATATTCGACATTAATATTTGCAAATGGTTCTGGAGAGTTAGCTCGCTTTAATCCTAAAAATATTGATAAAAATATTACTATAGGTGTCAAATTTTCAGAATATTTGGGTGTTTATCCATTTGTTTTATCTGTTCCATTGGTTATTAATGCTATAACAACAGACAATTTTTTAAGGTATGGTACATTAATGGTTGTTCTTATTGGTTTGATTATATATCATGCCTCGGGTTTTTCAATAATGGATAGACACTTTAGGCGTGGTCATAACTTATTTCTTACATTAATTATATTATTAGAGGTGATATTATTCTTCAGCCAGATTACTTACAATCCAGTATATTATACAACAATGTCCATCATTTTATTATTATTCTTGATCTTATTATCATTTAAAGCTCCAAAAATAGAAAAAGCAAGTTAATCCATATTTTTATATACTATTTATATTTTTTTTATTTATGAAAGAAAATGAAGTTAAAATATTAAATATAAATAAAAAAGATATAATTACTAAATTAAAAAAATTAGGAGCTAAAAAAGTTTTTGAAGGAAAAATTATTGCTTTATATTTTGATTTTAAAGATAATGAGTTATCCAAAGAAGGAAAATTAATAAGATTAAGAACAAAAGGAAATATGGCAGAATTAACTTTTAAAAAAAAGATAAGTAAAGAAAAAGCTAAAATTGTCGATGAATATGAGATAGTGACAAATGATTTTGCAAATATGAAACAAATATTAAATCAAATTGGTTTAAAAGAAAAACTTAAACAGACAAAATATAGAACTTCATTCACTCTAGACAATGTCCATTTTGAACTTGATAAATTTGACAACATTCCATTATTCTTGGAAATTGAAGCCCCAGATATTGAAAAGTTAAAGAAATATATTAGAATATTAGGTTTCTCAATGAAAGATACTAAACCATGGACAGGCAAAGATGTTTTAAAATATTATAATAAAATTTAACTTTTCATATTAACTGTTCTCAATCTTTGATAATTCCCCTTTAAGAATTGCTTTGCACTTTTTATTAATCCATAAGCTATTCCAAGTTTTATCATTTGCATTTGATTTAAATCTCCAACATGTTTATGAGATTCAAAAGTAAGATAATTCTTTAAAGGTTCTAGATGATTAAAAACATAGTGTGATAATTCTAATCCTTTTTGAACAGGGTTAGGACCTAAAAGATCTACTATATTATTTTCTATATCTACTATCAATGAAGTTGTCCAAAAAAGAGATGCGTAAGTTAAAATATTTCCAATAGTTCTTCCAATAGGTTTTCTTGCAGTTTCAAGATTACCCCAATAATTATCTTGCGTAAAATTCTCTACCATATTAAATTGATTATGAGGATGATTCGTAAAATCCAACCCATATTTTGGATCATAAGAATGAAAACCTTTGGTTTTTTCTAATCTAGAAACTTTTTCTCTTTCATCATCAATATTATTTTTAGCTTTATTATGGGCTTTTTCTATCAATTTTCTTAAAGGTAACAATACACCGACCTCGCCACAAAATTCAAATACCATAGTATATTCCGCAAATTGAGTTGCAACTCCATGATCTCCATTACCCAAAACATAGCCAGTTAAATAACCAATGCCAGCCATTTCAGCCAGATTATACACTCTTCCAGCATAAAATTTTATATTCTTTAACATTCCTCCACTTTTTTGATTTTTCTTTATTATATTTTCCAATATTTCAGTATGATTATTATATTCTTTCCTTATTCTTTCCCCTCTTAAATCGTTAACTATCATTTAGAAACCACCCCATTTTACTTTATATCCCCTTAAGTTGATAAAAGCATCAGTCAATTCAAACTTATTTAATTTATAGAGAGCATTTACACTTTCCCTTCCGCCATTTTGATAAACTCTTTTAACGTTTCTTCTACCTTTACTATATTGATCTAATTTTTTACCAAATCCATCTTTTTTTCCATTTTTTGAACTTGCTAGCATTAATAATAATCCAATAAAATTAGATATACCAGAAGTTTTATTTTTTGCATCCTGATAAAACATATTTTTTAGTTGACCTTGAACAAAAGAAGCATCTCCCTCAACCAAAGTCATATAAGATTGAAGATAATCCATAACCCCCTTATCTTCAAAACCATCTTCATCAAAAGCATTAGTTCCAGAAGACTTTTTTACAAGTTTGTTATATATCTGAGCAAATTCAGGATTATTTGTGAATTGACATCTATGCACCAATTCATGCCCCAATGTCAAAGCTAAACCACTTTCATTAGTTCCAAACCTTATATTATCTGGTATTATAAGAAGTGTCCCTGTAATGGGAATATATTGCCCAAGCATAAGGTAAGAAGAAATAATTTTTAGCATTTTCACAGTTTTCTTTCCATCAGCAGTTTTAGCTTCTGTTTCTATACCCAACTTTGCGTAAGTTAGAATCATACCTTCTTGAAAATATTGACTTCTTTTTATTATTCTTACCTCTAAGCCATCTAAATGAGGATCCCATCCAGTCAACCTTTCAACCTTTGGAGCAACATCCTCGATAATTCTTCTAACAGACCTTTCGCTTATAACTACCATTCTCTTAACCGAATTTAAAAGATTTATAAAACTTTCTATTTGTAACCACTATAAAGTTTACATTAAAATATATTATTCAAGTTTTTTAGTTAACCTTATAACTTTTTCTAATGTATTATTTTTATGGGTGAACAAACAAAAATTAAAAAGAAAATAATTTTAATATCTTTGATAATTATAATATTGGTTGCAGCATCTTTAATTTATTATTTTAATAAACCAAAGAAAGATGAATTTACAGTACTGCAAGAAAAATCCAACATAGAATTGCAAAAATTAACTAGTATATTTCAAGGATTCCAAACAGCATCAACAGATGAAGAAAGAAACAATTTTGCTAGACAATATACAATTCAAGGGCCGATTACAATTCAAGCAATAGATAATATTCTTGATTACATAGATGAGAATTCAAAGTATACAAAAGAAAAACAAGATTATACCATAGCAAAACAAAAAATAACAAAAAGTATAGAATTAATGAATGAATATATAGCTAAAAATGTAACAACAAAGGTTGAATAAATTTATATATAATAAGTATTAATCTAATTTTTATGTTTAATTTAATAATAAAAGATTTAGAAGAAGCAGGAAATCAAGAAAAGGCTAAGGTCCTTTCTAAATTTTTTAAAACAGGAAAAGGGCAATATGGCGAAGGTGATATATTCTTAGGAATTACAGTTCCACATCAAAGAGAAATTGCAAGAAAACATTATAATCTAAATCTAAAAGATATTGAAAAATTATTATTAAGCAATATTCATGAACACAGACTAACAGCCTTACTTATATTGGTTATAAAGTTTAATAAAGGCAATGATAAAGAAAAAAAAGAGATTATAAATTTTTATTTAAAAAATACAAGCAAGATAAATAATTGGGATTTAGTTGACCTTTCAGCTGATAAACTTCTGGGAAATTATTTGCTGAATAAAGATAGATCAATTTTATATAAGTTAGCAAGATCATTAAATATATGGGAAAGAAGAATTTCCATTATTTCAACATTTGCTTTCATAAAAAATAACCAATTTGAAGATACATTAAGAATTTCAGAAATTTTATTAAATGATAAACATGATTTAATACAGAAGGCAGTAGGTTGGATGTTAAGAGAACTGGGAAAAAGAGACCAACAAGTAGAAGATAAATTCTTAAAAAAATATCATACTAAGATGCCAAGGACAATGTTAAGATATTCTATAGAAAGGTTTTCACAGGAAAAGAAAGATTTTTATTTACAAAGATAGTTTTATAATCTTTACTTACCTTATATTTATCATGCCAATAGATGATGCTTTAAATGAATTAAAGATAAAAGAAGAAATAGAAAAACTTAAACATGATAAACAGTTAGCTCAAGAAAAAGCAGAAAAAAAGCAAAAAGAGATAATTAAACTTAACGAAGAACTAGATAAATATAAACAAAGATTAGATGATATCTACCATGAAACTCAATATAAAACAATAAGAGCACATCTTAGAGGATTATTAAATTTTTGGCCAGAGAAAAACCCAAAAGATGAAGTTGAGGAAGCCATAATAAAGTTAGTAACACATGTAGATTTTGTTGAGATTTATAGGAATACCTTGGTTATTAAAGACTTATTAAAAAGAAGAGAATACATAATGATGAAAGGTTTAGAGTTAGAAATATTAAACACATTCATGGATGACAGCAAATTATTCTTTAAATTATCCCCTTTAGGATTAACTTTAACATGCCCATATTTTAAATATGATAAATCTGAAAAAAATAATTTTGATAAATGTTTAATTGAGGAAGGAAAGGAAATTGATGCAACGTGTCATGGAAGATACGACATATGTGTAATATTCAAGGATAAAACCCCAAAGTTCATTACAGGAGAAATACCTTATGTTGCTCCTAAAAGAACGTATAATGCTCCAGAATTAAATTTAACTGAAATAGAGAGAGAAAGTCTAGAGAATAGATTATTATTGGAAATTGAAAAATTTTGGAGAGATGATGAATAATGACTATTGATGAACTATTTCAAGATCTTATTGAGAAAGATGATCAAAAACTAGAAAGATTAATAAAAAAATATAAAGAAGATAAAAGCATAAAGAAGGTAGATTTAATTAATAATAATGGAGAATTAATATTTGATAATGATGGATTTCTTTTAGGTTATATCAATGAAGATTATTCAACAATCGGTTCAAAAATATTGGGCAATCCAATTTTGGATCAATATTGTAGAATAATTGGATATTCCTTCCCCCATAAAATAGAAACACCAGCCTTTACAGGAAAAGATAAATCCCCATTAGATTATTTAAAAGCAATCGTAAAACCAGTTAAATCTCTAGAATATCATTTTTTTAATATTGAACCTCAAATCAAGAAATTTGAATTATATTTTGAAAGCCTAAATAATCCAGACTAACTACAATTTAGACAGATTATACAATTAAGCTAACAAAATACCCGATAAAACACCCAAATGCTATAAATGGCATAGCAGGATAAAATCTATTTTTCTTGCTTAATAATAAAAGGGCAAATAAAGCCAAACTGGCAAATATTGCAACAACAATAGCATCCAAAGTTCCAGATCTTTTTAATATAACCCCAGCAAATAATAATGGAAATCCAATATCTCCACCACCAAGAATAGCCTCTTTTCCTTTATCATAAGGGATATATAATCCAGCAAATAATTTACTTTCGCTCTGAAACTTTGCTAATCTTACCATATGTTTTGTCTGCCAGACAGCAATTATGTCGTATATTGCAATAGCAATCAACAATATACTTACAGCCTCCAATCCTAAGATTGGTACAAATATTGCACTCAGTCCAGCATAGATAAACAATTCAGTTAGATTATGCACAAAAATATTTCTCTTTAATGTCTTCCATAAAGCTAATCCTCCCGACAATATAATATTAGCAATAACACCATTATTTCCAAAATCTCTTAAGAAAGGCCAGAAAGCAATGTTTAATGTCACAAATACAGAAACAAAAAACCAAAATCTCCAAAGTTTCATCGCTCTGAATTTTGCTATTAATAAAGCTATAACTGTTGCAACTACAATCATAATCAATAATGGAAGATAGCTTGTTTTTTCATCAACTTCCGGTCTTTCAATATCTAAAGGCAAATTTCCATTAATGATATATTTACTGGTTATAAACAAACCTATCAATTGAGCAGAAAAAAACAATATCAAAATCATTATTGTTATTTTTATATTGTGCTTCATCAATATAAAATTTTTTATATTCTTTTTAAACCTTTTTATTCTTATTAATCACTTTAAAATAATCATTAAGTTTTTTAAACAAACTTTTTCATAAAAATAATAGATGGCAGCACCACCTTTCATACAATTTCAAAATGTTACAAAGAGCTATGGCAAGCATTTGGTTCTTAATGATATAACAGTAGATATTCCTTACAAAGAAATAACAGGCATCATCGGATCTTCTGGGTCAGGAAAAACAACCCTGCTTAACTTATTAATTGGGTTTATAAGAACCAATTCAGGTAAGATTTTGTTTCAATCGCGTGAACTAAAAAAAGATATAAAAAACATCTCAACAATTTTTGGTTTTGCAACACAGGCTGGATCTTTTTATGGAAATTTGACAATACAAGAAAACTTTTTTTATTTCGGAAGTTTATATGATTTACATAAAAAAGATATTGAAGGTAGAATGAACGAACTTCTCAATTTATTGGAACTAGACTATGCTAAAAATGTACTCGCTAAGGATTTATCAACAGGCATGCAGCGCCGTTTAGACATAGCATTAGCTTTAATTCATAATCCTAAGGTTTTAATCATGGATGAGCCAACAGAAGATCTTGATCCAATTTTAAGAAAAGAATTAGTAAAGATTATCAGAAAAATAAGAGATGATGGAACAACAATTATTATTACTTCCCACTTACTTAATGAGATTGAAAATTTATGTGATAATATTGCAATATTAAGCGATGGAAAAATAATAGAATTTGATTCTCCTGAAAAGTTAAAAACAAAATACAAAAAACAATCTTTAGATGAAGTATTTGAAGTCGTTGTTCAAAAATTCCATAAAGAAGAGGGAATTGATCCTAAAAAACACGACATGCCAACCTATCAAATTCCATTCTGGTGGGAAAAAGAGGAAAAGAAGAAATGAAAATATGGTCCATGATATTGAAAAATTTTAAACTCTTAATTAGATCTAAATTCTCAGCTTCAGTTGTTATTCTAGGACCACTTATCATTGTTTTATTGGTGGGGGCAGCATTTAATACATCATCTGTAAATAATATAAGGGTAGGAGTATATGCTCCGGCATATACAGAGTTAACAACTTCTGTAGTAAATGCTATAGAAAAAAATCCCCAATTTAAAGTATTAAAACTTAAAACAGAGCAGGATTGTTTAAATGACATAGTTTCCGGAGCAATCCATGTCTGTCTTCAATTTCCAGAAAATTTCAAGGAAGCTGTTGAAGGAGCTAACATAATCACATTTAATGTTGATAATTCGAGGATAAATATAGTTTATCTCTTGATAGACTCAATTTCTTCAGAGATTTCAGTAAAAACAACAGAACTTTCTCAAGGTTTAACGCAAGTTTTAATTGATTCATTAGATGCATCAAAATCAGCCGCAGCAAAAAACAAGGAATCATTAACTGTAATGTCATCTGATAATGAAGGAATAAAGACAAAATCCTCAAACATCCAATCAAGCCTGGATTCGATAACATTTAACATAAATAAGGATGATTACAATCTCACTGATATAATAGAAAATATCGAGTCTCAATGCTCAAACTGTTCTATAGAAGAATTAAATGATATTCAAACTAGTCTTACTTCATTAACAAATCAAATCTTAGAATTAAACAACAAAACAGCATTAATTAAAGCAGATGTTCAGATAATTAAAACAACAGCAGAATCAAATACTCAAAAAATAACAGATTTACAAACTTCATTCGAATCCACAATCTCATCTATAGATAGTATTCAAGTTAAAGAAGCAGGTTCAATAGCTACCCCCATAAAAACAAAAATTAATCCTATATCGCAGGACAAGAAAAACTGGAACTTTTTATTTCCAACACTGGTAGCTTTAATTATTATGTTTGTAAGTATTTTATTGGCAACAACTTTGGTTATGCGGGAGAAGAATACAGCAGCTTACTTCAGGAATTTCATTACACCTACAGGAGAATTCACATTCATAATAGGAACTTTCTTGACTTGTTTGATAATATTAGTATTTCAACTGGCAATAATATTTGGGCAGGCAGCATTTTTCCTAAAAAATGAATTAATCTTAGTAATACTAATGGTAATCGTCTCATTATTGATTATAGCCTCAACTTTCATTTTGCTTGGAATGATGCTTGGTTATGCATTTAAATCAGAAGAAACCTCAATATTGGCTGCAATGTCGGTTTCAGCCTTCTTATTATTCTTCTCAAATACAATACTTCCAATAGAGACAATACCTCCATCTATGTCATGGATAGCATCATTTAATCCATTTGTTGTTGCAGATTCAGTATTAAAGAAATTACTATTATTCAAAGGGTCATTTTCCTCAATTGCAACTGAATTATATGTCCTGCTAAGTTACTTCACAGTATTTTTAATATTAACATTCTTAACAAGACAGATAACAAAAAGAAGACTTGGGCAATAAATTTAAAAACACCAAATATTCTTAATTATTATGGATATTAAAAAATTGCAAGAAGATAATAGAAAGCTTGTTGAAGATTTTGGTGCTTCAGATTTTTCTAAGACCAAAGACAAGCCAGATTTTTATACTTTCCAGAATAATCTTATTTACTCACATCGTGATTTTGATAAATTTTATTCAGCTTTAAAAAAAGGAGAGAAATGCGCTATTGTTAGTGGTTTTAATGCTTCAGGAACAATACATTTGGGACATAAAGCTGTTTTTGACACCAATCTTTATTTTCAAAGAGAGTTTAAAATTCCAGTTTTCATTCCTATCTCAGATGATGAGAGCTATGTTACAGGAAAGATAAAAGACCAAGAAGAAGCTTTAAAAAATTCATTAAGTTTGGCTAAAGAATTATTAGCTTATGGATATGATTCACATAAAACTTATTTTATAATTGATCAAATTTACACAAACATCTATAATCTCGCTATAAAACTTTCAAAAAAAGTAACAATGTCAGAAATCAAGGCAGTCTATGGTTATAAACAAGAAGAAAATCCCGGCTTGCATTTCTATCCAGCAGTTCAATCTGCTCATGTGTTATTTCCACAACATGAATTTGATATTAAAAATGTTCTTGTTCCAATAGGTCCAGATGAAGACAGTCATTTGAGGATAGCTAGGGACATAGCTTCAAGATTTAATTTACAAAAACCATCTGTATTGCATATATCTTTCGGACCTGGAATTGATGGTGAGAAAATGTCAAAATCAAGAGATAATGCGATTTTTTTGAAAGAAGATGAAAAAACAATCAGAAAAAAAGTAAATAAAGCATTCTCAGGCGGTGCTAAATCATTAGAAGAGCAAAGAAAGCATGGCGGTAATCCAGATGCTGATGTTTCAATATATTATTTAGAAAGATTTTTTTTGACAAAAGAAGAATCATTAAGCTTAAGAGAAAAATATAAAAAGGGAGAGATATTAAGTTCAGAAGTTAAGAAAATGCTAGCAGATCAAATAGTTGAATTTACATCTAACTTCCAATCAAAACTTAAAAAGGTAAAATTTGATGATCTAGATAAGACAATATTAAGAAATAAAGACTTTAATCTTAAATCTGAACTTTCTAAGCTTTAAAATGTCAGAATATGCTTATCCTCAAGAAAGAAAAAAGAAACGTTTTAAGAGTTATAGAAAAGGTGGAGCTTTACGTTCTCAAAGAAAAAAGAAATAATTAAAGTTCTATTATAGAAGGATTAACTACACCATTACCAGAATAACCATTTTTTCTATTCCAATATTTTCTGAATTCTTCTCCATGCTGATAATAGTTATAAACAACATCAACTGCAAGAGAAGCCATAGCTCTAGATATACCATACAATAGTTTATAAGCTGATCTAGGAGTTTTTCCCTCTGAAAGTGCTTTCATTACATTTATTGAAGTCCTCAAGATAGTCTCAGAATAAAAATCTCTTGCATTTGCACGAACAAATGTTTCCCAATTTTTAATCTCCTTCTTTTTTACTAGACCATCAGTTTCCTTTACAACATCGCGAACAGTTTGTTCTAAATTTTTATACATTTAATATCCCCCTAACTATATTATTAAATAACACTATTATTTTTAAGCCTTTGCATATTTACCACCATCAAGTAACATTAACCGAAAGCTTTATATACCCCCTCTTACCATTATTATTCCTATAAAGTGGGTACAAAGGAGAAAAAAATGATAGTAAACAATGATTTCCTGAAAAGGTTAAGATCAGCATTCGATTTAAATATTTATGAAGTTAAAATTTGGACAGCTTTGCTTAGCAAAGGTATAGCTACAGCAGGAGAATTGTCTGATATTTCTGATGTTCCCAGATCAAGAAGCTATGATGTTCTAGAAAGCTTAGAAAAACGTGGCTTTGTTATAATGAAGCTTGGAAAGCCAATAAGATATATTGCAGTCCAGCCAGATGAAATAATGAAAAGAGTAAAGAAATCTATTTTAGTAGACTCTGAATCTAAAATTTCAAGTTTAGACAAAGTAGAATCAACAGAATTCTTCAAAGAATTATCTTTATTATACAAAAACGGAATAAACCATATTGATCCAACAACTATAAGTGGAAGTATTCGTGGAAGAAATAATATCTATGATCATGTTGAATCAATGCTTGGAAATGCTAAATCTTCAATTGTCATAGTAACAAGTGCAGAAGGATTAAAGAGAAAATATGAGCAACTTGGAGCTACATTAAAGAAATTAGCATCAAAAGGAGTTAAAGTTAAGATAGCAGCTCCAATTAACAATGATAATATGAAGATAGCCAAGCAATTTCTAGAGTTTGCAGATGTAAGAAAAGTAAATGATATAAATGCTAGATTCATATTGGTAGATGGCAAAGAAATGACATTTATGATAAATGACGATAAAGAAATACATGAAAGCTATGATGTTGGAATATGGGTAAAATCACCTTTCTTCTCAGCAGCATTTGATAGCATGTTTGCTTCTAATTGGCAAAAATTAGAAAAGGTGTAAGGAGTGATTGAAATGTTAGAAAAACTTACAAGACCAATAAAACTTGGAATAGCAGGATTAGGATTACTTAGTTTAGTTGGTTGTGGTGAAACAATAAAAACACCACCTAATTATTACGTAATGATTACCAAAGCTACTGAAATCTCAGGTTATCCATTATCTACAGGTGAAAGTTATGCTAAAAGGGATGGATCTATAGCAACAGTTTTAAGACTAGATGATGGCACTACAGTTTTAGCATATAAAAATGTCATTAGCAACTATGGCACAAAAGAGATTGCTCAAGCACAAGCTATAATCGAATCAGAAATAAATGATGGCGATAACGAGAAAATAGAATTAACAGGACAATACGAAGACCTAACCACATTTCAAATTAAATCAATTAGAGCAAACGGGCATGAAGTAATATTCTAAAAAATGTCAAACGACTTAGTAAGAATTGTACAAGAAACAGAACAAGCAGTATCTAGATTACCAACAAGATATACTACTTCATTAGAGGACTTTACTAAAGAGGATGAAAGAATTCTGGGTGCATTTTGGCTACAAGAAAGAGATTCTAAACCATTTTATACAACATATAAGGAATGGGAAGAAACTTTCTTCGGTAAGCAAGAAAAATATGATAACCCAAAAAAACATTGGATGGATTTATTAAAAAAGACCCCAGAACTTATGAAGCTCCTAACAACATTGAAAAACAAGAATCATATTGATAACCTTGTTCTTAGTAATGAAACACGAGATATTTTTGGTGATCTTCCAACCATGATTAGCAGGGCTGTTGATATGGAAACAAGATTTTATGAAGCCGTTGTTGCTAATGCTAAACAATTGTCTTTAGAAAGAGGCACAAATCCAGTTGATATAGTTAAGGATAGAGAATCAGTAAATGAAATTTACAGAAGAATATTCTCCAAAAGAGAACAATTCGAATTTTCATGTTACATGAAGAATAAAATTGGAATTACACTTGGAGAAATTATGTTAGCAATGAAAGATGATTTAACTCCAAAGTTTGAAACTATAAGAAAAATGCCTGTGCTTAGTTGGATGCTTGAGGGCAAAATGAGAAAAACAGAAGAACAATTTGCAAAACTTCTTCCACCAAGACACATTTTTATAAAATATACAAAAGATGAGTTAGCATATGATAGGGAAAGAGCATCTCAAATTTATGGTAATGGTAATCCTGGAATAATTGACGCAGAATTTATGGAAATATAAAATGTTAGAAAGACAATAAAATGTCAACAAAACCACCCCATTATAAACCAATTAATCCTGTTTACGATCCTCTTGCTAGATTAACACAACAAAGTGAAGAAGATGATTTAGGTGATTTAGTAATTCCAGAAAGGAAACCTGGAAAATTCACTACAACTCACAAAAAAGGCCATTGGAATGATCCAAACAAGAGAAGAAAAGCATTGGAATTTATTTTAGAAAAAACAGGCACAACTCCAAGTAATCCAGCGAGAGTAGGTAGTTTTGATACTATAAAACTGCCAGATGGAACTTCCATATTAGGTGCCATTGAATGGTATACGAGAAAACATCATTTGCCCCATGCACAAGCTTATATTCATTATATTCAAGAATTTTATGGTGCAAGAATAGCTAAACAAGCAAGAGAATACTTAGGAATGAAAAAATCTCCATAACAATAAATTTAAATAATAAGTTATAAGGCAATAAAAAAATGAAAAAACATCATTTAGACATAGAAGAGATACAAGCAGGCGTTAGGGCAATGAAATATTCAGATAGCGCTAGGCAGACCGATGAATTTTATTTATTATTTGCAGAAACATTAAGAGCAAATGGAGTTTGTCCAACCTCAGGTCATCCAGGGGATTATATAGGCAATCATCTTGATAGAAGAATAACAATGGCAAGAGCCAATCTTGAAAAAAGAGCAACTGAAAAACCAAAACCACAAAAACATAGTAATGGATATTATAATAATTCAAGAGCAAGAATTGAAGCAACATTGGATGTTATAAAAACTGTTGGAAAAGAAGACGAACCTCAAACACTTTTAGGTAAAGATTTTTTTTCTGAAGAATTAATAATGAAAAAAGGATTTTCTTACAAGGGATTGCCAAAATGGTATATGAGAAGATATGATTGCACAATAAGAGAAGCAGTTATCTATGCCTTAGAAGAAGCTCTTGGTAAAGTAGTTGCGCAAAAAGCCAGAACTCTTAGAGGCATGAGAAGATCTCCTTAAACAATAAATTTAAATACATCTTTTCTTAGTTTTCTTATATGGATTTAAACAAGTTAATCTTAAGCCTTCATCCTCTAGAGAGAAAAATACTTCCTTTTCTAAAAGATAATATTTCACTACAAGAGCTTTCAGAACTATCACAATTATCAAATGTAGAAGCAATGCGAGCTTTGCAATGGTTTGAATCTAAAGACATTGTAAAGATAATAACAACATCATCTTCTCAAGTTTCTCTAGATAAAAACGGCATTCATTATTTCAGAGAAGGATTGCCAGAAAGACACCTACTTAATGTTTTAAAAAATAATCCTTTAACAATCCAGCAAATAGAAGGTAAATCTAATCTTTCTAAAGAAGAAATTAGTGTAGCAATTGGAATTTTAAAGCAAAAAAAAGCTCTAGAAATAATTAAAGATAAAGAAATTAAATTTACTTTAAATGATCATGGAATCGCATTATTCAAAACAAGATTAC
>CAZJUI010000025.1:0-20088 GCA_964549185.1 Candidatus Woesearchaeota archaeon
CGAAAGAGACGTATTAGAGTAATGAAAAATTCTTTGTTTAATTAAAACATACAAGGTTTAATTTACGCAGATAAGGAAATTTTATATACTAAACAATATATTTAACTTTATGACAACATTTTTTAGAAGAGTAACCATAGTTAAGGTAAGTAAACCAAAACAAGTAGATGTTAATGAAGGATTACAATGGCTTAGCAATAGTCTAGGTTTATTTGGAACAAGAGATAAAGATAAGAGTTCTTTTAGAATATTTATTGAATTATTGAAAGTAGCTAAGATTGGAAAAGGATTAACAAGTGATCAATTAGCTGAAAGAGCTAATTTAACAAGAGGGACTATAGTTCATCATTTAAATAATTTAATAGAACAAGGGATTATAGTAAATAAAGATGGCAAATATTATTTGAGAGTTAATAATTTAGAAGAGTTAGTAAAAACATTAAGAAGAGATATAGATGATGTGTTTAATGAGTTAAAAGAGATGGCTGAAGAGTTAGATAGAGAATTGAATTTAAAGTAACTTTCATTTAATTAAACCATGCTTTTTTGCTAGTTCTTTGTTCACCTTTCTGCCTATTTCTAGTGCATCTTTTTCAGTTAATTTACTATTTCTAAGAATTTTATCCATTAATTTTAACTTGTTATTCATAAAAATACAAAAAGATTGTTATATTTAAAACTTCACCATTAATGTTATAATTTATGAATTACATTCCAATCTTCTTTTTTATAATCATGAATTTCATCTTCAGAAAACCATAAAGCTATCTCTCTTTCAGCTTCTTTAACATCTCCAGAAGCATGCATTATATTTCTAACAGCTCTTTTATTATCATTACCCATTGTATAACTATCTGTAGCAAAATCTCCCCTTATTGTACCTGGAATAGCCTGTCTTGGTTCTGTATGACCTATAATTTTCCTGACAATTTCAACTACATGAGGACCTTCTAATACCATTGCTATTACGGGACCTTCTTGTAAATAATTTATGTTATAACTTTGTATCATTTTTGCATATTCCATATGATCTTTAAATGGAAAAGGTTTTCCTTGTTTTTCAAAACCTTCTTTTGTTCTGTCATACATAGGCTTGGCCCATTCTTCTGTAAATGTATAATGATTCTTTGCTTTATGATCATCTGCATGAACTAATTTTAAAGCAGATATCTTTATTCCTCGTTGTTCAAATCTTTTTATAATCTCACCTACTAATCCACGTTGAACTCCATCATGTTTTATAGCTACAAATGTTCTTTCTATCATTTGCTTCCTTTTTCAAAGAATTTAGTCCATTTATAATCTCTAGGCCTTCTTCCAAGCTTAATCAGATTCTTTTCACATTTAGATGAACAGAAATTATCAATCTTTCCGGTTTTGTAAACATACATTTTACCAGTTCCCTTTTCAATTCTCCTTCCACAGAACGAACAGTTTGCCATTTTATTTTCTATTTTGTGTTAGTTTTCTTGCTTCTATCTCTGTTTCACGTAACATCAAATAATCTCCTATTCTAACTGAACCTTTACAATTTCTTCTTAATATTTTTCCAGAATCTCTACCTTCTAAAACTTTGACTCTTACTTGAGTTGCTTCTCCCCTTGCTCCTGTTCTGCCAATAATTTCTTCTACTCTGGCAGCAAATGCATATGAAAATAGAGAAGATTCTCGCTGAAAGGGCTTATTTTCCTGCCTTACATCTGGCTTTTGATGTCTTTGATCTTTGGGATTATGTTCTGCCATTTTATAATGAAGATAATTCCTTTATTAGTTTAGCAGATTCGCCTTCTTTAATTACAGCGATAGCTGATGTTGGAACAGGGATTCCAGCTGCATTTCCAAGTTCTTCTTTTGTATTAACTGGAATTAAAGGAATGTTTTTTTCCTTGCATAAAGCAGGCAAGTGCATTATAACTTCCTTAGGATTAACATCTTTAGCAACTAGAACTAGTTTTGCAACTCCACGCTCGATAGCTTTGGTTACTTCATTAGTACCTTTCTTTATTTTACCTGTTTTTTTAGCTATCTCGACGGCTTCCAATGCTTTTTCTACATTTTCTTTTGAAATATCTGAATTTAGATCCATTTTAAACCTCCTAGTTAATCATCGGTTTAACATTTGCGAGAATTATGGGTTTATAAAGGTTATTGTTTTAAAAAAAATTAAAAAAAATAAAATTTAAGAATTTATCTTTTTATTTATAATCTTTTCTTTTTCTTTGCCATTTTTGGTGATCACCTCAATTTTTATTTAATATTTGAAAGTTGTTTTAGTATTTAAACTTTATCAATTATGAGAAAAATAAAAAAATAATTTATTTTTAGTTTTTTTATCTAAACGAACGAAAAAATTTCTTTCAAACTGAATAATATCATTTACTTTTAACTTTTTTATCGACGGCTCTGCTAAACCTTTTCTTATTTCTTTGTTTGGCATTAAAACTTCTACTTTAACTAAATCTTTTAAAATTGGAAGCCAATGAATTAATTTGGCATTTAATTTTTCATCATAATCTAAAGAAATATAAGTTAAATTTTTAAAATTAAATAGATGCATGAATCGATAAACTTTGTTGTTTTCTAATTTATCTTGGATGTAAAATTTTCCATTTGTCTTTAATATTCTAAAACCTCTTTTAAATTCTGGATGTAAGGGAAGTTTTGCTGTTATTTTTGGAGCATTTTTTATTTCAATTTTTTCTGGATTAATAATAAAGAAATAACGATTAACTTTTGGATCAAGCAATCTTTTATTGTGTAAGATTAAATCATCCCACTTTAATGTTGATTCTGATTTTGATATTCCAGTTGATAAAACAAAATCTTTAATTGCTTCAGGAAGAAAACCTCGACGTTTTAAAGCTACTAATGTTGTTAATGATGGATCATCCCAACCAGTCATCTCCTTATTCTTTATTTTTTCTCTAATAATTCTTCCAGATGATTCAGTTCCTTCAAGATTAAAACGAGCAAATTCATAACTAGATGTTTCCATAAAACCGAGAGCATTTTGGATATAATGTTGAAGTTCAGCTCTTAATTCAAATTCCTTTGTCCTTAATCTATGGGTTATTCCTTCTATTCCATCCATTATTGAATTTTCAAAATCATAGTTTGGCCAGACTGTAAATCTTTTCTTTAATCTTGGATGGGAAGCTTTTATTATTCTAAAAATTGTCGGGTCTCTCATTGTTGTATTTTGGTGATTTAAGTCAATCTTTAATCTTAAAACAATGGAATTTTCTTTCATCTTTGGCATTTTCTTCCAAAGTTTAATATTTTCTTCTGTATTTTTTGATCTACAAGCACAAGCAATTCCCTTGAATCTATTTTGTTTCATTACATCTTGAGAACAAGTGCAACAATATGCTTTATCATCTTTAATTAATATTTCAGCGTAATGATAAAATTCTTTTATATGATCAGATGCATAATCTATTTTATCTGGAATGATATTAAGCCATTTATAATTTTCTAGATGAATTTTGTAAAATTCTTTTTTTGCTAATGTTGGATTTGTGTCTTCAAATCTTAAAATAAATTTTCCCTTATATCTTTTAGCTAGTTCGTAATTAAGTAAAATGGCTTTAGCATGGCCTATATGAGGATATTTAGAAGGTTCAGGAGGAAATGCTGTAACTATTTTTTCTCCTTGTTTTATGTTTAGGAAGGCAAATAAATCATGTTTTTCTTCTTTCTTTTCTTCTATTTTTCCACCTAGATCTTTGAATTTTTTGTTTTGTTGTTCTAAACTTAAAGAATTAACTTCTTTTACTAATTTAATCACGGTTTGTTTAATTTCATTGATATTTGACTTTAAAGAAGAATCTTTTGCTAATATTTTTCCAATAACACTTCCTATATCTGCTTTGCCGCCATATTTTATAGCATTTTCTAAACAAATTAATAGAATATCATTATCTTTCATACAATTGAAAGTAAATCTCTTTTTTTAAATCTTTTCATTAGAAAGGTTTTTAACTTATCTAAATAAGTAAATATTATGAAAATATTAAATAAGAAACAAGTTAATGAAATATTAGATAAAATTAAGAAACAATATAATATTAAAGAATTAAAATTAGATCATATTTTTTTACAAAACACTAAAGATAAGGTATTAATAACAAATAGGGAGATAGCGAAAATTGACTTAAAAAAGTTAAGAGTGGATAATATCGGATTATACTTTTGCAGTTTAGAAAAAGATGGAATAAGATTAAGTATAGAAGGAAGTCAATTAATAGGAAAATATGCTAAAACAAATGTGGCTAACTTAAATAAAGATGATGTAATAAAATGGATGAAAGGCGAAGATGTTAGTATAAATGAAGAAGTTGAAGGTTATGTCATTATAAAAAATAATGATGATTTTTTTGGAACAGGTAAATATAAAGATGGAAAGATATTAAATTTTGTTTCTAAATCAAGAAGATTAAATGTTTTAACTCAAGAATAAAGCAGACTAACTGAACGATTTGTGTTTTTTCTATAGATAGCTTCTGCGAAATCTTTGTTTACTTCTATGACTTCTATAAAAGGCAAATCTTTTTGGGGTATTGTATTTGTAACAATTAATTTTTTTAATATTCCTTCATTATGCAATTCAGTTAATCTTTCTATTGCTTTGCTAACTAGCAAAGAATGGGTAGCTAGCATAATAAATTCATTTAATCCTTTAGATTTAGCCTTTTTAAGTATAGCATATAAAGTTCCAGCTGAAGATATCATATCATCTATTCCAATACCAATCTTCCCTATAATATCTTCTTCTTCTCCTACAAAATACACTTCTTCATGATCAATTTGCTCTGCTTTAGGTCTTTTTTTATCACTTATAACCAATCTTAAGTTTAATTTATCTTTTAATTCTCTGGCTAGTTTAATGCCTCCAACGTCTAGAGAAAATACAGTAGAATTGGATAATATTTCAGGATAATTCTTATTAATATGATTAACAAATAATTTAGTTGGCATCAAATTATCATAAGCAAAAGTTACAGATGGAACAAAACCTTGCTGTTGTTTAGAATGAATGTGCATTGTTAATATTCCATCTGCTCCTGCTGCATTAAGCATGTCCATTACCATTTTAGCATTGATTGGCTGTTTTTTCTCTGCTACATAATCCTGCCTTGAATATGCCAGATATGGAACAACAATTGTAACTTGGTAAGCTTGATATGATTTAATTGCTCTCGTTACACTCAATAATTCAAATAAATTTTCATGTAGATTAATATTAGTTAATGGATTGTAGAGGTTTTGTATTATGTAAACATCTTTTCCTCTAACTGTTTCTTCATCTATGATAATATGAATTTCACCATCTGAAAAGTTTTCTACCTGCATTTTACCTAGCTCCTTATTAACAGCTGTTAGTTTGCTATATTCAATAACTAATTTTTCTGCGAAATCTTTACCTGATCTGCATGCTAGAAATAAGGCAGGAGCTCTTTCTTTATATTCCATGAAAATGATGATTTGTAAATTAAATTTAAGCTTTTGTGTTGTAAAATGTACATATTCTATTTAATGGACAGGATTGGCATAATGGTTTAGCTTTACAATATCTTTTACCATGCTCTACCAATAAAGCATGATATTCGTTAAATAGTTTATGATTTTTCTTTAAACTTTTATGAAATAAGTATTGTAATTCATCATAAGTTGTTTGTTTGAAACCAAGCCTATTGAATATTTTTTTGGTGTAACTGTCAATTACAAAGATTGGGTGTTTATAAGCATATAATAGAATTGAATCTGCTGTTTCTTTACCTATACCCCAGATTGATAATAAATTATTTCTTGTTATTTTCTTGCTAAACTTTAGAAATTCTTTAATTTTCTTTGCTTTCTGATTGTGATAGCCAGAGGATTTAATCAATAAAGCTAGTTGTTTATTATCTATTGACTTAAGTTTAGATTTTGATAGATAGTTATTTTCTATTAGGTTTTTTAATGCCTTTTCTACGTTTTTCCAGGAAGTGTTTTGGGTTAGGATAGAGCCAAGAATAATCTCTAGTTTTTGTGATTCTGTTAGATTAAGATTAAAATTAATATATTCGAAAATTTTAGTTTTGTAGTTGTATAATGGCCACCAGCCTTGATTTCCATATTCTTTATATAAAATATTGTAGATTTCTTTTAGTTTGTTCATATTATTAAAAAGACTTAAATATTAATAAAGATTGTCTTTAAATATGAAAAAAGAGGTTATTTGTATATTTCTAGTAGTTTTACTATTAGTTATGCCTTTTAGTTCTGCTCAATTAAATTCTATAGAGATAAAAAGTGTTAATGTTAATGAAAATCAATTACAAGTTTTAGTTGAGAATAATTTTAATCAAAACTTTAATAAGATAACTTTTATAATAAATAATCAATATACTATAATTCAAGATGAAACATTAAAAGCTTTCGAAACTAAATTCTTTGTTGTTACATATCCTGGTGGAATTCAATTAGAAACGATAAAAGTTATAATTGGAGATCAATCTGATGATTATGTATTTATTGGAAATGAAGATACCTTTGTTGTTAATCAAGAGGTACCACAAACTTCTGAGTTAGCTATAGTACAAGAATCTAATTTACCAGTAAGTTATATTTATTCTAATCAAAGATTAGCTAAGATACAAAATAATAATGTTATTTATTATTCTTCAGACAATA
The DNA here is from genome assembly GCA_964549185.1 of Candidatus Woesearchaeota archaeon. Taxonomy (GTDB): domain Archaea; phylum Nanobdellota; class Nanobdellia; order SCGC-AAA011-G17; family JAGVZF01; genus DATDYQ01. Next base: position 6,676 of record CAZJUI010000025.1, read on the forward strand.
TTGGAAGTACATCTTTACAAACAGATAATATCGGAAATATTAACTTTAGAGCTAATTATTTACCTTTTGGAAAAGAGTTAAGTTTTAGTTCTACAAATAATGAAAGATATGGATTTACTGGTAAAGAATATGATGCAGAAAGTAGTTTAAACTATTTTAATGCTAGATATTATAATCCAAATAATGGTAAGTTTATTTCTAGTGATCCTATTTTTAAACCAACTGAAGGTGGTTATCAATATGTTAATAACAATCCATTAACAATAACCGATCCGAGTGGTAAAGAAGTTGTTGATATATCTCAAATAATTGAATTTTCTATACATTTGGAAAACTTTGCATCTAGAAACCCTATTAGATACGTTCCTAAACAATGCATAGAAAGATGCCAAAAAGAAGAACAAGATAAAATCAAAAAAACTAATTCTGAAAAAAGAAGTTTCATATATGATACATTAATTCCATCAGTAGGCAATAAGGTTAATAAAATAGCAAAGGATGTAACATTACCAATTAGAGTAAATCCCACAGTATCTGGAGAAGAACATGTAAAACGTTTTGAAATGATATCTGAAGCCTTATTTTTTGCATCTTTAAAATTGGGCAAATCTACTGTAGATGAATTTAAAAAAGACATCAAAGGAATAGGATATGTTATTGGAGGCGTTACTGGTGATTCTCCTGCACAAAGACTAGGCTATATTTATTATGATGAAAGATTTTTTACAGAATTTAGAAAAACACTAAACAATGAAAGGGCATTTTCGATATTTTTAGCGTACACTTTACTCAGTGAAGATAAAAGTGAAGAAAGATTAGATGCTAAATTTTTATTGGCTCTTAGTCCAGAAGAAGAAGCAGGATTAAAAGATGCAGAGATTTTATGGAAAACAATGTATGATTCACCAAAAGATAAAAAATTTAAATAAATAATTTATAACTGAGAACAACTATCTACTGTAGATGATATATATGGATTAAAGTTTGATAAAATTCTGGGATTTTTTGAATTAAATGATACAAATCTTGATGAATATGATATTATATAACTTAGATTATTACAATCATCTAATAACTTCTTTGTTATATAGACATCTAATGTATCTTGGGGTGATTTTACATTTAAAAATCTGAAATAATATTCATTTCTATCTGAGAATGTGGCTTTTATTACATGAGGAGATTGGCTAATAAATTCTAAATTTGGTATATCTAGTTTGGGTGGATTAGGTTTTATTAATAAATTTGCCGCTAAGAAGATAGTTGTCAATCCTAAACTTAACTTCCATCTAGTTTTTATTGGAAACATTTTAATGGGAATTTAACTTTACCATTTATAAATCTTTCGTTCTTATCTTCTTTAAAGTAGTAACAAATAAAAACCTTTATATATGAGAATTAATGCTGAAAATATATGCCAGTTTCAGAAATAACAGTTAAAATGGGAAAAGGAGGAGATTTTCATAGATATAGATTATCATGCGAAAGAATATTGCTTGAAAAATATAAGGCAGAGCACAAAGGTGAAGATACAGATTCACATTCTAGATTGTATTTACAAACGGGAACCACACATTTCTTTGTAAATCATGGAGAAAATACAGGCTTATTTTTAGATTGGGAACATAATCAATTGAAAGGAACTGGAAAGATTAGGATTCAATCATCATCAAAGAGTTTAGTAAGAGATGTTGTTTTTGATATGAGATATTGCTTAAGTAATCCTAGTTTTTTATAATCTTAAATTCTTTTAATAATATTAAAATAACACCAATAACAATTAAAGAATCTGCTATATTAAATATCGGCCAAATTTTAAAATCAATAAAATCTCTGACGTAACTAAAAAATATCCTATCTATTAAATTTCCAATTGTTCCAGATATGATTAATAATAAAGAAAGTTGTATTAAATTTTTAGTTTTAAAATAAAAATATATTAATAATATTAAGATAATTAAACCAATGATAATTAAAATTGTGTTTAATCCGAGAAATAATGAAAATGCTGCTCCTGTGTTTTCTGAGTAATTAAATATAAAGAATTTTTTTTCTTTGAAATAAAGTTTAGTTAATTGATCAATTAATATCAATAAAATTAAAATAATTATATGTTTCCAATTCACCATCTTCTTATTATTCTTTCTTGAGGCTGTTCTTCTTCCTGAGATTCTTTGGCTATCTTTTCAATAATTGCTATTCTATGCTCTAGATTTTGCAGCTTGGCAAGAATTAAATCTAATTTGCTCAATAATAATTGTTGATTTGAAGAGTTATTATCTGGCTGAAAGTCTTGAAATGGCGCAATAGGTTGTCTTTGAGAAAAATCTTGCTTAGTAAAAGAATTATCAGAAAAATCCTGATTGATATCAGGCAATTCCTCTTCATGTTTTTTTCTTTTTAATTTGTCTAAAATACCCATTTTAACCTCTTTTCGAATAGTAAAGTTTATATTATAGGAAATATAAATAGTTTTGCTTCTTGAATATGATAGCTGATGTAAAAAAAGAGCTGGATAGTGTAAAGAATAAAAAAGAATTCTTAAAGCAAAAATTAGAAGAAGAAAAAGATGCTGAGACAAGAGTTGAGATAAGAAGATTATTAGTTCAAGAGATAAAAAAAGATGCTTTAGTTCAATTGGATATTAATGAATCAGGAGAATATAATATTACATATGATAGCATGAGTGAAGGATTGGAACCGATTTATTTTTGGCTTTTAGATTTTATGAGAGGAACTGCTCCTACTGGACTGGGATTAGAAGTTAAGAAATTAGATGAGGCTTTTGAAGCAAGTGTAAGTTCAGGATATTATGGGGAGATGGGATCAAGAGCTTCTATAATGGAAGATAGAGCTATGAAGATAATGGGAACTGTTAACACTGTTATAAGAAGCATAATAAACTTGATGTATGATTTAAAGGAATTTAGAATAAGAATAGACAGTTATGATGATTTAAAGAGTGACAATGCACAAAAAAAAGAGTTAGCGGAAATCTCATTAAGAGGGGTTTGGATGGATCAAGTTGATATTAAACATGGACGTGGAAGTATTAATGGATTGGCCCAACAATTACAGTTTGTTACATTAAGAGATGCATTTTTTAGAATGAAGAGCGTAGACCAAATTGACAATTTAGATTTAAATTCAAGGGTAAAAGTGATATTAAAAAGGAAATTTCAAGAATATAATGAATGGAAAAAGTATAGCGGAGACGAGTTAAAAAAAAGATATAATATAGAAAAGGCTTATCTTAAATCTCAAGTAGAATCATTAAAATTGTATACTAAATGGGCAAGACCTTATTTAATAGCTGCACAAAAACTGAGAATGAGGGAGTTTAATAGCCCAGATATTGTTAATACATTTAATAATATGCAGATGGAAATTAGCTTATTTGGGAAAAAAGAAGTTAAACCAGAAAGTGTATTTGAAAAATATAAAAAAATTAAATTTAAAAATAAATATTATTCATGCCTTGAAGTTGAATTCAAATTCAGAACAGTTCCGCAATCATTAAGGACTGCAGCTGGAAGCCAGTATGTTCATGCAGGAACTACAGATATGTTTTTTAGGGGTTATATGTTTACAGATGAAGAATTAAAGATAATAGAGGATCAAGAAGCTTATGAAGGATTAGAATTAGTCGAGGAGTTAACAAACAATAGTTTGAAAGAGATATATGCTGATATGGATTTGTATTTACAAGATCAACCTAGTGAACAGAAAAAGAAAAAAGAGGAAAAAAAGAAAAAAGAAATTGTTAGTATATGGAATGTTTTTGGAGGATTTAAGGAAGTTACGAATAAACTTAAAGGAGTTTTCCGATATATAGGACCAACTAAAACAAAAGACAGCTTTGAAGTTGATCAGGTTAAAAGCGTTGCAAAAAAAACAGCTTTAGAAACTGTTTTAAGAGCATATGACATATATAAGAAGGGTCATGGTATGATAGCATGGTAGACAAAAAACTATTTGAGAACATTGTGAAGGAATTGAATAATATTAAAGATAAAGAGAAGAAAAAGGAATTTTTGCAAAAAACAATAAACCAAATGAAAGATAAGGAAATGATAGAAAAATTAAGAAAATTAGAAAAAGATGTTGAGATGATACGAGAGGTTAGAGGAAATGAATTATTGGATATGTCTACAAGGAAAACATCAGATGTAGAGGAAGCTCCAAAATACCAAGTTCAAGAAAGAAGAGAACAAACATTAGCTCAGCCTTCTAATCTAGAACAAGTTGTTGGAAGAGAAACAAGAAGAGAAGAAAATCAAGTACAATATGGGGCTGATTTAAATAAAGAAGTTAGAGAATTTAATTATAATCCTATCAATGATAATGATAGTGTGAGAAGATTATTTGAAAGTCCTGGAGGAGTTTTTACAGGAGAAAGGGAAAGATTATATGATGTAGGACAGATTCCATCTGTAGCGAAATTTGACATGGGTTATGACATTGGTGATAAAGATGCTGAAGAAGTGAGAAGAAGGGTGGAAGTTGCTAGAACAGATTTATCCACTACAAGAAAGTTAGAAGATTTTAATAAACAATATGTTTCAACCAAATCTGTGGAAAATTTGCCAAAAAAGAAAGAATTTTTCCAATCGGAAGTTAAATATACTGTAAGTGAGGGCAGAATGTAAAATGCCATTCCATAATGAATATTACACTGGGTTTGATCCTTATACTGGAGCTAGTGTAAAACAGAAAGTTGGGGATTATTATACCTCAGCAGGAATTATTGGAGGAACTACAAGCATTAATACTCCTAATCAATTAGCTGAACTTGGATTAAGATTAAATGCTGGAGTAAAAAATGTTGAAATTTCAGGACCATTAGATCCAAATCAATTTGAGCAAGTTCCCTTAACACATTTAAAAGAGATGAGAAGATTGGCAAAATTGACAGATAGCACAGTTTCTTTACATGCTCCTATGATAGATCTTGGAGGTTTTACTGATCAAGGATGGAATGAGGTTGAAAGAGCAAAGACAGAAAGTGTGGTTGCTGGAATAATTGACAAAGCAATGGTACTAGATCCTAAGGGAAATCTTCCGATAACAATTCATACAAATAGAAGTACGCCTGCATATTATTGGCAGAAAGGACTTGAAGTTCCTGAGGGAAAAAAACCTTTAGATTATAATACGATGATTGCTATAGATCAAGATACAGGACAGTTATTACCTTTAAAATATGAGAAAAAACAATATCCTGGAGAGACTAAAATTTGGCTGCCTGAAGAAAGATTAAGGAGTGCTAATAAAACGCAATGGGATAATGAAAAATTAAAAGTTTTTAGTTATCTTAAAGACAAAAGAGAGCTAGATGAAAGATCAAATGCATTACAGGCTGAACTTGCGCCAATAGATTATGCAAAGAGAAATAATATTCCATTAACACCTGAAGAGCAACAGAAAGAAGGTTTACTTAGACAGAATAAAGATTTAATTGACAGTCACATTGAAGAAATTGATACTAGAATAGGAAGTGATTTACAGGAGATTTATCACAAATTTGTAAGTTATCCTTATAATGAAAAAAATGATGGCAATGAAGCTGAAAGATATAAAAATGCTGCTAAGGGTTTAAAGGAATTTATTGAAAAATATAGAAAACAGGAACAATTCAAAAAGGAATATGCAGAAACTCATGGAAACGAAATAGTAAAGAAAATTATTCCTCCAGAAATTATTGAGAAATTAAGAGAAAAAAATATCAATCCAATAAATGCAATTAATCCTAAACAGATACAAATGGCAATAAATCAAAAAGCAATGGAAAAATTTGGTGGAGAATATTTGGCAGATGATGCTTTATTGCATGAATTGAGAGATGTTCCTGCTCCAAGACAGTTTATTCCAGTTGATGAGTTTGCCAAACATAAGGTTGCTGAGACTGTGGTAAATTCTGCTATGTATGGATTTGAGAGAGCATTAAAAGATACTAAAGATGTTGATAAGGCTATGAAAAAGGCTCCAATACTGGCTATAGAAAATTGGTACCCTGAAACAATATTATCTAGGGGAGAAAGTTTCAGAGATTTTTTGCAAGAAGCAAGAGATAATTTTGCGATGGAATTACAGAAGAAAAAAAATTTAGATGGAGAAAAAGCTAGAGAGGTAGCTAATAATCTTATAGGAGCAACATGGGATGTTGGACACATTTATATGATGAAAAGATTTGGATATGATAAAGATGAAACAACAAAATTAGTTTTAAAAGATGTTGAGGCTTTAGCAAAAAATAATCCGGGAATAATAAAGAAAATACATTTGGCTGATAATTTTGGTTATGCTGATTCACACTTAGCTCCTGGAATGGGAGATGTTCCAATAAAAGAAGAGTTAGCTATGCTTGAGAAGTTTGGAGCTTTTGCTCAAGGAGCTCCTTTGATTAATGAAGCTGGAGCTTTTGATGCACAATTCAGGGAAAGTTCATTGCCTTATACATTTGAAGCATTAGGAAGCCCATTATATACACATGTAATGGCGCCTGCTTGGGGAAGCATAAGGGAAACATTTGATCCTTATATGGTTGGACATGGAAATATTCTGCCTGACATTCATTTCAGAGATTTATATGGCGGAGGATTTTCAAATTTACCAAGAGAGTTAGGTGGACAAGTTGGAGGAGATCAAAGCAGGTTTTCAGGAACCCCAAATCAATAAATTAATATAGGAGTTAAAAAACAATAGTTAAAGGTGATATTTTGAAGAAAAAAAAGGAAGTTAAGAAAACAAAAAAGGATAAAATTCTTACTGAAGATTATGAAATAGCTTATGATTTTGCAATTAAGGCTTATAAAAGATTTAATGAAATAGTAAAGAGTATAGTATTATTTGGAAGTGTGAGCAAATTAGAAGCTACAAAGAAAAGTGATATTGATATTATAATAATAGTTGATGATGCCAGCATTGTCTGGGATCAAGAGTTAATTGCATGGTATAGAGAAGAACTAGGAAAATTAGTTGCTAATCAAAATTATAAAAAAGAATTGCATATCAATACAGTTACATTAAGTGTATTTTGGGAAGAAGTTAAAGCAGGAGAACCTGTAGTAATAAATGTTTTGAGATATGGACAAGCTTTGGTGGATTATGGGGGATTTTTTGCTCCATTAAAAGTTTTATTGGCTAAGGGAAGGATAAGACCAACTCCGGAAGCTGTTTATAATACATTAAGAAGAGGACCTGAACATATACAGAGAGCAAAGATAGCTGTGTTAAGCGCTATTGATAATTTATATTGGAGCATGGTGGATAGTGCTCATGCTGCTTTGATGGCAAATAATGAAGTTCCTCCTTCACCTGAACATATAGCTGAGATGTTGTATGAAAGTTTTGTTAAAAAAGGAATGTTAGATAAGAAATATGTTAATTGGTATGAGGAAGTTAGAATATTGACTAAAAATATTGTTCATGGAAATGTTAAAGATTTAAAAGGAAGAGAAGTTGATGATCATCTAGAGAAAGTTGAAGAATTTGAGAGAGTATTAAGAATTTTAGCTAGTAAATTAATTGCTGATCAGAAAATTATACAAGTTAATGAGAAAAGGAGATAAAATTAATATTTATCAGAAAATCTAAGTATTAAATCAAATCCTAGATTGATCATTTTTTGAGCATAATGATTAAATTTTTTTACTAAAGGTGATTCTGTTTCTTTGAAGTTTTCTACAGATTTTTTATATGTTTCATAATCTCTACGAATGTCTTGAACAAAAACAGGATTAACTGACCTTAATGTATCTAACATTAAACTTATCTTATCAAATTGTTTTTTCGCTTCTGCAAAATGGGAATATGCAACTTCTGCATTACCTTCTTTTATGTATAGTTTTGCTAATAAATAATGTGATTTCATTAATCTTTCATTAAAACTTGATTTAGATGAAGCAGTTATATCTTCTACAGCAATAACATCTTCAAGTCTTTCAATTAATTTTTGTTTATTCATCTTGTTTTAAATCTTATTATTGTTTTAATTAATCTAAACGAGAAGGTTTTTTTGGAAACATTCTTTTCGTATGTAATTCATTAGCACGTTTCAAATCTTCGTAGGTTGCATATTCTCTTCCGTCATCCCCTCGATAAAATGGACCTTTATCTATTAAATCTAGATTAGGTTTTTTTGGAAACATTCTTGCTGTATAAAATTTATTTGCTTCTCTTAAAGCTTCTAATGTTTCATATTGTCTTCCATCATTACCAATGTAAAATTGGTTATTACCTATAAAATCTATTTTTTCATTTGGATGAATGTCTTTATAATCAGGATCTCCAGGCATTGCAATTAGAGCTTTTACTAATTCATCTACCCCAGTTAAAGGATTAAATAAAAGTGTAAACCCCCTTGGGTCTCTTGGTATTTGTTTTGTCATTTTTCACTCCTTTATTATCTTCTTTTTTTAGAAGTATGTTCACTTAATCTATATTCCTTGCCTATAAATTCTAAATCATGTGGGTTAAATAATAACCTTTTTACAGGATGTATTTTGAAAGAAAGACTTTTACCATCACCACTTAAGACTAATTCTGCAAGAGTCTTAGATGATATAGTAACTCCATTTTCATCAACTGCATTAGTGTTTAATATTAAAGTTCTTAACGAACCATAAAGACCTGTTGCTGAACTTAATCGTTTTCTATGTTGAAGATTATCTTTTTCATCTTCTGCATATAAACTTAATTTTGAAACTATTTCAAAAATTCTATCGGGTTTAAGATTATATTCTTGTTCAGTAGATTCGTATAATTTTTCTGTTTGTGTATTTGTCATTTTATTATCCTTTTTATTAATGTTTCAATAATATTTGAGCATCTGCTTTAATTCTAGCAGCTGTTCTATACAAATGATTTCTTTCTAATCCGGTAATATCAAGACTAATAGCTTCTTCTTCAACTTCTCTAGCCATTCCTAACAAATATTCTCCTTGACGAAACCTTTTTGGTTTGTGATATTGGTTTAATGCTTCTCCATCCATTTTATTTTCTCCTTATTGTTGCCCGTTTGCTCCTTCTACTAAAACTGCCATTGCGGCGTAAGCATCAATATTATTTCCAACATATTTAGCTAGTTCTTCTTTGTTAATTTTGTAACCATTTTCAGTCTTTGTTAAAACTGCTTTTCCAATTCCAGCTTCGTATGCACTTTCATTACCTTCAGAAGCCCATTTCTTGGCAACCGGTAACATTCCGTATGCTCTAGGAAGTCTTCTTTGCTCTACTTCTTTTTTAGCTAATGCATCCATATTTCCTTGTCTTCTAAGCTTTTCTTTTTCTTCTATATCTTTTACATTTTTGTAAATTTCTGGATTATGTTCTTTGTACTCTTCGCTTACTGGAATAGATCTTATTAATCTTCCAATTGCTTGATACAATTTTCTTTCTGTTAGTTGTTTTACTATTTGTTTTGTTTGTTTTACAACATTTGGATCATTGCTTCCCAAAGTTTCACTTAACTGTTGTTCTGTTTCAGCTTTTTGTTCAGCATATAATCTAGGTATTGTTCTATCCATAGTTGTTACATAATCATCTAAAATATTTGGTTTATATTGATTAAATCTATCTTCCAATCCTTGCTTCATTTCATCTAGATGACTTTCAGCAGTCATTCTGATTCCATCTACTGTTGAATTATTAAAAGTTAATGGGTCGCCTGTTAAAATTTGTCCTAACTTTGTAAGAATTTTTGTGACATCATCGCCATCTTTATCATTTTTCCAACCTTTGTAAAGTAATGTTCCTTTACCTACTTTAGCTAACTCTTCTAGAGTAGCTTGATATTCTGCTTGATTTATTGTTTGTGGTCTTGTCATGTTTTGTACCTTTTAGTTACTATTCTATAGTAATAACTACTATATAAACCTTTCTATATGCTATAATTGATAGTTATAAGGCTTATAATGACAAAATAGACAGGATTAAGCTGTTTCAACAGACTTTTTAATTAAAGAACAAACTTCTTCTTTAGGAATTTTAAATTTAAGAACAAAAACCTTATATAGTAATTGCTATCATATACTATACGTGATTTAGAATGAAAACCGAACAATTTAATATAAGAATGCCGAAGGATCTTGTACAGGATTTAGATATAATTTCAAAACTGCTTAAAGTTAACAAATCTGAATGGGTAAAAACAAAATTAGCTGAAGAGGTACATGAAGAAAAAAATAAGCTTTTGATGGAGCTAAGCACATTATATGTAAATGGAATAATAAAAAAAGAAAAAATAGAAAGCCTAGTAGGAAAAGAGATTGCTGATGAAATGGAATCTGTTAAAGTAGTTGCTCAAAGAAGTATTAAACGGGGTTGAATGATGGAAAAAGGAAAAAATTACATTCTTGATACTTCATCTTTAATAAGTTTAGAAAGCATTAATATATTAGATCAAATATTAAATTTAATATCTAAAAGAGAATTGGATAAATTATAATAATCTTGAATGTATAACAAAAACCTTTCTTCTTTCTAAACAAAATTCTAACTCTAATGGTTTTTTGTAATAAGAAAATAAATCTTTAGCTAAATTTGCTATTTTCTTTATTTCATCTTCTCTTAGTTTTTGCTCTTCTCCATTATGATGAAGATCTTTCTTTATTGTTTTGCCTGTAAACTCATCTAAGTTTAATTTATATTCTTGCTTATTTATCTTAAATGATTTAAGTTGTAAAGTTGATTTATCTAAAACATAGTTATCTGAGCTAACAGAATTTGTAACAATGGCATCTCCCAAGCCAAAACCAGCATTTATAATAATTTCATTGTCATTTATCAAAACCAAGCCTGATTTTTCTGGATTGATCATTTTTTGAACGATTAAAGAAGACTGAATATCAATATTGTTTTTTATCTTAAATGCAATTGATTCAGGAGAAAATAAGGAAGTCCAGGATTGAAGTGATGCTTGAACAATGTTGTTTTTTCCTTTAACATTAATGAAAGTTGAGCTTGGAATGTTAGAAGAGGAACGAAGAGCAACAAATGAACTATCTCTTCCACTTCTTATAAATTTTAATGTTTGGACATCTGAATTAAGCAGAATATCAGTATCTATTGAAATATTATTATAAGCTTCTATTATATCACGAGAGATTGAGTTTGGAACTTGTTGTTCTAGTATGAAGTCTTGAATGATGTTAGAAGCATGTTGTAATTGTTCTTTGTTTTCTATGTTAATATCAACTAAAACATCATTTATTTTTCTTTGTAAAGGATTGATAAATTCATTAAATGCATTATTTGTTATTATGAAACCATAAGGAACAGGGAACTTTTCATTATATAATGTGGCTAGATTTAGAGCTTTAGTTCCTATGATTGATTTATGCTTATTTACATCGTTAAACCAGACTATGTTTGTCATTTTTATTTATTTAAATAAGATGTTTATATAGATTATGAATGTGTAGAAAATATTTATCTAATGTTTAGCCTCTTTAGGTAATTCTATACTGATCAAGTAATTACGATCTGATATATCTTTGGCAACCTTTGCTATATTATTTGGCATTAAACTTTCTATTGCTATTCTTTCCCTGTCATTATCAATTCCATACTTGAAATCCCTAATGGCACTTTCCCATGAAAAAACATAATCTTCCAAAATACTATCTATTTCGAATTTATCTTTATATATCTCTAGGAATTCTAATGGTATTCCTTCTTCACTGATCTTCTTAATTATTTCATTCCATTTTTCTTCTATTTGTCTGAAGTAACTCAGTTTTCCGGTTTTTGCAAAAAAAGTAAATAAAGAAGCATCTCCGAATTTATTAGAAACTGATCCTACCGAATAACATAATTCCAAATTATCCCTTAGTTGTGTGTATAGTGGACCGTTAGTTGAATTTAAAAAATAGATTAATATATTTTTAGCTAAATTTTCTTCTATACTATAATTTTTTGGAAAGGAAGGAATTTGATAATTAATATTTATTAAAGCTATTTTATCGTTTCGGTTTTTATCTATCATTTCAATACGTCTTTCTAATGGATATTCTTGTGGCCAATCAATTACAGGTCGTTTGGTTTTTCTTGTTGATATTTTTTCCCAATCTTTAATTAGATTATCTAAATCGTCAGGAATTTTTCCACCAATATATAAGGTAACATTATATGGATCATAGTGATCATTCCAAAATGTTAAACATGCATCTTGATATGTTGCTGTATCTAATGCCGCTAACCTTTTTCTAATGCCGTTTAGATATTTAGAATGATTTGGAAATATCTTTCTCAGAATCTTTTCATTAAAAAGATTAGAAGGATTTAATTTGTTTTTTATTTCATTTTTAACAGCTTCTCTTTCTCGATTCAATAAAGAGATGTCTGGAATTTCAGATAGAATTACCTTTAAATTATTTAATACATATGGTATATGTTTTGGAAGAAATAAATCAAAATAATATATTGTTCTGTCAAAATTGGTGCTAGCATTTCTTTCAGCATAATTTAATGAATTAGCCTCACCATAAATTTTAGCTTCAACTCCCTTGAGATGTTCTAATAAATGTGCTGTTTCTGGTTTAACATCTAATGCATTACCAGAACTAATTATTAATGTTGCTACACAATGTCCTATTGTTTTTGGCTCTATCCAAAGTTCTAAACCATTTGTTAATGTTCGTTTTTCTTTGCTTTTATACATGAATGTTTTTTAAAGAGTAATATTATTTAAGTCTTTCTATATGTAATTACTAATTAATGATTGTTGTTTATTAATTGTTTTAAAATTAGAAATATGGTAAAAAAAAGTTGTGGAATAAGTTTATATTTATCATTAATATTCTATTTATATGCAAAAAGATTATTTAATAAGAAAATTTATGTTGGAAGGAATTAAAAAAGAAGTAATTAAAGCCTTTAAGAAAGTAAAAAGAGAAGATTTTGTTTTGAAAGAATACAAACAATATGCGTATGATGATGTTCCTTTACCAATAGGACATGATCAGACAATAAGCCAACCTTCTACTGTTATTTTTATGACAAATGCTTTAGATGTTAAGAAAGATGATAAAATATTAGAAATAGGAACTGGAAGTGGATATCAAGCTGCAATATTAAGTAAATTAGCTAAACAAGTTTATACAACTGAAATAATAGACGAATTATATCAATATGCTAAAGAAAAGTTAAAGAATTTTAAAAATATTAAAGTAATCAATAAAGATGGAAGTGAAGGATTAGAAGAATATAAATTTTATGATAAGATAATTTTAACAGCAGCAAGTAAAGAAGTTCCTAAACATTTATTAAAACAATTAAAAGAAGATGGAATGTTGTTAGCTCCTGTTGGAAATTTGTATGTTCAAGATATGATAAAAATAACTAAAGATAAAATAGAGAGTTTAGGGAAATTTGTATTTGTTCCATTAAAAGGAAAATATGGATTCACTCAAT
>CAZJUI010000026.1:0-17091 GCA_964549185.1 Candidatus Woesearchaeota archaeon
TATGATAAAAATGGATTTCCTATAGGTATAAGATTATAAAATGGCAGAACAAATACAGCAAAGATTAATTGAACAAGAAATGAAGGAAGCTTACATAGATTATGCTATGTCTGTTATTGTAGGAAGAGCTTTGCCTGATGTTCATGATGGATTAAAACCCGTTCATAGAAGAATATTATTTACAATGTATAACATGGGATTATTGAGTAATAAGCCAACTAAGAAATCTGCAAGAATCGTCGGTAATACCCTTGGAAAACTGCATCCCCATGGCGACATTGCAGTCTATGATGCTTTAGTTAGAATGGCTCAAGATTTTAGTTTAAGATATCCTTTAATCTTAGGACAAGGAAACTTTGGAAGTGTAGATGGAGATGCGAGTGCGAGTATGCGTTATACAGAAGCCAAGTTATCTAAACTAGCTGAAGAGATGTTGATTGATATTAAAAAGAATACAGTTAATTTTGTTCCTAATTATGACGGAAGTTTAAAAGAGCCAAGTGTATTACCAAGCAAAATTCCTAATTTATTGATAAATGGAAGTTCAGGTATTGCAGTCGGAATGGCAACAAACATGCCACCACATAATTTAACTGAAGTTGTTGATGCAATAATTGCTTTTATTGAAAATAAAGAGGTTTCAATTGAAGAGTTAATGGAATTAATCAAAGGACCTGATTTTCCTACAGCAGGATATATTCTTGGAAAGTCTGGAATAATAAATGCTTTTAAAACAGGAAGAGGAAAAATAAAAGTAAGAGCTAAAGCTGAAATTAATGGAAAGAAAATTTTAGTTACTGAAATTCCTTATCAAGTCAATAAATCAGTTTTAATAGAAGATATTGCTTCTTTAGTAAGAGATAAAAGAATAGATGGAATTACAGATATAAGAGATGAAAGTGATAGAAAAGGAATGCAGATTGTTATTGAAACAAGAGCAAATTCTAATCCTGAATTAATATTAAATCAATTGTATAAACATAGTCAATTACAAGAAACATTTGGAGTGATAAATGTAGCTTTAGTAAATGGACAACCTAAAGTTCTTAATTTAAAAGAATTAATTGATCATTATGTTAAGCATAGAAAAAGAGTTATAATAAGAAGAACAGAATTTGATTTAAGCGAAGCTGAAAAGAGAGAACATTTGCTTAAAGGATTGAAAATAGCTATAATAAATATTGACCCTGTTGTTAAGATGATAAAAAATAGTGATAATCCTGAGATTGCTAGAGATTTGTTAATTGCCAATTATAAACTAAGCGTAGAACAAGCTCAAGCTATTCTTGAAATGAGATTGCAAAGACTAACAAGTTTAGAAGTTAATAAAATTGAGAATGAATTGAAAGAATTATCTAAATTAATAATTGAATTAAAAGGAATATTAGAAAGTGAAATTAAAGTTTATGATATTATTAAAAAAGAATTAATTGAAATAAAACAAAAATATGGAGATGAGAGAAGAACTAAAATTTTAGATATTGAAGAAGATATTGATGATGAATCATTGATAAAAGAAGAAGAGGTTGTGGTAACAATAAGCCATGCTGGATATATTAAAAGGATTACAATAGATACTTATCAACAGCAAAAGAGAGGCGGAAAAGGAATAATGGCTATGGAAACTAAAGATGAAGATTTTGTTGAACATCTATTTGTAAGTCATAGTCATGCTTATACCTTATTCTTTACAGACAAAGGAAAAGTTTATTGGCTGAAAACATATAAATTACCTGAAGCTGGAAGATATGCCAAAGGAACTAATTTAGTTAATTTACTAAATTTAGAGAAAGATGAAAATGTAACAGCTACTGTTCCATTAAAGAAATTTAAAGAAAATGAATATTTAATTATGATAACAAAGAAAGGAGTGTTAAAGAAAACAAGTGTTATGGATTATAGCAATCCAAGAAAATCAGGAATAATTGCAATTAATTTAAGAGAAAATGATAAGTTAGTTACTGTAAAATTAACTAATGGCGAACAGAAATATATCATTGGAACAAGAAATGGATTAGCTGTAAAGTTTGATGAAAAACAAGTTAGATCAATGGGAAGAGGAGCAACTGGAGTTCGTGGAATAAGATTGAAAAATGACGAAGTTGTTGGAATGGAATTAGCTACAAATGAGGATGATAGTTTATTAACAGTAACTGAAAATGGATTTGGAAAAAGAACTCCTATATCTGAATATAGATTGATTAATAGAGGCGGAAAAGGTGTTATTAATATGAAAGCTAGCGAGAGAAATGGCAAAATTGTTTCTATTAAAACAGTAAAAGATGATCATGAGTTAATGTGTATAACTAAGAACGGAGTTTTGATAAGATTGGGGGCAAATGAGATGAGAGATATAGGAAGAAATACTCAAGGTGTAAGGATAATGAAGTTAAAAGAAAATGATAAAGTAATTAATGTTGCTAGAATTATTAGATAGATTTATAAATTTTTTTGTCCTTTGTTGAAAAACATGGAAGATATAAGTAGACCATCTTTTGGAACTAGTCTAAGAGCAAAAGTTTTGGCAGTTGTTTTAGCTCCTGTAATAATAGGGATATATGCGATTTTTTTACGTGGACTAAGTGAAGATGCACATTCTAGAAATATTTATGATACTAAAATGTTCCAGAGACTTGTAAGAGAAGCCCCGATAGAAAAAATAGTTATTAGTGAATGGACACCAAACTTAAAAAGAAATTTTGAACGCGAAAAAGTAGATTATGGAATTGGAAAAGATAAAGAATGGGAAATTTATTTAATCAGAGCCGAAGAATTAAATCTGGGAAAAAATCTTATGCAACTTGTTTATGGAGATACAATAACAGTTCCAGACTTAGATGATAGTAGAAGCACCTATTAATAATAACAGAAAACTTTATAAGTAAGAAAATTCTTACCGTTACTATGACAGATATTAAAACAGTTAAAGTTTCTGAAAAAGGACAGATAGCAATACCTCTAGATATAAGGGAAAGCATAGGAATAAGACAAGGAGATACATTAATGTTAATTCAAGAAGAAGATAAATTACTATTACAAAAAACTGATAATATTAAAAAAGAAGTAAAAGACGAATTTAAACATTTATTAAAACATTCTGAAGATGTAGCAAAGAAATTCTGGAGCAGTAAAGCAGATGACGTCTGGGATGAAATATAAGCAAGGAGATATAATTTTAGTTCCAGTTCCTTTCACTAATCTAAAAGAAGCAAAGCAACGTCCAGCTTAGTAATATCAAATGACGATCATAATAATAAAGTAGAAGATGTGGTAATCTTAGGGATTACATCTAATATCAAAGAAGAAGATTTTGCAATAATCCTTGAACAAAAAGACATGGAAGAAGGAAAAATATATTTTTTAAGCAGAATTAAAGTAGATAAGATTTTTGCAATACATAAAGATATAATAAAGAAAAAAATAGGAAGAGTAAATAAAAATATTCTAGATGAAACTAAAAAGGAATTGAAAAAATTATTTTTGTTATGAAAATACTTAAACAATATTACTCCATCCAATCAATCTCCATCTATTATTTAAAACTCTAGATATTGTTATTCTATCATCTTTATTGCAACAAACAGGAATTCTAAGCTTAACATGAATAAGATTTTTCTTAAGTTCAATCACAGTTCCAACAGTAGCAGATGAATTAACATTTAACATTAAAACTTCACTTTTCTTTATTGGAGAAACTACAAGTTCATCTTTAGCTCCGACTATTCTTTCAAGTAATGTAGGTTTAAGATTAAATTCATAATAAACACTTGGAGTTTTACCTTCATAACTAACAACATTACCGACTAAATTATCTGATTTAACAATAGAAGGATCAAGTTTCGTTAATATTCCTACTGAACCTCCAGGAGTAACTTCTTCTACATCTTCATTTCCTGTCTTTAATCCAACAATTTCAGTTTTAACAGATTTCCAAATTACCTTTCCTTCTCTTTCAACTTTTAATCCAGGAGAGATTTCAATTTTATCGTTAATCTTTAATATTCCTTGTTTTAAAGCTCCGCCCAAAACTCCACCATGTAAATTTTTAATTTCAGTTCCAGGCTTATTAATATCAAATGAACGAGCAACAAAGAATATAGGTTCTTTTTTCAAATCTCTATTAGGAGTTTTAAATTTTTCTTCTATTTCTTTTAATAAGATATCAATGTTAATATTATGTTGAGCACTAATCGGGATTATAGGAGCGTTTTCAGCAATTGTATTTTTAATAAAAGCTTTAATTTGATCATAATTTTTCTTGGCATCTTCTTTTGAAACTAAATCTATTTTATTTTGTACAATAATAATATTTTTTATTCCTGTAATATCTAATGCTGTTAAGTGTTCTTTTGTTTGAGGTTGAGGACAAACTTCATTTGCTGCTATAACTAAAATTGCAGCATCCATTATTGCAGCTCCTGATAACATTGTAGCCATCAAAGTTTCATGGCCAGGAGCATCTACTAAAGAAATTTTTCTTATTAATTTTCCTTTTTCACCATCATGACATTTTTCAGTTGTAGAATATGATTTATCTTTATCACATTTATAGATATTAACATCAGCATAACCTAATCTTATTGTAATTCCACGTTTAATTTCTTCAGAATGAGTGTCTGTCCAACGACCAGATAATGCTTTGGTTAAACTCGTCTTTCCGCTGTCTACTTGACCAACTAGACCGATATTTATCTCTGGTTGTAAAGTTTTTTTCTTTTCTTTTGTAACTTTTGTCTTCAAAATAATTTACCTCCGACCTAAAATTGAGGTAAAAAATTGATATATAAGAGTTTCTATAATTAAAAGAAAGGGAGGAAAAGAGGTAAACCTCCCTTAGCTTTTAGGCAGTAAAGAATTCTGGGCACTATTCGTCGTAATCCTCGTAAACATATCCTTCTGAATCAATTTTCCATACCATTTCAACACCCCCGTATTTTGTTTAAATTCACCCCCTAAATTAAAATTAGTAAAGAAGGAGTATATAAGTAGATTATGAAGAGCTTGTATAGAATTAAGATGCGTAAAGCTTTTAAATCGAAATTTAGGTGTCGTCGGTAACTGGTTTTACTTCTTCTTTGACAGCTTCTTCTTTGGGAGTTATTCCAAGAATATCAGGAAGAGATTTATCGCCATATTTTGTAACTTTCATGTTAATTTGAGCAATAGTATGAGATAATGTATTTCCAACAACTGTTTTTCTTCTTTTTATTCCACCTTTAATATGTTTAGCTCCAGGACCATGAGTAATTAATGGTTTTTTTCTTCCCATACCTTCTACATCGAATCTCATTGGGAATCCAGCTGAATCAGATCCACCTGTTATTTGAAATTCATAACCTTTGAATCCAAGTTCATTTCCGTTTACTGTAGATTTAATCTTTCCACGTTTAAATGCATCAGCATCATTTCCTGAAATAACTTTTTGGTATGATTTACCGGATTTTACATCATTGATTACTACTTTGAATTCTGGCATAAGAATTAGAGAAAATCAAGGGTTTTTAAAGCTTTTTATTATAACTTGTTACTCTATAGGTTTATCAGAATCCAATATATCTCGAGCATTTTTAAGAGTTTTTTCTCTCATTTTATATTCTATTGAATGATATAATTTTTTTATTTTTTGTTCTTTATCTCCAAGTCCAATACTGTGATGATTTCCCAACAACACTCCCAAAGAAGTAACCTCTATGATATAATTATAATCAACTCCATCTTTACGATAGAATTCTTGTGATATTTTTACATCTAAACCTTTTAATGAACCTTTATAAAGTGCAACATCTGTTCCATCTTCGGAATACACCCAATTATCTACTTTTTTACTAATTTCAATTAATTCATCTAAAGAAAGGTTATCTTCCATAGTATTTAGATTAATAGAAAAATATTTAAAATTATCCTTAAACTCCCCAAACAGGATTTTGCTTTCTATAGATTTCAGCAATTTCCTTTAAAGCCTGAGTTTCATCATCTTTCAAGAATTGTTTTAATTTTTTTAGTTTTCTAAAATCATTTTCTGAAATTACAGAATAAAGAATATCTCCAGAGTTAATTTGCCTGCCAACAGTTACATTTTTGAAAGCAACAGCAACTTCTTTTCCTCTTTCAGCTTCACCTATTGCCTTTCCGCTTTCTTGAATTGATTGGATTTCAGTTATTTGTTTTCCATCTTTCATTAAAGGCATATTAACTTTTATCTTTCCAGCTAAAACTTCAACACCAACAACAGCAGGATTATTTTGTCTGAAAATATAACCAGGCATTAAATATATTTTAGCAGGCATCTTTACTGTTTTAAGTTCTTTTTCAGCTAAATCTTTTCTTTTCTGATAGATATATTTATCATATTCCTCTATTATTTTATAGATAACATCATGATTAATTACTTTAACATCTCTATTTTTTTCTAATTGCTTTACATTAAAAGCAAGAATTATTTTATTTGATTCATCTTGAGAAGAAAGAGCTTCTTGTAAATCTTTTTTATTAATATTACCTATAGAAGCATGTTTTATTTGGATATCATTCTCCTTTAATAAAGAAATTAAAGCTTCTAATGAACCAAGAGAATCTGCTTTTACAATAATTCCATCTTTAGATGTTTCTATTAAAACTTCGGAAACTTCTTGTCTAACTTCCTTGCTTATTTTATCTAAATTATTATTTGCAACTCTTAATGGCATACCAGCATAAACTTCTTTTAAATCAGGACAGGAAATATTAACTAAGTCAACTGCCTGAGTTCTTTCTACTTTCATTGTTTTATTTAATTGTTTAGAGAAAATTGCTTTTACTTTTGTTATTATAGGATCTGTCAAACTTCCAATAACAATAACATCATTTTCTTTTATGTTTCCATCATATAACACTGTTTCAAGAATAGTTCCAATGCCTTTTTCCTCTTTAATTTCTAGAATAGTTCCTTTTCCAGGTGAATCTGGGTTAATTTGTAATTCTTTTTCCAAGAATTTTTGCCCTAATCCAGCTAATACCATTAACAATTCAGGAATACCTTCTCCTGATTTTGCACTTAAAGGAATTATAGCTGCCTGTTTTGTGTAATCATCAATCCTATCAAATCTTTCTGAGATAATTCCAAGCTCAGCCAGCTTTCCAACTAAAGTGTAGATTTTAGCATCTAATTCTTGCTGGACAGATTGTGATTGAGAATCAATATTTTTTATTAAGAATGAATTTTTAGATGTTTTGTAACCTGAGATTAGATCTATTTTATTAGCTGCAACAACAAATGGAGTTTTAAATTGCTTTAAAATTTCTAAAGCTTCTATTGTCTGAGGTTTGATGCTTTCATTAATATCTATAACCAAAACAGCAATATCGGCTAGATTACTTCCTCTTTTTCTTAGATTATTAAAAGAAGCATGTCCTGGAGTGTCAAGAAATAAGAATCCTGGAATCTTGATGTCTTTTCCCTTTAATAAATCACCGCAAATTTCTTTTATTATTGAGAAATCGACTTTTTTTCCATATATATGCTGAGTGATTAATCCAGGCTCTTTTTTAGCAATAGGAATACCAGTAACTCTTTCAATTATTGTTGTCTTTCCATGATCAACATGTCCTACAAATGTACATATTAAGCTTCTTATCATAGAATAGATTAGATTTAAACTGTTTAAAAAGGTTATTATTAGTAATAAAAAGGTTTAAATATTCTGTTTTATTAAGGAATAAAGAGGTGAAAAAATCCTCAGGGATTTCTGGAAGGCGAGATAGTTGAAGTGGGAAAAAATGTTAGCAATTGTATTTGTTTTATTAGTTTTAACTAGTTTAAGTTTAGCTAAAGAAAAATTGACTATTGATGATCCTTTTCAAGATGCAAATGTTACAGATCAGGAAATAATAAACGAAACTTTACCTATAGGAGAGATAATACCTGAAGAAGAAACAATTACAGAGGAAGAAGTAATATCAGAATTTAATATTACCGGATATAATGTAGATGATAGTAATTTTAATGAAACAGGAATGATAAAGTTTAGAGTGGATTATAATTATAGTAATTTGAATATAACTGAGATTAATTATAACTTTGCAATTGATAATAATGTTATTAATGAAGGAATTTTAAATGAAAATGGTTTTGTTGAGATTAATGATATTAACTTAAGCAATGGTGGAACTTATGAGTTTAACTTTACATTAAGCAATGGGCAAGAATTAGATGGATTGATTATTTTGAATTTAGATTGTGATGGATTTTATTATTTTGGAGAATGTTATTCTTATTCCAATACACTTGAGAATGTTTTGCCTGAAGAGGAGCAGTATAACAGTAAATCATTTATCTATGGAAAAGATAAATTACTAGCTGAAAGCTATAATGGAAAGATAAATTATATTCATGATGATAATGTTAATTCTGCTTTGATATATACAGATGAATTAGGGGATAAAGTATTTGAAACTAGTTATTTACCTTTTGGAAAAGAATTGAATAGTTATAGTACAGTAAATACTAAATTTAAGTTTACAAATAAAGATTATGATGTCGAATCAAGTTTAAATTACTTTAATGCAAGATATTACAATCCTTCTACTGGAAATTTTATTAGTAATGACCCTATGTTTAAGACAGAAGATGGTGGATATCAATATGCAGAAAATAATCCATTAACAATAACTGATCCAAGCGGAGAGACAGTTAGAGCTGTCAATAAAAATGATAATTTACCATTTGAATATGGAGATGATATCAAGATTAATGAAATATTAGCAAATTTTAAAAATAGTCCTGGGTTAAAAAATAAAGAATTAATGCAAAGATTTGTAGCTATAGATAATTATAAATCTGATATTGTTGTATATTATGAACCTAATTTTGATGATTTTGCTAGATATTTTGGAAAAGGGGATAATTATGATTCTGATAATCCAAAAATAACCATAGCTTTAACAATAAAGATTAAAGATAATGATAGAGTTTTAGTTTTATTGTCTAAAGAGAAAACAGATATATTAAAGAAAATTGGATGGTTAGATAATGATAGAATGAGTGCAGTTGTCGGCGGACATGAATTATTAGGGCATGGATATGATTTTATTAGTCCAGGAAGATTTACAACTTCAGATGAATTTGAAGCTTCTGCGGATAGAGTTCAGGAATTATATAGTGGAAGAAATGATGTATTTGCAATTTCAGAAATTCAGTTTAATCAATATATCCAAGAGTTAAGTGATAGAATGAATCAAGAATATCTAGATGAATTAGAAAGGAGAAGTAGACAACTAGAAAGAGCGAATAGAGTTAGAATGCAATATGATTTTAGTAAGATGGATAAAGAAATATTAGAAAATTTAAAATAATTATCTATTTTTCGTTGAGTCTGGATATGCTGTAAGACTGTCATATGCGGATTTTGTTATTTCTCCAGCTTCACCTGTTACTATGCCATAAGATGGTTTTGAAGATTCATATGCTTGTCTTGTAAGAGCTGCAGTTGAATCAGATACCCTACCATCTCTTTCTTCTTGAGTTATTGGCTTAATGTTTTTATCTTTTATAGGTCCACCACAACTTAATACATATGATCCAAATACTAATGTTGCAAGTCCTGTTAATACTGTTGTTCTTTTTTGAATTAAATATTCATATAGGTTTGTCATTTTATTCTGCCTCCATTAAATATAACTATTTCTAGTAATCCCCTTAGGATTTATAATTAAACCACATTCTTCTAATTTTGATTTTATTAAATTTATTCTGTGTTTAGTCTTTGTATCATAATTACCATCTGCTAACATATGATAAATGCTTTCCCAAATATTAACCTTTGTTTTAATTGTTACTTTCATAGGATCTTGTACTGCAAAATATTGTTCTTCATCTACAGTTTCTGTTAATCTTATAGGAGATACTCCATTTTGCTTTTCGCGGTCAAATGCGCCTTTGAATCTATCTCGCCTATATATACCATCTGTTGCTTTTCTTCCCAACATCCAAAGTTGTTCAAATAATGCAGCAATATCGTATGTTTGTAAATTTCCAACTCTAGCCATTTGATAAACGGGATATTCTTTTAATACACTTTCAAGTAATTTTATCTCTCTGTCACGCTCTAACTCTGTAAGATGTGTAGTAAGTAATCTGGCAAAATCAAATTCAGGTAACCCAAAACTAGTATGTCCTAAATCAAAACCATGACTTATATCTTTTTTACCTTCCCTTATTCCAAGGAAATTATGTGGATGCCCATCACCAATATGAAATACATATCTTTCTTTTTGGGCTACAATTTCAGCTAATGGTAATAATAAATTAGTTATTTCATCTGCAAACTGATTAACCTCAGAAGCTATTGATGGGGGAACATTTCCAGATCTTATATCTTCTATACTTAATTCTCCAGACATTTTCTTGCCGAAATATAATGCGTATGTAATATGATGTAAGGTTTTACCAATTATATAATTTAATGGGTTTCCCCAGGATACTGTTGGAATATTTACAATAGCTCTGCCATTTTCTGTACCATTAAGAATTTCACTAGTTACTGTAGAAGTTACTTTACCCATTGTATCTAAGATAGACAGGAAAATATTATCTTCTGCTTCTTTTAATTGTGCAATACGTTCATCTTTTACATTTTCATCTGTAGTTTCATATTTTTTACGCTCTAATATTAATTTTATTATAGCCTGATTAGTTGCCATAAGTTCTCTATCTCGTGTTGGTCCTTCTGGCAGAGCTTCTACTAAGATTACTTCCAATTTTTCAGTTCTACCGGGATGTCTCCAGGGATATTCTAGAGTTCTATATGGTTTAGGAAAAGGTAAACCCAATCGGTTTAATATATCAAGCTGTTTAAATTTGTAAAGTACAATCTTATCTCTAGGGACAAGTTCCCAACTAATTTCTTCTTTTGCACTTTCAGTATAGGTAAGTGTATAAAATTCAGCAAGCGATCTGTTACCATCATGCAACACAATTCTTCTTCCAAATGCCCTTACCAAAGGTCCAGATATTTGAGGTATATTCCTAATCTCGAATTCATGAGGAAGTTCTTCTAAACCTAGTTCTTCTCTATAAAAGTTCATTTGTGAAAACTCATTAGGGAATGGAGGATCTATTTCTTTCATTTCAGTTCCATTTCTTCCATTTGTACCTGTTGCCATATTGTTTTTCCTTTATAATGCCATTTTTAAATCTTTCCTTTATAACTATCTTTAAGTAATTAACTAAAAACTCTTCTAAGGATATTATGAACAACTGATATTGTTTCCTTAAGATTTTCTGTTATTATAGGAATATTTTTTTTATCAAAATTTTTTTGATATAATACTGTAAATTCTTCTGATAAATTCTTTTTAGCAGATGATAAAGAATATGCCAATTCAATATCTTGATTATAGTAAGCCTTCATTGCATTTAAATAAGTTGCTTCAATTTTATCATATAAAACCAATATTCTTTCAAAAGTTTCTTTATCTGCTTTTTTTATTTTTTCCAGAAACCTAGCAAGTCTTTTTGTTTCATCTGCTATTTTCTCTATGTTATTTATTATGCTCCAATGTTCTAATACTTGATAAGAAGTTATTTTTAGAGATTTTGCTGTAGAAGGATCTTTTAATGATGATCTTAAAATTCTAATTCCAAGAAACATTAATCTGTTTACATCTTCATCTCTACTAACTATTTGCAAAAAATTTGTATTTTTATTTGCATTTTTTATATCATCCATCATTGATCTTAATATTGTATCCATTCTTCTTACTATTGTATCTACTGAAATTGTATTTAGATCTAAGAAATCTTTAGCTATAATAAAATTATTTCCTTGTTCAACAATCTCTAAAGCCATCAAATTTTGTATAGTCTGTCTCACATCTGATTCATATTTTCTTATATTATCTCCAGAAATTTTTATAGTAGTATAATCATTTAAATAAGCAGATATTATTTCTCTTTTTACACGATCTACTTTTTTGTCATTTGTATTAATTATAATTTCTTTTAATTCTTTTTCTTTTTTAAGTAACCTAGGTGAGAATATTAATTCATTATTTCCATTTTCTTCAAAGTAAATTGTATCTCCTTTATTTAACTTATTTTTCTTTAACCAATCATTTGGTAAAGTGACTATATGAGACGAATTTCCAAATTTTATTATCTTTCTATATTCCATAAATAACCCCCCTATATATAGTGTATATATAAAATATAAGATATATAGAATAGCTATATATATTTAAAGGTTTTGATTGTAATTTAGAGGGGGTTAAAATGAAAAATAGAATTAAAAATGATCTAGACTTTAGAGATGAACTAGATTTAATGAGCGAAGATGGCGCATTTGAAGCCTTGGAAAGTGATGAAATAACAGACGGAGAGCAGGGTTTTATCATGGGGACATTGAGTGCTTACGAAGAAGATGATGATTGGGAAGAGGAAGAATAAGCTTATTTAAAAGCATCAACAACTTTACTAAAGAAAGTTCTGTCTGATTTTTCTGGTTTAACTTCAATTTTTGAGATTTCTTCAAACAATTGCCTTTCTTTTTTAGATAGTTTGGTTGGTGTTTTAATAAAAACCTCAACATATAGATCACCATTACCATTAAAATCAAGATGCTTAATACCTTTACCCTTTAACCTGAAAATAGTGCCTGATTGAGTACCAGCTGGAATTTTCATCGTAATTTCATCTTCTAAAGTGGGAATATTAATTTGAGTGCCAAGAGCTGCTTGTGAAAACGTGATCAAAGTTTTATAATATAAATCATCTTCTCTTCTTTCAAATAATTCATTTTTTTCTACATGGATTACTAAAAATAAATCTCCTGAACTTCCATTTTTTACAGCTTCGCCTTCACCTTTAATTCTTAAGGTTGAACCTGTGTCAATACCAGCTGGAATTTTCACTGAAAGTTTTTTTACTTCATTTACCAATCCAGAACCGTTGCAATGTTTACACTCGTGTTTAGGATATCTTCCTAGACCATGGCATTTTGAACAATTAGTTGTTGTTGAAAAATAACCGAAAGGAGTTCTTCTTGTAGTTGTTGAGTAACCAGAACCTTTACAAGTTGGACAAGTTACTAATTCTCCGTCTTTAGCTCCAGTCCCATCACAATCCTTACATTGCGCTTTTTTATTAAGATTGATATCTTTTGTAATACCAAAAGCAGCTTCTTTTAATGAGATCTTAACAGAATATTGTAGATCATTGCCTCTTTGTCTTCTTTGTTGTCTAGAACCGCCAAAGAACATATCAAATATATTATCAACTCCAGATGAACGGCCGAATATTTCATCGAAAATATCAAAATCAAATCCTCTGAAAATATCTTCTTGTGTATATCTTTGATCAAATCCAGCATGACCAAATTGATCATATTGGGCTTTTTTATTACCATCGCTTAAAACAGCATAAGCTTCTGAAATCTCCTTGAATTTTTCACTAGCACCATCTTCTTTGCTAACATCTGGATGATATTTCTTAGCTAACTTTTTGTAAGCTGACTTAATATCTTCTTGAGATGCTGTCTTGGTTACTCCAAGTATTTCATAATAATCACGCTTTGCCATAATAAAAGGGAAAATGACTAGTTTTTATTTCTTTTCTTTTTTCTCTTCAAATTCAGCATCTCTTACATTATCTTTAGGTTCTTCTTGTTTTTGAGAAGCTTGCTGGTAAAGTTCAGTTGATGCTTCTTGAACTATTTGATTAAGTTCTTCTAGTTTTGTTTTTATTTTAGATGCGTCTTTTGGCTCTTCAGTTAGTAATTTCTTTAATTCTTCTATTTTAGATTTAATGTTATCTATTTTTTCATTTTTAACTTTACCTTCAAAATCTTTTAGTAATCTTTCTGTAGAATAAACTAAAGAATCTGCTTGGTTAATTGTTTCAATATCTTCTTTTCTTTTCTTGTCTTCTTCTGCATGCTGTTCAGCTTCCTTTCTCATTTTTTCAATATCACTTTCATTAAGTTTTTGAGATGCTGTTATTTTGATTGATTGTTCTTTTCCTGTTCCAAGATCTTTAGCTGTTACATGGACAATTCCATTTGCATCAATGTCAAATGAGACTTCTATTTGAGGTATTCCACGAGGTGCAGGAGGAACTCCAACTAAATCAAATCTTCCAAGGCTTTTATTATCTAAAGCCATTGCTCTTTCTCCCTGCAATACATGTATTGTTACAGCTGTTTGATTATCTGCTGCTGTTGAGAATACTTGAGATTTCTTTGTTGGAATTGTAGTGTTTCTTTCTATTAATTTAGTGAAAACACCACCTAGAGTTTCAATTCCTAAGCTTAATGGAGTGACATCTAAAAGTAAGACATCTTTAACTTCTCCTGACAAAACTCCAGCTTGGATTGCTGCTCCTAAAGCAACACATTCCATTGGATCAACTCCACGTTCTACTTTTTTTCCAATATAATCTTCTACAAATTTTTGTAAAATTGGCATTCTTGTTGGTCCGCCTACTAAGACAATTTTATCAATATCTTTATTTGCTAATTTAGCATCTTTTATTGCCTGATCAATAGGGGATTTACATTTATTTATTATAGGAGTAACTAAATCTTCTAACTTTGCTCTTGATATTTTCATAACTAAATGTTTAGGTCCTTTGTTTGTTGCTGAAATAAAAGGTAAGTTAATTTCAGTTTCCATCACAGTTGAAAGTTCTATCTTAGCTTTTTCAGCTGCTTCTCTTAATCTTTGCATTGCTGTTTGATCTTCAGATAAATCAATACCTTCTTTTGATTCAAAATCTTTTAAAATAAAATTAACTAAAACATTATCCATGTCTGTACCACCAAGTTGTGTATCTCCTGATGTTGATTTAACCTCGAAAACTCCATCACCAAATTCCATTATTGTGACATCTAGAGTTCCACCACCAAAATCAAAAACTAATATTTTTTGTTCTTTATGCTGCTTGTCAATTCCATAGGCTAAGGAAGCTGCTGTTGGTTCATTAACTATTCTTATAACTTCCAAGCCAGCTATTGTTCCTGCATCTTTTGTTGCTTGTCTTTGATTATCATCAAAATAAGCTGGAACTGTGATGACGGCTTTTTCTATTTTTTCACCTAAGAATGCTTCTGCATCTCGTTTAATTTTTTGTAAAATAAATGCTGATATTTGTTGAGGGGTATATTCTTTTCCTAAAATTTTATATTTATGATTAGTACCCATTTTTCTTTTAGCTGCTGTTACTGTACCTTCTGGATTTGAGACAGCTTGTCTTTTTGCGGGTTCTCCAACTAATACTTGGCCATCTTTTGTAAATGCAACTACACTTGGGAAAGCTTTTCCATATAATGATGCTCCTTCTGCACTTGGAATTATTTTTGGTCTTCCTGCTTCTATAAAAGCTGCTGCTGAATTACTTGTGCCCAAGTCCACTGATACGATTTTACTCATTTTTATTTTCCTCCAATTGTTTTGAAATTTTTACTTTTGCATGTCTTAATATTTTATCATGAATGAAATATCCTTTTTGCAATTCTTCAATTATTATTCCAGGTTCTTTGTCTGAAACTTCTTGAAGTAATACTTCATGCTTATGTGGATCAAATTTTTCATCTATTGTTTTCATCTCTCTTAAACCTTCATCTTCTAATATTTTTTTAAATTTTAAATGCAAGAGTTGAAGACCTTTTTTAAGATCTTCAACATTTGCTGTTGATGTGTTCAATGCTTGATCAAAATCATCTAGTAATGGAAGTAATTTCTTGATTAAATGAACATTGTTAAACTTAGTTAGTTCTTGATGTTCTTTTTCTACTCTTTTTTTGTAGTTTTCGAACTCTGCTTGTACTCTTTGTAAGTCGTTTTTGTACTCATTTGTTAACTTTGTTTGCTCTTCTAAAGCTTGTTTATTGTCTTTTTTGTGTTCTTTTTCTGATATTTTTGTGGTTTCCATGTTGTAATTTCCGTTGATTTAAAGTCAACAAGATATGTTAAAATGAACTTATTTATATACTTTTCGGTTTTGAGATATATAGTTTAAGATTATAGTTAAAGCTTGATGTATATAATAAATCTTCAATGGTAAATACCAATTTTAGTATATGTATGAAGTTGAAAATGATACTAAAAATGGAAAGGTTTAAATATAAGTGCTCTTATCTATTTTAAGGAGAAGTAAAAAAATGAACATTGATGAATTAAAAAAACAATTTATTATTGATAAAGAGAAATATGAAGCGGATAAATTACCAGAACTGATAATGAAGATATTAAAATATTGCAAAGTAAACTCTGATGGCGGAATTCATTTAATAAAAACAGATTTAACTATTCGAGATAAGATTGCGGTTTCTTTAATATCAAGATTCTTGGCTAATAAACTTGCACATAATATACAAGAAGAAATGACTGGAGATGAGATAGCTACCATTTTAGATATAGATAAAGCTCAGGTATTTGCAAGATTAAAGGATTTGTCTGATATAAGAATATTAACTAGAACAGAGAAGAGTACATATAAAATTACCCCCTTTTATGTAGAATCTTTTCTAGACGAATTGGATGCTAAATACTTTCCAGTTGAATCTATGAAAGAAGAAAGTTTCGCTTCTCAAGAAAATACCAAAACAAAACATAATAAAAAAAATAAAAAGACTAGTAAAAAAGTTAAACCTGAATATTTAGATGATAAATTTAAAGAAGATATAGAAAAGATAGATAAAAATAAACATTCTTATATTTATAAAATGCCCTCTGTATTATTAAGATGTTTAGCTGTTCTAGACATTGCAGTTAAAGACCTAAAAAGAGATGGTCTTACAACATCCGAAATCCTAAAAATTCTTCAGGACAGATTTAGATTTCCTACGACGTGGCCAAGCATATCTAACTCATTAAAAAGAAGTGATCAAAAAGCATATACAGACTCACAACCAATTAAAGGTCACTCAACTGCAAGAAAGTATATGATAATGCATCCTGGAGAAGAATATTTAAAAGAAGAAATCCGTAAGATAGAAAAATCTCAAGAATAATTATCCTATAGGGTAGGAAGTGCACCACGGGAGAACTCCAGACTCTCTCGTGCTTCCTTATCAATTAATGAATAGCAAAATTATCATATATAAAAAACTATCGAAAGAG
>CAZJUI010000027.1:0-1139 GCA_964549185.1 Candidatus Woesearchaeota archaeon
CTTTGTCTTATGAAAATTTTAAAGAAGTAGAATTGCAATTTGATTTATATATAAACAGTTTAAAGAAGAATATAAAAATAAAACTGAAAGATAAGGGGTGATATTTTTTTAATTTTATAGGAATATTTATATACGACCTTTACTACTAATCATACTAAGTGGTTAATATGACGACAAAAACAATTAAGATAAGCGAGGAAAATTATAGATGGCTTGTTGAAATATCGGGAGATATGCAAAAAGAATTAGGTAGACCTGTTTCTATAGACAAAGCTTTAAAAAGTTTGCATAAAAGGAAAGTGAGCGATCTTGCAGGCAGTCTGAAGATAAGTGATAAAGAAATTGAAACAATGTTTAAAGATCTGTCTAAGGGATGAAAAAATGGAAAATGTCTCTAACCTGCACAGTTAAAGGTTATTAGTTAACTTTTTATATTATCTAATTTATCTAATTATTATGGATGTTAGTGAGGTGATAATTCCTGGATTAAGAATGTTAATTGTAACTATAGCTATCTATATTGTATTAATAGTATTTTTATTACCTTTGATATCAACTGGAAAGACTTTTTCTTCACCATTTTCTTGGTTTAGTGTTATTGTATTAACCTATAGTTTTATTGTTGCTTGGTTTTTAGATAGATTATTGTCAAAGAACAAGAAAAGAAAGTGGTTTTTTGAGTAGAATTCTAATTAATTAATTTTATCTTTTGTTTCTGAGTATGTCTCTTTAATTCATCTAATATTAAGGTGTCATCTATTTCTATTAGTTTTTTAATAACAGCATTTTCTTTATTTAATTTGTAGAGTTTAGCCTTTCCGATTATTCTTGTTGGTAAAATTATATTATTTTTTATTAAATCACCCCATATTCTGTATAATGTTGCTCTTCCTATTTTTGAATTTTTTGCTATATCTGTTATAGAAAAATCTAGATCTCTTTCTGTTAATAAGTAATCCAAAACTCTTATTGTAGGTGAATCTCCCATAAAATTTATGAATAATGACCTTTCTTCCATCCATTAAGAAAATAATAAGAGGTATTTAAATGTTACTATTTTGAGACATTGTTGTATCTTATTAGAATTTAATTAGATTTAAATATTTAGATTTAAAAAATTTTAAAAGATCATTATCGCA
>CAZJUI010000027.1:1149-16375 GCA_964549185.1 Candidatus Woesearchaeota archaeon
ACTTTAATATCGCTTTTTAAACGAGAAAGAAATAAGTCTTCCTTTTTTTTTTTTTTTTATTAATAGTATTGTATGTTAATTATGTAATTTGTAGTTTTGTTGTAGTGTTTGTGATTTATGTTGGTTATGTGTTTGTGTTTTTTTTTTCTTAGTCTATTTTATTGTGAATATAACTAAAGAAGAAATCAAAAAAAGAATATTAAATAAACTTATAAGATGGAATAAATGGGGTGGTTCACATACTGAAAATATTCTCAAAGGATTACCGGCACATATTAAAGGTGAAAAAATAACAAAACAAGCGTTAAATGAGTTAGAAAAAGATGAATGGATAATTCCTATGAAGAAAACAGGAGAGATTCATTATTCTTTAAATCCAAAGAAAGCAGATGAAATAATGCAATATTATGAAAAGTACTGCAAATCAGATAATTTTTGAGTAGAATTCCAGTTAATATTTCTAAACATAATCTTTATATCACCATAAAGTATTTATAACGTGTGTTCTTCTTAGTAGTGATTAAAAGGGGGCTTTAATAATGAGTGACAATAATATAAAGAGACAGTTATTATTTATCATTTTAGTTTTAGTGAGCATTGCAAGTGTCAATGCAGCTGAAAACTTCAAGGCTTATCAAGGAGAAAACCCAGCCGGACTATGTCCAGGAACAACTGGATTAATAACAGATATAATTGAAAATACAGGAAGTTTTGATTTAGATTTCACTATAAATAATGCCGGAAGTGCAAGCTCTTTTTCTACAACTGTACCAAGTGGATTTACATTAAAAGCTGGACAGAAAAGAACAATTTACAGTTATGTAAGCCCAAGAACTACAACTTTAGTTGGAAGCTATGATTTAGATATAACTGCAAGTGCTAATGGCGAAACTGAATTAATAACCCATAATTTTGATTTAAAAGATTGTTTTCAATATAATCTAGAGGCTGTTCAACAAACACAGCAAGTTTGCCCAGGAGAGACTGCAAGATTTAATTTCAAGTTAAGAAATGTCGGAGATTTTTCAGACACTTTCTTAATAGCAAAGGAAGGACAACTAGCTGATTCAATTACATTAAGCGATGAGCAAATAACATTAGCTAAAGGAGAGAGTAAAGATTTGTTTGCTTACGTAAATGCTGGAAGCGATATGATTGGAAATTTTGATTTTACTATAACTGTTAAAGGATTAAGAGGAAAAAGTATTCAGTCAATAAGCGGAAAATTAATAGTAAATGCTTGTTATGATTATAGTTTAAGAAGCGATAAAAATTATGTTAGTTTATGTGAGCATTCTAGTCAACTAATACCAATCCAAATTAAAAATGATGGAAGTGTAACAAATAATTATGATTTACAATTAGAAGGGGAAGGCTGGATGAGCATTGATCAGGCTAAGATAACATTAGCAAGCGGAGAGAGTAAAACAGTTGGATTTATAGTAAATCCTGATTATGGGATTAATGGAGATTATAGAGCAACTGTAAAAGCAATATCTGAAAAAGGAAATGTAGAACAGACAAGCAATTATGATGTTAATGTAAGAAGTTGCTATGGTGCTGTGATTGATATTGAGAAAGATCAAGATAAAATATGCAGTTCACTAAGCAACAAATATAATGTTTTAATAAAGAACACAGGAGATTTTGACCAAGATTATAGATTTAGTATTGATGGGCCAACATGGGCATCAATTGATCAATCTAGAATAAAAATAAATGCTGGTGGAGAAGGACAGGTAACTCTTGAAATTAATCCAGGAATACAGGATACAGGAAACTTTGATGTTAAAGTGAATATTGAGGCTTTAGATAGCAGTAAGGTGATATCGAGTGATAGTATTCAAGTAACAGTAGTTTCAAGAGAGGAATGTTATCAACCAGCTATTGGAATAAATAATAAAGATATAACTGTAAATTATGATTCAAGTACAACAGTTCCGGTTGTTATTGAAAATAAAGGAAGCAATACAGCTACATATACAATTGCTGTAACAGGAACAGCTTCTAGTTTTGTACAATTAAACCCAGCTACAATATCAGTTGATCCTGGAAAAGCAGAGCTAGTTTACTTATATGCTGCACCTAATATCGAAACACCTAACGGACAATATTCTGCTACAGTAAGTGTAAGATTAGGTGATAGTACAATATTAGCAAGCGATACAATAAATATTTTAGTAAGTGAAAGTAGGGCTGTAGAAGAGGTTACACCAACTCCTGAAGTTGAGAAAAAACCAGGATTTTTTGCAAGATTATGGCAGTCAATATTTGGCAAGAAAGAAAATGTAACTCAACAACCAGAAGAAGTTCCTGAAGAATTGCCTGAAGAAAATGTAACAGAAGAAATTCCAGAAATTCCTGTAGAAGAGACTCCAGAAGAATTACCTGAGGAAGAACCAGAAGTTCCTGAAGAGCAGCCTGAAGTTCCTGAAACAACAGAAGAAATTTCAAACTTAGATAAGATTGGAACTAAAACTACAAATATCAAACCAGGCGGAGAGGAACAATTTATTATTAATGATGAAGAGCATAAGATCAGAATAGATAAATTTGAAAATAATACGTTAAGTGTTATAATAAGTTCAGATCCTGTATTTGTTGAGATAAAGGCAGGAGAGAGCAAGGATGTTGATACAAATGCAGATGGAATAAATGATGTAAGAATAACATTTTTAGGATATGTAAATGGGGAAGCAAATGTTATTTATGAAAAAATAGGGTTTACAGCTCCAGTTGAAGATATTCAAGAGGAAGAAAAAGGTCCTGGATTCTTTAGCTTGTATAGAAATTACATAATAATTGCATTAATAGTATTAGTTTTATTAATAATATTGATAAGAACTAAATCCCAACCAAGGATAATTGACGTCTTTGAACATGAAATTAAATAAGAAGAGATTTTACAGGATATAAAAGAAATAAAAAAAGAAAAGAAAGAAATAAAAGTTGAAGAGAAAAAGGAAGTTAAGGTAGAGAAAAAAGAAGAGAAAAAACTTGCTAAAAAAGAAGAAAAGAAAACAAGTAAGAAAAAAGACGATAAACCTAAAGTAAAGGTTGCTAAAGATGAGGATGATTATTATTAATAAGGTTTAGTTTTATCGAACTGAGGATGTTTTTTATATATTCCTATTTTATGTTCATTTAATTTTTTATCAGCATTTTTTACTGCTTGTAAAGCACCTTCAATACCTGTTCCAAGCTGGAAAGATTCAAGCCCTATAGCTATTAATAATGGTTGATTGTAGAAAGTTGTTTTTTCTGACTCTGCAATTAATTGCTGTCTTTTTGCTTCCGCATCTTTTTGATCCATTCCCCTTATAATAAGATAAAATTCATCACCAGCATCTGCCCTTCTTCCAAGCACAGAATCATAAGGTCTTAAATTTTTCTGTAAAAAATTAGCTGTTTCTATGATTGCACGATCTCCAACATCATGACCATGTTTATTATACCACCATAATCCTGTTTTATCCACCATTCCGACTGCGAATGGATAGCCTGTTTCTTCAGAGAATGTAACTTCATCTTTTAAAATATCTTGCAGATCATTCTTTCCTATTTTGTATAACCCAGTTAAATTATCTCTGTAAATTAATTCCTGATCTACTCTAGAACTATGCAGGACTGCTTCAAGTCTTATCCTTGTTTCAAAACTGATATTTGGATCTTTTAATAAATCTTCAATAAGCTCTGGTGTTGTGAGCTCTTCAATATGTCTTTCTTTCATTTTCTTTTACGTTTCTTAAACAACTCCTTAATTGCTTAAGCATAATAATGGTAAGTTTTAATAGTATATAAATCTTTCTATATGTTACTACTTGCTAGTTGATATAAAACGAAAGGTTTATAAAGGAAGATTTTGCCTTAAATATGATTAAAATGACACTAGATGAGATATTAAAACCTGTAAAATTTGTGGATGAACAAATAACAACAATATTATATAATAAAATTGGGAGAAAAATATCTGAAGAAAAACTTGAAAAAATATCAGATAAAATTCAGCAAACTAGTTTTTTTAATTTTATGGTTGGTTATCTTCTTCATGAGATACCTATTATAATTGCCGATAGCAGTAGCCCACATCCTTGGTATTTTTTACGTATACCATCTGCACAAGCAATAGGGTATGCACTATTATTTGGGAGCGTACTTGGTATTAGTAAAGGCTTAAGAGAAGAAAATTTAAGAAATGATTCAAATACAAATGTACAAAATATATCTTTTGATCGTGTGCGAAAAATTTCAAGAGCAGTTAGATTTCCAACACTTGCATTAGGAATGTATGAACTTGGCAAAAGTGCTATAGATTTAGGAGATATGGTTTTTAATAAAAACTCTATGAATTACGAATCTTTATCTAGTTTATTTTTTGGAACCGCGTATTTAGGCGCAGCTTTATTACATTATATGAATGATAAAGATCCAAAAATAAAAGATAAGAAACCTTTTTATGAAACATTATTTGGAAAAATTAAAGATAAATTAAATTCATTAGTTCCAAATCCATTACCTGTTCCTGTGAAAGCAAACTTAGAATATAGAGTTGATCAAAATGCATGAATATAAACCACATACAAGAAGATTAGAATTAGTTGATAAATATGTTAGATTGCTATTTGCTGAAAGATTACCTAAAGATTTACTTTATCATGGACCAGAACATACGTTAGATCCTATTTTGGGAGTAGCTGCAATAGCTGATTTATTAGCAAGAAAAGAAAAAGTTTCTGAAACAATAAGAGAGTTAGCTATAGTAACAGCTTATTTTCACGATACGGGATTTATTGAAAGAAGGGAAAAAAATGAACCTATAGGTGTGAAAATTGCTGAAAGGATATTACCTAGATGTGGGTATATATCTCAGGAGATAGAAGTTGTTAAGGCTGGAATATTGGTTACGGATGTATATGATACAGGTTTACAACCAAAGAATCCTTTGGAAATGATAATAAGAGATGCAGATGTTGATAATTTAGGAAGGGATGATTTCTTTGAAAAAAATGATTTATTTAGAAGAGAGTTGGAAATAACTGATTTAAAGAAGTGGTATGAAGGTTCAATTAAGTTTATAGAAGCTCATCAATTTTACACTGAAAGTGCGAAAAAACTAAGAAGTGCACAAAAACAAAAGAATTTCGAAGAGTTAAAGAGACGTTATCAAGAGATTTTAGCCAAAGCATAGGTTTATAAATAACAAAGATATATAATAATCAGTATACGAGAGCTACTTCTAACGAAGACTTAGAGTATAACTAAACATAACGAGGAATAGAATAAAATGGGATATGGAAATTTCAAGGGCGGAAGCGGCGGTGGAAACCGATTTTTTAGCGGCCCTAAAGAAATGCATAAAGCAATTTGCTCAGAATGTAAGAAAGAATGCGAAGTTCCTTTCAAACCAACTGAAGGCAAACCAGTTTACTGCAGAGATTGTTACCAAAAACATAAATTTAATAGATAAATAGGTGTTATTTGGGAAAGAATTACTAAATTTATTTTTCTTTTTTTATTAATTAAAAGATAAGGTTTATATTTTTATTGGTATTTATTATTTTTATTATGGGGGTATGAAATATGAATAGAGAAAAGATTAGAGACTATGTCACAAGAGCGTTAGCTATTAGTTCAATAGTGGGTGTGTTATATCTGGTTTTTGGAGATGAGAAAGAGACTGTAGAACATAGATTAGAGCATACCACTTTTTTGGTAAATAAAGAAACTATATGGGGATTAGAAAAAGAATTAGGCCCCGATATGGGAATAATTGCAAGACCCCACATTCAAAGAAATTTAAATGGATGTCCGGTTGATACATTATATGACTTGAATGATTTTACATATATAGTAGAGTAAAAACTCCAGAAAAGTAGATTTCTTTTTTTAAACTTTTAAACTAACAACTTTACTTTGACCATCTTGCATGGAAACACCGTAAATTTGATTAGCTTCTGATATTATTGTATCATTATGACTTATAACAATATATTGAGCTCTTGATGAATATTTTGCTATTAATTTAGAAAGTTTTTCAGAATTTGTTTTATCTAAAGCAGCATCTACTTCATCTAATAAATAAAATGAAGCTGGATCATATTCCTGGATTGCAAAGATTAAAGCTAGAGCTGCCATTGTCTTTTCTCCACCAGATAAACTTTTTATATCTAGGAATTTATTACCTGTAATTCTAACTTTTATTTCAACTCCAGATTTTAGAGCATCATTTGGATCTTCCAAGTCAAGAGAAGCTTCACCTTTTGTTGAGAGTTGAGCGAAAATATCTTGGAATGATTTATTAATTTCCTTGTAAGTCTGCATGAAAATATCTTTTTTCTTTTCTTCTATTTCTTTTATCATATTTAATACATCATCTTTTTCTAGTTTTAATTTATCTACCTTTTCTACCATTTCTTTATGGTCAATTTCTAACTTTTCATAAATTTCTAGAGCTCTTAGATTAACATTTCCAAGATCAGATATTAATTTTTCGAAATCTTTTATTTCTGATTTAAGTTCTTCTATAGAAATACCTCTACGTAAAGTTCCATCTGAATATTGTTCATATTCTCTTTGTAAACCTTCTAATTCAGCAATAAATTTTGCTCTTTCTATTGATAGATTATTTATTTTATCGAAGAAGTTTCTTTGTTTTTCATCTTCTAGCATGATTAATGATTCTTTCTTTTGTATATCTTGCTGAATCTTGTCTCTTTTTGCTATTAATGATTTAAATCTTCCATGATATTCTTTTTCTTTTTTCTCTAGATTTTTAAACTCGTTTTGTTTATTTTTAACTATTTCATTTAAATCTTTAAATTCATTTGAGAAATTTAATTTTTCTTTTTCTATATCATTTAATATTTTATTTGTTTTTTCTATTTCAGGAAGGAATATCTTCTCTATATTTGTATTAATACTATTAATATCGGAGTTTAATGAAAGTATTTTTTCCCTTATAATTGTTTTTTTCTCTTCTAATGAAGAAAGTGCTTTTGAACTGTCTGGAGAGATAATATTATCACGGAAAGAATCTCTTTGTTTTTTGAAGTTTTCTATATCTTTTTGGATTTCATATAATTCTTTGTCAATATCTTTTATTTTTGAATCGTGTTCTTTTAATTGCTTTTGGAATCTTTGCTTATCTTCTGATAAATATGCTGTATCGAAAATTCCCATTGATTTTTCTAATTTTAAGATTTCACCTTCGAACTCTGCTTTTTTGTTTCTTAATGTTGATATTGTTGATTCTGATTCATTTTTCTTTTCTTCTAATCTTACAATAATTGATTTAAGTCTTGATAATTCATTTTCAATTTTACCAATATCAGAGCTTATTTCTTTTTGAGAGAAGCCAATACCCATTTTTCTTCTATGACCACCAATCATTGCTCCAGTTGGTTCAATTAAATCTCCTTCTATTGTAACCATTCTTATCTTTCCAATGCCAATTCTTCTAGCTATATCCAGATTATCAACAACCAAAGTTGAACTTAATGCGTAGATAAAAGCGTCTTTAAATTTTGAATCAAATTTTATTAAATCTATTGCAAATCCATGAACTCCTGAAGATTTAGATAAAGATCTATGTTCATTTGGGATTGGTTTAACATTAAGTTTATTTAAAGGTAAAAATGTTGCTATTCCAAGCTTTTCCTCTTTTAATAATGAAATACATTTAGATGCAATAACCTCAGACTCAACTACAATACTATTAATTCTTTGTCCTGCTGCTACTTCTAAAGCTAGAGAATATTTAGATGGAACTTCTCCAAGCTGAGATAATGTTCCATGAACTCCTTGTTGATTTAAAGATAATATTCTTTTAATGGAAGAATCATGAGAGACTGTTTCTTTTATTCCAATATGCTGAGCATTTAATCTAGATAATTCATCTGATGACTCATTATATTTTTTTCTTGCATTTGAAAGTTGGGCAGATAATGAAGAATCATCATTTAATAGTCTACTTAACTCTACACTAATTTTCTTGAATTCTTGCCTTAATTTATCTATATTTTCTGATTTTGAGCCAGTTAATTTAGAAAGTTTAAGATCAATGTCATTGATATGGAATTCTGCTTTATCTTTTTCACGAATTAATGCTTGTTTTTCTTCATGAAGTTTTTGCTGAGCATCTAATGCTAGTTCTATGTTTTTTTCTATGTTATTAATCTTACTTTTAAGTTCATTAACTTCTGAAATTTGATGCTTTTCCTTAAATGAATTAATATCTTTTTTTAATGAATCTTCTTCATCTTTATGTTGTTTAAGATTATTTTCAAAAGCTTTTCTCTGCTCTTTTAATGAAGTAATCTGAGAACTTAGATCGTTAATGTTATTTTTAAGTTGAGATTTTCTTTCCTCAATTTTCTTTATTTCATTTTGTAATGTTTCAAGCCTTGATTGATTTTTGATAATTGAAGTTTTAAGCTCATCTATTTGGCTTCTCAAAATAATTTGTTCTTTTTCACCTTTTTCTTCTACTTCTTTTGTTATATTAAGAATTTCATCTTTGTTTGTTTGGATTAAGGATCTTATTTCATCCATACTTTTCTTGAAATTATCTACTTTAGATTGATTTTCACTTAATCTTTTTTCTGTTTCATTTCTTTTGTCTTCTTTTTCTTTTATTTGAATATGGAGGAAAGTAGCTTTATTGTCCTTAATTCTATCATGTAAATCTTTGTATTTTTTAGCTTGATCACGGTCTTTTTTTAATTCTCTAAGATTAGCTTCTCTTTCTGTTAATATGATATTTGCTTCATTTATTCTTACATCTACTTTTTCTAATTCTTGTAAAGCTTTTAATTTTTTGTCTTCATAAACCGAGATTCCTGCTATTTCTTCAATAATCAATCTTCTATCTTCAGGACGCATTTGTATAAAATTTACTATATCTCCTTGTAAGATAATATTATGGCCGTCTGGATCAATTTTTGCTGTTGATAATAGATCTACAACTTGCTGCCTTGTCATTGTCTTATCATTTATTTTGTAAACTGAATTTCCGGATTGTTTTACAATTCTTGATATTTTAACAGTTGAATCTAATATTGGAAATTCTTTTTTACTATTATCAAAGAAAATAGATACTTCTGCTTCTTTTGCAGGAGGATGTTTTTTACCTCCATTATAAATTAAGTGAGATGAACGTTCTGCTCTTAGAGATTTAGCTGAGGATTTACCGAGGACGAAACATAAACCATCTGCTACATTACTGTTATGAACAAAAATGCCATTTCCAATAAAATTATGATTATTTGGAATAGTTAGATCATAAACATATTCTTCTCCCTTTACTTTGTTTATTGATGTTATTCTATCCCAGAAAATATCAGAATTTGCTAACGAATAAAGAGTATTTATTATTGTTTGTAATTGCAATAATCTTGAAGCTATAGCAGATTGAATGAAATCAAAAAATGCATCTAGATTTTTGGGCCTAGGAGTAAAATTACCTGTAGCCCAGTTTACTCTAATGTTTTGTTCACTTAGTCCTAAAACTAAACTTGCTTCAGTACCAGGAATATAAAGATCATCCATAACCTCTACTAGATTAAATTGATCTTTTTTTAATCCTAAACCGGCATAATAAATTTTTAATAATTTATTAGATAAAATTGGAAGAATTTCATTTACTCCTTGTCTTGTTGGATTGCATCTATTATCTATATACGCTTTTAATTTTGGGTATTGTTTAGATAGATATTTAGCTTTAATCCCAAGAAGTTTAATAGCTCTTTTTATTAGTAAATTAGTTTCTTTTGGGAGTACATCAATATTAGGGTTTGATGTTTTGTTAATACTTAATTTTTGTTCTAATCTTTCTTTTTTGTAAATACATTTTAATGGAATGTTAATATAAAATTTCTTGATATTTTCATAACCTTCTATATATAAGTAATAGTATTCTCTTTCTGTTTTATTAATTGTATTAGAAGCTTTGCATAATCTTGCTTTCTTTCTAGCTACAATATTAAATCTTAGTAATAGTCTTTGTATTTGATCAACTAATTTTTCATTTTTAGAACAGAATTCTATAACTGCTTTACTTTTGTCTACTGTTCCGTCTGTATCATATAAACCTGCTAAAATATTTGAAACTGTTTCTAGATCCTTATTTAAAAAATGATTGGGAATATACTTGAATTCTGATGTATATTGATTTTCATTGTTTTTAATTAAATTGATTATTTTATTAAAGAAATCTTTATTATAATATATAATTCTAGTTATACCATTGGTTATCTTTTCATATTTTAGATCTACGTTAAAAAGCTTTTTAATTAAATTTTTATAATCTTCAATTACTTCTTTATCTTTATTTACAAACTCTATTCTTTTTAGTTTAAAACTAATATAACCATCTCCTATGATATAACCGAATAATCTAGCGAAATCTTTGTCATTTAAACTTGAAGAAGTAAAAATAATTCTTGGAGTTGCGATTAAATCATTTTCTTTTAAATCTCTAGCTAATGAACTTACTATTTTACCATTTCTAAAAACAATTAAAGGATGACAACCGGTTGTTTTAACCTTCTTTCCAGAATTAACCTTTATTTCATATAAGTATGGTTCACCTTCTCTTTTAATAAATTTTGATATTTTAACTGATTCAGATTCCATAGAATCTGGGTTTAAAGAGATTATTTTTATTTCTTCTTTATTCTCACAATATATGCCATCATCTAAATTTTTTGTTATATTCCTCTTTATTTGTTCTTCTACTAATTCTCCTATTTTAACTTCAAATCCATCTTGAAGCTGGACTAAAGTGCTATAATCACATGATTTCCCACTACCATTCGGACCGAGTATGCAATTATAATCATTTCCAAATACCATTTCAGTATGCTTAGAAAATGATTTAAAACCTCGGGCTACTATTTTTTTTATTATTGTCATTTTATGCTCTTTTTTATGAGATAATAGCTTTTAAGGGATTTATATATTTTATTATTGTTAAAAATCACCTAAATTTCTCTGTTTTTTACCTTCTTTATGGTTTTGGTAAGTTGACCATGATTTTCTGAATAATTCTTCATATTCATTTAAATGTTCTTTCATGAATTTTTGAGTTCTTGGATCAGAACTGTAACCAGAACCTATATCAAAAGGAATTATTTTTTGTATTTTTGCAACTTCTTCATCTCTAGTAACTTTTGCTAAAATTGAAGCTGCTCCTACAGGCGGAAATCTTTCTGCTTTATGCTCACAAATTAATATTATATTTTTATTTTTTATATGTTCATAAACTTTATTTTTCCAAGCTTTTTTATTATTACTTGGACAATCTAGAATTACTTTTCCAGGATTTAGTTTATCTATTATTTCAGCTGCCTTTAAAGCTTCTATATCATTTAAATTAATTCCATGAGCTAGTTTATGATCTATTTCTGAAGCGTGAATTATAACAATATGATAAGATTTAACTATTTTTTTTATCTTTTTAGCTAGTTCTTCTCTTCTTTTTGGAGTTAATGTTTTGCTGTCTCTTGCACCAATATCTTTTAGTTTATGTTCGTCTTTTTCATCTATTAAAACTCCAGCTAATACCATTGGTCCGAGTACTGGTCCGCGACCGGCATCATCAATTCCTGAGATTAACATATTATTAGTTAGAAATAGATTGTTTATAAAGATTATTAATGTTTAAATATAAGTAAAGATTACTTTTAAAGATGAAAAAAGAGGTATTAGCTATATTTCCATTAATTTTACTACTTTTAACACCTTTTTCTGATGCTCAACTAAATTCAATAGAAATAATAAGTGTAAAAGTTAATGAAAATGCAATTCAAGTTTTAATCGATAATAAGCTTGGATATGATATTATTAAAGAAACTTTCATTATTAATAATCAATATATAATAATCCAAGAAGTTGAATTTACAAATTTAGAAGTTAAGCATTTTACTGTTAGTTATCCTAGTGGAATTAAACTAGAAACATTGCAAGTTATTATTGATGATCAAACAGCTAGTTATACTTTTACAGGAGCTGAAGATAACTTTGTTATCGATCAAGCAATATCTCAAACATCTGAATTAACTCAAGTCCAAGAATCTAATTCTCCTATAAGTTATATCTATAGTAATCAAAGATTGGCTAAAATACAAGATAATAACATTATTTATTATCATTCAGATAACATTGGTTCAACTTCATTACAAACAAATAGCTTAGGTGATATTACAACAAAAAATAACTATTTACCATTTGGAAAAGAGTTAAGCTTTAGTTTATTTGGAAAAGAAAAATATGGTTTTACAAGTAAAGAATATGATGTTGAAAGTTCATTAAATTATTTCAATGCACGTTACTATAATCCAAGCAATGGAAAGTTTATTAGCAATGATCCTATCTTTAAACCAAGTGAAGGCGGTTATGCTTATGTTAAGAATAATCCATTAATTATTACCGATCCGAGTGGGAAAAAAGTAGAAATAATTGGTGGAAATAAAGAAAGCGGGGAAATTTTAGCTGGTTTATTATCTAAAAACAATAGGCAATTAGAAGACTCAAAAGATACTTATACAATTTCTTTTTCTGATACTCCATCATATCTTTTATCTGATTCTAATGATCCTAATGGTCAAAAAGTTTTACAACCTGTTTCTTTAGACAAAAATAAAGCAATTGTTTATAATGATCCAGGAATAAATCAAAAAGCAGCAATTTCATATGCACTTAATTTATTATCACTTCAAGAAATTGGTTATGAGGAGATTATTATTGAGGATATAATGAAGAACATGCCACCTGGTTTAGATATGAGTGATCCAGAATTAAATGATATAATAAAATCTGCTACCCAATCTGCAGCATATTCTGCTTTTTACTTAAGAGCAATAACAGAAACTTATAGGGATTATAATGAATATAAGATAAAAGATCTAGAATCTTTAGGAATTAATATACATCCTACTAGGGCTAGACTTGAATATAAAGGTAGATTGGATCAATTTTATGATCAACAATTTGTAAAAAATATGAAACGTTTAGATTCCTATATGGGGACAATAACTGATGAAAAACAAAAGAGTATGATATCTGACTTATTTGGAACTCTTCTAC
Organism: Candidatus Woesearchaeota archaeon; assembly: GCA_964549185.1. GTDB lineage: Archaea > Nanobdellota > Nanobdellia > SCGC-AAA011-G17 > JAGVZF01 > DATDYQ01. The sequence continues at coordinate 14,233 of CAZJUI010000027.1, forward strand.
ATAAACATGAATCTTATGCAGGGGCCCAGGTATATGATCCAGATCCATATGATGATGAACCACCAGAAATAAAATAGTCCTAAAAAAATAATGATTAATATATTAATCTATCTTTAAATTCTTTCATTATTAAAATTAAAGTGTTTATAGATTTAGCATGGGTTATTTGTTCTCTTAATTTAGAACTACCATTAATTCCAGATGAAAAATTATGAGCCATTAACTTTAATGTAGCAATATTCGGATTTTTATCTAAAGAAAGATATTCAAAAAACAAGTTAATTTTTTCTTCATCTGTTTGCTTTAATACTTCTTTTGTTTTAAAGTAGTGTAAGGTTTGTTTAAAGATAAAAGGATTGTTCATAGCAGCTCTTGCTATCATTACATAATCACATTTTGTTTCATCTAACATTTTTTGAGCTTCTAAAGGAGAAGTTATATCACCATTACCAATAACAGGAACAGAAACATTTTCTTTAACTTCTTTAATAATATTCCAATCTGCTTTTCCAGAATAACCTTGCAATGCTGTACGAGCATGGATTGTTATTGCACAAGCTCCTGCTTCTTCGATAACTTTAACTAATTGTAAAGCTTCATTTTCCTTAAAACCAGAACGCATTTTTATTGTTAATGGAATTTTTATATTATCTTTAATTCCTGAAATTAAATTGAATATTGTTACTTTTTCTTTTAGTAAAGCAGAGCCATAACCTTGAGCTACTATTTTTTTGCTTGGACAGCCAAAATTTAAATCAAGAATATCAAAATTTTTTAGATAAGGAGAAGTTGCTTCTATAATTGCATTAGAATTTCTTCCAAAAACTTGCAATCCAACTGGAGAATCTTCTTTATTTGTTTCTATTAAACTAATTGTTTTTGAATTGTTATGTAAAAGAGCTAGAGAAGAAACTTGCTGAGTGTAAGCTAATGAGCAGCCATATTTTCTGCAAAGTAAGCGAAAAGGTAGATTGCTAATATCTTCCATTGGAGCTAATATTAGCTTGTTTTTAAGTTTAGGAAATTTCATAATAAAATTTATAAAAATTTAGTTTAAAAAGCTTTTCTAACTAGGGTTATGTCCTAAATCTTTCAATATAAACTTTATAAAGTATATTTTGCTATCACTTCTCACATCTCACACATTTCACATGTGCGCGTGAGCTTTATAAGTAAAGTTAATATTCACTTATTATGATAGTAACCAAGGTAATAAAAGCAGGAATATTGAAACTAACTAAATCTAAACAAACAGCTTTAGACCATGAATTTAATGGGTTTCAATGGTGGATGCAATTTGGTATTGATAAAGATATTTTAACACAACATAAGAGAGCAAAAGGATGGAATTATGATAAAAACAAAATAAAATATAAAGATTATCCTTTAGTAATTCCATATGATTATACCACTTATAGAAAAAAGAAAACAAAATTAACTCCTTACTGGATTAAAATTAGTGTAAGAAAAAGAAAAGGTATTGGAGTATGGTTGCCGATTAAACCACATAAAGAACCTCTAGATATTAAATATTTAAGAGATAGTTCATTAATCAAAAACAAAGAAGGAAAATATGAATTAAGACTAATCTATCAATATGATGTTCCTCAAATAAAATATAAAAGTATAACTGCCATAGATTTAGGTGAAAGGAACATAGCAACTGTTTGTAACAGTAAAAGCTTAAAACCTATGTTCTATGGGAGGAATATTAGGGGGATAAGAAGGCATTATGCATATCTGAAAAAGAAACTCGGACAAAAGAAGTTATTAAGTAAAATAAAAGCAATAGGGAATAAAGAAAAAAGAATGGTCGAACAGGAATTGCATAAGGTAGCTAATGAAATTGTTGGATTTGCTAAGAAAATGAAATCTTTAATTGTTGTTGGAGAGATGAAAGGCATAAGAAGATTTAGATATAGAAAGTTAAATAGAATAATCTATTCTATGCCTTTTTTTAAGCTAACTAAATTTATAACTTACAAAGCAAATCAACAAGGAATTCAAGTAATAAAAATAAACGAAAGAGATACTTCAAAAACTTGCTCAAGATGCAATTCAATTGGTAACAGAAAATATCAAGGTTTATTTAAATGTAACAATTGTAGATATGAAGTTAATGCTGACTTTAATGGTTGTAAAA
>CAZJUI010000028.1:0-15468 GCA_964549185.1 Candidatus Woesearchaeota archaeon
TAATTACCAGCTTCATCTGGTAACGTTGCTTTATCTCTTATTCTTCATCCAATATAAAAGATTATTTTATTAATAGCATTTCCCGCATATTAAATGCATCAGTAAATATAACATTACATTCTTTAATTTTTATTGTTTTATTCTTCGCACCATAATTAACAACTAAAGCATTTTTTGGTTTATAAATTTCTATAAATGAAGATAAGCTTCTTTCTATTTTGGTTGCGTTTAATTTAACCTCTATTGGAATAAGTTCCGAATCTTTTTCTATTACAAAATCAACTTCTGCCTTTGACTTAGTTCTCCAATATTTAGGTGAAAATCCAAGTTTTACAAGTTCGGATAAAACATAGTTTTCAAAAAGTTTTCCATCCGGTTTTAAATCAAAATTTCTAGCTACGCTATTTCTCAAACCAGTATCTAAGAAATAGAATTTGGGTTGTTTAATAAGTTCTTTACTTTTATTAGTATAAAATGGAATAATCCTCATTATTAAATAACTTTTCTCCATTGCAACTATATATTTCTTTACAGTTTGAAATGATAAATTCAGATCATTTGAAATATTCTCATAAGATATAATATTGCCTAGATTAACCGACAGGTATTTTGCAAATTCTTCAAGAGATTTTATATCCTGTATTGAAAATGTCCTGGCCATATCTTTAAGTATCATGGTATCATATAAGTCTTTTAAAATAACTTTTTTCATTTCTAAGTCATCTGTAATAACCACTTTCGGATATCCCCCATAAATAAGATGCTCCCATAGATTTCTTTCAAGAATATTTTCTGTTAACTCCTTTTGACCCTTTGCCTTTAAAAATTCAGATATTGAGAAAGGATATAAATTTATTATTGAAACCCTACCAACAAGATAAGATAATATTTCTTTTCCCAATATAGTTTCCGAGGAAGAAGTAACCCATATCTTCCTGCCCTTATCTATTAAATATTTTAATTTAATTCCAGCATCTTTACAGTATTGGATTTCATCTAAAACAGTCAAATCATAACCACTTATATATTGATTTTCAAACTTCTTTATATCATTTTCAAAAAGTGTTATTGCGTCAGGGTCATCAAATAAGACATAAGAAGAATTTAATGATTTTGCTTGTTCCTTTAAAAAAGTTGTTTTTCCAGATTGTCTTGCCCCAACTAATGCTAAACAATTATAAGATTCGTTTACCTTATTAAATTTGTCTTTAATTTCTCTTTCTATATACATAAATATTTGGTACACTAACTTATATATAAACCTTACTAAAATTAAATTACACTTTAAGATTTACCTTACTAAAATTAAATTACACTTTAATATTAGTATTAACTTATGTTATGCCCGCAAATACATATCGATTAAGAAGAAAAATAACAAATAATTTTATAAGCATTATATCAGAAAGATATCTAAAAAAAACTTCCCAGATCAGTCTGTTTCTTTCCGGTTAATAATTCACTTGCACTATAACCTATAGCATCAAATATTGTTTCAACAGCTGGAATTATTTGATTATTAATATAATATTCAGCATCATAATTACCAGCTTCATCTGGTAACGTTGCTTTATCTCTTATTCTTCCTTTTCCTTCTGTAACAATATAGCTAATCACACTTCCAGTTTGTACAGGAATTCCTTTTTCTTTCATTTTCCTTGCTATAATAACATGTGGTCCTTCTAAATCATAACTATCAATACCTTTTTTTAATACAGTTTGAATTATCATTTTATTTAAATCAATCTTCTTCTCTCTAACATCTTTTACCATATTAAAAACATATTTGTAAGCTTTCTCTGGATCATTTTCAATTAATATAATATTGATAACTTCTTTTTGTACTTCCCTTGCAATTGTACTCCAATCTCTTCTTATAGTTTCAAAACCCCTAACTTTAATTCTTCCATCTTCAGAGATTAAAGCATATTTTTTCTTAGCTCCACTTCTTTCACCCCTTTTAGAAACAAATATTCCACGCAAATAAAAATCCTCTAAATCAAGTTCCATCAAAGATGGTAATTCTCTATTAACCTGTTCAAGGAAAACTAAAGCTTCTTCTTTTGTTTTATCTTGTAAAGCAATAAATAAAGCATCTGTATTATGCACAAGTATTTGTCCACATGCATCAACAAACATTTGTGAATCTGGCACGCTAAGATCGTATACATACCCTTCATAATCTTCTTGTACTGCTTTAGTACTCTCGCGCGAGTTGTGATTATCGCAAGTAGAAATGGTGTAAGTTGTTTTTGAAGGACGATAACTAATAATATATTTCTGTCGAAGTTGTGTTAAAAGCAGGGTTAATCCACATGCAACTGCTAAAGATTTAGTTGTGTAGCGAAAGTTTTTTGCCAAATACTCTTGTGAATACCTCTTATCAAAATACCTTGAGCCATCTCCTTTAATCATCTCTTCTAAAAGAAGTCTTTTGTACTCTTCAGAAACATGGAAAATAAAGTCAGGTAATTTCTTTCCTATGCTTTTTTGTCCACAAAAAGCTTTAAAGAAAACAGCAGAAAGCTGATTCATCATCTGTAGCTTGTGAGTACCATCTTGATATATTACAGTTTTAAGTGTCCCGCTCGGCATATTGTATGTTAGTTCTCTTGTGCCTGGATTACTTTTGATTATACTTACTGTTGCATTACTGAAAAGTTGGTAGTAATCTTTTTGCAGATTTTCTAGCCATGGGACATCACTAGTAGCTATACTTGCTCCAATATGACCTGTAGTAGTTTCAATTGTTGATGAACTTCCTTCAGCGATATACGCTCCTAGAAGTCTACATAGAGAATCAAATTCTGGTGAACCAACTTTAATAAATCTTTTTAGTTGTACCTTCTTCTTTCTATTAGTCCAGCCAAACCATACCTGGTCTTGATCAGATTTGACTTCTGAAATCTTCTCTCTATTTTTGTAAATACTTTTTGCTGAATATTTTTTGAGCACACTGTAAGTATCAATTACTTCGATTTCTTTAATTGTTGGGAGTCTATCTATGTAAGCCATGTTCTTACCTGTGAGATCTTGGGGTTTTGTTTCTTTTAGTTGTCCATTACTGCCTTTTGTGATGAGCGAGTGATCTTCTGTTACCCGAGTTTCCCCAAACTTTTGGTTTACTCTAAAAATTTTCTTGTTAGTTTTATGTCTTATTATTCTGCTAATTGGACTCCAATTTGGTTCCATAATATTGGTGTCAAAAGTAAGTGCTTTTATTCCATCAAGCTTTATCACTTCCTTTTCGCCAAAGACTTCAACTACACGCTTATTTTCTTCAAACAATTGTTGAATATTTTTGATTCTAATAAAACCATTTTCATCAAGTATTGTAACAAATCTCTCAGAGGTTAAGCTATCACCATAAATAACATTGAAACCTTCTTTTTGTGCTCTTTCAATTAAACTTTGAATATAAAACCTTCCAAAAGAAGTGATACTTTCTGCACATTCTCTGCAATACCATCTTGCTCCAAAATAAGCATAATATCCATAAGTGGAATTAGCTAAAGTTTTTAATGCATAACTTCTTGCTTGCAATACTGGATTTAATTTATCACTTTTCAACATCTCCTTTACTCTCACTCTTCTTGTTATTATATCTCTTATAACACTTGGAATCAATCCTTCAACATTTGAGCTAAATCTATGTCTTATCTTCTCTCCATTTTCTAATAATATCTCAGGAGTTTTATATCCTTCATCTTTATTTGTCAATGTGCTTGGATCAATATTATGTGCAACTATAATACTTGGATACAAAGATTGAAAATCAAAAACAACAACATTTTTATGTAATCCTGGAATAGGATCAAAAATAAAAGCTCCCTGATAACTATTCATTCTTCTTATCGCTTCCATATCTTTAGTTGGTTTATTTGGAAAAATTTCATCAAATTCTTTTGCTCTTTTCATCAAATAAGTTTCAACTAATCCAGAAAAAGGCATTCTGCAAACATCAAATATTGTTGTATTTATCAATCTGGCAATCTCTTCTAAATTAGGCAATATTTTTTCAGCTATTTTTAATGTTAATTCAGAATCTTTCAAATTATATTCACAATATCTTTCTAGTTCTAAAGAAGCTTCATCAAAAGCTTTCCCTATAAATTGAGGATTCATATCTAACTTTTTCTCTTTTAACAATTCAAAAGCAACTGAATTCAAACTGTAACTATCTAATCTTAAACTTCCTGACATTATATGCCTTATGAATTTTAATAAATCTAAATGAGGCAATCCTTTTATTTTAGTTGCTGAACTTTGTCCTTTTCTAGATATCTTAATTGTAGAATTATTAAACATTAATTTAATACCATTCTTTCTAGCTCTTGCTTTAAGATAAGGAAAATCAAAACCATCTGTATAATACCCAACTAAAAAATCAGGATTATATTCTTCTAATGTTTCTAAGAATTTTTGTATTAAGTCATATTCAGAATCTACAAATTTTATATAATCATGATTAGTTTTAAATTCTTTATAAGTAAACACTCTTCTGAATCCATCATTAGAATAAAAGCTTATCATTATAACCGGATCTTTATCTTCAATCGGATATCTTCCTTCAGGGGTGTAAGATTCAATATCAAAAGCTAATATTCTTGGATCGCTAAATGTTTCCTGAGAAACTTGTTTTAATTCATTTGCTAAAATTGTAATTTCAACATTCAAATTTCTTTCAACTACATCTCCTTCAACTTCCATTAAGTTTAACATTAAAATATCTTTATCAATCAAATATCTTTTAGTAAAATTAATATCATTTTCTCTAACATCTTTAACTTCTTTTATTAGCTTAACTTCTTTTTTAATCTCATTAACAGCTTTTGGATGATTAACATAAACTTTAAGCAAATCAACTGGTTTAGTAGAAATATGTTTATTTTCTATTTTAATTTCATCAACATAATATTTTTCATTCTCTCTTTCTATTCTTATTTCTAATATTCTTTCACTTAAACTTCTTAATTGCTCTTTATTATAAGGAATAACATAAAAATAAGGTTTAAAACTCGGATCAATAACACATATCTTTTTACCGTCTACTGTTCTTCCAAATAGTTGTATAGCTGCTTTACCTTCTTGATTAGTTTCATAGCTAATATCTATTGGAAAAAACTGTATCAAAGTCATATATAACTATAAGGTAGAAGGTTTAATAAATTTTTGTAATAAGCTAATTTCGGGAATCATCTCTAATTTGGGCTTAAAAATATAAGCCATATGCTGGTCAAAATATCCGCATCTGAAGTTTTCTATTGGAATATTAGTTCTTTTACTTAGCATATAAGCATAGAAAAATGTTTGTGTAGTTGCAAACTTTTCATCTTTAGCATTAGGCTTGTAATCCCATATCCATATTTTTCCATCTTCCACTCTTAAAACATCGATATGTCCTGTTAAAGGATATTTGCTTTTAAATAATTCTTTAAAGCAGCTTAACTCATTTGATTTAATCCATAAAGGAACTTCTACCGCTATGGTCTTATCATCATTTTCCAACAAAAACATTTCAACATCATTATGTGCAGTTGTAGAATTTTTATATCCTTGTTTTGCTAATTTTGATATCTCATGTCCTTCTATTGAATGCAATTTGACATCATTTAACTTAAATTTTAAGCTAGAAGATCTTGGTCCAATATTAAAATAATCATTAGGACAGTTTTCAGCAACAAATTCAATATATTCTCTCAATTTACTCAATCCATTTGTAGTCAATTCATTGGTTTTAGTTTGATGAATTCTATAGAAATAATACCATCCGTGTTTTAATGGAATATGTTTGATCATTTTGCCTCTTTTCAAATTTGAAAATGATATCTTTTATATAAAGCTTTTGAGATGAATCTCCCCAGTGGGAATTGAACCCACACCTATCGGGTTACGGCCGATTACTCTACCATTAAGTTAGGGGGAGTTAAAAAAGAAATAGTGGTCTGAACATAATCTAGAATAAAATATAAAATAATCTAGAAAATCAGACCTAACGATAATAAAATTTATATGAAAAACTAGAAAAATCTTCACAATTTAATGTTTCAACCGTTTTCATAAAAATTCTCTAAAGAAATTACTATTTAAACTTTTCTTTATCAAATAATTTGCCTACAAGCTGCATAACCGCGCAAAAATAGAATGTATGTCCAAAAATGGCTATTTCATACTAATAATTAACTGCGCAAAGCAAAGTTTTAATATCAGTTATAATTACTTCATAACTTATATGAAAAAGCGAAATCCTATAAAAGAACTGTACGGTAGATTTAAAGATTGGAAGATAGATGCACAAAAAGTTAAAGACGAAATTAGAAAAGAAGAAAGAAGAGCAGAAAGAAGAAAATGGGGCAGATTATATAAAAAATGGGAGTAAATATATCAGAAATTATACCAAAAGAATACATTTCTTTTGATGAATTAAAGAACAAGAAAATAGCTGTTGACAGTAGTAATATGATCTATCAATTTCTAAGCTCTATAAGACAGCAAGATGGAACTCCCTTAATGGATGAAAAAGGCAGAATAACAAGCCATTTACAAGGAATTCTAGCTAGAGTTACTAACTTAATGGAAAAAGATCTTAAACTAGCCTTTGTTTTTGATGGAAAATCTCCTTTATTAAAAGTTAAAGAGCAAGAAGAAAGAGAATACAGAAAACAACAAGCTGAAAAGAAACTTAAAATTGCAAAAGAAGAAGCTAATGAAGAAGAAATGTTAAAATATAGCAAACAAACTATAAGATTAAATGATGATATAATAAAAGAAAGTAAAGAATTATTGTCTTATCTTGGAATGCCTGTTATACAAGCTCCAAGTGAAGCAGAAGCTCAATGTTCTTTCATAAATAAAAATAATGATGTTAATTTTGTAGCTTCTTCTGATATGGATTGTCTATTATTCGGAGCTCCAAGATTGGTTAGAAATCTAACTTTAGCTCAAAAAAGAAAAGTTAGAGGCGGAATTGTAAATATCAAGCCTGAATTAATAGAAATCAAATCAGTTCTAAAAGAACTTGAGATTAACCAAGATCAATTAATCATTCTTGGAATAATGATAGGAACGGACTATGATAAAAAGGGAATTCCTCGTATTGGAGCAAAAAAAGCATTAAAATTAGTAAAAGAAAATAAAGATTATGATAAAATGTTTAAAGATTTTAACGTTGATTTTGATTGGAAAAAGATATTTGATATATTTAAGAACATTCCAATAAAAGAAGATTATAAATTAGAATGGAATGAAATTAATGTAGATAAGATATTAAAATTACTAGTTGATGAGCATAGCTTTAATCAAGATAGGGTGTTAAAAAGTTTAGAAAAATTAAATGTCAAGAAAAATCAGCCCGGATTAAATAAATGGTTTTAAGGCATATTCTTTTTTACTTCAGTAGCTACCATCAATAAATCTGTCGTTATCTTTAATAATATTTTAACCCTATTAGGAAAATTCAATCCAGGTTTTACATTCTGTTCTAAAATAATGTGAACATCATTAAGTTCATTTGGAATATTAATCTTAATCAAATTAGTTCTTATATTTACCAATGCACTTTCCAATAATCCAACAGCAAATTTTATATCAGCATCTGTAGCGCCTGGTCTTTTTAAAACAGTATAAACTTTTCTTAACTCATCCCAATCTGTCTGTTTTGGCTTATCTGTTGCTATATGTACTGCAGAAGTTTGCATTCTAGCAAGATCTCTAGGATATCTTGCCATAACCTTTGCACTATTAGTAATGGCACGAGCAGCAGTTGTAGCCTGATAAGATAACATTATACAATTATTTACAACATAATCTATGTGTGCAGGTATTTTGCTTAAATGTTTTATAACTAATGGGCTTCTACCTCCACCCCCACCAGGAGCTCCGCCACCAGCTGCCGCCCGACCTCCCCCACCAGGACCCGCACCTCCGCCTCCACCTCCAGGACCGCCTCCACCTCCAGGTATACTTGCTCCCTTTGATCCAAAAACAAATTTAATGAAAAGAAAGGCTAATAATAACGCAATAGCAGTTCCAATTAAATAACCTTGATTTAATGAAAATAAACTTCCACCACTCAATGACTCATTATAAATCGCATTATATATTAACCATAAAAATAATAGCGGAATTATTATCGCCGCAGGAAGAGCAAACCAAGTAGAAATTTTTCTATCTCTAAAAAATGTATATATCGCCACCCCAGAAAACAAAGCACCTGCCACAACTAAAGCAGGTCCACCTTTTGAGAATAAAGAATATCCTAAATTATATTCATATAGCACCATTGTTATACTAAGACCAATTCCCAACCCAATTGTTATCGCATTACCGGCTGCACCTTCCCCAAACTTTTTGTGGAAAACTGCTTTAACAACACCCGTAAATATCAATAAGTATATGAAGAAATTCCACCATTCATAATTATTATTATATGAATTTGAAATAAAATTAGGCTCAAGAAATCCAAAGATATTGCTATCAGGCACAGCATACACTATAGGAATTAACAACAACACTGAAATTACTATTAAAGCCCCTTTTTTATTTAACATTACAATAACTCTTAGAATGGAAATATTTAAATGTTTCTAATAAAGTTTATTAGTATGAAACTTTATAAAAATCTTAAATTAATCTTAACAAAAAAAGAATTATCTTTAATGCCAAGATCATTTGAAGTTGTCGGCGATATATTAATTTTTTCAAGATTTCCGCAGCAATTGAAGAAAAAAGAGAGAATAATCGGGAATAAAATTTTAAGTCTATTAAATAACATAAAAGTAGTTTGTATTAAGGATAGTAAACACTCCGGAAAGTATAGAACAAATAAGATAAGAATTATAGCTGGAGAGAAAAGAAAAATAACATTGCATAAAGAAAATAATGTTTTAGTTAAAGTTGATGTTGAAAAATGTTATTTTTCCCCAAGATTAAGCACAGAAAGATTGAGAATAGCAAACCAAGTCAAAAATGAAAATGTTTTAGTTATGTTCTCAGGAATTGGAATATATTGTTTAACCCTAGCTAAAAAGGCTAAACAAGTTTATGGTATTGAAGCTAATCCAGTTGCTCACAAATATGCTTTAGAGAATTTAAAGCTAAACAAGATAGATAATGTTAAATTAATTAAAGGTGATGTAAAAAAGGTTGTTCCGAAACTTAAACAAAAGTTCGATAGAATAATTATGCCTTTGCCGAAAGACGCCTATAAATTTTTAGATATTGCTTTAAAAGTTATTAAGAAAAAAGGCATTATTCATTTATATGATTTCGAGGATGAAAAGGAAATCTACAAAGCAGTTGAAAAGATTCAGTCTAAAGTTAAGAAATTTAAGGTTTTAAACATAGTAAAATGTGGTCAATTTGGCGTAAGAAAGTACAGGATTTGTGTAGATTTTAAAGTTCTATAAACTAACCTTATAAGCCTTATAAGCGCAGAATTTAACATATTTGACGTTTTTCCTAAAATATACCCCAATATATGAAACTATTCTTAAGTGGTGACAAAACGAAAGGTTTATATACCAGTTTCACTTCTAATATCTTTAAGAAAGAGTATGCTTTAGCAGAAAGTTAACCCCCAAGTTTTCTCAAGCTTCAGCATATTTCATTCTTACAACAAAAATGTGTGAAAATCATCCAATAGCAAGAACAGAAAATCATAGTCCAATGGTTAATTTAGTTAGCACTATAAAAAGTCTTAATGCAAATGCTTATTCAACTTTAAGAGTTAATAATGAACCAGGACATTCAAGAGATGAACTTCCTGGTTATAGATTAAGCGGAATACATGATTATCACTTTAGTCAATGGAGATAAAATGAAACCAACCACAAAAAATCATTTATTAAATTCAGCAGCTGTTTTTGGCAGTGGATTAGCAGGATTAGGGTTAAGTTATCTATTTAATGATAATAATACAATAAACCAAGTCACTCCAAGAGAAGCTGTTCAATATATAAGCGGAATAACTGCAGCATTTGGATTGGCACTTTCAGCTGGAAATGGACTCAAAGCTTTAGCTGAAACAGCTTACGATAATAAAGCAAAACTTAGCGATTTTACAAAAAAATGGTTATCTTGGTCTGCATTTGCAATCGGATCAGGATTATCAGTAGCATTATCAAGTTATTTAATTCAAGATGATCAAGCATCAAAAATAGTAAGAGAATATGTTGGATTATTGCCTACAATTATAAGTGCAGCAACCTTTACTGGATTAAATGTAAGAGCAGGTCTTGAATCATTATTAAAATAAGGAGAAATAAAAATGAAAGAACAAAGAAAAACATTAAAAGAATTATTAAATGAAAATGGCATAGGAGCAATAAGTACATTCATTCTAGATCAAATTAGAAATGCACATCCTGGATATCATCCAGATTATGAATTTAAACCAGAATTGGGTAAAATTAGTGTCAGATATTTTACAAACGAACCTTGTAGAGATTTATGTTTAATGATAGATAGCAGTGGTTCTATTGACTGTGAATTATTTAAGGCGATTGGTGAAGGATCAAGAGAAGCATTTAAAGCTGGTTTGGGAGATGGCCAAAGAAGAGATTATGCAGCTGTGAATTTCTCTGATAAAACCTTATTTAGCGGTTGGGTTCCAAAAACACATTTGGAAAAACTTGAATCTGTTATAGATGTTTATCAGCAAGGAGGAACACATTTAGACCCTAAAACGATTATGCAATTAAGCCAAAGAGACGAAAGATTCGCAACATTGATGATTACAGATGGTATGATGCAAAACCCAAACGAAGTAATTCCTGTTTTACAAGAAATGACAAGACGTGGAAATATAATGGGCGTTATTTATGTGGGTCGGGATGGTGTCCCTAAGATGTTTGAGGAAATGAAAGATTTCGCAGACGTATTTCATATTAAAGATAAAAATGAGATTATAGCAGCAATGAAAGATTATGCTCAAACTGCATTAAAATAAGGAGAAAAAATGAAAAATTACATACCATTAATCTTACCGTTTTTATTTTTAATTAAAAGCGAAGTTCCACATGGGAAATATAATATAGATATTCATCCAGCAAAAATAAACGCAGCAATTGAATCGGGAGTGGTTTATGATGCAAAACAAAGAGAAAGAGAAAGAGCTGAAGCGGATTTTTGGCAAAGGAATTATGCAGAATCTGCTAGATCTCAAAGAGTATGGGAACAAAAACAAAGAAATACGCCAATTAACAAACCATAATATTATTTAACTGATTTATTTTTATTACCATTCTTCATTATTCCAAATATTTATAATCTTAAATTCAATAATACTTAAGTTACGAAATCTTTATATATTTTAATGCATTCTGAATAATATGGGAATAAGAGTAAGATACAAAGAAGGAGTATTTAAACCCTTAGAAAAAATAAAAGATATTAAAGAAGGGGAAGAATTAGAGATATATCTAGATAGGCATGAATGGAATAAACCAGCCATGTCTAACAAATCCTTTAATTTCCTAAAAAAAGAGCCTGAGATTTATACAGAATCTAATATAATAAATTTATAATCCCAAATCCAATAACTCTTTTCTTTTCTTATAAACAGCAGTTGGAGCTTCTCCACCATGCCACGACTTTTTAGGTCTTACTTGCATCGGATATATTCTTTCTGAATTATCATCCAATATTATAGCTGCTCCTCTTGCCCTAGGTAATTGATTAAGATATTTTAATATATCTCCAGTCAAATAAGTTTGCATCATATCATTTAAAGCACCAATATCTTTTCTTGCAGTCAATCTATGGCTAATAACAATATCAGATTGAGTAATAACATCTTTATGTATCTCTCCTGGTTGTTGTGTAGCTAAAACTAATGAAATTCCAGGCTGTCTTCCCTCTCTTAATAATTGAACTAAAGCATCTGTTGCAGGAGTCTTTCCTTCTTTGCCTAAACTTTCGTGTGCCTCATCAATAAATAACCATACTAATGGCATCTCAAATTTTTCTTCAGTAAAAAAGAAACTGCTTCCTCTTTCTATAGATTTAATTTCTTCAAATTTTCTTGCTGTCAATCTATCATTTAATAATTTTTTAGATAATAATCCAATAACTAGATTCTTAATACTCCAATTTCCTATAACATTTGTATAACAAGAAATATCAATAACAGATATTTTCCCTCTTTGTATTATATCATGAATAGAAATTCCCCCTTGTTCAAACAACCCCCAAGATAACGCTATTCTAAATCTATTTTCTAAATCTTCTTTTACATTTTTTTCAGCTTTTTTATCTTTATTTATTTCTTCTATAATATCAACTATTGAGTAATCTGAATCTTTTAATTCGTTTAATACTCTGCTTAGTAAAATTCCAACTAAGCTTGTTAATGAAATTTCAAAAACATTGCACCAATCATCTGCGTTTAATTCATTTGGTTTAATTGAAAAAGCAAAATCACTTGGAATTCCTTTCTCTTTATATTCTTTAAAATATCCTGTCGGAGTAAAAATATTAATGTTTAATCCCACTGGTTTTAAGTTCCATTCTCTTAATAATTGCTCATCTCTTAAATTTGGAAATTTCATTGTCCAGAAAATTCCCATGGTATCAAATATAACAACAGCAATGTTACTTGCTATATCTTCAGGTAAACTTGCTAGTTCCTCAGCAATAACTCCGATAGTAGTACTCTTACCATAACCTCTTTTTCCAAAAATCGAGATTACATGCGTTCTTGCAACATCTAGTAATATGGGGTTGCTTAATGAAGTAGTTGTTCCCATTTTAACAAAATGTTTGCCTAGAAAAATAGTTCCCACGTCTCCCAATCTTTTCATATCACTCTCATTTCTTCCTATAATTATATTGTAAGGCATAAAATAAAAATTAGGTTTAAAGTATAAAAAGTTATCTAAATCAAAAAGTTATTAAATAAGTTATCATCCTCAATTTAATGGAATACATTCAACATTACATAATAAAACAGAATATAAGTACACGAACATATGCACAACTTCTAAAAACAACTACCCAAATAAGAAGAGGCTATCCAGAAATCTCGATTAAAATAAAAAATAAGTCTGAAAATACAATAATAGATTTAACAAACATGGATATAATAAGTTTATTACATTCCAGATTAGGCAATTATGATAAATCAGAAATTGAAATAATTGTTTGCGGAATAGCTCCAAAAAACATTCTTAAAAAATGTGCCAATAATATCATAAATATACTAGAAGAGGATTATAAACCTTCATCATCTAAATATAAAGAGCTGTCCTATTCCTTTTCATAACAAAACCAAAGCCTTTATAAATTTTTACTTATCCTTAATATTATGGAAGAGATAAAAAGCAGTGACACTATAAATATGGAAGTTCCTAAAAAGAAAACAAAAATTAGATGGGGCAGACTTTCTATTGTTGTTATAATTATTGCATTAATCATATTGTTTGTTCCATTTTTAAAAGGAGAAAGTTTATTTACAGGATATATTGTAAAAAACATTCAAATGGGAAGTAATGATATAGCCGCATCTATTAACGGAGAAGATATTACAAATAAAGAAATAGATGAACAATATGCTAAACTTCCAGCACAGTATCAAGGATTAATTGACAGGGAAACATTTGTTAATCAAACAATTTTAAGTAGGTTATTGATTCAAGAAGCAAAAAAAGAAGGAATCACAGTAACAGATCAGGAAATAGATAAATCATTAGATCCATTAAGAATCAATAATGAAACATTGGATGAAATAGCTATCCAACAAGGTTATACTGTAGAAGAACTTAAAAAGATATTAGGAGATAGATTATATATAAATAAATTGTTAGAAAAGAAGCTTAACATTGTAATAACAGATGATGAAGCTAAAAAATTCTTTGATGCGAATAAAGCTGATCTTGGAGAAAAAGAACAGATTAAAGCAGCTCATATTTTAGTAAAAACAGAAGAAGAAGCCAATGATATTGAAAAACAACTTAAAGAAGGTAAAATATTTACAGAACTTGCCAACCAATATTCAATAGATCCTGGAAGTAATAAAACAGGTGGGGAACTAGGATTCTTTCCAAAAGGTGTTATGGTTAAAGAATTCGAAGATGCAGCATTTAAACTCAATATTAATGAAGTAAGTGCCCCAATACAGACACAATTCGGTTATCATATTATTAAAGTTACAGACAAAAAACCAGCTAAAGAAGCTAATTATGATGAATTAAAAGATAAAATAAAAGATTATCTCAAACAACAAAGGTTAACAACAGATTCTAAAACCTATGTTGAAGATTTGTATAACAAAAACAGAGATAATATCAAAGTATTTCCTACAAAAAATTAAATCTTCTTTTGAAAAATGATTAATCAAATAAAAACAGTGGTGTTGCTAGCTTTAATTACAGTTTTATTCTTAGTTATAGGCTATTTTGCAGCAGGCATTGTAGGATTGACGGTTGCATTTATTTTAGCTTTAATTTTTAATTTCCTAACATATTGGTTTAGTTCATCTATTGTTTTGTTTATGTATCAAGCAAAAGAAGCTGATCAAGACACTTATGCTAAACTTCATAACTTAGTTAGAGAAGTTTCTTCAAGAGCAGCTTTAGTAAAACCAAAAGTTTACATTATTGAAAGCGATGCAGCAAATGCTTTTGCAACAGGAAGAGATCCAAAACATGCAGCAATTGCTTTCACTTCTGGAATATTAAAATTATTAGACGAAGAAGAGCTCAAAGGAGTTATTTCGCATGAACTAAGTCATGTTAAGAACAAAGATGTTTTAATAGCAACAATAGCAGCTGTTATTGCAGGAGCAATCTCTTACATTGCCATGTTAGCAAGATTTTCAACTTTGTTTGGAAGAAGCGATGATAAAAACATGAACATTGTGGAATTAATATTGCTTGGAATTCTAGCTCCGATAATTGCTTTAATAATCCAGTTGGCAATTTCAAGATCACGTGAATTTTTAGCAGATGAAACAGGCTCTAAAATATTAAGAAATTCTCAAGGATTAGCTTCAGCATTGGCAAAATTAAACTATGAAAGTAAGAATAAACCATTAAAAACAAATACAGCAACAGCCTCATTATTTATTGTTAATCCATTAAATGGAAAAGGTATCATGAACTTATTTTCAACGCACCCCAGCATTCAAGAACGTGTTGGTAGATTAAGAACAATGAAGTTTTAATCTAAAACTTCTAACTTACCCAACTTTCCAGCTGTTAACTGTTTTTCACCTTGAAACTCATTAACATATCCATTAGTTATTTTTATTTTACTTCCAACTTTAACTTTATCAATCTCATCATTCCACAAAGTTAGTTTTATTGTTCCAGAATCATCTTTTATTGTTGCATTGCAAACTCTTCCAACTTTTCCAAATTTATTAAATTCTCTAACTTCGTCAATAGAAATAACTTCTGCTTCAATATCTACCTTTGCTTGTCTTGGTTTTAATTCTTTTATTTCCATAAAATTGTTGCTAAGTAAATAGTT
>CAZJUI010000029.1:0-15361 GCA_964549185.1 Candidatus Woesearchaeota archaeon
TATATAAATTTTCTTATTTTAAACGAAATAAAACAGTTAATCTATTAAGTTCTTTACTTGTCATTCTGTTCTTTCCATATAATGTTGTAGATGATTTAGTTATGCCATTAAATCGTTTTTTTAGTTTCTTTCCCATATCAAAAGTAAACCTTTTTGAGCTTAAGTAAATATCAATTCCAAATTTCTTTTTTATGACTTTTGGGATAAAAACATTTTCTTGAATAGCTTCTTCCCTTATATAATTAATTACTTCTTCATTATAAGGGCGAATTTGCAGAATAGCTTCAAAATAATCTTTAGATTTCGTAAACTTGGGCATTTGGAACTCCAGCTATTATTATGATATTGTCTTCTTCTATAATTTTATTCTTTAAAGCAAAGTTTACTGCGTTTTTTCCAGTTATGTTTATATTTCTTGCTGTTTTCAATATTATTAATATTTCTTCATCGGATACTTTTTCACCTTTATAAAAATATTCAGAAATTTTCAATTGTAAATCTTTTTCTTCAAATGTTTTCCCGATTATATCTTCATCACAAACAGCAATAACTTCTTTTCCCTGATTTTTATGAATTTTTATTAACATCTTAAATTTTAGCGCGTACTGGATTTTTTGCACCACATGCTGAACATTTTATCATTGTAATTCTATCCTCTTTTGTGATAATAGTGTCAGGTTTTTTACATACTGGGCAAAGAACAAAATCATTAATATAACTTTCAATTTTTGAGTTTATTATAGAAGAGCTTATTTTTCTCCCCAGAACCAATCTTGGACCATCTACATTTCCGGGAGTTGCTAACTCTCTTAACAAATATTTAAGAAAATGGGCTTGTTCCCTCCTTATAGTATCACAAATTTCTTTAAAATTTGTTATAACTGTTTTATTTCCTTGCAAATGACCACGAACTTTCGGAATCTCGAATCTTTCAGTTTTTAAACTAGACTGAGGTATTTTAGATTGTGCCCTTTCCAACAATGAATCATAATCTTCCATAAAATTGTTTTAGAATTTGGATTTATAAAGTTATGGATTTAATTAAATTGCTTTTTAAAATTCTCTAAAAACCTATCAAAATCTTTTGATGGCACATTTCCACCGCAAGCAAATTGATGACCACCACCATAACCGTTAATTCCTACCAATGCTTTATTTATTTTATCAGGAAGAGGTGTATTAGAACTTCTAACACTCATTTTTATAAGTCCGTTGTTTTCTCTTCCTATGATTATTATCTTGTCTCTATAACGATGAATTAGTTCATTTGATAATTCTGTGCTAAATGATGTTTTTTGATTTGGATATATAAAAACTATAAATTTATCCTCTTTCACATATTGTAAAGCTTTTTCTAATAAATATTCATATTCTTTATTTAATTTTGAATATCTTTTTAATAAAAATTTTCCTAGCTGTGTTGATTGCTCTGTTATTTCCAATGGAGATTCTATTTTTAGTAAAACATTTATTGATTGTTTTACGTCTTCTGTTTTACCCTTAAGATTAAAACTAATTATTTTTATTATCTTTGCAATTTCTGACTCTAGTTTTGCTGTTGACGGATCTTTTGTTTTTAATGCTAAAGATGAAAACTCTTTGTTGAAATTTTCTATAAAATCCGGAATATAATGATCATAAACACAACCTATAACGGCCAGCCACTCGTATTTTTTTGCTATTTTATATGCCCAATAAGATGTTGGTCTTGTATCTTTATTATCAAATAGTAATGGATTAAGATAATGAACTTTTTTCCTATTTAATATCGGGTGATGGTCTACCCATACAATTGGAACATTTGCTTTGTCTATAAATTCCTGAGTAATATTTGCTATGTCTAGTACGACTATTAAATCAGGGTAGTTTTCTTCAACCTTATTTAAAAATTTCTCGTCTAGAAATGGGGCAGTTTTTAGAATTATTCCTTTACCTTTATTAAAGGTTTTTCTTAAAATTAAAAAGGCTGTTGTTCCATCACAATCATCATCGTAAAAGAACAATGGATTTTTAGAATTTTCAATAATCTTCCTTATCTCTTTTAATCTATTCTCTGGAATCATGATTATTTGCCTAAGTCGTCTATTACTAATTTTAAATTTGGAGATATTTTAATTTTTGATATCTCATTCATTTCAAAGTAGGCTACCTTTTCTATCTCTTCATTTGTCTTTTCTACTGGTTCTGTTTTTGTTGTTGAAGCTTCGTATACAATATTATTTATAGTATCATC
Source organism: Candidatus Woesearchaeota archaeon (assembly GCA_964549185.1). Taxonomy (GTDB): domain Archaea; phylum Nanobdellota; class Nanobdellia; order SCGC-AAA011-G17; family JAGVZF01; genus DATDYQ01. Next base: position 2,234 of record CAZJUI010000029.1, read on the forward strand.
ACTATTATTTGTTGATTTGTATTGGTATTCATTAAATATCTGCACTATATCTACTGGAAGCCCTGTTTCTTTCAGAGTTCCGTCTTTTGCTCCCATTTCCGGATCTTCGTTTTCCATCAATATCTTACCTGGAAGTTTCCAAAAATCTTCTTTAAATCTCTTTACAAGGAGAATTTTATTCTCTTTCAAGATTAGGCATGATGCTAACTGTTTCATATTAGAAGGAATTTGTGATGTGTGATTTTGGAACACCCCTAGTAATGATGGATAAGTTTATATTGTTTTCCATTTAATGCAACTTTCTCATATTAGCTCTTAAACTTGGACGAACTTTTTCAGCACCCTTGCCTTTATTTCTAAGGCCTCGTGATTTTTTAGCTGCACTAGTCAATCCTCTTAATGCTCTCTTTCTATGTTTTTGTGAAATTATCCATTTTAGATTCTTATCAGAGCTTATTGCTGTATGTGAATTATCTACCAATATCACTTCATACCAAAAATTTTTTCCATCTTCTGCCAAATAATAAGAATTTAGAACTTCTAAATTATGAAATGTTCTTGTTGCTCTCTCTTCAGCAATTTGTCTATAATTTTTATTAACAATTTTCTTTCTTCTTCGATGTTTAGATCTTCTGCCTTTTTTTATTAATGGGCGTAATCTTCTTGAACGTTTTAATCTTACTCTAGCTATAACAAAACCTTCTTTTGATTTATAACCAAGAGATCTTGCTCTATCCAATCTTGTAGGATGCTCTAATTTTAGAATAACTGGGTCTTGTCTCCACTCAATTAATCTATCCTGATTATATCTTTTGATGGTTATACTCGGTTTTTTGTATAAATCTCTTATTCTATGATACATTCCCATTTTGTTTATTGGATGAGTAAAAAGAATGATTTATAAAGTTTTCTAAACAAGTTTATTAACGTAAGATATTTAAATTTATTTGATATATCAAATTAGACAAGGGGGTATAATGATGAACGGTGCAGTAAAATTGTTGATAGGATTATTGTTGATGGTGGTGGGTGTTTGGATATATTTAACATGGAATAGAGCTTTGATAGAATTAAAGGACCTATTCTGGTTATTTGTTGGAAATTTACCAGCCTTAGTGATCTTTATAGGATTAATTGTATTCCTATTGGGAATTAGTGATATGAAAAGCTAAAAAAATTTAGTTAATTTTGATTGTGTTTTTATATTTTTTATTAATTTACTTTTTTGATATAGTAAATCAACGTTATATCTAAATTTTTCTGAAATAAATTGTTTTGCTGCGTTCAATAAGTTTTCTCCTGTTTGAAATATAATTGGTTTTGAATTAATGGATTTTTTACTGGCTTCCCTGCAAACAAAAACCCCCAATGGGGTGTGATACTCATCTGTAATAAACCTTAATGCTAAAATCGATGCTTGTCTTTTTCTTGAATTTAAATCTTGTAATATTGAAAGTCTGACTGCATAGTAACCTCCGATTGTATTTGAAGCATATGTTTTTCTTCCAAAAATATCTTCATAATCTGTACTTGTAGATGGGATTGATGTAAATGATGATGGCATATAAGTTTCAAATAATTCATAGCTAAATATTTCTGGAAATAGCAATATTATATAATAATTTCCCAAATAATAACCATAATACATTTCATAATCTTCTATAAATCTATAATCTTTTATATCTTCAATTAGGTTTTTTCCTATAATATCATCGGTAGCTGTTATTGAAAACCTTGTTGGTACCAATTTTCTATTTTTCTTTAAACCTAATGTTCCTATTGATAATAATTGAGATATTTGCCTTTCATCAAAATTATTTTCTTGTAAATAATTTATTGCTTCTACTGCTTTTAAGTCTGTATCATAAAAAACCTTTTCTATTTTATCTGGAATTTGAGGATTTGAAGTCAGTTTAATGTTATCAAGTTGACCTCTTGGTCCTAATGGTAAATTGGTTTGATCAAAACTTATTTTTACTTTAATTTTCTTTTTTAAATTGATTTCAATATCGGTCGGTTTAACGGCCATTGCTATCTCTTGGGCTATTTCTGTAAATTTTATCGTTTCATGAACATTTGTTGTAAATCTTGAATTAATTAAATTACTTCTTAATGTTATTATATCATCAATGTTAAAGTTATTTTTTGCCCAGTAAGATTGAGCATCGTATATCCAAGGATCTTCTTTCTCTAAAGGCGAAAGAACCCCTACATTTACTGATGGATAATGTAATTTACTTCCAACAAAAACAGAAGGCGGAGATGCACTTGAAAGCTCTTTAATCTCTCTAATATTAATAGATCTTGATATATTTTCTACTGCATGAATTGGACATTTTTTAAATGTTCTACACATATAACAAGAAATTTTCATAAGAATATTAAGTAAATAGTATATTTATCTTTTATGCTTATACATCACAACTAAGATAACAATAACTAATGCCATTAAGACGATTAAGCTTATTATAACTGGTAAAAATGTTTCTAAAGAAGGAAGTGTTCTTAATTTTGGAACTCTTGTTTTTGATTCTTTTAATATTTGCTTGCAACTATCTACAGCAGATTCTATAATATTTACAGCTTCCTGATTATTTCCGGTAGTCTGTTTTTCTTTTGCCTGATCTATTAATTCTTTAAGTTCTAGGCATTCTGAATTTTCTTCAAATAGGTCAATTGCAAATAATATTTCTACATCTAATTTTGTTAAGTTTGTTGGTATCGATGTAATGTAAATTAAATCTGATTCTTCTAATTTTGGATTATATACTGAAGCATTTACCCATATCTGATAATTTTCTCTTGTTGTTATATCTCCTGCTGATATTGTAAGCAATGTTTCAAATGATTGTGAAGGATTTAAGGAAGAGATTGTAAGATCTTGCAAGAAAGAAGTTAATTCTGTAGATGAAGTTAATGTTGATAGCTTTATGCTAGTTAAAGAAACATCTCCGGTATTCTTGAATGTAACCTTAGTATAGATTGTTGAGTTTGGATTTACGGTAAGGAGAGGTGGAACTTCTATGCTTAAGGAAGCTACCTTGGTTCTAGAAGAACTGCCACCTCCACCGCCACCTCCACCGCCAGATGATGGTACTGGTTGTGGTACTGGTACCGTATTGTTGGATGGATAAACTGTGAGGTTTACAACATTACTATTTATAGAAAGATAGGAATCATTTCCTGAAAAATAAATCAAAACAGAGCCAATAAAATCTAATTGCGGGTTAAGTGTTACAATTCCATTATCATCTATTGAAACATTTATTATTGTGTCATTTCCATCTGTAAAATTATAATAGAATATTAATCTGTCATTATCGTAATCTGAAAAATAATCAAGCAAATGAATGTTATTATTAATTGTGTTTTGTGCCCATGTTTGATTTAGTATAATCCCAGAAAATTCAGGGGCAAGATTTGTGTTAAGTATTGTAACATTCCATGTTTCATTATCGTTTATTGAACCAGTATCATAAATATCTAGCTTTAATTCAATTGTTTTATTGAATGTTCCGTTTGATTGATCAAAACTTGGATTGAATGTAAAATTTCCAGACCATTCTATTCCTGTTTTATATCCTGTTAAAGTTTTATTAATAATATCATCTATGCTCCATACATCTGCAACTACTTCTGATGGATCTACTGAAAAGTCTGGATCAGAAACAGTATAATTAAAAAATTGAGATATATTTTCATAAACAAATATTGTTTCATTATTTAATGGGAAGATTAATGTGATGTTTGGATTATCGTTTACATTCGTTATTTGAAATGTAACTGTTTGTGAAGTTACTGCTCCTTGCGAATCTGTTACATTAAATTGAATTTGATGATTTCCAACATCTGCATTTAATGGGGTAAATAAAATTTCACCTGTTACTGGATTTATTGCAAACATATCTGAATTTTCTGAATATGTTATTATGTCTGTGCCTGGAGGATTATTATCTATATCTGAACCAACTAAAAAACTATTGTAAAGCATATCTTGGGTTGCTGTTAAAGATGGTAGGGCATCTATTTGTGGAGGATTATTTGAAGCTATATTTAATGCAACTAATTTTGAATCACATCTTACTATATCAAATTGGCAGGTTGGTGTTGGAATTAATGGGGAGTTATCACAAGTTGAAATATTAATAATATAAGAGCCTGATTGAGCTGGAGTTGGAGTAAATGAAATTTCGCCTGTTGTTGGATTAATATCAAATAATAAAGTATCATCCGAATATGTTAATGTATCAAATTCCGGATCTGTTGCTGTTACCTGATAGCTAAATGGAACATGTTGTGAAGCTTGTGGAAATGTTATTGCATCCAAAACTGGTTGTTGATTAACTTCGGTTATAATAAAACCCCAGATATAAAGATCTCCCAGTTGTCCAGGGTCTTTTACTATTAAAGCAACTGATTTATCTTCTGGACGATAATCTCCTACCTGTGCTTTTGTTGGTGTAAATGTTATCTGGCCGGAATTTGGATCAATATCAAATAAAGGGGTCGTATCTGCAAATGTTAATGGATCAAAATCTGGGTCTGTTGCATCAACATCATAATTATATGTTATTCCTTCACATAACTCTGGGTTTGTAGGCAATGTTCCTGGAACAAAACTTGGAGCTGTATTTAATGGAGATTTAAAAATTTTTTGTGTTCTTATATCTTTTAAAAAAGGGAATGCTTTATTTATTATTGATGTTGATTGATTTTGTGTTAATATAGGAATTGTTAAGAAGATTAAAGTTATTATTAAAAAGATAAGAATAATTGGAAGAATTAAAGATTTAAATCTATTTTTATGACTATTCAACACTCTTTTTTTATTTACCATCCAACAACTATAAAGATGTTAGATAAGAGACTTATAAAGATTTCTATAAAATTCAAATTATGATTGTTTAGTAGTATAATAAATTTATATATTGAGATTAAATAAAAATATCGATGGAAGGAAAGGTAGACCAAAAGAAAATTTTGCAGTATCACTCTGTTTTATTATCTGTAAGAAAAGAGATTGGAAGGATAGTTGTTGGACAAGATTCTGCGATAACAGCTTTAATTGTTGGATTATTAGCTAATGGCCATATTTTAGTTGAGGGTATTCCTGGAATTGCTAAAACTTTATTATTAAGAACATTAGCAAGAACAACTGGATGTGAATTTAGCAGAATACAGTTTACAGTTGATTTATTACCTACAGATATAACTGGAATTACAGCCTATAGTCCACAAAAGGGATTTTTTGTTGTTAAGGGGCCAATATTTGCAAATTTCTTATTGGCTGATGAAATTAACAGATCTCCTCCAAAAACACAATCGGCACTACTTGAAGCTATGCAAGAAAAACAAACAACAATAGGAAAAGAAACTTTTCCAATGATGGAACCTTTTTTCGTGATGGCAACTCAAAATCCAATAGAAACAAGTGGTGTGTTCGGATTACCTGAAGCCCAGATAGATAGATTTTTGTTTAAATTATTTATGGGATATCCTAATATGCAAGATGAGAAGAAAATTTTAAGGCAAAATATTACATTGAAGAATTTCGAAGATTATAATATAAAACCTATAATAAATTCAAAAATTTTAGTTGAGATGCAAAATACTGTCCAAGATATCTATCTAAGCCCTGAAATTGAAGATTATATAATAAGATTAATAGATTGTACTAGAAAACCAAAAGAATATGGAATTGAACTTGGAAAATATATTGAATGGGGTGCAAGTCCTAGGGGATCTATAGGATTGTTTATAGCGAGCAAAGCAAATGCTTTAGTTCAAGGAAAAAATTTCGTTACCCCTCAACATGTTAAAGAAGTTGCTTATCCTGTTTTAAGACATAGGATGTTATTAAATTATGAGGGAAAGGCTGATGAAATAAAAACAGATAAAATTGTTTCTGAAATTTTAGCAAAAGTACCTTTACCATGAGAGAATTAAATGTAGATGTAAAACATCTAGTAAAAAGGATGGAAGCAATATTACAGAAATTAGCAGAAGCCAGAATAATGTCTAGATATAGAAGAATTTTCAAGGGGAAGGGATTGGAGTTTGAAGATTTTAGAGAATATAATGAAGATGATGATTCAAGCAGGATAGACTGGAAAGCAAGTGTTAGGGCAAATAAAATATTGATAAAAAGATATAAAGAAGAAAGAGATTTGGATATTTATATTTTATTTGATGTCAGTTCTTCTATGGTATTTGGAAGTACGGAGAAATTAAAAAATGAATATGCTGCTGAATTTGTTGCTGCATTATCCCATATTATTCTATTTAGCGGAGACAAGGCTGGATTGTTTATGTTTAGCGATAGGATAAAGCAAAAAGTATTGCCTGCTAATAATCAAGATCAGTTTTATATTATATTAAGGAATTTGCTTGATCCAGATAATTATGGCGGAGGATGTAATTTAGGAAAAGCTGTTCGAGAAATAATAAATTTTTCAAGAGAGAAGGGAATAATGGTTATAGTTTCTGATTTTATTGGATTAGAGAAAAACTGGGAAGAGAGTATTAAGGTAGCCAGTGCAAAATTTGATGTGATAGGAGTGATGATTCATGATCCAAGAGATGAAGTATTGCCAAGAAATATTGGAAAAGTTTTGATAAAAGACCCTTTTTCTAATAATGAGATAATGGTTGATCCCGATGAGATAGCTGATAAATATGAAAGATATGCATTAGAGCAAAAGCAATATATAAAGAGGGTGTTTACGAAATATGACGCTGATTTTTTAGATTTAAGAACAGATAAAGATTTTGTTGTACCTTTCTTAAGCATATTAAAGAGGAGGGAGGCAGAATTAGCTTAAACTTTAATAATCCGGAATATTTATGGCTTTTATTATTGATTCCTGTAATGGTTGGATTACATTTCTTTACATTGAAATTAAGCAGGAAAAAGGCTTTAGAGTTTGCAAATTTTGAAGCTATAGAAAGATTCATGGGTTATAGAATATTAACAAAAAATTTGATTTTATTAGTATTGAGATTATTTGTTATTTTCTTTATAATAATGGCCATTGTTGGAGTTAGTTATAGCTATGTCGGAGAGGTAACTGATAGGGTTTTTATTATTGCAATAGACAGTTCAGGAAGCATGTTGGCTACTGATTATAATCCGAATAGATTTGAGGCTGCTAAAGAAGCTGGAATTAATTTTGTTGATATTTTACCACAGGGAACTGAAATCGGATTAGTTAGTTTTTCTGGTTCAAGTTTAATAAATGCTGTTCCTACAATTGATAAAGTAACAATAACAAATGAAATTAAAGCAATGGATATAAGTTTGATTGGTGGAACTGCTATTGGAGATGTTATGATAACTTCTGGGAATTTATTATTAAATAATAAAAAAAGCAAAACTCTTGTGTTATTAACAGATGGACAAAGTAATGTTGGAGCTAGTATTGATGAAGGTGTTAATTATCTAAATGGAAATAATATTGTTGTAGACACTATTGGGATTGGAAGTTTAGAAGGTGGAAGTTTTGTTAATTACAATGAAAGTGTTACTTCAAAATTGGATGAAGAAGAATTAAAATTTATTGCCGAAAAAACTAATGGAAATTATTTTAGAGCAGAAGATAAAGCAGGATTAAATGATGCTTATAAACAAATTGCTGAAATAAAAGAAGGAAAGAATACTATAGATTTGACATTTTATTCTTTAATCTTAGGATTAATAATCTTATTAATAGAATGGCTTTTGATAAATACTAAATTTAGAACACTACCTTAAGATTTTATTTTTTCATATATCAAAACTATATTCTTTCTATATTTTTGTTTAAGATTTGTTGGAAGTTTAGAATAGATTTCTTTTAAAGTTAAATATTGATCTTTCGCTTCGTCTTTTCTATTTTTTGATATTAAATATTTTATGTTTATTATTTGCTTGTTTATTATTTCTTGCTGTTTCTGTAATGTTTTTGCCTCTTCAAATTTACCTTCTATTGAAGATATTATTGATTTCTTATCTTTTTTAACTAATTCTTCTTTTAATATTCTTTTTTCTTCTATTATAACTAAATCATCTATAATTTTCTTTGTCTTTTTTATTAAATTTTTGATTTCTAATTCTTTTATCCTGTATTTTCCATATTCAAATTTAGTCATATTTTCAAATATAAAACCAATTCTTCTCTGTAAACTTAGATTAATTTCTTGTCTTTTCAGTTCTTTAACCAATTCTTCATAAGTAAATGCATATTTTATTTTAAGATATGATGAAAAGAATTCTTTTATTATTTCATTAAATCTTTTTGTTATGGTTTCTGTATTCTCCTTTGTGATTATCTTTTTTAATGTTTCCAGCTTATTCAATGCAATAACAGCTGGAGCTTTTTTCCTTTCTAATAATGCTCTTTCTTCCTTCGATCTTGCAATTGTTACTAAAATGTATTTTACTTTTCTAGATCCATATAAAATATAAAATGCTATTAATAAAAGAATTATAAGAATTATTGGCCATGTTGATTTACATTCATTTGGGCAGAATAAAATGTCAATACCCTCGCATTTGCTATCAGAACAAATAGGATATAATGCAGGAGTGTAAATTAAACCGCACTGTCTTTGACATGGACCACCGCAATCAATGTCCTCTTCACCTTGATTTTGAATTCTATCTGAACATGTTGCACAAGGACCACATGGACCACCGCAATCAAGTAAAACCTCTCCGTTATTAAGTTGACCATCATTACATGTGGCTGGAGGATTATAGTTACATGATCTTTTTTCTAATGGATGATTATTTTCAGGGAGACATCTTTTAGTATCTTGGCATGTTCTTACCTGAATTTGATAGACTGGACAAGAACTCCATTCAGAACAGCTCCAGTTACTTAAGCATCCGGGAGTACCGCCACCTCCGCCACCTCCGCCACCGTCACTGCCAGACGGGACATCAATTATTGTAAGATTCCATGATTGCTCATCTTCTAAATAATAGGGATCATACACTATAACTGTTAGATTATGATAACCAGCTGAATTAAAATCTGCTACATAAAAGAAATTATCTGATTCTGCGAAAGGTATTGGAAATGTGTCAAAAAACCATTGATATGTTAAAACATCTAGATTAGGATCGATAGCTGTAATATTGAATAATAAACCTGTACCTTCATTCATGGTAACATTTGTATTATTTGGATTAAATTCTGTTATATTTGGAGGCAAATTGTCTAATGATATATTAAGTTGAATAATTTGAGAGTTCATAAAATTATATTGATCTTTAACTGAAATATTAATTAAGTAAATTCCTGCAAGTGATTTATTTGTCGTTAATAGAAAAATTTGTCCTAGGTAAAAGGCTTCTGTTGGTGGGGAAGGTGGAACATAACCTATAGTGGATATTTGAAATTCATTTAGTGTAGCATTACTAAAAAAGATTAAGTTATCTCCAGGAAGATCTAGGTCTGTTGCATTAATGGGCATATTTAATGGAATTCCTATAGGATAGAGATGATAAGTTATATTATCAATATTATTTAGTTTAGGAGGACTGGCGGTTGTTGTGAATGTTCCTGAGAATGGGCTACGATAAGCTAAAACATTATGAATTACAAACAGCAATAATAATACATATATCACTCTTTTTATCATTATAATACTTGGTTAATATAAAACTTATAAATCTTTCTTATTTAAATATTTTTGAAAATATGTTTCTGAAAAATGAAATTATGATATTTTCTCTTTTTGGACTTAGATTCAATAATAAAACATCTTCTTTTATTTCTTCACCGGAATAATTTACATTTATTGTTACTTTAGATGGGATGGTGTCAAAATTATAAGAATATGTGTTGGAATTTTTTTCTGCTTTTATAAGTGTTGGAGAAACTTTATCATTATTAAAAGTTAAATAAACTTCTAAATCTGGAAGTTGTTGATTAGATATTATCTTAAATTCTAAGATATTATTCTCTTGAATTATGTCTTCTATTTTTATATCTTGAGAAATAGTAAAATAACCTGTTACTGCTGTAGCTAATACTAATTGAGATGAAATTAATAGGATTAATACTATTGTTAATATTTTCATAAAAATGATTTATCTCTTTTTCTTTGGTTTCTGTTTTCTTAAGTATGTAAACATTATTATTAATAAGATTGCTAACACAACAATTATTGCTAAAACAACTTCTGGGGCAGGTGGTATTTTTGGTTTTTCTGGGACAGTGTAATTTGGTCTGGTAAATGATGAAACTACTTCATATTTTATTGGCAAGCTTGCAATAACTTCTTTTACAGATGATCCTGATGATGTTTTTTCTGCTATTAAATCACACGAAACATCAAAAGTCTCTGTATACTTTCCATTTGGTGTATTTTTTGGAATTGAGATTGTTGCATAAATTGGATTTCTTTGTCCGGGAGGAAGAGTGATTGGAGATGGTGTATCTAAGGTAACTTGCAATGGTGTTGTTTTGTGGATATCAATATTACATAAAACAGGCAATGTTAAGCCATTAGTTTGAATTTCAAATCCCCATCTTGCATTTTCTCCTGGAACTAATTGCAGTTCAGGAGTTGATAAAGCTACACCAACCAAAGCAAATGAAGATTTGATAAATATCAAAATAAGTAAAATTCCGAATGCGATTTTTAATTTATTTTTCATTTTTTCTCCTTATGTTAAAGATAATGGTTGCGATACTAAAGCTGTTAATGCATAAGTAATCTGTGATTCATATGTTCCTGGCCTTAATGAGCCTCCTGATGGTGGTCTTATTGGCCAGAATGTTGAAAATACTGCTGCGCCTGTCTGATGCGGATTTATGCATGTTGGTGGTGATGCTTTTATTCCTACACATCTCCATAATCCTGGGACTGAACCTGTTGTTGGGCGGAACTGAACTCTAGGGAAAGCAGGGAAGTTTCTTAATCCAACAGCTGCTTCTCTGCCTGTTATTGATGATATTGGAGGTTCTATAGATGGTGCACTTACTCTGTTATCATCATCTATATCTAAATTATTTCCTGAATCTCCAGCGACAAATGTGTTATCTAAATCCCAGAAATCTGTGAAGCAAGTTCCTGGGGTGGTGCATGTTGGATCTGTTGAATCCCAAACCACATCTAACACCATATTCCCATAGTTTGAGAGATTATATTCATCATCTAATGAAGTTCCTATGTTCCATGAATCTAAGATAATACTACCTTGTCCACCTAGTTGAACCACTGTCGGACCGCCAACTAGTACATATGTTCTTGTTTCTAGATCAGCTGATACTAATCCTGAATATTCCCATTTAAATTCTGGAAGACTATTTCTTAATAATCCTGAATGACTTGTAACATTTGCCCATAAGAAGAATTCTGATCCTACTCCTGTAAATGCTGGATCTGCTACTCTTACAAAGAATGGCGGTGTTCCTTTTAGATTTATATTACCTGGTGGACTTGCTAACCCGCTTAGTGTTGTTGATAGGGTATAATTGCATTGTGTATTTGATGAATTCACAAAGATTCTGTTTGTTTTAAACATGAATGAGGCTGATGATGAAGTGCATGATGCTGGGGCTACACTTGTATAATTACAAAAATTTAATATTGAACTGAAGTTTTTTGGGACAGCATCTCCTTGTGATAGAACATCTAAGTTTTCATAACAATCAGCATCTTTATCAAAAGTTACAATTGTAAAGTTCATGCTTTGCACATAGTTATTTTTTACAGGATTTAATCTACATGGGCCTACTATTGGACCTGGAATTCTTGTATCACATAGATGATGAAGCGTATCAAATCCAGGATTTATATTACTTATATCATCTGTATCTGAAAGATCTACTGCTAGTATATCTGGAACAAAATCATAAAGCGTAAACCAGCCTGTTAAATTAAGGGTGTTAGCAGAAACATAGTCACGAGCCTCGATACTGTAACTATAGTTGGTCATTGCATAACCATCAACTCCTACAGATATTGGCCATGCTAAATCTGTTAAGGGACTCCAAGGAGTTTTGTTATATACCATTGCATCATCAACTCTACTATTTGATAATAAAGGATCAATATAAACTGTGTCTGGGCTTGATGTTTTATTCACTTTAATATAGAAAGTTACAATATCTTTTGGATATCTGTCTGCTGATTTTCCATTATCAGGATCAAGATCTGGGACTGGGTTTTCTGGAAATACACCTGGGTTAGAATTTGTCATATTCCAGTGTATGATAGGGGTTCTATAATGGGTATAATTTAGATTTTGGTTGTTTAGATTTCCTACTACTAAATCTAATGTTGTAAAGTTGAATGGTCTATTTGGATTAGAATTTAATAAATCAACTGTAGCAAAATAACCACTTAAACTAATAAAATCATCTGCTGTTCCTAATTCATGACCATACATTTTAATTCCAAATCTATTGGGAGTTGCGCCCCCTAGGCCATAATAGAATTTATTTTCTGAAGCTAGAGCAGCAAATTGATATTTGGAAGCTCTTGGATTTGAACTTCCAGATGTCACTGGAATTCCATTTCCTCTTACAAATTTATTGACAATATCACATGTTGTCGCTATTGTAGCTGGTGCAGTATCTGGAGTAAATGATCCTGATGAAATTGCAGCTTCATCTGTCCCAATACAAAGCAATGTTTCTACTGCATTTGCTTCTGGATCAATACTAGCATTCCACCATAGTTGGGTGCCTCCGTTTAGAAGTGGAAGAGTGGAAGAATTATAAACCATATGTGTATTCATTCCTGTTATAAAATCTGTTGGAACATCTTGATAATTGTAATGATCAAAATCAACATCATTTAAGCCAGTGCATAAGCTTGTTGAAGATTGGGGAAGGGAAATAGAACAATTCAATGCATGTTGTTGTATCATCATGTCTGCTGGTATTCCTGGTCTTGTGTTTTGCGTTGTGAATCTTCCAGTAACAGTTGATTGTGCATAGACGTTTATAGAAAAAATAATAACTAGAATTGAAATGAAAATTATTTGTGAAATTAAAAATATTTTTTTATTCATGTAACCTTCCTCTTTTTTAAGTTATATTTTAAATTTCTTCTTAATATATAAAGTTTTCTTTTCTTGGCTCTGGTGCAACCCTCTGATAAGCAACAAAAAATAATTTAGCTTTCTGTCTA
>CAZJUI010000030.1:0-7592 GCA_964549185.1 Candidatus Woesearchaeota archaeon
GAAGAGTAGCTTAATGTAGAAATTTTGTTAAATCTAACTAATAAAATATTAACTTATAGAAACCTTTTTAAAACGAGTTATTTGTTGTTTTTGATACGCCCAAGTAGCTCAGCCTGGTAGAGCACACACCTGATGAAGGTGGCTTAGACGGCTGTTAAGCTGAGCGGTCACCGTGAGATTCCCTAAAAGAATTCGGTTTCGGTCCGCAGTTCAAATCTGCGCTTGGGCGTTTTTTTATATTCTTTTTATCGAAAACTTTATATAGTTAATATATGATTAATATATAGGTGATTATATATGAAAAATGAAGTTTCAACAATACAACTAGATAAAAGGGTTATAGAACAATTGAGAAAGGCCAAGGAATATCCTCGTCAAACATATGGGGATCTTTTGAATAAAATGACCAAGGTTTTTATTGCACTAAAAGAAAAAAATCAATATGATGAGTTTTTACATAAAATTCAACAACCCAAAATGAAGGAATTATGGGATAACAAAGAAGATGAGGTTTGGGATAATGTATAACTTTGGAGATGTTATTTTAGCAGAAGTTCAATTTACAGATACATTTGAGATAAAAACAAGACCTGCTTTAGTTCTTTTTGAAGAATATGAAAATATTGTTGTGGCTGGGATAACTAGCAATATAAAAATGAAAGGAATTCTATTAACTAAGAAAGATGGTGCAATCAAAGAAAGCGTTATCAAGCTTAATTATATCTTTACTATATCAGAAAAAATGGTTAAAAAAACACTTTTTTCCATAACAAAAGAAAAAAAGAATATAATTGTTTCAGAATTTATGAAAAAATTAAAAATCTAATTACACTATCTGTTCTATTCTATTAGTTTCCTGGTAATGGATCAACTTTAAAAACGCGAAAAGCTTCACTATATTTATACTTTTTAGTTAGTTTACTTAATCTTTCTTTAGCAAATTTTTCAACTTTAGAGAAATCTGTAAATTGAGATTTATGCGTGCTTAAAGCTTTAATCTTTAAATCTATTTTATTTGTTATATCTTCATGGTAATTTATTTTATTGCTTCCAAAAAAGTAAAATTCGTCAACTTTCCATGGTTTTCCAGGATAAATATACTTATTTTTCGCTGCAAATACAGCATCAAATACTGTTTCAGCAACTTGTCTATGGTCGCGATGATGCAAATTAATATGATTAAAATCTTTATTTGCTGGATCGAAAGTAAAAATTATATTTGGCTTGTATTTTCTTATTATATCTACTAATTTTTTCCTTAATTTATCAGAATATTCTAGAAATCCATCTTTTTCATGTAGAAAGATAACATCTTTAACTCCAATAATTTTGGCTGCTTCTATTGCTTCTCTTTCTCTTGTTTTTATTCTTTTTAATCTTGATTTATTTTTTATTTTAAAACCGTTTTCACCATTACTAACAATAACATAAATTCCTTTGTAATCTTTATCTATTAATTTTGAGATTGTTGCACAGCATGAAAATTCAATATCATCTGGGTGAGCAGATATTGCCATGGCTACTTTTGTCATAAAAATATGTTAATAAGAAGATTTATAATTATTTTTATTAAGTAAATGTAGCTTTAACTGTTCTATCTGTACTTAAAACTAGATAACACATTCCACTTAGAACATAGTCGCATCCTGTCCAGCTAGTAGAAGAAAATTTTGATGCAGGGGTAGCTGTTAAAAGTATTGAGGTTCCTAAAGCAAATCCGTAATTGCAAGTGGCTCCGCAATTTATTCCTGTTGGATCTGACATTACTAATCCTGAGCCTGATTTCTGTACTTTTAAAGTTTTAATAGTTTCGAAAACAGCTGTAACCTCGGTAGTATAATCTGCTGTTATTGTACATGTTCCTGCCCCAATACAAGAATTCCAACCTATAAGTGCAGAACCTGGATCCGGAGTTCCTGTAAATGTAATTGAAGAACCTGTAGGGAAACTAGCTTCACATGTAGTTCCGCAATTAATAAGTTGAGGGTCACCGCTTGAGGTAACTGTTCCTGAGCCTGATCCTGTTTTGGAAACATAGACACTAACTGTGGGTATTAATGGAGCTGTAAAGATAGCATCTATTGTTTTATTTGAAGTTATAGTTAATGTGCATGTAGTTGACATTCCTGCAAATGCACAATCTTCTACCCAACCATCAAAAGTTGAGTCTTCTAATATAGAAGCTGTAAATGTAACTGAAGTTCCTGAAAGGAAATAATATCCACAGATTGGCGCGCAAAGTATTCCTTCTGGACTTGAAGTTATTCTTCCATTTCCTGTTCCTGCTCTATTTTTAGGAATTCCAACAAAATAATTTGAACCATCAGATACTATTCCACTATCGCTCATAGGATTTGATTCAGTACTAGGACTTCCTCCTGCTGAAGAACCTCCTCCACCTCCACTACCTCCTCCAGAACTTCCGCCACCGCTTGAAAATCCGCTTTCTTCTGAATCACTTATTGTGAAAGTTAACTCTCCTGATTCAGGTGTTCTTACTTGATTTCCTAAATCATCTCTGGCAATAGAATAATATGAATGAGTTCCTGCTTCATTGTATGTGGTCTCAAAAATACAGGTATCATCCATGCATGTTGTTGGCATTCCATCTACATAAATGATAACTTCTGAAACTTTAAGGTCATCTGCTGCGATGGCAGTTATTGTAACTGGTTCGCTAAGTTGTGGATTATTTGGATTTAAACTAACACTCAAAGAAGGTGGACTATTACTAACTCCTTTATTTTCCATAGAATTTGCATAGTCTGGATTTTTAAAATTAAAAAAAAGAATGATTAGAACTATCAAAATTATTATCGAGATAACTAAAATAGGTTTTTTGCTTTTCCTCTTTTTTAATATCATATGCATATTCTTTAAAAGATATATCTATATAAATTTTTCTGTATTAAAAATTTAGAGAGGTTTGTAAATTTATGTTTGCTCAAAAGCTTTATAAATCATCTATTTCTGATTCAATATTAAGGGCCTGTAGTTCAGCCTGGTTAGAATACCGCTCTGATATTTTCGATTAGAAAGGCGGTGGTCCGCAGTTCAAATCTGCGCAGGCCCACTTATTATTAAGTTGGCTCTGTTAATATTTCTAAACCTGAAACTTTTTCTTTCTGTTCATATTTTTCTCTATTTTTTATTCCAAAACTAGTTAGATGATATTCTTTAGCCCTATTTCCATGACGGGACATTAATATTTTCAACTCTTCTGATGTTTTATATTCTCTCAATCTCCAATCACAAAATCCTTGTCTTTCTAGATGATTTAAATGCACATAAATAGAACCTAAATTTACATCTGGTCCGAAAATAGTCTCCCTTCTAATTCCTTTCTTTTTTTTAATTCATCTCGTATTTCTAAAGGAGTTTTCCATACATGATAACTTAATGTAAAATATACATCTGCTTCTGTTACTTTTACCATATGTATTCTGGAGTATATATATCAGTTTTTAAGGCTTACTATCTTATCTTCGCCCCATTTTCAATATCAACTGTTAGAAATTTGACTTTTCCATCTTTTTCAGCAGCTAACAACATTCCTTGACTTTCTATACCTCGAAAAGGTTTAGGTTCAAGATTTGTTAAAACAATAACTTTCTTGTTTAATAATTCATCTTTAGAATAAAAAGCTCTTAATCCAGCAACTAATGTTCTTTGTTCATCTCCTAGATCTATTTTTAAAACATATAATTTATCTGCATTTGGATGATCATTTACTTCTAATATTTCAGCAACTCTTAAATCTAATTTACTAAATTCTTCATAACTTATCATGTTTTGCCTCCATTTCAGCTTTTAATTCAGTGTAAAAATAATCAAAATTAATGCTTTTATCTACTCCATCATCTTTAAATTGTTCTAGAAACTTTATCATCTCATCATCTTTTAATAATAATGCTAGATAATAAGAATATTTAAATTTCTTTTCTTTTACATTTTCTTTTAGTTCATTAACTAATCTTTCTTGAACTTTATTTTTATTATTTGCCTTAGAATAAGCTTTAACTACAATATATGTTGCATCTTTTCCTTTTTCATTTACGAATAGTTCAGCATATTTTTCATAGATTTGTTTTTTTTGGTCGAAAGGAAGCATTTCTAGATTAACATTATCAATTCCTTTGTTGCTTAGTAATCTAAACATCTCTTTGAAGTCATGTTCCATAAAATTAGAAGAATAGAAGAAGATATAAAATTATCTTATTTTCCAATAATTATAGTTCCTATTAATACTAATATTGCTGATATAATCTTTTGCCATAAGTGCTCACGTTCTTTTAAAAATATTATCCCACTAATTACAGTTAATAATATTCCTAATTGTAATAATGGATAAACTAAAGTTACATCGGCTACAGCAAAAGTTCTTAAGGTAAAATAATATGTTAATGCAGAAAATGTAATCCCTAAAATAACATAAAATCCTCTTTTTTTAAACAGATTAGTAACATGTTGTGTTCTTTTCTTAATAAAAAATAAGAGAACTATTGATGGAATTATATATACTAAAAGTCCGTATATAGCAACGTCAAAATATCTCAATGCAAATTTATCTGCTATGGCAACAAGTGCACTAAGGATAGCTGCAATAAATGTCCATCTAATCCCTGGGTCAGATAATCTTCCAAATTTTCTTTCTGGATGCCAAAGAAGTAAGCTAATTCCAAAAAATATTACTATTGTACCTATCACTCTTAATGATGTTACACTTTCTTTTAAAAAAAGAATACCTAAAACTAATGCCCATATCAATCTTGTTTGGCTAAGTGGATCTCTGATAGATACTTCCGTGTCCTTGTAAGAAATAAAGATAGTAAGAGCTACTAGTGCCCATAATATCCCAGCTACTAATAATATTATCCATGCTTTGGGGCTATTTGGGAAAGAAAATTTTGATAATAATACAAATGGGATGAAAATAATTCCTGAAATTATTTGAGTTATTAAAGCATATGCATATGGATTTGTTTCTTTTAAAACATATTTATGTAAAATCTTAGTTATAACTGATAATAAAATTGTAATAGAAATTAGAATCAATATTGTTTGTTGAATCATTTTATCTTAGTAAATAAAACTTCTCCTTTTTTAACAGAATATTGTTTTATTAATCCAAACTTAGCTTCTTTTATTAAGGAAGATTTAACATTTAATTGTGTAAATATTTTTTCACTTGT
Source organism: Candidatus Woesearchaeota archaeon (assembly GCA_964549185.1). Classification (GTDB taxonomy): domain Archaea; phylum Nanobdellota; class Nanobdellia; order SCGC-AAA011-G17; family JAGVZF01; genus DATDYQ01. The sequence goes on from CAZJUI010000030.1 coordinate 5,193, forward strand.
TTCAGGAATAAAAGGGAATAATAATAAAGCACTTATTCTTATAGATTCAAGTAAAGAATAAAGATGAGTTTGTTGTTTACTTTTTTCCATCTCCCAAAGTTTTTCATCATTAATATGCTTATTACAAGATTTAACAAAACTCCAAATTTCGTTTAAAGCTTCTGTTAATTTATAACTTTCCATTAATGTTTTAATCTTATCTAGATTTAGGTTATTGCTTAATTTTTTATCAACAATTGTTTTTTTTATTTTTCCGTCAAAGTTTTTTTCACAGATAGTTAAAACTCGACTTAGTAAATTTCCAAGGTCATTTGCCAGTTCATTATTTAATCTATCTTTTAATGCTTCTTCTGAAAAATCTCCATCTTCTAAAAATTGAATTTCTCTAATTAAGAAATAACGTAATGAATCTAAACCATAATCATTTATTAATTTTAATGGATCAACTATATTCCCAGTTGTTTTACTTAACTTTTCTCCTTTAGAATTAATAAAACCATGAACTAAAATTGTTTTAGGAATTTTAATATCTAAGGCTATTAAGATAGCTGGCCAAATAACAGCATGAAACCAATGAATATCTTTTCCTATATAATGAATATCAGCTGGCCAATATTTCTTGAAATTTTTACCATTTGGATAATCTAAAGCAGAAATATAATTGCTTAAGGCGTCTATCCAGACATAGATTTTTTGATTTTTGTCAAATGGAACATCAATTCCCCATTCTAATGCTTTTCTAGAGACACTTAAATCTTTTAGTCCATCTTTTTTTATTCTATTAATTAATTCTCTTCTTTTATTATCTGGAATAACAAATTCTTTATCTTCTAATAAATTTAAAATATCTTTTTCATATTTACTTAGTTTAAAAAAATAACTTTCTTCTTTGATATATTCAAGTTCTTTTTTATGTATTGGGCATTTTCCTTCAATTAAGTCTTTTTCTAAGTAAAATGCTTCACAACTTACACAATATAATCCTTCATAATTACTTAAGTAAATATCTTTTTTGTCATAAAATTTTTTAAAAATTAATTGAGCTATTTTTACATGTTTGGATTCAGTTGTTCTTATAAAATAATCATTTGAAATATTAAGTTTTTTGCATAAATCTTTAAATTTTATGGCGTTTTCATCTATAAATTGCTTTATTGGCATTTTAGCTTCTTTTGCTGCTTTAACATTTTTTTGGGCGTTTTCATCAGTTCCAGTTAAAAAGAAAACATCTTCTTGTAATAATCTATGATATCTTGCGATAACATCTGCTGTTATTTTTTCATATGCATGGCCAAGATGCGGGGATGAATTGACAAAATCAATTGCTGTTGATATATAAAATGTTTTTTTCATAAAAAGAAATTAAATGATAATAGAATATAAAGCTTACCATTCTATTCTAAACAATCTCCTAAAATATATATTAGTTTCTTATTAGTGGTGACAAAACGAAAGATTTATAAAGGGTTAATTTTTCTAAAAAGGTATGGTAACAGAATTAGATTTTCAGAGAGCAGTAAATGATCCTGGATATAGACCAAGATTTCTAAGAGAGATTGATCTTGAAGATGCTGCTAAATATATAGGCAAAGTTGGATATAAAGATAGTGTAAAGGTAAGAGGAAATAGAACAATTTTAATGCGTATTAATCCTTCTTTAATGATGAGATTAAATATGAAAAAATTAAAATCTGAAGTGGAAGTATATCCGCAAGCATTTTCTATTCCGCATACATCTTTAAATGATTTTTTATGTTCTCTTATAGATCATGAAGGATATCATGCAAGAGAATATTATGAAAATCCAAGAGATATAATTCCTTCAATAAATGAATTGATGGATGCTGCAAATGAATATGATCCAGAAATAGATGTAAAGATCAGAATTAATAAAGCAATGACGCGAATTGCAGCTGCAACAGAATATAGAGCATATGAACATGAAATCAAGAGAAGTAAGAAGAGGGGGGTATCTGAAGTTTTTAGTTGTTTTCTAGATTTGAAATTAAAAGATAATGAGATAATACTTTTAAGTAGAAAATAAAAAATAATTTACCATTCATAATCTTTTAGCTTTCTTCTACTGAAAAATGTTGCATCATTCTTATACCTACCAACAAAATCCCATAGCAAGATTTCAAGTTCAGCCTTATTTAATGGTCTTTTCATATTTCTTTCTTTTCCATCCACTAATTTCTTTTCTTGTATCATTACATTGTCTCTTAGTTTATTCCAAACATTCACTGTTCTTTCTGTCGGCAATGCAAATGGCATTAACATTACTTTTCCTGAATTTTGGTATTCATTTTTTGCTAATGTTAGATATGCTGCAATTTCATGTGGGCAGAATACATCTTCTTTGCTTGCTCTTCTAAAACTAAAATCATTTACTTTTAGATC
>CAZJUI010000030.1:7692-13742 GCA_964549185.1 Candidatus Woesearchaeota archaeon
AGAATACATCTTCTTTGCTTGCTCTTCTAAAACTAAAATCATTTACTTTTAGATCACAACCGTGTTCTGAGTCTAAATCATTCCAAACAGCATATTGGTCTTTGCTTCCAACTAAAGGAACAGATTGTAGTCTTAAACTGTAAACATTATCTGAGCTTCTAGATGGAACTTTAAATGTAAATGTTCCTCCATGATCAACATGTCCATTAGTGTAAGCTCTATGACTTATTTTATCATCTAGGTCTTGGCTATTTTCTGAAAAACTGAATAATTTAGCTCCTTCTAAACAATCAACTAAATGAACTTTCTTTCTTCTTTCTCCCCTAAAACCTTTCCAGACATAACCACAATATGCTTTATTATCTAATTTATCGAAAGCTTCTTTTCTTAATTCATGTGGTGCTATTTTATGTTCTAAAGCTTCTGTTCTTGTTTCTGGAACTTGTAGATAAACTTCTGGTCCTCTTTTAAGGAAATTTTGCCAATCTTCAAATAAAGGAAATCTTCCATATCCACCAGGGACTATTGGATATCTTACTACTATAGCTTGATCTTCTGTTAAACTTTCTACGTTGTCTATTAAATGTCTTCTTGGAGAATAAACTAATTCTTTATTTCCTACTATGTCTTGAACTTTTTTTGGTCTTTCAAAATATTCTTGTTTTGTTTTCATTTTTCATCACAATAAGAATAAGGAATGGTTATTAAATAAAAAATGTGGGGATATATTTTACCACAATATTTATATACTAATTTTCTTTTTTAAATTTATGGAAGAATTATTACAAGAAATTGGATTAACGAAAAATGAAGCTAAGATTTATTTGAAATTATTAGAGAAAGGTCCAAGTTCTGCTGGTTTGATAGCAAAATTTACAGGGATTCATAGAAGATCGGTTTATGATAGCTTGGATAGATTGATTAAGAAAGGTTTGATTGGATATATTAAGAATAATAACAAGAAAAGCTTTGAAGCTATTGATCCTGAGAAACTAGTAAACTATGTAAAAGAGAAAGAAAGTTCTGTTTTAGAAATTGTACCCAAACTTAAAGAATTACAAAATAAGGTGAAAGAACCTCAGGAAACAACTTTTTTTAAAGGAAAATATGGATTAAGAACAATATTTGAAGATCAACTTTTTTCTAAAGAAGTTTTAATCTTAGGAGCATCTAAAGTTGCGGTTAAGTTAATGCCATATTATATTCATTGGTATACAAAAAGAAGAATAGAAAAGAAAATAAAGTTGAAAATAATAACTACAAAAGACCAGAATATTAAGAAAGTTAAATTATCTGAGATAAGATACTTGCCTGAAAAATATTCTAATCCTTCTGCAATAAATATTTATGAAGATAAGGTTGCCATAATATTATGGAGTGAGAAAAATCCAATAGCTATATTAATAAAGAACAAGGAAATTGCTGATTCTTACAGGAAATATTTTGAGATTATGTGGGGTATTGCTAAATAAGCGCCAATGATCTAATGGTTATGCGGTAGCCGAGAATTGAACTCGGAACTTTGGCTTGGGAAGCCAATATATTGCCTTTATACTACTACCGCATCTTTATTTGGATTATTTGGCTTTATTGCTTCTATTACGACCTTTGCATTTGCTCCATGTAAATAGATTGTATAAAGTGGTGCTCTATTTATTTTGTAGGTTATCATAAATTTTGGTTCAATATTTAGATTATATTTCACGATTTGATAAAATTGATTAGCTAATTCTTTTGATACGCTAGAAAAGCTTAATCTTCTTTTAGGAGCATAATAATTTCCATCAGTGTCTATCAAACCCCTCAAAAACCCTAAATTAAATTGTTTATTTTTAAAGTCTAGATTATTTAATTTAACTGTGTATGTTTTTATACCATTCCATTTTAAATATTGTTTAATTAGATTATAAAGTTTTTTAGAATTATATTGAAAAACTGATGATGATAAATGGCCCTTATATGATCTGTAATAGATAAAGGGTTTTTTGTTGAACCATATAAATAACTTTTTTTTAAGATATTTTCTATATTTTTTTTCATAATATCCAGTATGGATTGTTATGCGGTGATGATAATTTTTATCTACATAATATCCCCCATCACCTGCAAATATTCCCAAAAATTCTCCTATTTCATCACTATTCTTAAAATTAAGATATATATCTTTATATTTTTTCCCTTTTATTTTTTTATAGTGGTGATATATAGTAGACTTTGCAAACCCAGTAATTCTCCTTATCTGATTTATGGATTTTCCTTCTCGTATTAGATTTATCATTTCTTCTCTAATCTTCATGATTTAATATTAATAGTAAAATATTTAATTTCTTCTTTTTTATTCAATTCTCGGTTGGCGCACTTCCTTTCTTAATATTTTATTAAAATATCTTTCAGCTGGTATTTCATATCCTATTTTTAATGAAATTCTTGTGAATAGTTTAAATTTATTTCTTCTCATAACTATTTGATGATCTTTAATTAAGGATAATCCTTTTTCCATCTGTTCTGTCTTCCATTGTTTAAGACTTTTATCTAATGAATTATAGGATAACATAAATTCTAAATCTCGATGTGATTCTAAAAGCGGTATTGGAATTCCATGTCTTTGGCAATCTTCAATAGAGATATTAATTAATCCTGCCCTTAAATCTTCTCTTAAATCTTTAAGATTAGAATATATTCTAGATGCTTCTCCTAAAGATTCTAACAAAGAATATTTTTCTGAATCTTCACCAACAACTATTTTTAATGATCCCCTTATTGTCCCCCTTATGTCTAATAAATAATAATTATATCTATGTTTAGCTTCAGGAAAAATTTGATTTTTACCAGTAGTTTTCGCATGAAGGCGTCTTTGAGCATCGAATAATAAAGTTTCTAATATATCCTTATTTTCTTGTTCTATAGAAAATCCACATTCCTCTGCAAGTTTAAAACAATAAAACATTAGATGATCAATATCATTATTTGATCTTCTTGGATTTTGAGAATGGTGTGAAGAAGAGAAATCTATTCTTTCTTTAATAAAATCTACAATATCTTTCGAATAAAAAGGGAGTGGAAGGTCTCCATCTGCGATATCATCTATGATTCTCATTAATACATAGTATGATTCAAGGAGTTTACCTCTTCTTATTGTAGTCCTGTAACCTTGTGGTTTAGCTAAAATTAAACCGAGTAATCTAGATGATTCTAAACTTATTAAAGAGGTTATATATTTTCTAGGTCTTGTTTTAAGCATATGAAGAAATACTTGATTTCTCATATCTCTTGCTAAAGTTTCAAATTCCCACATAAAATAAAATTATGCAGAAAGTCTTAAATAATTTGCTAATTTATTTTTACGATAAGTTTTTATATTAAAATAAAATTTAATAAGTATGAAAAAAGAGAGTTTGAATAAGATATTAATTGTTACAGCTTATGCAATTGCAATGGGCTTTCTTGAAGCTGCAGTTGTAATTTATTTAAGAGCTTTGTTTTATCCAAATGGTTTTAACTTTCCATTAAAAGGATTTATAGAACCTTATATTTTAGGCGTTGAATGGGTAAGAGAGATTGCAACTATTATTATGCTTATAACTATAGGAATGTTAGCTGGAAGGAAATTTTATGAGAAATTTGCTTATTTTATTTATTCATTTGCTATCTGGGATATATTTTATTATGTATTCCTTAAAATGTATTTAAACTGGCCATCATCTTTACTTACATGGGATTTATTATTTATGGTACCTTGGCCGTGGATAGGTCCTGTATTAGCTCCATTATTATGTACAATATTAATGATAATTACAACCTTTATAATAATTAATTTTGAAGATAAAGGAGTAAAGGTTAAAGTTAAATTAACTGAATTGTTTTTAGTTATAATTGGAATGATAATTGTTTTATTTACATGGATGTATGATTATGGAATGTTGATATTTAGTAATGGATTTGCTAAATATTTTTTTACTCTTAACACAAATCCGAGATTTATTGAAGTTGTAAATAATTATATTCCCATTTATTTTAATTGGCCCTTATTTTTATTGGGATTATTTATTTCTTCACTTGGAGTATTATTGTTTTATATTAGAACAAAGAAACAAGGCAAACATTCTAAGTAATGGGCCTGGAGAGATTTGAACTCTCGACCTCCACAGTGTGAGTGTGGTATCATAACCGCTAGACCACAAGCCCATTAAAGAATAGTAAAAAAAGATTAAATATAAAATGATTGGCTTTTTTGATATGGATAATATAACTAGGTATAATATTTCAACTTTAACTTATTTTATTGTTGGTATTATAGGATTAATATTATTTTTTTATTTTATTGTGCTAAAAGCAATTCCATTAGTAATCGTAACAGCGGTAATAATCTATGTTTCTTTTGATAATGTAACATGCAAAATGAGAAGAGATAAATATCTTAAAAGAAAACATTAACCGATATAATTAACATTACTCTTGTTTTCATCTAAACTATTATCCATTATTGATTTCCCTTCTTTAACTAGTTCACATGATTCTAGGAAATGTTCCATGTTTATTTCTTTGTTTTTATCTTTGGCAGCCAATCTTGCTGCATTTAAAACAGCTTTTTGAATATCCCCGCCTGAAAATTTATATTTTTTAGCTAATAAAGAGAATTTGACATCTTTTGCAATAGGTGTTTTTCTATCTAGTAATATTTTAAATATCTTTTCTCTTTGTTCAATGTTCGGAAGATCAAATAAGATATGGCTGCTTATTCTTCTTTCAAATGCCTTATCTATATTTGAAGCTAGATTTGTTGCAAAGATTACGATACCTTCAAAATTTTCTAATTCTTTAAGCAAAATATTTTTATCCATATTTACTAATGAGTCTGTTGAGCTGTCTACATTTGTTCTTGTCGATATAATAGAATCTGCTTCATCAAACAATAAAATAGCTTTATTTTTCTTTGCATAATCAAAAACGGCTTTAATATTCTTTCCTGTTTCTCCAACATAACTGTCTATTAAGTTAGAATATTGTACAACTAGTAATTTTTTATTTAATTTTTTTGCTACAGCTTCTGCTACCAATGTTTTACCTGTTCCTGGAGAACCTACAAAATTAAGAGAAATTGATTTTCCGCGATAATGTTTTTTGCCCAATCCCCATTTATTAAAAATAAGATTATGATTTTTTATCTGCGTTAGCATCATGCCTATTCTTCTTTTTACATTATCATTTAAAATAACATCTTCAAAACTTTTTTTAGGTATTATTGTTTCAAATAATTGATATTCATAGAAATCATCTTCATACAAACTTGAACCTTCTTGAATTTTATGTATATCTATCTTTTTTATTTCATTTTTGAAATGTTCAAATTCTTTTATTGGAAGTTTTAGTTCTAGATTATTTATTAAAAAGTTTAGAATAATATATTTTTTATCATAACTAATCTTTATTACTTCTCCCTTATAATCATGGTTTTTATTTAGTTTGGATATTTCTTTTTTAAGTTTTATGAATTTTTTTATATTAAATGTGACTATTGTACTATTGTAATGCAATAATAGGTTTATAACTAGATTATTGTTATTTTCAACTTCCCATAAATCAAATGTTTTTCCTTTATACATAGAAAACACGTCACCCCCTAAACTAGTAAAGCAAAAAAATATTTAAAGCTTTCCCTTAATTTTCGCTTTTTAAGTTTTTCTTATATCTAATCAGTAACTGTTAAATATTTTACCCTCTACATTTTATTTTTACTTTGTAAAGGGTAAGATTATTTTCTTATAAAATCTTAATCTAAATTTTTCTTATATTTATTCAGTAGTTTATGAGCAATGTGCATCGGTTCAGGAAGTTTATGGGGTTCTTTGATAATCTTTTTTACTATTTCTAAGCTTGTTTGTAATGAAACTTTGTATCCTGGACTTACATAGACAGGATTTGCTCCTTTTTTAGTCTCTAGCTTAAAACCTTTAAGTTCATTATTAATGTAAATTTCATTTCCTTTTGTCATTCCCGCAATCAATGTTTTTGCTATTCCTATTGTAGCTTGATTTAAAACTAATCCTAAT
>CAZJUI010000031.1:0-7561 GCA_964549185.1 Candidatus Woesearchaeota archaeon
AGACAGAAAGCTAAATTATTTTTTGTTGCTTATCAGAGGGTTGCACCAGAGCCTGTTTTTTCAGTCATAGCTTTTAAAATGAAGTAAAGAGTATTTTCGTCTTTAAGTTTATTAACAAAGGTTTCTAGTACAAACATTGTAGTTAATTCCTAATAAATCGGGTAATACATGTTCAAAAACCTAAAATGTTAGTTACAATTTTTCTAAGGTATTTTTTTCTTGTGCCCATAACTTCTTATTTGATCTATAATCAACTGCAACATCCTAGAAACATATTCCTTATAATCACCTCTATCAGCAATGTCCAATGATTGATAATAATCTTCTCTTTTCTCAAATGGGATAAAAAACATAGGAAATCCCTTTTTCATAAGTATAAAATTCATAACTGTTCTTGCAGTTCTTCCGTTTCCATCTTCAAATGGATGTATCCATGTTAATTTTGCATGAATCAAGGCTGCTAATTCAAAAGGATGCAATTTATTTTTATTTGCACTATACCATTTAAAGAAATTAAGTATATGTTTCTTTACCTCAGTATGGGGTGGAGGAACATGATTTGAACCCTGTATTTGTACATCAAAGAATCTTATTCTTCCGCCATAAACCGCGTTTGTATTCTTAGTAAGAATCCCATTTATCTTTTCAAGTAATTTGGTTTTTAATTCGCCTTTATATGACTTAATGTAATCTAGGCATTCTTTTCCATTTATTGCTTCGTTATAATCTTCAGCTCGCACTCCTGAGGGTATTACTTTATCTTTTAGTATCAAGGCAGTTTGTCTTAATGTTAATCTATTGCCTTCAATTGCATTGGAATGATAGGTAAATCTTATTACAAAATCTTCATTCAGCTTTTCTTTGACACTTTTTGGGATTTGTTTAAGCCATATGCTGTAGCTTTCTTTCAGATCCTGCAAGGTTTCTGCATCATACTCTGAAAGATAAGTATAATTTGAGAATTTTGAAAAGGGTTTTGATTTATCCTCTATCTCTCGGACATGTTTTTTTAGTTCTTCTTTTGAAGGTTTTTTATCTCCTAAGAAAATTCTTATCTTTTTCCATTTGTGTAAGCTGAGTCTTACATTCTTTGTAAGATAGTAATATTTTTTATTACTCCGTTTTATTGTTTCAATATATGTCATATAATATTGTAAGGGCACATAATATATAAAACTTTCGGTTATTTGTGCACATACGTTAGGAATTTAGAAATTCATAAACTAAGTTAATAAATGATTTGATTCTGAACCAAAATAGTTAAAATTAATAATAGAATAAAAATAACTAAGGATATAAGCAAACTTTTTATTACATATTTTTTGGTTTCAAATTTAATATTTTTGGTCTTGAAATAAATAAGGTATATACCAAAACCAATTAACAGTGAAACAAAAATTATTATTAAATATGTTTGATATTCAACTCCAAAAAAAGCAAGACAATCTCTCGATTTCATTGGTCCGTATGGACAAGTTGTACTAATTATACCCATATTTTATAGACAAATCAGGCTTATATAAAAAGGTTATGATAACTTCAACTCTATTCAGCAATTGGATTTAACATATGCACTTTTGCATTTCTTCAATCTAAAATTTATAGAAAACTCCTAATTTCAATTAAAAACCTTTTTAAACCCATTCTATACTTATTTTTTACATGGAAGAACCAAAACAGTCAAAGATACAATCTTTATACATTAATAACTATAAAAAACTAGCAATAATACCAATTATCATACTTATTTTATCAGTTTCATTCCTTTTTATCCAACTTTCAACTAAAGGATATTTCATTGACAAAGATGTTTCTTTAAAAGGTGGAATTTCAGCAACAATAAGTTCAGATAAAGATTTCAATTTAGTAGAATTAGAAGAAAAATTAAAGTCAAATTTCCTAGATTCAGATGTTTCAGTAAGAAAACTCGAAGATCTAACAACAAGAAGTTCAACTGGAATAACAATAGATATAACTAATGCTAAATCAGATGATCTTAAATCATTCTTAGAAAAAGAATATTCTATTGCTTTAACAAATGAAAACTTCTCGGTTCAGGAAGTAGGAGCAACTTTAGGAGAATCATTCTTCAAAGAATTAATAAGAGCAGTTATCTTCTCATTTTTATTCATGTCAGTTGTAGTTTTCATAGCTTTCAGAAAACTTGTTCCATCTATTGGTGTTATTCTAACAGCAGCTACCGATATAATAGCAACTTTAGCTTTTATAAGTTTTTTAGATGTAAAATTAACTTCAGGTGGAATCGCCGCTTTCCTTTTACTCATAGGTTATTCTATAGATTCTGATATGGTATTGACAACAAAACTTATCAAAAGAGAATCAGAAGCTCCATTATCTGAAAGATTAACAAGCTCAATAAAAACAGGAGTGACAATGACAATGACTGCTCTCGCAGCTGTCGGAGTTGGAATGTTAATAACAAACTCTTTAGTTATAAAGCAAATTTTCCTAATCATATTTGTTGGTTTAATAATAGACTTAATAGTCACTTATCTTGGAAATGGACCATTATTAATATGGTACCTAAAAAAACATGAAAAAACTTAGCTCAATATTATTCAATTGGAGAATGATAGTTTTAATACTTTTTTTAATATTTAGTTACATAATAATCAATCCACAATTTGATAGTTCAGGTGTTGTTATAAAAAGTATAGATCAAAATTCAGTTGCCTCAGATGCAGGATTCCAAAATCCAACTTTATCAACACCACAAACGCAATTAGAAAAAATTATCTCGATTAATGGAAATAAAATAATTAATCTAGAAGATTATTCAAATGAAATCTCTTCAATATCAAATAATCAATCTATAAGAATAATAACCTCTAAAAATAAAGAATATATCTTTCAAAAAACATCAGATGATCTTGGATTAAATGTAGAAAAAGCATTTTCATCAAATATCAAAAAAGGTCTTGAACTTCAAGGCGGAACTAGAGTAATTCTAAAGCCAGCTGAAAAAATAACAGAACAACAAAGAGATGATGTCATTGCTGTAATGCAAAACAGATTAAACACATTTGGAGTTCTAGATATAAAAATAAAAAAAGCAGATGATTTACTTGGAAATAAATTTATCTCAGTAGAAGTTGCTGGAGCAACAAAGCAGGAAGTAAAAGATTTAATAGCATCTCAGGGAAAATTTGAAGCTAAAATAGGTAATGTTACTGTTTTCGAAGGTGGAAAAAAAGATATTCCATTTGTTTGTAGAAATGATGGAACATGTTCCGGAGTAACGGAATGTTCTCAGCAAACAACAGGAGATTATGCTTGCAAATTTCAGTTTGCAATCACATTATCTCCAGACGCAGCAAAAAAACATGCTGAAATTACAAGTAAATTAGACATTGTTCCAGGAGCAACAGGATCATCTTATCTATCACAACCTTTAGATTTATATCTAGACGATGTTCTAGTTGATTCTTTACAAATTTCTTCTGATTTAAAGGGAAGTGAAGTAACTCAAATTTCAATCCAAGGTCCAGGAGTTGGTTTGGATGAGCAAGAAGCATTGCAAACTGCAATAAAAAGTATGAACAAGCTTCAAACAATTTTAATAACAGGGTCATTGCCATCTAAGCTTGATGTTGTAAAATTCGATACAATCTCTCCATCTCTGGGTTCATCTTTTGTTAAAAATGCTATACTGGCTGGATTAGCAGCTATGCTAGCTGTTGGTATTGTAATATTCTTGAGATACAAAAGTTTCAAAATCGCCATTCCAATGATATTCACAATGTTATCTGAATTATTCATAGTTCTTGGTTTTGCAACTTTAATCAAATTCAATCTTGATCTAGCTGCAATAGCTGGAATAATAGCTTCCATAGGTACAGGAGTTAATGATCAGATTGTTATTGCAGATGAGGTTTTAGCTAAAGGGAAAGAATTTGAATTTAGAACAAAACAAAAAATAAAAAGAGCATTTTTCATAATATTTGCAGCATTTTCAGCTATTGTTGTTGCAATGATTCCATTATTCTTTGCAGGTACTGGTTTATTAACAGGATTTGCATTAACAACTATCGCTGGAATAACAATTGGAGTTTTGATAACAAGACCTGCTTACGGAATGTTCTTAGAAAAAACAATGGATTAATTTTTTTTCTTTAAAGAATATCTTAATCCAACATTGACAGAAGTTCCACCCACTTCTTTTTTATCAATCTTCCCCGCCCAATATTTACCTTCAATATTTAATCTTAAATCATCATCTCCAAATTCAACACCAAAAGCTGCACCCAAACCAAAGCCAGGTTTCCAAATGCTTTCTGTACTCCTGTAACTTTTTCCTGAAAATATCCCTGATTTTTCTTCACTTACTGTAAATCTTTCTCCTAAGGCAAATGCCCTTCCCTCAACTGCAAAATAAGGTCCCATTGCTTCGTTTTGAGGTTTTTTATGACTCGTTAAAGAACCATAAACTCTTGCAATAAGATTAAGATATGTAAGATTTTTAGATTCAGTGTATCTATCTCTGCTTAGAAATCCATATTTTGATTCACTATATCCATTTCCTGTTAAAAAAATTCCACCCGTTGCCAAGCTGACTCCAATGTCTTGATTTCTAAATAAATCCCATCCAATTTCAAGTTCAGGCCCAGGTCCATATAATTTATTGACTAATTCCCCTTGGGAAATAAAAGGTCCTGCTCTTACAAAAAATCCTCTATTAGAATTATTAACTACCTCTTGTTTCTTTTTTGGAATATATTTATTTGGTTTACAACTAGGATTCTTATTTGGAGAATCTCCATTAGCAAAACTATTTCCTGAATATAACAAGCTTCCGGCTGTTAATAATGTTAATCCTATTCTTGTTAATCTGTTCATATTTTCCATTAAATCAGTAAACTTTATAAACCTTACTAATCTATATACTGCAGTATATAAGATGAATAAAAGATTGAAAACAATAACAAGAAATGTAGCAATCGGATTATTTGCTTTAATAGTAAATCAACCTCTTCAATACGTTATTGTAAGACATGATATTAAAATGATGGAAAAAGACCATTGCAGAGAAGCTATTATAGAACACACAAGGTTATTAGATAACAGCACATATCATATTCCGTTAATATTTTACGGAACAAATAAAGCAACATCCGAATATTTAAAATAAGCTAAAGTTAAAAAACTTTATAAAAAATAATGAATTTAGATTAATATGCAATATGACCAATATGGATTATGGAAAGTATTAAATGAAAATAATTTTTTAGTTTTTGACACTTCTGCATTAAAGTTTGAGAACTTCAAAAAGAGTTATGAAAATGAGAAAATTAGGAAAAGTTTAAGACCGAATCCTCGTGAAAGCATAACTTTTCAAATCAGATATATTGAAAGGATTTCCGAACTTATGTTAAGTACAAGTAGGATAAAAATACCAAGCATAGTTATTGATGAAACCAGTAAGGGTGTTGACAATATGGGAAGATGCAATGGTTACAAAAGTTCTTTAAAAAGATTTTTAGAGAATTCTGGAAAAAGCAAATCCATATTATCTGATATAAATTCTAAAGATTTAGAAGTTTTATTATTGCAGGCAGATGATTTGGGTATATCAAAAAGGGATTGTGAAGTGATCGCTTCAGCAACAAATCTTAATGGTAACATAGCTCTTTTATCTAATGATCATAAATTGGTAAATGCCATTTTACTGTTTGCGCAGAATAATGCAAGAATAAGGCCGTATAGTTTGATAGGAGAGGAGACTTACAGTTTGAAAAAAGACCCAATATTTGCTCCAGGTGAGATTATTAAAATCTAATTTTCTTTATTCTTTCATAATAACAAATCTTTATATATTGTTAAATAAATTATTATACGGGGTGATATGATGGCAGATTCAACAACATTAACAATTTTATTCATACTTCTGGGAGCAGTTGCAGCTGTTATTTTTAGCTTGAGGAGAATGTTTATCTTGGAAAATAAAATAGAACTGTTAGATGAAAAGATTCTTCAAGTTTTAAGTCATGTAAAAAAGAAAAAGTAGATTATTCTTCTTTATAATTTGTTCTTTTAAATGTTTTTCTTACTAAAAGATAAGCCAAACGTCCATCTTTGCGTTTTATTGGATACCCAATAGTTATTCCACAATCGCAAATTAATTTTTTCAAATCTTTAAGTTCTTTTATTTTATATTGTAATTTCTCATATTTTTCTGGTTTAAGAATTCTATTAAGATAACATTTTTTAAGCCAACCATGTGGTCCATCTTTCTGATAAACAAATAGCAATCTTCCACATTTAATACATGAAACATTGATTATTCTAGCCTTTCCGCCTCTTTCCTTAAAATACTTGTCTTTTTTTATTTTAATTTTCATATTATAAGCGCGGAGACTGGGATTTGAACCCAGATATCCTTTCGGAAACCGGTTTTCACTTCTCGATTCGAGATTCGCCCAAAAGTCCGGCGCAGTACCGAGTTGTGCCATCTCCGCAATTAAAAGTTAAGAATTCTGATTTAAAAGTCTATCTAATTATCTTTTTAAAAAATCCATCTTTAAATTCATCAACAGCTTTTTGCATAGCATCTTCAAATGGAAATTCCTCTCCGCAGTTATCACATCTTAAACCTTCAACTTTAAAGGTATTTTCATAGTAATCAAAATCTACATCTTTTACTTTTATTAAATTTCCTTTCTTGCAAGATGGGCATTTTATCAGTTTCATTTTATTTTATTCTTATTCAACATCAACATCGCATCTTTTAATCTCTCTTTATTTCTAGCATATATCGTAAATAATATTTCTTTTCTCTTTACTTTATCTTTTTCATGTTTATTCAAATAAATTCCAGCATCTTTATCTATAGGCGCTCCAGCAATTCTTGCTATTTTATTTATTATATCATTGTCAACATTTTTTACAATTCCATTTTTACTAGCTTTAACATCAAATTTAAATTTTCCAACTTTTAAATCATTTATTTTAACATTAGGATTTCCACCCTGAGCTTTTATTATCTCTTTCATTTTACTATAAGCTAATCCTGAATTTAATATAAATTTTACAAGTTTATCAGCATCTTTAACATTAACCATTCTTAATAACATTTCAGCCATTAAAACAGCTTTCTCTTCTAAATCTTTCGGCGCTTTTTCATCTCTAGTTAAAATATATAAAACATCTCTTGCTTCTAGATTTGGCCCAACTCCATTTCCTATGGGTTGACTTCCATTTGTTATAATAACTTTAACTTTAATCTTAAACATTTTACCAAGTTTTTCAAATTTACTTTTCAATCTTCTAGCTTCATTAACATTTTTAACTTTAGCTTCTCTTCCTATTGGAATATCAATCAAAACATGAGAACTTCCAACAGCCACTTTCTTGGCCATTATAGAAGCCAATAACATTCCTTCTGGATCTAATCTTAATGGATTTCTTATTTTTATTAACGTATCATCTGCACTTGCTAAATCAATAGTTCCAGCCCAAGCCATGCAAGCATTTGTTTTCTTAACAACTTTTCTTAATTCTTCAATGCTTAAATCAACTCTTGCCAAACATTCCATAACATCAG
>CAZJUI010000031.1:7571-13474 GCA_964549185.1 Candidatus Woesearchaeota archaeon
CATCAGCTGTTCCAGATGCACTTGATATTGCTCTTGAACTTGTTTTTGGGATTGTAAAACCCGCAGCAGCTATTATCGGAACAATGATCATAGTTGTTCTATTTCCGGAAATTCCTCCGATACTGTGTTTGTCGACGATGATTTTTCTCTTAACTCCAAGTCTTTTTCCATTATCAACAATAGCTTTAGTCAAATAATAAGTTTCTTTATCACTTAACCCATGGGTATAAGCTCCTGAAACAAAATAAGTCAACTCAGTTTCAGTCAATCTATTTTCTATTAAATCTTTTATTATAATATCAATTTCATTTAAACTTAATTCTTTTCCATCTAATTTCTTTCTTATACAATCAATGCTTTTTGGCCTTCCTACAAATTCAACATCAACTATTTTATTATTCTTAACATTTAATCTTTCACAAACTTCCTGAAACATTCCAATTTGTCCATGTTTAACATTTCCATGCTCCTCGCTTATATCCATTACAGCAATCACACTTTTATTTCCATGTTTTATCCTAATCCTATCTATAGGTTTTAAATCCATCAAAGAAGCATCATGTTTGTCTATTACGGTTATTAATGGTCCACCACTTTTTATATTAAGATTTTTAACTTTAAACTTCATGCTTTCCCTCTTTGTAAATCTTAAAGAATAAAATCAAGAAAGATAATATTAAAGGTCCGACTACAATTCCAATAAATCCTAAAGTTGTCAATCCTCCTAATAATCCTATTAAGATGATTATTGGATGTATCTTTGTTCTCTGGCTGATCACTCTTGGTTTAATCACATTATCTATTGTACTTACCAATAATACTCCAAAAATTAATAATAAAATTCCTTTTAGCATATGATCTGTCCCCATTAAATACAATGAAATAGGAACGTAAATAAAAGCAGGTCCCATAAATGGAATTAAAGAAAATATTATTGTCAAAGCTCCCCACAAAATTGGATTTTCAACTCCAAATATGGCATATCCAATTCCAGCAACCACTCCTTGTGCAACCGCGCTCAAAGTAATTCCATAAACAATAGCCTTAGTAACATCTCCAAATTCTTTTGAAAATCTTGATTTTAAATCTTTTTTAATAGGCAATAATTCAAAAACATGTCTTAATATATCTCTCCCATCTCTCAAAAAATAAAACGTCATAAATGAAATTAAAAATAAATCTAATAATATTTTTGGTAACGCTAGTAAAACTTTAGGTATAATTGATAATATTAATGAATTTAAACTCTCCAATGCATTATTTATTTGTTCTCTAAGATTAACTTTAAGGCCAGTATATTCATTTATCTTCGTATTAACCTCATTTATATCAATATTCTTTATAGCATTACTAAATGTACCAGCTTCACTTATCATTGTATTGATAGCAAAAGCTAATGGTAAAATTATTATAATTATTATTAAGACTAAAACTAAGGCTGCACTTAAACTTTTCATCTTTATTTTTCCATAAAGCCAGTTGTGTAAAGGATAAAATAAATAAGATAAAACAATAGCTGATATTAATGCTGTAACGAAATTTCTGACAATAAAAATAGAAGCAATAATTACTAATAAAAATAGTAAAATGAAAAATATCCTTTCTCCTTTCTTAATCTTTTCAGCCATATATTGAAAAATATACTTTCTTTCTTATAAATCTTTGTTTTTAGTTTATGATAAAAGAATTAGATAAAATTATAATACCTGCGTTTCTACATAATTTACAGCATGTTCAAGTTTCATCCTTGGTTTTATTAAATGAGGATTATGTCCAATTACATGTTCATTTTCTTTCCAAAGTTTTTGCCAACTTACTTTATTTCCAATACGTCTACTTAATTCACTTGCTAATTTATATAAATTAGAACCTTCTGGAACAGTAATTGTATATCCGTAAGCTCTTACAGCATAAAAACCAGATGGAAGTTCTTTTACCCCTTCACGCTTCATGTAATCTCCAATCGGATCGCCTAATTCTCCGTATCCACTAATGTACGGTGTTTTTCCATCATTCCAATAATTTCCATTAAATACTTGCTCAGACCCATTAACAATAGTTCCAGCATTAATTTTTGGTGATCCAGAAAGCAAAAATGCTAAACTTGTAGCAATTCCAAATATCCTATTTATTTTCATAATAATATTAAAAGACAAAAAGTATAAATATCTTTCTATTAAATTTCCAGAAACCAATAGCTTTTTAAATATTAACTAAACTAAAAATATTATGAAAGTCGCAGTATTATATTCAGGTGGAAAAGATTCAACTTTAGCTATAGAATATTGTTTAAAAAAAGGTTGGAAAATAGAATATTTATTATCAGTTAAACCTTCAAGAACAGATTGTTACTTATTCCATTTTGCTACAGTAGAACATACTCCAAAAATAGCTGAAATTCTTAATCTTAAACACTATTTATTAAGATGTAATGTAGCTGATCCAATAAAAGAAGCTTTAATCATAAGAAATTTTGTCAAAGATCATAAAGTAGATGCAATTGTTCTTGGCGGTGTAGGTTTACAGCTAACTCAAATTAAATCAGTTCAAGATGTTTTATTACCCTTTGGAATCGAAGTTTTCGCTACACATTCAGGAGAAGATGAAGAATTATTGATGGATGATATGGTTTCTCGCGGTTATAAGATATTTATTACTGAAGTTGCAGCAGATGGATTAAATGAAGATTGGCTTGGTAAAGAACTAACAAAAGAAAATTTGCTTGAACTTAAACAAAAATCAATAAAATACGGCTTTAATTATTTAGGTGAAGGCGGTCATTATAATTCTCTAGTTGTTGATGCTCCATTTTTCTCAAAAAAACTTGAAATTTCTAAATTTGAAAAAGTCATGGACACAAAATATTCTGGTTATCTAACAATAAATGAAACTAAGATTGTAGAAAAAGCATTAATCTAAGCAACAATTTTCTTCTTAAATAATTTTTCTGTTTCTAACTTTGTTATTATCCCATCCATTCTTATTAATTCTTTAACCCAAGGGTTTTTAATATTCAATTGAAATAGTTTAGCATTACCTATTTTTCTAGTAAATATAACTATCTCTTTCTCATTTAATTGCTTCCATGCTTCAGAAAAAGCTGTCCATCCGACTCCTGAATTTTTAGCTATTTCAGTCATACTATAATCTATATCTCTCCCAACTATCAAGAAATCCAATACCCTAATCAATGGGTAATCTCCGAAGTATTCGACAAATACGCTTTTTTCTTCTATTTCCATAAACTTATCATATTTTAATGATATTTAAACATTTTTAATTATATGGATATATTTAAATTATTTCCCCTGTCCGCCAAACATCATCCCATTAGATATATTATCTTTAAAACGTTCCTTTATCTTATCAAGCCATGTTTCTACCATTAGAATAATTTGAGAATCTGAAATACCTTGATTTTGAGATTCCATTCTATATTCTATTCCTTTAGAACTAATTGTTTGTTGTATTAATAAAGCAAAATTCATAATATGTTCTTTGTTTTTATCATTACTTTCGTCTCTGTCTGCCATTTTCTATGCTCCTTATCACTATACAAATCTTTTTTATTAAATATTTCTTCAATTATCGTCCAAAATTTTTTATCCATATCAACAATTAATTTATAAAACTATATAAATATATCTATTTTATTCCTTTAACGCATCTCCAATCAATCCAGAAACATCAATCTTGCTATATTTACTTTCAATTGTATTTGTACTCACAATATTTCTTATTCCATTTTTCTTTAACTTCTTATCTGCATCTTCAGCAAACAATCCATGAACACAAACAGCATCTATTTCTTTAGCTTTCTTTCTCCTAAGCAATTTTACAGCTTCGATAATTGTATGTCCTGTACTTATCATATCATCTATCACAACAACTTTTTTATCTTTAACTTCAATATCATGCATTAATTTTACTTCTACTTTTCTACTGCTAAATCTCTTTTTCTGTAATATTGTTGCATTTGTTTTCAATTCTTTAGCAATATTCAAAGCCCATTGATAACTTTCCTCATCAGGTCCGATTATAATTGAATTTTTAAAATTATTCTTAACATATTCTTTAATTAAATGATTGGCGCTTAATTTCTTAACATTGGTGTAAAATATCTCACTCAAACTTTTATATCTATGTAAATGTGGATCAATCGCAATTATCTCATCAAAAACACTAAATAATTTTCCTATTATTTTACTAGAAATTACTTCCCCTTCTTTAAATCTTTTATCTTGTCTTATATAAGGCAAATAACTAGCTACTAACTTAACTTTCTTAGCTCCTAATTCTCTTGCAGTATAAACAAAAAATAAAGTTCTTATTATCTTTTCATCTGGATTAAAATAACTTTCAATCAAAACAACTTCTTTTCCTTTAATATTCTTCCTTATTCTCAAATAAGTCTCATTATCTGGAAATTTATCTAATTCTATTAAAGAATATTCACCTTTCACTCTTTTTGCAACATTTTTAGCTAATCTCTCAGTTTCCTGAAAACTAAATATTAACATAAGTTTATAAAATATATTTTGTATTTAAATCTTTGTTTCTATAACTAACTATATAAACAACCTTTACTTAATAGTTAAAAGATTAAATGATAAAAAAAGTATTAAGTAGCTCAAAAATTTACAAACGTCTTTTAGAATTTGAAAAAAATATCTCATCAGGTAAAAAATATACAAGAAAAGACTTAGGGTTTTAATTTAGAAGCCTTATCCCTTATTCTTTCTAAGCATAAATTTTTTCTTTTAAAAATAAATTCTTCTTAACAAGAATCCAATCAAGTTTTATTAAATTTTTAATAAATTCATTTTCAAGATTTAATTTATAATAATCAGATTTCCCAATTCTTTTTGTTTTTATAATGATTCCAGAATTAATAAATAAAGGAAAGAATAATTTTAATGAATTATAACTAACATTGCTTTCTTTAGTTATCTCTGTTATAGGATAATCAAATAACTGATTGTCTATAAAAAAGTCTAATACTCTCAATTGTGGCGTATCTCCAAAGTGTTTCAAAAATATTGATTTGTTTTCTTTTATTTTCATTTTTAATATTTACAATATCTGTTATTTATTTATCATTCGTTCTATACATAATCTTTATTCTTCCCCATGTCAATGGTATTACTGGAACACTTTTACAGCCTGGAATTGAAATTGCACCCAGAACGCCGGCAGGATATGTGAGTGCGGGTGAATTTTCTGCAAGTGAATAGTCGCCGGAAGCTAGGTTGCAGAATAACGGATCAGCCATAATATTGCCGTCTCTATTTTCCCAGCCAGCGCAAGGACCAATTCCATCTCCATTTCTGTTTTCCCAAGCTAGATTATTCCTGATGGTTGCGTTAAAGCCCTGTACACAATGTATACCGCCGCCAGAAGAATATGCTATTATATTATATTCTATGACTGCAAGAGTAGGATAATTTGGATAAGATATTGCAATGCCCCCTCCCCACGTGCTATCTGGTCCTGGTCCAATATTTCCAACTATTGTATTTCTATGAATCCATGCTGCATTACCGGACACCCAAATTCCGCCGCCACTATCAACAACATTCCCTCGGGCCAACGCAGTATTATTTGCTATAACATTATCAGAAACAACTGTAGAAGTAAGATTGTCAAAGGGATCAGATAGATATATCCCACCTCCGTGATCTCCTGCTACGTTTCCAGTAATTTTATTCCGCTCAACTCTTCCGCCGTCCAGCTGCCTAAGATGAAGATATAACCACAACCCGCCGCCGTCGCCTTCTTTTGTATTGTTGTTTGTGATTGTATTTCCAGTTATAGTCGGTATAAAATCACCATAGATGCCAATACCACCACCATTGCCATAAGCGCGATTATTTGTAATTGTATTTCCTGTAATAATTGGTGAA
>CAZJUI010000032.1:0-12024 GCA_964549185.1 Candidatus Woesearchaeota archaeon
CCTTCCTTGCTTTTTATCCTCTCTGTTAATGTTTTTAATGGCTGTCCGCTTCTATGTCTTGCAGGAGGAACTTGTGTTATTGAATTATCAAAATAAGTTGTTACATGGTATTGTAATAAATCCCATAAATCTTCTATAATAATTTCAGGAGCTCCTGCATTTATATTTTCAAACAATCTTTGATTTATTCTTACTATATCTCCAAGTTTATGTGTTAAATCATCTTCACTTCTCTCTCCTGTTTCTAATGTGATGCTTGGTCTCGTAGTTACAGGAGGAATCGGCATCACAGTTAACACCATCCACTCGGGCCTTGCATATGCTGGGTTAACCCCCAAAGCAACAACATCTTTGTCAGGTATTTTTTCTAGTCTTGCTCTTATTTCTATTGGACTTACCCTCTTGTCATCTTCCATTATTGTGCTTGGTTTTTCTAATTTAACATCAAATTGTTTTGATTGACAGTAAGGACATTTCTTAACAGCTCTTGTTTCTGATAAAAATTCTTTTACTAAAGCTCTTCTTGCCTCCACTCCCTTTTCCTTTTCTATAATGCCAAGCTGCTCAACCATGGCTTCTATCTTTCCCTCTTCTGCCAAAGCCCTTCCACACTCTCTGCAGCAACTTCTCAAAAAGCTTAGAATATGATTAATGTATTTGATATGAATTACAGGCCTTGCCAATTCAATATAACCAAAATGACCAATACATTCTTTTAATTTTCCACCACAAGTTTTACATCTTAGCCCAGGATCTATAACTCCCAATCTAACATCCATTAGCCCACCATCAACAGGATAACCTTCCTTATCATAAAGCTCAGGAGTTACAACTTTAACAGCAGCTATTTTTTTAATCTGTTTTGCACTAAATAATCCGAAAGTTATACTTCCTATTTTCTTGTAAACATATTCTACCATTTTAGTATTTGCTTTTTAACTCCAATTTTGGATATACAACCATTGATTTTAATTCATCTAATAGTAGTTTGAATGCATAGCTTATTTCAACTGCGCTAATGTCAACATTACTTCCACATTTTGGACAATATTTTTTATTTTTGTAACTGTCATAAATCGCTATCATTCCGCAATTCTCGCAAACATATAACAATGTTTTATCACTATCAAATCTCTCTTTTAATAATAATGAGGCTCCATGAGCGACAAAACAATCTTTTTCCATCTCTCCAATTCTTAATCCACCGCCCTTACTTCTTCCTTCTATTGGCTGTCTTGTTAACAATTGTATTCTTCCAGATGCTCTTGAGTGTAATTTATTAGCTACCATATGTTTTAATTTTAAATAAAATATATTTCCAACATAAATTCTCGCTTCAAACATCTCTCCTGTTATTCCATTGTACATTGTCTCAGTTCCATTATCCCTAAATCCAAGTTCTAACAATTGTTTTCTTATTCCAGCTTCAGGTTCAGAATCAAATGTAGTTCCTCTAATATATTCTCCTCTTAAAGCTCCAACTTTTCCAGCTACAATCTCTATCATATGGTTAATTGTCATTCTGCTTGGAATTCCATGAGGTGAAAATAAAATATCAGGCACAACTCCGGCAGCAGTAAAGGGCATATCCTCTTGGCTTACTAACATACCAATAACTCCCTTTTGTCCATATCTTGAAGCAAATTTATCTCCCACTTCAGGTATTCTCTGATCTCTTAATCTTACTTGTGCTATTCTGTTTCCCTCTTCATTTTCAGTAATTATTATCATATCAACTTTTCCAGCCTCTCCATGTTTAACAGAAGCACTGCTCTCTCTTCTAACATTTGCAGCAACACTAAATTCTTCTAGTTCTCCCAAGAATCTTGGCGGACTTGTTTTTCCAACTAAAACATCATCTTCTTTAACTTCAGCCCCAGTATATATTATTCCATCCTTTTCCAATAGTCTATAATCCTTCTCTGCTTTATATCCCTTAACTTCCTTATCTGGAATACATATTTCATCTGTTAATCCACCCGAATACCTTAACTCTTCTATTAAATATGGTCTGAAATATGAACTTCTTCCTAATCCCCTATCAATGCTTCCTTTATTAAATATAGTAGCGTCCTGCATGTTATATCCTTGATAACTCATTATGGCTATTATAATATTCTGTCCAGCAGGATGTTTGTCATATCCATAAACACCATGCATAAATGTATTTACAATCGGTCTTTGAGGATAATGTAACACGCTAGTATCTGTATCCATTCTTAGCAAGAAATTAGCAGCATATAATCCTAAAGCCTGTCTTTGAATCTTACTCCCCCTAATTAATCTTGAACTTCCACCATGATTTGCATAAGGAACTATTGATGTACAAACCCCCAAAATTGTTATTGGGCTAATCTCAAGATGAGTATGTTCTTTTGTTAATTCCTCTTCTTTCAAAGACACATAAGAATTTTCTTCTTCAGTAGCATCCAAATATTCAATAATTCCTTGTTCAACTAAATCTTTCCAGTCCATCTCACTTTTTTGTAATTTTAGTAATATCGCATCTGTTAATTTTGATTTTCCATTTTCAACAACAATTAAAGGTCTTCTTGCTCTACCCCTTGATGTTTCTATCAATATTTCATCAAAATCCTCATTATATCCTATGTTAATAATTCCTGGAATTTTTGCAGTTCTTCTATCCTCTCTTACTTTGTCTACAAATTCCTTAGCTTTTTCTACAGTTCCGATATAAACATCATCTAAGTATACATCCGTCATTTTATCCCACTAATTTTAAACCAGCAGCCTCCAATGTTTTTTTCAACTTATCTTCGCTATATTCTTCCTGAGCTATGCTTGCCATAAACGCCAAATTTTTTCTCAATCCGATTGGAGTTCCTTCAGGAGTTTCAATTGGGCAATTATGGGTGACAAATCCATTAGCAATAAATGTGTGAGTATTTTCCTTAGTCGTTATGTCTCTAACATCATCAATGTTTGCTATTACTTTATTTTCCACTCTTTCCCAAATTAAATTACTTTTTTCCAAACCTTTTTTAGCTTCAACTAACCATTCATTAAATGACATTAAAGCTTTACTATTTGCAATACTTGTTTTATCATATTTTCTTTCATACAGCAAACTTTGTATCATTCTATAGCTTATTTTTCCAATAAGAATATTGCTAATCTCTCTAGGCGTTTTACCATCTTTATGCATTTCTCTTATATTCTTTTTTAATATAACCTTTTTTTCTATTGTCCTTTGATGCAATCTCAGCCACTCTCCAAGATATAAAGAAGGCTCACTCTTAGCCTTGCAATATCTAAATCCAATTTTATTGATTAAATTTCTCATGTTTTCATTGCTTTTATTAAACACGATTTCTAATTTTACAGTTTCAGTTCCATCTTTTCTTCTATAACCTTTTTCAGTTACAATTCTTTTTGTTTTAACACCAAATAAGTTAAATAAATTGCTCAATTCATTCAAAAATTTGATGCCTTCTTCTTTTAGTTTAATGTTTTTATGGAAAAATAAATCTTCAATCTTTACCTTTCCAATATTTCTTTTTTTCATTTCCATAAACCTAGGTTTCCCACCATCTCCACCAAGATAACCTGCTAAAAATTCTCTTTTCACAGACATTTCAGCATCATATAACCATTTAGGTATATTGTAAGCATAATCTGTTTTCTTCCCAATAGGAGTTCCTAAACAAATAAGTAATGCATGCAAGGCACCGCCCTTAGTTAATCTATATGTAGTGTTAACAATCTCCCGACCTTCAATCTTTACCTTTCCAACTTTCTTATCTATTTTTGAAGGTTCAAATCCAATAAGCCTGATATCATTTGCAATATCATTTGCGTCTTCCACACTACCACAATAAAATTCTAGATTATGCTTGCCACAATGGCCATCAGTAAATAAATGTCCCTGTAATCTTGCTATAATCTCTGCCCAATAATTATTAACATTAAATGGCAGTAATTCTCTGTTTTTTAATTCCTTGATATAATGTTTATATCTTTTCGGGAATAAACTTTTTATTTTTTCTTCATCAACCATAATCTTTCCATTTTCAATGCTTGGAGGATTTGGTGTTTTTACACTATCCAACATCGGATAGACAGCAACTAAATCTCCTTCCTTTAAATTTCCAGCATTTGCCCAACCATTTAGTGTAAAAAATGGATGATCTTCAGTTGCAGTTATCTTTCTTCCAGATTCAGAAGTTATTTCAAAAACATTTTTTCCCATTAACTTCGGATTTGAAGAGAAATAACTAACTATCCCAGAAGGAATAAATTCTTTATCTTTTTCATCATATGTTGTTATTTTATGATGTTTCCAGCAATTCTGTAATTGTTCAAGAGTCCTTGTAGAATTTTTATCAGCCAATAACACATTTGCATCTTTTGATAAACATAATCTTCCCCAATGAGTAGAATGTAATGCTCTTGCCTCAAAATTCTCCTGTGAACTTGTCAATAATGAAACAACTCTTTGTAAATGTGATAGTGTTGCTAAATCATTTGTTCTATCAATATTCTGACTAATTCCTTTCCTTCCACCAACCCAAGATCCTGTTGCCATCGCACTTTTAATTCTGGATGTTAATAATTTGTCCCTTATAATAATCTTAATTGAATGGAATTTTCCACGTTTAACTAATCTCTGGAAGTTATATAACATATCTTGCACTAAAGCTCTTAAATTAACCCTAAATAAATCTCCAAGTAAATCTCCGCTTAATTTTAATCTCTTATTCATATAGTGGTCTTTGTCAGGAAGTTCAATTCCGTCTCTTACTACCATTAAATATTTTTTTATACATTTACACAAATTATAAGCTTTCCATATTCTTTCTTTTGGAGTAATTCCAAGATGAGGCAATAGATATTTATCTAATTGTTCATATGTTTTTTCATCTCTCTGTTCTTTTGGTTGTGTTAATCCAATTCTTTTTGATAAGAATTCTAATGCATCATTTTGATTTTTAATTTCAACAGAATTAACGAGATTTACAAAGACATCATCATATTGTTTTTCTTCTGAGATAAATCTTACAATTTCCTCATCCCTAGTCAATCCCAAGGCTTTTATCACAGCAATAATTGGAACTCTTCTGAATCTTGTGAAGGATAAATAAATTATCCCATCTTTCATCTGTTCAACTGTATGCGGAATTCTATAACTTCCTCTTTCACTAAATATTTTAGCAGTATATTTGCTTGGTCCTGAACTGCTCTCATTGATGAACATTTTATTAGCAGCCAAATCTTCAACTGTAATTAACACTCTTTCATTTCCATTTAATATGAAATATCCCCCTTTATCATCAGGATCTTCTCCATGTTCAATTAACTCTTCTCTTTTTAATCCATATAAATGGCAGTATTTGCTTTTTAACATTACAGGTAATTTTCCAACCTCTGTAGTAAATGATTCACGTTGAACATTATCTATGTGTGCAGCCACTTCCAAAAATAAAGGAGCAGAATATGTTAATTTTCTTAACCTGGCTTCCATAGGATAAACATTTCTTTTACTTCCATCAGCCTCAGTTATTTGTGGTTTTTCAGCCCATATCTTATTTAACTTTATCTTGAAGTTTTCAACTTCCTGCGGAATAATTGTTGGAATAATCTCAGAAGTTTCATTAACTATCTTTTGCATCCCTTTTTCCACAAAATTATTATAGCTTCTTATATTGCTATCTACAAAAGAATGTTTATCGAAATATTTTCCCAATATTAATTGATAATCTTTAACCATGCACCACCACTCTATAAAAAATGCCTTTTCCAGCTGTTGGACTGTCTCTCTCTATTTTAACAATATCACCTATTTTAACATCTCCCATTAGTTTAATCATAGGATCATTATCATAGATTTTTGGCAATTGTGTTAATCCAATATTATATTTTTCCAGAAGTTCTTTTTTTTCTTCTTCACTTAATTTAAAATGCTTCGGCACCAAGCCATGACCTACTATGTTTAGTTCTTTCTTCATTTTGTGTATGAGCCGGATGGGATTTGAACCCACGACCACCTGATTAAAAGTCAGGTGCTCTACCAAGCTGAGCTACCGGCCCGCGTTTAAATTTACTACTAACTTTATCTTGTTTTATTATCGATAAAATAGTAGAAACTTGTTGTTTATTACAACTATTAAACGGTCCGGCTAACCCTTTGTGATCATGCATTGTTTGATAGAGAAACATTCGCAAGAAATTTGTGCAAATTGGTTACTTATAAATCTTTCGTTTTATTTAAATATAAAAAGATACTAGAATTCATCTATCAAAAATCATCTGCATATACCACAACAGGTTCTTCATTCACTTTTGTAAACAGGTTTCCATTATCGTACTTGCTTGTCAAGTCATACATTCTAACACCACTTTTATATTCATCATGCATATTTACTAAATCTTCCCACATATACCTAAAAACAGATTCACTGTTTTTTATATGTTTTTTTATTATATCTCCAAATAAAGTCCAATATTCTTGAGATGAAACAGCCCACATTTTATCAAAAGATAATATTTGAGGAGAATAAGTGTAATGTTTGACATTCGGTTTCATATTAATATCTTCAAGACACGTCACATACCATTCATCATAATAAGTCATTCCTTTATAAATCTCTTCTGCTTTTTCTATATTGTTTTTACAACTATCATCTATAAAAACATCTTTTTCATCAGAATGTAAGTCTTTTATGAATCTTGGTTTTTTTACCCAAGTTGTTATTTTATCATCTACTTTAACATACATTCCCCTTTTAGCTTTATAATAATATCTTTGTGGCTGTCTTGTTTCTAAAGGATGTGGGGGCTCTTTAACCTCAGCAAAGGTATTAAATAATTTTAACATAACATTTTTCCATTCATCAGGTCTTTTTGGTGTAAATGGAAACAGTTCTCCATTAGTTCTTAAAACATCATTAAAAACATTTTCAGCCATAACAAAATAATGATATCTTTTAACATATTCTTGGAGAGTATCAACAACATATTTTAGTTCATCAATTTGATAAAGAATTTTAAAAGGATTAAACAGTTTTTCTATCTTTCCTATTTCATGGTTTGTTTCAGAATCATTAGTAATTATCGGAATATTGGACATATTCATGATATCTCTGGAATTTTTTATAGTTTTTTCTTTGATTTTTTGTTTCTCTTCAGGAAACAACATTTGATTGTTATCAATATCATTTAGATTATAATCCAATTTAGTAAGATGTTCTTCTAGATCATCCAATATATTTTTACAAATCCTCTTTTCAGCTATAATCATACCTTCTAATGTTTTTTGTTTGGTAAATCTTATTCCAGTTGCCATAGCTTTAAATCCAAAACCTAATGCCTTAAAGGGATAACCTAAATAACCAACGCCCCTTTTCAAAAAAGGGATATTAATATCTGGCATATCCAATCCTCTTCTTCTTTTGTATATTTCAACATCTTCTTTTCTTGGAGTTGAATCATATTCCCCCCATTCTTCTTTATTCTTATCATAAGCTATAACTTTGGCATGTCCGGAATCTCTAGTAATTCCTCCATTTTTTCCTTGCAAACCCACAGCAAGATAGCTAGGAATTCCTTTTTTCCTTAAAATATGCCAAAGAAAAAAATTAACATCCTGGCAAACTCCATTCATAGAAAATGTAGCTGATTCAAATCTACTTAATCCCTTATATATTCGTGGTTTTTTATAAATAAACATCTCTTTGACTTCATTTTTTATTTCATCAATTGATTTCTCTCCTTTAACCAATTCATCAATTCTATTTATGAATTTTTCAGATAATTTAAGATTTGCATTAAGCTGACTATTTCTTGTAATATCTAAATTCCAATTGCATCTGTACATCTTAGCAACATTATCTCTGGTTTCAAATAAAGAGTAAAACATCGGAATTGGCGTATTTGATTTGTCTATTGGAGCACTTCCATTAATAAATTTCAACTCTAAACCATTGCCTTCAATATCTGTTGTCGAGGTTAAAACACTAGAGGCCTTCTGCGCCACTCCCTTTCTATATAAATCTCTTATTCTATCTTTAGAAGAATGAAAATCTGATATCAAATGTTCTACAAAAAATAAATCCGAATCATTCTTATATGTAGCAATCAAATTCATATCTTTAAACCATTCCAACCAATCAGCCAATTTATCTTTAAGATTATCAAAAAAACTAGAGCTATCACTTTTATCTCTAGTATTAAAGTCAGTTTCTCTTTTATCTAAAGGTTCTGACGTATCATTATTATTAAAAAATTTCGCTAACAAAGCGGCAGGCAAAAGAGCCATTAAAGAAAATGGCAAAGCAGCAATGGAAATTAAATAACGACTAAAATCTCTGCTATGTCTTAATGGATCCATTAATTCTTCTGCATAAGGATCATCTAGATTAATAATATTATCAGGAATAAAAGGTCCGAAAAAGTCTCTTACAGGAACATAATAATCTTTATTATCTTGCCATTTCCTAAGCTCAAATTCAAATACATCTCTAGCTAAATCCAATCCTTCTATATCATAACCGCAAAATTTAAGTAACGCCCTTGTACTATCTTCCCTGTCTATTTTATTTGTAAAGTTTATAAATTCTTTTTTAGATAATTCCATCTCAGTATGTATTAACTCTTGACTGTAAAATGGAAAACGCGTTAAATATATATTCAAAGCATTAAGAAATCTTCTTTTCATTTTTTTAGGAAACAAAGATCTAGTTTCTTTGCTTGTTACTAATTGCTCTAAATCAGGAATTCTAGTTTCTTTAGTTATTGGATTGTCTAAAAGAAGAGAATTCTTTCTAACATTGTCATCATCTGGCTTAACATAATCTAACAGTACTTGATAATAATCTTCCATAACAAAATAAAGAAATAATACATTTTATAAATCTTTTGATATGTAACCACTTTAAAGAAATAAAACAAAAATTAATTTAAACCTTAACTTTCTTCAATTATTATGAAAAATTTAACATTAAATAACAAACTTAAAATTCCGATATTAGGTTTGGGTGTTTATCAATCACATCCTGGAATAGAAACAGAAAATGCAGTTTTAGAAGCTTTAAAACTAGGTTATAGGCATATAGATACAGCAGCGATCTATCGTAATGAAGAAAGTGTAGGAAAAGCAATTAAAAAATCTAAAGTCCCAAGAGAAGAAATATTTATAACAACAAAATTGGCTAATCAAGATCATTCCGATCCACTAAAAACATTTAATGATAGTTTAAAAAAATTAGATTTGGATTATGTTGATCTTTACTTAGTTCATTGGCCTGTTGAACAAAGACTTAATTCTTGGAAAGTTCTAGAAGAAATATATAAAAGTGGAAAAGCAAAATCAATTGGAGTTAGTAATTTCACAATAAGACATCTAAAAGAATTATTAAAAGTAACAAAAGTTATTCCTGTTATTAATCAAGTTGAATTTTCTCCTTATCTTTATCAAAAAGAATTGCTTGATTTCTGTAATGAAAATAAAATACAGCTAGAAGCTTACTCTCCATTAACTAGAGGACATAAACTTAATGATAAAAAATTAATTGATATAGCTAAAAAATATAATAAAACATCTGCTCAAATTTTAATTAAATGGGAATTACAACATAATATTGTTGTCATTCCAAAATCAACTAAAAAAGAAAGAATAAAAGAAAACTTTGATGTTTTTAACTTCAATATAGAAAAAGAAGATATGAATAAACTAGATAATTTTAATGAAAACTTTAGAACTTGCTGGGATCCTAGTAATATTCCTTAACTATAACCTTCCATTACCATTCAATCTTTTCACAACTTTCTTATCCAATCCAGCATCAATTGCAGATTGAACAGCATACCCACCCTTATCAATTCCACTTTGTAATTTATATGAAGGCTTTCCGTCTCCATTAAAACCAAATCTTGCAAATTTAATTCCCTGTAAATCTTTTTGTTGAGCAAGTGATTCATGATAATGTGAAGAAAGATAAGTTCTTCCTTGATAATCATATACCAATGATTCCACAAGTGCTTTATGTAATCTTGTTCCTCCATTCTCACCAGATTCAGTTCCTCTGAAAAGTTCATCACAAATAAATAAAACACCCCTTTCCAATTTAGAAAGGCAGGCATTTAATTCATGAATTTCAGCTTGATACAAAGACAAATTTTCCATTATATCATCTTTTGATCCAAAATGAGTCAAAAATTTCCTTTGTACGGGAAGATTTGCATTCTTTGCAGGGACATAACTTCCACTTTGAGCTAAACATGATATTAATCCAAGCTCTTTAATATATGTACTTTTACCTGCTGCATTCGGTCCCGTAACTGCAACTACCTTAACATCAGGAGTTAAAAGAGTATCGTGAGTAACAATCGGATTAAAATTAAATCTATTTCTTGAAATTAAAAGAGGATGATAGCCTTCTTTTATATCTAGTACTTCATCATTATTAAATGCAGGTTTAGTAAACTTATTTCTATTCCCCCATAAAGCCATTGCAGCAATATATTCTAAGAAATCAGAACTTCCTTCTAATATTTTATATGCTTTCTGTCTTTGAACACTCATCTCCATACATATTTCAATAAATTTTTTTTGATTTGTGAAATTTTCTTTATCTAATGAATCAACATAAAGAGAATCTTTTTTTTGATATAATCTAAATCCATTTATATCACCTACAATTTTTAGATGACGAGAATTAACAATATCATAATAATCAGCAACGGGATTTCCTACAATATGGAATGAACCAAATATATCTGCTAAATCTCTGAAGAGTTTATTATCAGATTTTAATAAAACTTTTCTTAATATATCATAACTTTTCAAAGATCCTCTCTCAAATGTAATAAAATCAATGTTACCAGTTTGAAAACTTTGCCGAATATCCCTTATTTCAATATAGTGACTATCCAAACCTTCTTGAACGCTTCTAAAAAATAACGGGTTTCCAATTAATTCTTCAACACTCATATGAATTTGTTCAATTACACTTCTATCAATAAAAGGATTAGACAATCTTTCTACTAAATTATCAATAAATCTATCCCTATTAAGAACTACCCTATTTTGGGTCCATAATCTAACAATATCATTACCCAAATAACTCAATTCTAGATTATTAAAGGTTTTTTTTACTTCTTCTTTATAATTTTCATTATCTTGATTTGGATCTAACCCCCTAAGCAAAGGAGTATCAACATCTTCAGCTACACCTTCCCAATTTACAAACATTCCAGTTTTTAACTTAGTTGGTAGTATATCATTTATCATAAAAAATCAAGATAAGAAAAGCTTTATAAAACTTTCTATTGAAACTTCTAATAAGTTGTAACAATATTTATTTCTTCAGCAACTTAAATGCATGTGTCCAATGATTATTCCTAAATCCATAAGTAATCCATAACATCGCAAAAGCTTCTAATAAATATGCATTTGATATGTCTCCCAAATCATGAACTCCTTTCCAACCCCATTCTTTTGCTATCTTAATTACAAATTCCTTTCCTTCTTCATTTCCACAAATAAATAAATCAGGATCTCCTTCCTCTCTTTTTGGGTTACACATTATATAAGCGCTTATTGTATTAAATGCTTTAACAACCTTTGATTTTGGTAATAATCTTTGTATTCTTTCTCCTTCTGAATTTTCAAAGCTGGAGTTTAATCCAGGCGGCATTGTACTATGATCTAAAGGATTAGTAACATCAATTATAATTTTATCATCAAAATTTTCTTTCTTTGCTAAATTAATTGCATTTTCAGTTCCACTTCCTGCTGTTGCTAGCACAATTATCTCTCCAAATTCAGCTGTTTCTTCAAAACTTCCAACACTTCCTTTATTATTTTTGCTCCATTCTTCTAATTTACTCTTATCTCTAGTTCCTATTTTAACATCATGTCCTAATCTAATAAATCCAATTCCTAATTGTTGACCTACAGTTCCAGAACCTAAAATTCCAATTTTCATTTTAAACCTCCAAGATAAAATAAGCGCCCCAGCCGGGAATCGGACCCGGACTGCGGCCTCGACAGGGCCGCGTCATAAC
>CAZJUI010000033.1:0-11662 GCA_964549185.1 Candidatus Woesearchaeota archaeon
GAAATTAAATTTACTTTAAATGATCATGGAATCGCATTATTCAAAACAAGATTACCAGAAGAAGATTCACTTAAAGAGCTTTCTCAAGGTCCATTTGAACTATCTAGAGTAAAAGATAAACAAACATTTAATTTATTTTTAAAAAGAAAAGAATTTGTTAAAATAGAAAACTTAAACACAAAAACAATTAAACTAACTGAATTAGGTAAAAAACTTAAAACAGTTAAAGTTGATTCTGATTTAATAGAAACATTAACTCCTAAAATTATTCTAGATAAATCATGGAGAAATAAAAAGTTTAGGCACTACAATCTTAATTCTCAAGTTCCTAAAATATATCCTGGAAAGAGACATTTTGTCAACGAAGCTATACAATATATAAGAAGAATATGGCTAGATATGGGTTTTAAGGAAATGCAAGGTCCATTACTTGAAACATCTTTCTGGAATTTTGATGCTCTATTTACCCCCCAAGATCATCCAGCAAGAGAAATTCAAGACACTTTCTTTATTGATAGTTATAGCAAAATAAATGATAAAAAATTAATGGAAAATGTTAAAGCAACTCATGAAAATGGATGGACAACTGGAAGTAAAGGTTATCAATATAAATGGCAGGAAAAAGAAGCTTCTCAACTTGTTTTAAGAACGCATACAACATCAATAAGTGCTAGAACTTTAGCTTCAATTAAATTAACAGATTTGCCTGTAAAATATTTCACAGTAGGAAAAGTTTTCAGAAATGAAACAGTTGATTGGAAACATGGATTTGAATTTACCCAAGTTGAAGGGATTGTCATAGATGAAAATGCGAATTTTAAACAATTACTCGGTTATCTTACTCAATATTATAAAAAGCTTGGATTTAATAAAATAAGAATAAGACCATCTTACTTCCCCTACGTAGAAATGGGAGCTGAAGTTGAAGTTTTCCATCCTGAGAAAAAAGAATGGGTAGAACTAGGTGGAGCTGGAATATTTCGTCCAGAAGTTGTTAAGCCTTTACTTGGAAAAGATATCCCAGTTCTAGCTTGGGGTCAAGGAATGGAACGTTCAATAATGGATTACTTTAAAATTAAAGATTTCCGTGATCTATATAAAAATGATCTTAAACAATTAAGAGAAATGAAATCATGGTTAAAATAAAAAGAGTGAGAGCCTGCCCAAAATGTGGTAGCATAGATATAAAGAAAGATGACAAAAAAGCATTGCAATTCATCGGAGGAATTTCACCTCAATTTAAATGCAATAATTGTAAATTTACATCAATTTTATTTCCAGAAGTCGATGTTAAAAACTTAAAACAATTTCAAAAAAATGCCAACTATAAATCTAAAAAGAAAAAGCGTTGAAAGTTTATTAGGAAGAAAACTTTCTCCTATAGATATTGAGAAGATTCCTATGCTTGGGGTTAGCTTGGAATTTATCAATAATGAAGAGATTGTTATTGAAACTTTCATCAATCGTCCAGATTACTTATCAGAACAAGGATTTGCAAGAGCATTATCATCTTTTCTTGGAATAAAGACAGGTTTAAAAAAATATGAAGCAAAAAAATCAGATTATCTTGTTATAGTTGATCCTTCTGTTAATGGAATTAGACCGATTACATTATGTGCCGTTGTTAAAAATCTCAGATTAGATGATGAAAAAATTAAAGAAATAATAAAAATGCAGGAAAAATTAGATATTTCATATTGCAGAAACAGAAAAAAAGCATCTATTGGAATTTATCCTCTAGAAAAAATAAAATTTCCAGTTCATTACAAAGCATTACATCCTCAACAAATTATTTTCCAACCACTTGAGATAAATCAAAAATTAAACGCAAACGAAATACTAGAAAAACATCCAACAGGAAGGAAATATTCTCATTTACTTCATCAATATTCTCAATATCCTGTTTTTGTTGACTCAAATAATAATATAATGTCATTAATTCCAATAATAAATTCACATTTGACAGGAAGAGTAACAACATCAACAAAAGAAGTTTTCATTGAATGTTCAGGCTATGATATTAATACAGTTAATACCTTACTAAACATTATCACAACATCTTTAGCTGATATGAATGGAGAAGTTTATTCAGTTAATATTCAATATGGAGCTAAAAAAATATCAACTCCAGATTTCAAGCCCAAAGAATTCAAAATTAATCTAGATTATGTAAATAAAATGCTTGGTTTAAATCTAAAAGAAACAGATTTGAAAAAATTATTAGAAAGAATGGGCTTTTCATATCTAAATAAAAAAGTTTTAATCCCCTGTTATCGAGTTGATATTTTACATCAAATTGATTTAGTGGAAGATATAGCAATTGCTTATGGTTATGAAAATTTTAATCCAACTTTATCTGACTTTGGCTCAATAGCAGAAGAGAATAAATTTGAAACTTTCAAAAACAAGATAGCTGAAATATTAATTGGATTAAATCTTATAGAAGTTAATACATTTCATATTACAAATAAAATTAATCATAATGATAGAATGAATGCTAATCTTCCATTTATTTCTTTGAAAAATGCCCTAACAGAAGATTATAATATTTTAAGATCTTGGTTAGTTCCATCTTTAGTTGAAGTTTTATCTAAAAACAAGCATAATGAATATCCTCAAAAGATATTTGAAATTTCAGAAATATTTGAAAAAGACTTTAAAGAATCTACAAATCTAGCAATATTAATATCATCTTCATCAACAACATTTACAGATATTAAACAAGTTTTAGATGCTTTATTTAATGCTTTAGATGCTAAATATGAATTAAAAGAAACTTCTTTTCCCCCATTTATCGAAGGAAGATTAGGAAAAATATTAGTTAAGGGAAAAGAAATAGCAGGTATTGGTGAATTATCTCCCCAAGTTATTGAAAATTGGCAGCTTGAAAATCCAGTTTCTTCTCTAGAATTAAATTTAACTAAACTTTATAACTTGCTTAATTTATAAAATACTTTATCAAAATTCTCTACTTTATTATTCTTAATTTTAATACCTTCTTTCTCTAATAATCTAGCTTTATCTTTTAATCCAGATGCAAAACCATGAAGTTCTCCTTTCGAATTAATAATACGATGACATGCGACGATCGGGGCATAAGGATTTTTATTTAAAGCATTTCCAACAGCTCTATAACCTTTCGTTCCTAATGCTTGAGCTACTGATTTATAAGTACTTACTCTTCCTTTTGGTATTTTCTTTACAATTTCATAAACTCTTTCATTGAATCTTTTCATTTTACTTTCTAAATCTATTATGTTATTTAAGATTATTGTTTTTCAAAAAATTTTTAACATATTTTCAATTTTCTTGAAACGCTAGCATTTACCTTCTTGCTAATATCTAATACATCATTTTCAGTTAGTTTACTTTTAGACGTTAATCTATCTAAAAACACCAAATCTTCCATCTTATTTAATATTTTTTTATTTTCTTTCATTTTATAAACCCTTTAATTAAATTCTTAACCTCACTATTTAACATATTAGTTCCATGTTTATTTCCTTTATAAACTTTTAGTACAACCTCATTATTTAATTCACTTAACTTTTTACTATCCTCATAACTTCCCGTATCTCCATCATTTACAATTATCAAAATATTTCCATCAAATTGCTTTATTGTCTTATCTGTCTTAATTCCTCTGTAATTTAATCCAGGAGATAATAACACAATTGCATTAACATCCTTATTCTCTGCAGCATAGTTTAAAGCAGTATTCGCTCCAATGCTTGCTCCAATAATATTTATCTTATTTACTCCATTACTTTCTAAATATTCTCTTGCAGCATGCACATCATCAACTAATTTATTCCAATCATTATCATCAAAAGTTTTCCAATCTAAATCACTTTCACCAAAACCTCTAAAATCAATTGCTATAACTTTGTAATCTTTCTGTAATTCTTTTCCATATTCTTTATACGCTTCCTTTGTATTTGGCAGCATATGTAATAAAATAACTCCATCTGAACTATTTGAATCATAATAAGTTCCAGCTATTTGAATATTATCAACATTTAACTTAACATTCATTGTATTTCCTCCATTTGTACAGCTTGTAATAAATATTAATAAGACCAATAAAGCTATTAGTTTCATAATAAATATAAGTTGTTTTTGTATTTAAAAGTTACTTCTTTATAAATTCTACATTCTTTATATCTTCAAAATCTCCATCTCCAGTTAAGAAGATCATATCATTTTTTAATGCATAAATATAACCTATAGCATCAGTATAAGAAATCTTTTTAGTATTGTAAACTTTTTTTCTGAATTTTATTGCTTCCATTAATGTTTCATCATCAATTTCAACCATAGCAGGTTTATAAGTTTCATAAATTTCTTCAGCCTTTTCCTCACCAAACTGATTCAGCATCACCCAAAAAATTTCAGCCATATTAAAAATAGTTAATATTATAGGTTCATTTAGGAATCTTGAATATTTTGGATTACCATTTTCAAGCTCAACTATTGCACAGGTATCCCAAAAATATCTAATCCCATCCTTCTTTTGCTTCATTTTTTAATTGTTGTGCCGATTTTTTAAATTTACCTTTTAATCTTCCAAAAAAATCTCTTGCCAAAGGTCTATTCTTTATTTCCATAATAACTTCATCATTTTCTCTAATTCTTTTTACATCTACAATTTGTTTAGGTAAGATTATACCAATTGAACTTCCCCATCTTTTAGCTCTTGTTCTTATTTCCATAAAATTAGTTAGATTTAGTTATATTTAAGTTTTTCTATGATATAATATGAATAACAAAAAACCCTAAACCTATATTTACAGTCATGCTGCAGCAATTAGATTCTTAACATTAACTTCTGAAAGAGATTCTATTGGTATTCTTTTACTAACATCAAGAAGTTCTATTCCTAAAATTTTCCCTTCTTTATCTAAATCGATTATTGTAAAGTCATCAATCTTCTTATTTTTAGCAAACTTTCCTTTCCTAAATTCTATGTACATTGCATCTGCTTCTTTATCATATCTTATTTCCATTTTATATCCAATATATAGTTATTACCTTTATATGCTTTTCTGTTTTCTCACATGAAACTTCTATCATCCCTCTTTGTAACCTCTTTTGAAAATAATATCTGTCATATTTCTTATAAGTTTTATCAGGGTGTCTTATTGCATCTATTATATCTTCTTTAGTTAAATTTCTTTTCACAATTCTTTCTTCAGCATGAATTGTAAAGTAAATATTCATGATGTTTTTAATGTAGTAAATTTTATAAACCTACCTTTTTCCTTAATTTTATGGATTACAATCTAGAACTAGAAAGAGCAATTGGAGCTATAAAACAAGAAAAAGCAAAGCTCGTATTAATACAACTTCCTGAAGGATTAAAACCTCAAGCAACAACTATAGCCTCCACCCTAGAAAAAGAAACTAAATCCAAAATTATAATATGGATGGGCAGCAATTGGGGAGCTTGTGATACCCCAGTTGGAATAGAACATCTTGGTTTTGATTTACTAATTCAATGGGGACATTCTTCATGGCCTGGTTTTCTTAAAAGATTAAATATAAACTAAACTTCTAAACCAAATAAACCTTTTTGCTTAGCTATCCTATCTATTTCATCAGAAGTTTTTTCATCAAATACTTCTTCTCCACATTTTAAACATACTTCAGCTACAAATTTTCCTAAGGTTATTCCATACATACTAAAATCTACATTTTTCTTTACTAATTTTCCTCCACATTCTTCACATTTTTGCCTTTCCATCATGATTAAGCATAAACTTTCTTCTTTTCATATTCTTTTACTATCTTTCCCAATATCAAATTAAAACTTTCTATTAATATTTTAACTTCTCGCTTTTCTTTATTTAATTTATATAATTGCCCACCGCTAACTTTTCTTGATAAAATAACATAACCTTCTTTAATTAATTCTTCCATTATATTATAGGTTGTAGCTCTGTTTAATCCAGTTTCTTTAGCTAAATCTCCTATACTAAAATCTAACTCTCTCATTTCTAAAAAGAATTCTAATATTCTATTTCTTGGATTTACACCAAAAACTTCACAAAATTCTCCCCATTGTTTCTTACTTTCCATTTTATGCTCCTTATTTAATCAACTCATAAATTTCCTTTAATCTTCTTGGATTTAAACTAACATGATTTTCTCCAGTTTTGATATAACGTAATACCAATCCTTCCCTTACACATTGTTCCCATTCTCTTGATACATGACGATGTTGATCTGGTGGTAAATTCTTTATCCATCGTAAACAATTTTTTTCTTCTGTATGTTTCCCACCAATTCTTCTTTTATTTAACAAACTTCTTAGTATTGCTATAGTCTCTTTAGATAGTATCACTTTAGAAGTTATAAGACAAATACCTTTATATATCTTTCTATTTATTTATACAATATGTATATTATTTTATATCATATATATTTTAGCTAAATCTTTATAAATAAACACATTCTAAACTAATAAAATGAATAACGAAACTATGACAACTAAAGAATATGTACCATTTGCAGTAGAAATTCAAGTGTCTAATTTTTCAAAAAGTCTTGAATTTTACAAAGATTTATTAGAATTTAAAGTAATAAGATTAGATAAAAATAATAAATTTGCAACATTATCATTTAACAATTCAATATTCATGATAAAAGAAATTCCTAATTTAAAGCAAAGAGGCATTGGAGTAGAATTGCGATTCATATTAAATAAAGATTTTAAAAAATATTTTGATGAACTTAAATCTAAAAGAGTAAATATCATAAAACCAATAGAGACTATGTCTTATGGACTTACTAGATTTTATGTTAAAGATCCAGACGGTTTCGAATTAAAGTTAGGTACAAAATCTTTATAAACTTATGGAGAAAGTATCAGTTATGAGCTTTTATATAATAATTAGTGGACCGCTTGGAGTTGGTAAATCAACAATATCTAAGAGATTAGCAAAAATCTTAGATGCAGAATATGTTCCCATAGATCCTATTCTTGAGAAACATGGTTTAGATAAAGTAGAAGAAGGTGCAGAAGGCATATCTACTAAAAATTTTATTAAAGCAGATAACATTATACTTCCAAAAATAAAAGAAAAAATGAAAAAAGGAAAGAATGTAATATTTGATGCTTGTTTTTATCAAAAAGAACATATTAAACATATATCAAAAAATTTAAAATATCCTCATTATGTTTTCACTTTAAAAGCTCCACTAAAAATTTGCATAGAAAGAGATAGAAAAAGAAGAAAAAATCTAGGAAAAGACGCAGCTACAGCAGTTCATTATCTTGTCTCAAAATTTGATTATGGAATTGTTATAAATACTAAAGATAAAAATGTTAATCAAACAATAAAGGAGATTCTTTCATATTTATCTATAAATTAAAAATTAAAATATATTAAAATAATGTACTCTTGTAACATATTTAAACTTTGTTCCTGGTTTTAAGAGACAAGGATTTTTCATTACATTTCTATTCTGATATTGAAAATCAGCCCTTGTTACTCTTTTTCCAGATATTTCACTTAACTCTCTAATAATCATATCAAAATCATGCCCTTCCGGCACAATTCCTTCATATCCGAATTCATTTAATAAACCATAAAACCCTGGAGGCAATTCTCTTTCATTAGGCCCTATTTTACCTCTCTTTTTAAAATCTTTTAGAGCTTCTTCATAACCATCATATAATAATATTAAACCACTTATATGGAGATAATCCAAGTTTCTATCTGAAAGAACCGTAGTTCCAGAACCATCTGAAATAGTAAGATCTGCTTTAGCATTTGTTCCAAATAATACACCAACCAATCCAGTTACTAAACCTATTTTTTGAATTTTATTCATCATAATCACCAACAATATAAATATAGAAAAATATTTAAACCTAACCTTTAAAGTTTAATCTTAAGAGGTAATAACAAATGACAAACGACGAAATAATAGGCTTTCACAAAGGAAGCGTAAGCACATTAATAAAAGAAAGAGAAGAATTAGTAAAAATAGTAAATGTAGTTGATCAGTTAATTCACATGCACATGGAATCTTTAAAGAAACTAGGTGTTAATCTAGAACAACAACAAGCAAAAACAACAGCAAAAAAGAAGTAACTTCAACTGAAATTGAAGTCATAACAACCTATTTATATACTTTAAACTTATTAGTTTTGGTGAATAATTATGAAAAATCAAACAATCTTAATTACAGTTTTGGTAGCAGCATTAATCATAGTTAGTTTAGTGCTGGCTCTAGATAAATTAAACTTAAATATAGGAAATGATGAAAAGACAATTAATGTAGCAGGTGAATCTTCAATAACAGCAATGCCTGATAAAGCAGAAGTTATAGTCAGAATAGAAACAATATCAATTTCAGCAGATACAGCTAAAACCAATAATCAAGCTACAAGCAACAAAGTAATTGATAGTCTAAAGAGAATTGGAATATCTTCTTCAGACATTGAAACCCAATACTATGATCTAAGAAAAAACCAAGTTTGGGAAAAGGATCAATTAGTAGACAAAGGTTATATAGCTGAACATGTATTAAAAGTTTCAACTAAG
Source organism: Candidatus Woesearchaeota archaeon (assembly GCA_964549185.1). Taxonomy (GTDB): domain Archaea; phylum Nanobdellota; class Nanobdellia; order SCGC-AAA011-G17; family JAGVZF01; genus DATDYQ01. The sequence goes on from CAZJUI010000033.1 coordinate 8,553, forward strand.
GATTTAGATAAAGCTGGATTAATTGTAGATGAAGCAGTAGAAGCAGGTGCAAATGGAGTTGACCAAGTTTCTTATACTCTAACTAAAGAGAAAGAAGAACAAATAAAGAAAGAAGCTCTAGCAAAAGCAACTACATCCGCAAGAGAAAAAGCAGAAACAATAGCAACTTCATTAGGAACAAAGATAACTGGAATTAAAACAGTTTCAGAATCTAATGTAAACGTAATCCCATATTATGCAAGAGCAGAAATTGGAATAGCAAAAGATTCAGCTGACTTTGGAGTTCAACTACAACCAAAAAGCTTAGAAATAACAGCTTACATTAATGTAGTTTACAATATCAAGTAAACATTTTTCTTTTTTTATAGAAATATTTATAATCTAATTAAATAACCCATAATTATGAAAAAATTCATAAAAAATTATGGATTATACTTAAGTATTATTTTGATTATTCTTGGCATTTTTAATATTCTATATAAAATCGGTTTTAAATCAAATAGTTCTTATGTTGGAAGCATTATTTTCTCTAATTTTAATCTAGCTTTTGATAGTTTCTTGCCAGGAATTATTTTTATTATTGTTGGATTAATTGGAATATTTGTTTATAAAAAATATGCTAAAATTTATACATTAGTTATTGGAATTATTTCTTTAATATTAGGAATTATCGGACTATATCTAATCGGAAAACAACATTTATTTATAACATCAGCTTTTTTTAATACATTTTTCGGTATAAGCTCGATAATCTCAATAATGATTAGTTTAATTATAGGAGTATTTTCATTGGTAATGGCGTTTATAATAAAAAAATAAAATTTTAAAAAAATACATCCAAATGACTTCCAACAGGCTCTTTGAAAGAAAAATATTCTTTATAAGGTAAAAATTGTTTTTCCAAGTCATAATCTTTCTTTTCTAGATACCTATGCAAAAATTCCGTAAATGAATGCGCAATAACTTTAGCATCTCCAGTTTCATGGAAGATATCTAATATGTCTCTCCTGTCTTTGTTCTTTTCATCTTTTGATAAACTAAGTTTCATGGCTAAATCATCAGCATTTCTCTTTCCAATAAGCAAAATTTTCATATCTCTTCTTCCTCTAGTTAACACATCAGAATAACTAAAGGAGTTAAGTTCAATTTCATTAATTCCATAAATGTTCAACCAATCTGCTTCCGCACCATCTACAGATTTTAAAAATGTTCTATAATCATTAGGTAATTGAATTTTATTCTTTCTCTCAAAATCTTTTATTGCTTCATCCTCAATTCCAGAGTTTATTTTGTTAAACTTAGATCTCAACCTTTCAATCACATCTTCAATTCTTATTTTACCATAAACATTTCTTGTTCTTGTCATAGTTATTCCTCCATATTTTACATTCCTTCTTCTATATCTAAATGACCAACATACAAATTATAAGGCTCAAATTTCGGATTTGGTTTAGGGATTTCTAATCCATTATAAGTTCCAAGAGCTAACCAGTAAAAAGGTTCTTTTAAAAATCGATCTAAAAATTCCGTAAATGATTGTGCAATAACCGTAGCTTCAGTAGAGCTAGGTATATATAAGATATCCATTTTGTTTATATTTGCTTTTCCAATTTTTTTATTAATATGAATATCAACATCTCCATCTAAACCATGATGATAATCCATTCCTATTGTTAACAAGTTTTTTATTATTCCACCACTTCTGCTATTTTGTTGCATTTCATAGGGGAAATCAGTGATTGTAGGATAAGATTCTTTATTATCAACACTATGTAATTCAAATTTATTTTTTTTAAAATCAGCACCATTACTAAAAGTTAAAAAAGCCTTATAATCATCAGGAAGCTTAATATCATTTGATTTTTCTAAAGATGTGATTAATTCCAAAGAAGCTCCTTTATGTAACCTTATTCTTCTGTCTTTCTGTAATTCCTTCAGATTTTCTAAAACTTTTTCAATACTTTTTTCGTAATGCACAATCATAATTATCCCCCAATATATATTTTATAACATATAGTAAACTTTATAAACCTTGTCTTTACATCATCATTTTTCTTTTTATTTTTTCTACATTATCTAACTTTCCAATTTTCGTATAGAATTCCATATCTTGAGCTAATGGTAAACAATTAATCTCAATATTTTCTATTTTAACTTTTATTTTTTTGCTTAAATCTTTATAAAAATCTCCTTTCGGTTTTTTATTATTAAATTCAGCAAATACCTCTACTTTGATATCATTTATTAAAAATTTAGCATAATAACAATCGTATTTTGGATTATAAACATATTTTACATTTTCAACAACAAACTCTTCTAATAACTTTTCTATTAAATAAATTCCAAGTTTATCTGTTAATATATCAATATCATTTATTGTTTGTACATTAATTCCTTGTAAAGCTAGATTGCAGCTTCCAATTATAGTATAGTTAACATTCTTTAATCTATTGGCTATTAACACTAAAGCCCCCTGACTTTCATATAATGTCATAATATCAAGAAATCATAAAAATTTATAAAACTAACTACTATCAATAGTTTCCAAATCTTGCAATGCTTGATCTAAATTATCTTGTTCATTTATCGGTTGAACAGTCTCTGTATTATCTTTATTTGTATCAGTTTTTTCCTGCGTTCCTTGACTGCATCCAGCTATAATAATCAATCCTATTAATAAAAACACTATTATTATCTTCATTTTATCTGCCCCTTAGCATCTTTAATAAAATCTTGCCAAAGTTTTCTTACATCTAATATTATTTGTTTTCTTTCCTCTTTTGTTTTAGCATTATTAAATTCCTGTTTTTTCATCTCAAGATTTGTAACAAACTCAGATATTAACTCTTCACTAACCCCAAGCTCTTCCATCTCTTCAGCTCTTTCCTCTAAATCATAAAACCTAAACTTAATCATATTATAAACTTTTTTTCTTAGATCATTAAAACAACTATCTCTTTCAACATTTAATTTACTATTACAATTAGCTTTTTCTTGGCTAATATCATTTCCAAGTTCTAATTTTTCCCTTACACAACTAAATCTTTCTTCTCCTATATCTTTATTTGTACTTACAATTCTTTTTATTACATTGCTTTATTTTCTTTTTA
>CAZJUI010000034.1:0-11133 GCA_964549185.1 Candidatus Woesearchaeota archaeon
TAGAATCTCCTGAATAATATCCAATTAAAACCATAATCACCATTATAATGAAAGCTATAATTAAACCAAAGATAGGGGTTGCAAAGAAGAATCCGAAAAAATATCCAAGCAACATGACTAAGATAAAGAAGGCAATTATTAAAATTACTGATCTTGTTTTGTTTGCACTTATTTCTTCATAAAATGTCATGATTATTATATAAGAATTAAACTTTTAAAGTTATTGTTTCTTTTTTCTATCAACTACTTTCTTATATCCTATAAAGATTAATATTAATATCTCTGCAAATAAGATAATTACTCTTAATATTTTGTTAGCATTTCCGAAATATCTTATTGTGCCAATTAATAAGGTAAGTATGCCTCCAAATAAAGCTCCTCCCGAAAGGAAATCTACGTTCCAGTATAATCCAAAGATTATAGCTAAAATTCCAATTACTGCCATTATAATGAAAACATTTCTGTTATAAGGCTCTTGAGCTTTCGTAAGATCTCTATTACAATAATCACATTTATCATAAACTAAACAACCTTTAGCATCTTGTTTTGGTACTGGTTGTCCTTTATCTATTTGACATTGTTGAGCTTCTGGACTAGAATAATAATCTGAACAGCTATCATTTACAGTTTTAGGAAATGGTTTTTCTACACCATAAGGATAAGGAGAGTTTTTACAGAAGTCTTCATATTTTGGTTCTGGATAAAATGCATCTATAGTAAAAAATATGAAGGCTGCAAATAATACGGCAATTCCTACTATTAAGGCTGTTTGCTTAATACTCATAGTATTAAAAGAAATTAGAAGTATAAAAATGTTGTGTTAGAAAGATTTATATTTATTTAAATTTAATTGATAATAATGGGGATTGAGTTAGGAATATTGTTAGCTTTTGGTGCTTTAGTCTGTTGGGGGTTTGGGGATTTTTTTATTCAAAGATCAACTAGGAAATTTGGGGATTGGGAAACATTATTTATCATAAGTTCTTTTGCCACTATTGTTTTATTTCCGTTTATTTACAAAGATTTAGCAATTTTATCAAAAAAAGAAATTATAGTTCTTTTAATTGCATCATCATGTATATTATTTGCTGCCTTATTTAACTTTGAAGGCTTAAAAAAAGGAAAATTAGCTATAATAGAACCAATATTTGTCATAGAAGTTCCCATTTCTATTTTGCTTGCTTTTTTTATTATTAATGAAGTTATTGATTCTACTGGATTAATTTTGATAGCAATTTTAGTTATTGGGTTGATTTTAGTATCTTTAAAAGATCATATTACAAAAAGAAAGTGGTTAGAAAAAGGAGTAATTTTAGCTATTATTGGATCTATTTTCATGGGAAGTGCTAATTTCTTTTTTGGTTTGGGATCGAGAGTTACAAATCCTTTAATGATAAATTGGTTTGTTAGCATATTTTTAGCAGTTATTTGTTTTGTTTATCTAGTCTTAAATAAGAAGATTCAAAAATTAATATCGGATGTTAAAAAGAATAAAAGATTGGTTTTAAGTTTGAATATATTTGATAATGGAGCTTGGATATTTTATGCATTTGCAGTATTATTTGCCCCAATTGGGATTGTGGTTGCTATATCTGAGAGCTACATAGTTTTAGCTGTTTTATTGGGTTTAATTATTAATAAAGAAAAGTTAATGAAACATCAAAAATTTGGATTAATAATATCAATTATAAGTGCAATAATATTAGCGTTAAAATATTCATAAAAATTTGCTTATTAAAATTGACCTTCTAGATCAATATCTCCATATACTGGTTTATTTAAATGGTATTTGTATGGAAAAACTTGCTCTTTTGTTCTTTTTAATCTTTCCAAGAAATCATTATCTGCTTGAGATGTCCAACCATCTTGGGTCAAGATTTCTGTGCTGCAAAGTTCCCCACTCGAATCTGTATCAACTCCAAATAAAGCATGCAATTCTGTTCTGTCAGCTAATTTTATTTTCCCAGATATCAGATAGAATCCAGAATATTCTGGTATAATCCCTTTGATATTAACTTCGGATAAACCTAAAATAGATTCTTCATCATTAGGATCATCAATTTCTTTGTAAACTTTTCCTTCTTCTAAATCTTTTAATGTAATATCTTCTAGTTGTATTATTCTTTCTAAAGATTGCGTCATTTTAAAATTTATTCAAACTTAACTTTTACTGGCTTTTTCTCAGATTCTTCAACTTTAAAGTATTCTTTTTCTTTAAATCCAAACATATTAGCTATTGTATTTGTAGGAAATCTTTGAATTGCTGTATTTAAATTAAGAACATTATCATTATATGCTTGTCTTGCATATGCGATCTTACTTTCTGTTCCTGATAATTCCTCTTGCAATGATTTGAAATTTTCATTAGCTTGTAATTTAGGATAAGCTTCTGCAACAGCAAATATACTTTTTAATGCAGATGTAAACATGTTATCTCCCTTAGCTTTGTCTTTAATATTGCCCGACATCATTAAAGTTCTTGCTTTTGTAACCATTTCAAATGTAGATTTTTCATGCTTAGCATAACCTTTAACTGTTTCAACTAAGTTTGGAATTAAATCTGCTCTTCTCTTTAGTTGAACATCTATCTGAGACCAAGCATTTTCTATTCTATTCCTAAATGTAACCAAAGAATTATAAGCTATCATTAACCATAATAAGATAATTACTATGATTGCTATTACAACCCATAATATGACATTTACCATAATAATACCATGAAGTAAAGATTTTTAAAGCTTTTGATTGGAAATTTTAAAAGATAGGTTTTTAAATTTTTCTTTATTTCTATATATATGGTATTCTTTAAACGGAGTTTTCCTAAAGAGGATGGAGGACATTCTTACAGGTTTAGAGATGTATCTGATATAAATCCTTTATATGCACAACAGAGAAAAGAACATTATTATAGAGAAATGAGGGGTAAATCAATTGAAACAGATGTTAATTTTGTTCCTGAAATTAATTTTGGTTCTTATCAAGATGGAAAGTTAATGTATTGTGCATTAATTAACGATGGCTCTGGAAATCAAGTTGTATTTTCAGGGAATTTTAAAAATATGTTATACTCATTTGAGACATTGGATGATTTAGTTAATGCATTGAAGGAAACATTAGAAAAGAAACCTCCGTTAAAGAAAAAGATATTAGATAGAGGATTAGTCTCAATAAATGCACCTCCTTTATTTAATCCAAATTTAAAGGGCAGAAAACCTGACAGATTATCAGAAAATGATTTCAATTATGTATCTAGGGAAGTTAATTCTCTTTATAAGTAGATTTATAAATCATTAATTCTAAAATATTTGTATGATAATAAATCAAATAATTCAATTTATTCCAAATTTAATTGTAAAGTTTATAGAAGCTTTGGTTAGATATATAGCAAAAGATTACAGATTTATCAGAAATAGTTTTCAGAGATTTAGATTAAAAAGAGCAAAAAAGAGGGAAATTAATCCTAAGATATTATAAAAAACTTTATATACCATTATTTTTGAGTTCATTTTATGCCAGATCATCCAATAGCAGAACAACTAGCAAAGGGCCAAAGAGAGATTTCTATTTCAGAGTTCTTTACAAGAAACAGACATTTACTTGGATTTGATAATCCCGCTAGAGCTTTGTTAATGACTGTTAAGGAAGGTGTGGATAATAGCTTAACATATGATATGCCTCTGCTAGTAAGGGTAAGGGGAAGAATTTCTATTGTAAAAATAGGAGAATTTATAGATAATGCAATAAAAAAGGTAAGGGATAAAGTTGATACATTGCAAAATGGTGATTTAGAAAAAATTGCTATTGACGATATCGAAGCATTGGCATTTGATAAAGAGACTTTAAAGCTAGATTTCCGGAATGTGTCTGCATTGTATAGACATAAAGTTAATAGTAAAATATATCGGGTTAAACTAACCTCTGGTAGGCATATAGATCTTACTGCTTATCATTCAATATTTACTTTAAGCAAAGGAAAGGTCGTTTCAATACCTACATCAGATTTACAAGTTGGAATGCCAATAATAGTACCTAGAAAGTCTTGGGGCTCCAAGGTAGAAAGGAAAGAACTTAATTTAATAGAAGAATTACTACTTTTACCTTCAGATTTAACTTCTAAAATTAATATTTATGGAATTAATACGATATTGTCTGATAATTTAATAAATGAGTTAAAAAAAATCATTCCGGAATCTAAACATTATCGAATTCAAGATTTCAAGAGATGTAATTATTTACCTCTAAGCATACTAAGACAATTAAATGTGGATATTAATAATCTAAATGATTCCAAAATAGGAATGTCTTTATGTAAGTATAAATTACCTGCTGTAATAAAATTAGACCATAATTTTGCTGAGCTTCTTGGTCTATATGTAGCAGAGGGTTCTACGCTTAAATCTATGAGAAGGGCTCATTTCTCATTTGGATTTCATGAAAAGGATTTGATATATTATACAAGTGATTTGTTTGAGAAAGTTTTTAAATTTTCTCCAAAGCTTAAGAGAGCACATAAAACTGCAATTAATCTTATTTCAGATTCTTCAATGATTTGTTTCTTTTTAAAGAATATATTAAATGTTGGCAATGCTGCCTCATCAAAGAGGATTCCTGATATTATTTATAGCTTAAATAAAAATCTGAGAGAATCATTTTTATTGGGTTATTTAGCTGGGGATGGTTATCCAACCGATAAATTATTTCAATTATTAAAAAATGGATTTGCATTAAAGGATTTGCAGTTTGAAAAGGTGACGTGCGCCACCTCAAGTTATGATCTATTCATAGATCTCCAATATATTCTATCCTCTTTAGGGATTGGTTATAGCATAGGATTTTCTAAAGGTGAAAAACGTTACATTAAAAGCATTGAAAGAATAGCTAATTTTAAGGATAGTTATTTTATTTATATTTATTCAAAAAATCATAATAGCGCTGTTAATTACCTTCCAATAGATCAAACTATTGTTAGTACAAAAAATTCAAAATTAAATCGATCCATTAATCGTTATAATCAATTAGCTATACATATTGATAATATTGAAAGAGATTTGTTAACTCAACAAATTACACTTTATGAAGATGCTCAACTTCTTCTATCTGGAGATCTTGGTATATTAAATATTAGTAGCATAAAAGAAATAGAATATGAGCATGATTGGGTTTATGATATCTCTGTACCAAACTGTGAAAATTTTATTGGAGGCGCTGGAGCGATTCTATGTCATAATTCTTTAGACGCTACAGCTGAAATGAGAAATGTTCTACCAGAAGTTAAAGTACAAATAGAACAAATTTCAGAAACAAGATTTAAAGTTATAATAGAAGATAATGGACCTGGAATTGTTAAAGAACAAATTCCAAATATTTTTGCTAAATTATTATATGGAAGTAAATTTCATACTTTGAAGCAATCAATGGGACAACAAGGAATCGGAATAAGTGCAGCTGTTTTGTATTCACAATTAACAACAGGAAAGCCAACAAAAATAACATCTAAAATTTCACCTAGAAAACCTGCTCATTATTATGAACTAAATATAGACACAAAAAAAAATGAACCTGTAATAGCGAAAGAATTAGAAGTTGAATGGGAAAAGGATCATGGAACTAAAATAGAAATAGAATTGGAAGCTAAATATTTGAAAGGAAAACAATCTGTTGATGAATATGTAAAGCAAACTGCGATTGCTAATCCACATGCTACATTAATTTATATTAATCCTGAGAAGGGAAAAGCAGAATATTTGCGAGGGACAAATCAATTACCTATAGAAAGTAAGGCTATAAAACCACATCCGCATGGAATCGAACTTGGAACTTTAATTAAGATGTTGCATGATACAAGTTCAACAACATTAAAATCTTTTTTACAAAATGATTTTTCAAGAATTGGAAGCGGAACAGCTAAGTTAATTTGCCAGCAAGCTAATTTATATGAAAAAGCAAGACCCGCTAAAATTGCACAGCAAGAAGCAGAAGCTTTGTTTAAAGCTTTACAAGCTGCTAAAGTTATTGCGCCATCTACTGATTGTCTAAGTCCAATAACAGCTGATATCTTAGAAAAAGGATTAAGAAAAGAAATTCAAGCTGATTTTTATACAACAATAACAAGACCTCCTACAGTTTATAGAGGATTTCCGTTTCAAATTGAAGTAGGAATTTTATTTGGTGGAGAATTAGAGAAAGAAAGTCAAATTAGGTTGATGAGATTTGCAAATAGAGTTCCATTACTTTATCAGCAAGGAGCTTGTGCAATTACAGAAGCTGTTACTGATACGAATTGGAAACCTTATGGATTACAACAATCTGGTAATAATCTACCATCTGGGCCTGCAATAATAATTGTTCATATTGCATCAGTATGGGTACCATTTACTTCAGAAGCAAAAGAAGCCATTGCTCATTATGATGAAATAATCAAAGAAATTAAATTAGCCTTACAAGAATGTGGAAGAAAATTAGCAACATACATTAGACATAATGTGAAAGCTGCTGAACAAAAAGAAAGAATTGGATTATTTGAGAAATATATTCCTGAGTTAGCAAGTTCATTGTCTATTCTTTCAGATGAGAAAAAAACAGTTGTTGAAGATAATTTAAAGAAAATATTAAAGAAAAGCATGTCTTCTTTATTAGAAGAGAACGGAGTTGGAAATGACAAAGAAAAAAAGTGAAGAAGAATTAAAATTATTAGGAAAGAAGATAGTTAGCCAGGTTGAGAAAGGAAAAAACCCTGAAATAAACTTTACTTTAAGGAATTTAAGTAATATTGTTTATGATAAAAAATCAAGAACATTAAAATTAGGAGATAAACAAGCTACAAGAAGTTTTTTTAATGTGGCGCATGCTAAGAAGTTTTTACAAACTATAGAAGTTGCTTCTATAATCAAAAAAGAATTATTAGAATCTGGAAAACATGAACATTTGAGAGGAGTTTTCTATATGGCTAAGAGAACAATTCCAGGAACTAATGTTAATATTGTTGATGAACAAATAGAAAGTGATCGTGCAATCGAAGACCTAGAAGTTATTAGTGGGTTAAGTAGGGAAGAATTACATGTTTCTGCTAATAAAATGGGAAGTATGGTTGGAAATATTGTGTTAGAAGATTCAGGAGATGTTATAGATTGTTCAAAACTTGGAAAGGGAGGATATTCTATTCCTTCAATTACAGATGAATTAGTTTTCAAAAAGGTAAGTGCAAAATATATTCTTTATATGGAGAAGGCTGCAATATTTGAAAGATTAAATGAAGATAAATTTTGGCAGAAGAATAATTGTGTTTTAGTAACAAGTCAAGGTCAAACTACTCGTGGAATAAGAAGATTATTACAAAGATTAAGCGAAGAACAGAATTTACCAATTTATGTACTTTGTGATGGAGATATTTATGGTGCATATATTTATTCTGTAATTAAATATGGAAGTATAGCATTAGCTCATGCAAGTGAAAGATTAACCATCCCAAATGTTAAATATATCGGAATTACAATGGATGATGTTATTAAATATGATCTTAAAAAGCATTTAATTAAATTAACAGATCAAGATTTGGCTAGAATTAAACAAGTTTCTGATTATGATTGGTTTAAGGATAATAAAGAATGGCTTAGACAGTTTAAAATGATGAAGGAATTTAATGGAAAGGTAGAAATACAAGCTTTAAGTGCTAGAGGTATTAGTTTTATTTCTGAAAAATATTTGCCTGAAAAGATAAAGAATAAAGAATTTTTAGAGTAAATAGCTTTAAATACCTATTTTCTATATAATTAATATGAAAACTATAGCTTTAATTTGTGCATATAATGAAGAGAAACATATTAAGGAAATAATAGATAAAACTTTGAAACATGTTTCTAATGTCATTATAATAAATGATGGAAGCTTAGACAATACTGTAAATGAAGTTAAAAAAACTAAGGCTAAAATTGTTAATCATGCAAGCAATAAAGGAAAGGGGGAAGCATTAAAGACTGGATTTGATTATTGCTTAAAAAATGGGTATGAAAAGATAATTACTTTAGATGCTGATGGACAACATGATCCAAATGAAATTCCATTATTGTTAAATAAGATGAATGAAGGATATGATATTGTTATTGGAACAAGAAAAAGAAATAAAATGCCAATAATAAGAAAAATATCCAATAAAATATCTTCTAATTTAGTTTCAAAAAGAGCTAATATGGAAATAAAAGATTCTCAATCTGGATTTAGAGTTATTAATTCAGATATATTAAAGAATATTAACTTAGAAGCAAGTAATTTTGATTTGGAAAGTGAAATTTTAATAAAAGCAGCAAAGAAGGGTTATAAAATTGGAAATGAGAATATTACAACGATATATGCTGATGAAAGAAGCAAAATTAATTCAATTAAGGATACATTAAGATTTTTTAAAATAATTAATCAAAGCAAGAAATGGTAATGTTTTTAAACTTACTAAATAATTTCTAATTATGGAGTTTGATTATAAAAGAGAGTTGCAAAGAAAGGGTTTTCATTTATTATCTTTATTTTATGTTTTTATTTTTTATATATTCTTTCCTTACAATCCCAAACTTGGATTATTTATTTTAACAGCAATATTACTCTTTCTCATACAGGTAGAATTTTTTAGGTTAGAATTAAAAAAAGAAATACCGATAATATCTATGATATACAGAAGAATAGCAAGAAGAAAAGAAAGAAATCAGCTAGCTTCATTAGTTTTTACAACTATCGGAATAATATTAACTTTTGCTATATTTGATGTTAGAATTGCTACAGCTGCTGTTTTAATGATGATATTTGGAGATGCAATAGCTGCATTAGTTGATAAAAAATTTGGTAAACATAAGATTCCAAGATTTGAAAACAGATCTTTTGAAGGATTTTTTTCACAGTTAATAATAAATTTAATAATTGGAATATTATTTGTAAAGGTTAGTTATTTTTCAGTTCCTTTATTCCTATTTGTAAAGGCTACATCTTTTAGCGGAGCAATAATATGGCCAGCTGTATTAATAATGGCATTTACAGCAACATTTGTTGAAACTGTTACAAGAAAAATTGATGATAATTTATTAATTCCCTTATTTGCTGGATTCAATGGACAATTAATTTTGATAATATTAAATTTCTTTATATAATTACTGTTTTAAAGTTAAGACTAATCTTTAAAAACTAGAATTTATTAATAGAATTGAGGTGATATTCAAATGGCAAAAAGAGCTATGAAAAACGGAGTTGGATATGGAATGTGCCCATGGTGTGGAAAAAATAATTGCGGATGCTGGCGCGGAATGAAGACAATCAAAGGAATAGTTTTAATATTGATTGGATTGGGATTATGGTGGAATTGGTTTAATTTACAAACAGCATTTGTAATATTGTTTTTGTTATGGGGAATAAAGTGTTTAATGTATGGGTTAAAGAAGCCTAAGTATTAATTTATTTTATTTTTTTTATCGACTTTGGGATTGTGTTCTAAAAACCATTCAATAAATTTTTTATAATGTGAAGAACCTTTATATTTTATTTTGTGCCACGCTAAAAATTCTTCAGTATTCATCTCTGCTAATGTTTTATTACTTTCTTTAGGAATAAATATCAAACTTAATTTTGACCATAGATGTTTTTGCATTACTCCTTTAGGATCAAATGATAAATCTCCTTTAACTTCATAAGAGAAATATCTTGGTGATTCTAAGGACCCATCCATATATGCCAAACAGTGTTGAAATTCACAGTTTCTTTCTTTGCCTTCACATAACTTTAAAATTCCTTCTATGCCTATAGTTTCTAATGCAAAATTAACAAAGGCTTTTGGAAACCCATTTAAAGAGGGTATATAAAATCCAGCATCTAAAGACACGACTGGTTTCTTTAATAATCTGTATGCAAAAATTACTTTTTCTCCAGCTATTTCTTTTACATCATCTGATCTAGGTTCTGGTAATTCTAAAGGTTTGTGTATCAATCTTATATTTGTGTTTTCTAACTCCCTTTGTAATGATTGTACTTTTCCATAATTCTTTGTTGCATAATATAGTTCCATAATTATAGAGTACATAAAAAAATATATAAACTTAATTAAAATTTTGTTGAAGATTTAGTCAAGAAGAAATTAACTTTTTAAACACAATAGCTTTAAATAATTTTTTATTAGTCTATTTATATGGTTAATAAAATAAGATGTGTTATTCATGGAAGTTTTAGAAAACATTTTGATATTATTAAAGAGGCTCATGAAACATTCTCTTCAGTAGGTATTGAAGTGATAGCTCCAGATATTTCTCAAATAGTTGGAGAAACAGATGGATTTGTTCATTTAGAAAAAGATAAGAGCTTAGATCCGAGAATAACTGAATTATTATATTTAAAGAAACTTGCTGAATTAGGTCCAGAAGGATTCAGTTATTATATTAATCCAGATGGAAAATTGGGCAGTAGTTCTTCTTATGAGCTTGCTATAGATCAGTTAACAAATACAAGATATTTATTTATGAAACCTCTTAAAGATCATCCTGCATATATCCCTAAAAATTCTGTTTGGAAAATTCAAGAATTGGTTGATTATGTTTCTGAGAATGGCCATTATCCATTACCAATTATTCCGCAAGATGAAGAAAAAATACATGGAATGGTTCAAGATTTAATTTTGCATGGTTCGGTTATTGCGGTTGGAGCTATAATTGTTGATTATAGTGAAAAAAGATATAGAAAAGGACAAGAAAGAGATGTTTTAATGGTTCAAACACATAAATGGAATGATAGATTTTCAATTGTTGGAGGAAAAGTTAGAAGAAATGAAAGATTAGCTGATGCTCTTAGAAGAGAAATAATAGAAGAAACGAGTTTGGAATCAAATATAGGAGAAAGTATTTGTACTTTTGATGAATTAAAAGATGGAGGTTATTTTGCTCCTAATACTCACAGGGTTTTTACAGACAATGTAGTTAAAGTTCAAGGTAGAAAAGTTGAATTGAATGATGAAGCAGAAAATTTTGTTTGGATGCCTGCAACTGTTGCGCTTAGAGATTTAGACATAGAACCAAATGCAAGAAAAACTTTAGAATTATATGTCGAGAATTATAGAAGAGTAGCTTAATGTAGAAATTTTGTTAAATCTAACTAATAAAATATTAACTT
>CAZJUI010000035.1:0-11107 GCA_964549185.1 Candidatus Woesearchaeota archaeon
AGTTTTCTTCTAGGGTTTTACTAGCCCATATTAGAGGTCTATTAAATACGTATAAAATGGTAGAAATAAGATCATATCAAAATACAGATTTTCAATTAGTTAGACAAATTTTAGAGTTAGGGAATCTATTTTATGAAAGAACAGATAATAAACAGGAATTAGAACGAAAAATTAAAAGAGACCCAAACTCTATTTTGGTAGCTATAGAAGATGGTAAAATAGTCGGAACAGAGTTTATTGTTGAGGATTTTATGTCTTTTTTATTTAGATTAGCAGTCCATCCAGATTATAGAAGGAGACTTATGCAAAAGGGAGAAGAAATATTAAGACAAAGAGGGCATAGGGATGTAAACATTCTTGTAGCTGCAGAAGACGAAGAATTACAAAGCTTATATAAAAAATTGGGATATGAAAAAGGACATACTTATATTTGGATGACAAAAGAATTTTAATTATTTACCCTTAAATTCTGTATAATGACAATTACCGCAATATAAACGATTAGAATGAACTGCTAAAAAATAGCTTGGACCGCATTTTGGGCAGGTTATAGCTCTTTCTAGCTTATCTCCAGATAATTTATACTTTGTATATTTCTTACTTGGCTGCTTGTTCTTTACCTTTCTTTTTGCCATTTTTCTTTTGTTTTTTATTTATTGTTTCTATTTTATCATAATCTTCTTTTGAACTATAAATTCCAACTATGACCTTGCTTGAATTTTGACCGAAATTTGTATATATATGACGAATAGCAACTAAATCTTCTGAAACCTTTTCATGTTCTGCTATTTGTTTTTTAACATCAGCTTCTTTTGGAGTTGGTTGATTAACATGATCTATTAAAAAAGTAATTCTTTTCCTGTGAAGCAAAGGCATATTTTGTTCTTTAATGATTTTCATATTTTAATTGCATATTCCCCTTTAGCTGAGATATTAATTTTCTTTGCAACTTCTGATTTGCCTACGTCTAGAATATAAATTCTTCCTTTATAACTATCTGTGAATTCAGAACTTTTACAGTTTGGACAGACATCTTTGTCTGTAAACATCTTACAATTTCTGCATATTTTTTTTGCCATTTATTTTTTTGCCTTCTCTTGTTTTTTTAATTCATCTTCAATCCAATTAACATTTCCAAGCATTGGCTGTCTCATTGTTAAACCTATCTTTGGATTGTTTAAATCTTTGAAACTTATAGCAATTACTCTTGCTCTGCAAATATCTCCCACTTTCAATGAACGTTTTGATTCTTTTCCTGTTAATGTTCCTGATTTGGAGAATGAAACAAAATCATCCATTGTTTGACTAATATGGATCATCCCATCTATTGGACCAATTTCTATAAATGCTCCGAAATCTGTAATATCTGTTATTTTTCCTATGACAAGTTCTTGTAATTCTGGTTTGTAAGTGTAAACTTTGAATGTTGTTTCATAGTAAGCTGCGCCGTCTCCAGCAATGATAACACCTTCTCCTATAGCTTTAACTTCTGAAACTGCGATGATAGCTCCTGTTTCGTTTGAAATGTGACCTTCAAACTGTTCATTCAAACGTTTAAGTACAGATTCCTTAACATCTTCGTTAAAAGAAACTGGAGGAACTCTTACATGTGTTTTAATTTCTAATTCATAGAACATTTTCAATAAAAATGAGTAAATAGAGGGTTTTTAAAGTTTGCTATTTTATTATTTGAATTTGATTTGTTCTAAATATTTTGATATGTTTAGTTATTTTTAAGCAAATGTTATTTAAAGCTTATATATTACTTAATAGAAGTAACAAAACGAAAGATTTATAAACTAGTTCTAACAAACATTTTTGGTGGAAGATGATATGAAAACTAATAAAACACTTTGTTCATTAATAGCTGCAACTGGAATTTTTTTAAATTCATGTAGCCCTGGTATAAAAGAAGGAGAAGTTTATCAAAAATATATTGAACCAGAAAGAACCTATGTTCAAATGTTAATGATTCCTCAAATACATAGTACCGGTAAAAGCACATATACTACTTTTATTATTATTCCCATGTTTATTCATGATGATGAAGATTATGTTATAAAAATAAAAAAATTTAACCAAGAAAAAGGAAAATTTGATAGCAAAACATTATATCTTGAAAGACCAATATTTGATAGCTTAGAAATAGGAGATTATTTTGGTGGAGAAGATATTAAAAATGCTAAAACTGATGATGATATATTTCAAAGAAGAGCAACTGAGGAAGAAAAATCACGATATAGGGTAAAACCAAGCGAGGAACATACAGGATAGATTTTTATATTATTCTCTATTTCTAAAAAGTTAAAGAGAACTATTTAAAAATTTTTCTACAAAAATTTATCTTATCAATCTTCCAATTAAATCCCCAATTAAATAACTAATTACAGCTGCCAATATTCCGATTAATGCAAGTTCAAATCCTGACTTTTTCCAGGATTTATTTGTTATTTTACCTTGATATGCTCCAACAAAAAATAAAGCAATTATAGATAAGATGAAAGAAGTTATTATTCCCTGATTGATTTTTAAAAAGAAAAATGGAAGTAATGGAATTATGGATCCAATAATGGCTGCAAAGCCAACAATAAATGCATCTTTTAATGGATTTTTATATTCTTCAGATGTTTTTTTTAAACTTTTATAATAATCTCGAGCTGCTTTACTTGAAGTGTAAGCAACAGCCCCCATTGAGATTGATTCAGCAAATGTTGCACTTAATCCTGCGATGATAACTATTCTTGAATCTGAGGTAGCTGCAGCAACTCCTAAAATAACCCCTAACACATTTACTAAACCGTCTTGGCCACCTAGAATAATATCTTTTAAATTGACACCATCTTTCAACCTCTTTTTTTGCATATTGATTAGTTATATTATAAGTTTTTAATTGTTGTTGTTATTAGTAATTACTATATGATAGTTACAAAACGAAAGGTTTATAAAGGAACGTTATTGAAGGTTTTATAGAAAAAATGGCAATAGAAACCTTATTACAGGATATTGAAAAAATTGATGAAAAGGAGATAGTTTCTAGAAGAAATTTTCTAGGACAATTGAGTAAAAGCATTGGTTTAGTTATAGCAGGCAGTATTCTATTACCAGAGCAATCTGAAGCTCGTACAAAAAAACATACATTGGAACATAAACATAGAGACTATTCAAAAATTCCAGTACCTAATGTTGGTTATAAACCTATTATTGTAGAACCAAATCTTTCCCGTATAAAACTTGCCGATAATAATACTATGGTTGGAAGAATTCAAAGAGCTTATAGATGGAGAAATATAACAAGAGCTGTAGAAAGAAGATATGGCATCCCATCAGATTATCTTTTGGGAATGATATGTATTGAATCTGAATGAGATCCTACTCAACCAAATGGTTCAGGCGATGGTGGTGTTGGATTAGTACATATGCAACCCCTTCTAGCCTCTAAATACGGATTAGATTTAATTACAAATTCTAAAAGATTAAGAGATTTTAGACAAGGAAGAAAGATAGACAGAGCCATTGATTTTCATAATGGAGATTTAAAAGATTTAATAAAAGTTGATGAAAGATTTCACCCAATTAAAAATATTGATGCAGCTGGAAGAATGTTATGTGATTTCTATGAAAGAACACATGATTGGAATAAGGCATTAGAAAGATATGCTGGAAGAGGTAGTTATGATGCCAAGGTTGTAAACTGCGTGAGGAAAATAAGAAGCCCGAAATTTATGGGAACTGTTAAAAAAGATTTTTGGAGAAGAAATGCAGCATTTAAAATTGCTGAAAGAAGATTAGGTTTTGATGGTTATGTTAATATTTTCCATCAAGTAAATAGAAATTATGGTATTGATGGTTATGTTAATTTACCAGCATATGTAGTTAAATAATCTGATAATATTTAATTAAAAATGACATTAGATGAGATATTAAAACCACAACCAATAAAATGGGTTGATGAACAATTAGTAAGACAGTATACTAAATTAAGCAAGAAATTTGATTTAGATAATAGAAAAAAGAAATATTTGGCAGGAGTATTATTAGATGTAAATTATCTGTTTTTATGTGGATTTACTGGAAACTTATCGAATTTTAAACAAATTAGAAACTTTGAATATCCAATAAGATTCGGATTATATATGAGGGATTTGATGCACAATGTTTATTTGTTTAATTCTACTAGCAAATATAATTACTATGCAAAAACAGCTGACCCTGTATTAGAGTTCCATAAAACGTTTAGCTCTATAACAAGACCATATTTATTTTTAGCTGGAGCAGGATTGGTTGGGAAAACAGCTTTAGATTTTGGTAAATTCTTGATAAACGGAGAACCTATGGATGGTAATAGTTTAGGATGTTTTGGTTATGGTATGGGATTATTATCTTTTGCTTCTTCACATTATATTAAGGGAACTGATCCGAAATCATTGGAGAAAGAATCTTTTTGGAAAGTTGCTTACCATAAATTAATTGAAAAATTAACTCCAAGCCTACAACCTATATCTGTTCCTGTAAAAGTAAACTTAGAATATAGAGTTGATTAAAATGAAAGAAAATATATTCTTAGAAACCGAAAGGGGATTTATCTTAGATAGATTTAGTATGGGAGAATATAATGCTAGAACATTAAATGGGTTAGCTAAAAAAGTTCCTGATGATTATTTAGTTGAACTAGAAAAAAGTGTAGATGAAAAATTAAACTTAAAATCAAGATATAGATCATACTTTATATCAGCTTCATTAATAGCAAATTTTTCAGGTGGATTAATTGGGGATTACATGAACAAAACTATTGAGAAGGGATTTGGTTTTGTTGATATAGCAATTTTAGCTATGGCAATACCATTAATTACCTATGTTGTTTATGATGATATAACTGTTCTTTATCATATGTTTGTTGATACAAAGTTTGCCAAAAGAGAGATAGGAAAAAGAAAAGAGAGATTAGAAGTTGTTGTTAAAGTTTAAGTTAAAAGGATATAATATTTTTTCTGCCTTATCACCATTAATTTAATATTTCTCTTTTTTAGTCTTTCTTTTAACTCCTTATCCTGGGTTGCAACTATTGTTTTATCATTTGAAATGTTTACAATAGCATCATCTGCATATTTTCCATTTGTTTTTATTATCTTAACTTTTTTAAATTCCAATAATTTTAAGGCTAACTTTGATGATTGTGAATTAAGCTTTTTTAGCTCATCTATTGTTTTATCAACAACAAATAAGGAATAATTATTTGTTATCCTATCAATTTCAGCAAAAATATCAATCTTATAATTTAGGGAATGTATCAAAAAATTTGTGTCTAGGATGATTTTCATTTTTTAATTAGATAAGTTAGTAATTCTTTATGTATATAACTATTTGATGCTATAATATTCCCATCATTATAATCAAAATTAATTCCATCAAAATTAGTAAACTTTCCATTTGCTTCTTTTACTATTATATAACTGGCTGCAACATCCCAAGGAGACATTCCAATACCAATATAGCCATCAAATCTTGCGGATGCTACTAAAACTTGAGAGAATACAGTAGATGATGTTTTAAAAAAACGCATTGCATCAAACATTATTCTTGGATTAAAGGTATATTTATTTTGTTTTGAGGTAAAATTTATCGATACAGTTGATTTATCAAGTTTTTTTATATCACTTACCATTAATTTTTTTCCATTTAAAAAAGAACCTTTATTTTTTTCAGCAAAATAAAATTCATCTAGGATTGGAAGATAGACAACTCCCATTAAAATTTCTTTTCCTTTGGCTAATGCAATTGAAACACCGAATTCAGGCAACCCAAGAACAAAATTCTGTGTTCCGTCCATTGGATCAATAAGCCAGGTATAGGGAGAACCTTTATTTTGGGGTTTATTTTCTTCACTAATTACGTTATGAAGAGGAAAACTAGCTTTTATTATAGAAAGAATTTTTTCATTTGATGCTATATCAGCTTCTGTTACTATGCTTCCAATCTTTCCAGGAGTTTTGAACCTAATTTTCTGAGATGTTTTAAACCTATCTTTCAATATACTTCCTGCTTCTTTTGCAGCCAGAATAAGGGTTTTCTTCATTTTTAGTATTTAATGTATATTAACCTTTTAAAACTTGCTATTAATGAAAAGGTATATAAAGAAGATAAAGTTTAATTAATAAAAAACTTAAAAGGGGAGTGAAAATTTTGACTAAATCAAAACAACAAAGACCAGCAATGATTAGGAGCAGGGAGCTTGAGGATATATTTAAGGAGGATATTGCAATACCGATATCTTCTGGTCCAGCAGATCAGAGAAATTATCTTAGAGATACAGATTTAATTGAAGGACCTGGACACTATAAAAGAGCAAGAGCAGAGCTAAGAAATATGGGTTATGATAGAGAAAACCATGAATATTAAATTTTCTCTTTTTTCTTTATAAATCTTTCTATTATTTTTTTCTAAAATGTGTTTATACGGCTTATAGATAGCGTAAAATGCATTTATAGCGTGAAAAGCTTTTTAAATAAAAAGCTATTTCTCATTGTATATTTTGCAGAAAAAATGGCAGAGAAACAAGACAAAACATATACAGCTGAAAGCATAACTGTTCTAGAAGGCTTAGAAGCAGTCAGACGTAGATCAGCCATGTATGTTGGAGATACAGGAATAAGAGGCTTACATCATCTTGTCTATGAGGCTGTAGATAATGCAATAGATGAGGTTTTAGCAGGCTTTTGCGATAATATCATAGTTAAGATCAATATAGATAACAGTGTTACTGTGAGTGATAATGGAAGGGGTATTCCTGTTGATATTCATCCTGAGATTAAGAAACCAGCTTTGGAAGTTGTTATGACAATGTTGCATGCCGGTGGAAAGTTTGATAAGAAAAGCTACAAAGTTTCAGGAGGATTACATGGAGTTGGAATTTCAGTTGCTAATGCATTAAGTAAATGGCTTGAGGTTATTGTAAAAAGAGATGGAAAGATTTACAAGCAAAGATATGAAAGAGGAAAAAAAGTAACTGAATTGCAAACAATTGGAGAAACAAGCGAAACAGGAACAAGTGTTACATTTTTACCTGATAATGAGATATTTGAAGTTACTGAATTTCAATATGATATATTAGCAAATAGGTTAAGAGAACTATCTTTCTTAAATAAAAAAGTAAGAATAAAAATATTTGATGATAGGGATGAAAAAAACGAAGAGTTTTTCTATGAAGGTGGAATTGTAAGTTTTGTTGAATTCTTAAATAAAACTAAAAATGTTTTGAATAAAACTCCTGTTTATATAACGAAAGAAAAAGATAGTACACAAGTTGAAATTTGTTTGCAATATAATGATAGTTATCAAGAAACAATATTTTCTTTTGTTAATAATATTAATACTCATGAAGGTGGAACTCATTTAGCTGGATTTAAAACAGCATTGACAAGAGCGATTAATGATTATATTGTTAAAAGAAAGTTAAATGGAAAAAATGGGGAAGGTTTGCAAGGAGAGGATGTAAGAGAAGGATTAACTGCTATAATCTCAATTAGGATTCCTGAACCTCAATTTGAAGGACAGACAAAAACAAAATTAGGAAATTCTAGTGTTAAAGGAATTATTGATAGTTTAGTTTATGAGCAATTAACGAATTATTTTGAAGAAAACCCAGCTGTTGGAATACAGGTTGTTGAAAAATCTTTGAATGCTGCTAAAGCAAGAGAGGCTGCTAGAAAAGCAAGAGAATTAACAAGAAGAAAAAGTGCTTTAGAATCTGGAAGCTTACCTGGAAAATTAGCTGATTGTCAAGAAAGAGATCCAAGCAAATGTGAAATTTATTTGGTGGAAGGAGATTCAGCAGGTGGAAGTGCACGTCAAGCAAGATCAAGGGAATTCCAAGCAATATTGCCATTAAAAGGAAAAATATTGAATGTTGAAAAGGCAAGAATAGACAAAATATTTGCAAATAATGAAATTGCGACAATGATTCAAGCTATAGGAACTGGAATTAGTGAAGAATTTAATCTAGCAAAAACAAGATATCATAAGATTATTATAATGACAGATGCTGATAGTGTAATTGGAGATACACCAATTTTTATTTATGATAATAAAGGTGATATATGTTATGATAAAATTGGTAATTTTGTAAATAATTGTTTGAAGCCAACAGAATATAGTATTAGCTCTTTTTCTGTAAATCCTGGAGAACATAATGTAAAGAAAATAGTTAACACTGTAAAACACCCTTTGAAAACCAGTTTATATAATATAAAAACAAATTTGGGATATAATGTTACTGTAACACCTTACCATAGTGTTTTTGTTTATAATAATGGAAAAGTGGATACAAAGGCTACAAAGAATATTACAAATAAAGACTATATTCTACTACCTAGAAGATTGGCTAGAAATGATAAAAAAATAGTAATAGATTTTGGAGATTTAGCCAAAAAGTATAATGTTTATATAGAATTTAAAAAAGATGAGTTAAAATTGGTACCTCGTGACTCTTATGTAAATATGAGCAAGAAAGAATGGGGTAGGATAAAAAAACTCAGAGAAAAATCTGGAATTAAAAGGAAAAAATTAGCAAAATCTTTACAAATTTATCATACTATTTTAGAACAATGGGAACTAAAGATAGATAATGTTATGCCAAAATATGGGTTATTTAAGGAGTATCTAAAAAATATAAATATTGATATAGATAAGGTAAAATTAAAATTCTTAGTGCCCTTAAAGAATATAGAAGATGATATTTCAAATAGACTGGCTTATTTACATAATCATACTGCCAGGATAAAATTAAAATTAAAACTAGATAAAGACTTAGCTTATTTACTTGGATGGTATATAGGAGATGGCAGCATTTCAAAAGGAAAAAAGAATCCCTATAGATTTAGCTTATCTATAGGAAAGGATAAAAGATATTACTTAGATAAAATAAAAAACACAATCAAGAGATGTTTAGGTTGTAATATTATCATGGAACAAAGAAAGTCCTGTTATAATATTCATTTTAATTCTTTAACATTTTCTCTTTTGTTAGAAAAAATCGGCTTATATGGCAAGAAAGCAGCAGAGAAATTTGTTCCAGATGTTATTTATAATGTGAAAAAAGAGCAACAAATATATTTCTTAAAAGGATTATTGCAAAGTGATGGCTCTATAGTTGTTGGGAAAAAATTTGCAGGAAATAAAGCTATTATAAACCACACAACATCATCAAAGAAATTAATGGAAGGGATTGTGTTCTTATACAGGCAGTTAGGAATGTTGCCATCAATTACAAGCCAAAAACCTAAAGATCATTACTATAAAGATATTTTAATAAGATCAAATTATATAAAATATGATATTAATATAGGTTCTATAAAACAACTTAGAAAAGCAAGAAAAATATGGCAAGATCACAAAAATTCATATAAATTATTAGAATACATTGAAAAAGCAAAAAAAGAATATGATAGAAAACATGTAGTTGATGTAAATAAAGATTTTCAGGCAGTTAAGGTATTAAAATTAGAAAAAGTAGAGAGCAGTGATAAGTTTGTTTATGATATATCTGTTGACTTAAATAGAAGTTTTATAGGGGGTTTAGGTGGCTTAACATTACATAACACAGATGGGAGTCATATCTCTTGTTTATTACTCACATTTTTCTATAGATATATGAAACCATTAATTGATGCTGGTTATTTATATATTGCAATACCTCCATTGTATAAAGTAAAGAAGGGAAAAGAAGAATTTTACTTGTATAATGAAGAGGAATTAAACAAATTATTAGAGAAAGGAGATTATGAAGTTCAAAGATATAAAGGTCTTGGAGAGATGAATCCTGAACAATTATGGGAAACTACAATGAATCCAGAAAATAGAATGTTGAAGAAAGTTTTTATTGAAGATGCTATATTAGCTGATCAAATGTTTACAATATTGATGGGAGATGAAGTTGAACCTAGAAAAGATTTCATATTTGAAAATGCTTCTAAGGTAAAAAACTTGGACGTTTAAAATGATAGAGGCAATAATATTTGATTGGATTGGAACATTATATCAATTTGGAGGAAAAGGATTATTTCCTTATTCAGAAAGAGTTTTAACAAAATTAAGAGAAAGAGGATATAAATTAGCAGTGATTTCAAAAGCTCTGCCAGAAGATATAGAAGCAAGAAAAAAACAAATAGATGAGATAAGAAGTTATGTTGATTACATATTAGTTGATACTGAAAAAACAAGAGAACAATTTTTAAACTGTATTAAAATTCTTAGAACAATACCAAGTAAAACATTAGTTGTAGATGATAGAAGTATTAGAGGTATTCATATTGGTAATCAAATTGGATGTGAAACTGCTTGGATTCAAAATGGAAAATACTCTCATGAAATTCCAAATGACAAAACAGGATTTCCTAAATATCTTATAGATTCAGTGGAGGATTTATTAAAAACTTTTTAAAATGAAAAAATCACTTGTAGAGATGGAAAGAGCATATCATATTTGCGATTATGTAAAATGCGAGGAATTGGGATCACCCATATTAAAGGGTGGTTTACCTTATGGTAATGGAGAGGTCATTGGTATGGAAACATTTAGAAATATTAATTTTATGAATGGAGATATTGTTAGAATAAATCCAAGAGCTAGAATAGAATATATGGTTGTTAAATCAGATGATGAACTTGAAATTAAATTGGTTATGTTAGCACAGAAAGGAGAAACAATACAATGAGCGAAACCTTGGATGATATTATGATATTTGATGATGGAGAAACAATCTGTTTTTTTGATAAAAACACAATTTATAAAATTGGAGACCCGATTTGTGTAAATGTAGAAGGAAAAGACCAAGTTTATCTTGTCTATTCTATTCCTGAAATAAATACTGAAGAAAAAACTTATTACGCTAGGAGATTAGTATGAATAAATTAGATGCAATTAAAAAAAATTTAGACTTTCTTTTAATAGGTGATGGTAATATGATAATAATAGAAAATCCGGATAAAGAATATCAAATTGGAAGTGACTTTTACATTGAAAAAGAAGGCAAAATACATAGATATGAAGTTATAGGGTATGATAAAAATGGATTTCCTATAGGTATAAGATTATAAAATGGCAGAACAAATA
>CAZJUI010000036.1:0-8422 GCA_964549185.1 Candidatus Woesearchaeota archaeon
TTGCCTTAGAATAATGTCCTTTTTCCCATTCACTTCCTCTCCATTTCTGAACAATCTTCTTATTTTTAACTAATTCTAGATTTTCTCCTTCAATATAATCCCCATAAGCTGTAAACTTTGTTCCAACTTTGTTTTTTATATTTGCTGGAGCTCCTGTAAATGCAGCATGTTTCTTTGAATCCATCAAAACTTCATAAACTTCACTTGGTTTTGCTTTAAAAGTTACAGTTTGTTTTATTGTTTTCATTTTAATCATACTCCTCAATAAATTCTTTTAATTCTTTTTTACTCCACCACGCAAAATCATTTGGAATATTCTTTCTATCAAATAAAATAACTTCTGTAATTTTATTTCCGTAATTTCCTATTTTTGGGATTTTATTAGTTTCTGCAATTATATATAAGGTTATAGCCCATTGATCATCCTTCTTTTGTATAAAAGATTCTATAAAAACAAATTTAAATTTATTAATTGAAACATTACATTGTTCCTTTACTATTCTTTTTACACATTTTTCTATTGATTCTCCATACCTTATCAAATTATGGCAAAAAAATAACATTCCTTTAGGATAGCTTTCGATATTTGGTGGAGATTCATGTCCCGGAATACTTTCTCTTCTCAATGCAATATACTTGCCTTCTTTTTTTAATATAACTTCAAATGTTATGTGGGTACCATCTGAAATTTGTCTTTGAATAGGAGGTCCAAAATTTGCTTCTTTATTTTTATAAAAATATTCAAAGGCCATCTTATTTCTTAGCATTCTCCCACAATCCAACAATATTTCCTTCTGTATCTTTAAAGTAAGCAACAAATCCCATATCTCCAACTGCGGTTTTCTTTCTAGCTATCTTTCCACCATTTTTCTCTATAGTTTTTAGATGTTCATCAATATCTTTAACAGCTATCGTTATCATCACTCCGGCTAATTCATCTGTTCTTTTAAACATTCCGCCATTTATAGATCCAACTTCTTTTGGCATAAACTTTTCATCAACCTCAGCTGTTCTTACTATTGTATATTCCATCTCCGGCATGGGATCTATATTCCATCCAAATGTTTTTTCATAAAATTTCTCAGCTCTTTTAACATCATCTGCTGGTATTTCAAAATGTACTACTTTATCCATTTTCTATTCCTCCTGAACTCCAAATATCTCCTTCTTTTGTTAATATTAATCCTCCAATGTAATCTTGACTAAAAACTTCAAAGCCATTATCTAATATTCTTTCTCTTCCCCTAAATTCTCTAACATCCCCAAAACTTTCATCAATATAAACTAAATTTTCTCCCTCAAATCTTCCTGGTCCTCTAAATGGTCTCTCTTTTTCAACTTTCATTAAGGCTTTTTTTAAAAAATTAAAAACCTGTTTTGCATAGTCTACATTTCTGTATTTCCGTCTCATTCCTCCATTATAAGCCATGGCCCATACAGGAATTCCATTATATCTTACAACTTCTTGTCCTGGTGCAGAAAAGAATCCCGCGTAGCTATCCCTATAATACCATAAATCATCTTTAAATTCTAATTCTTTAAATCCAGGTCTTTCAGGTTCTATCTCCCTACCACCACTTGCGTAAGTATTTCGTTTTGCCTCGATTAAAAAATCTACTAAATTATCTATTACAAACGTGCTAAAAAATGTATTTGTTTCCATATTACTACCTCCATAAATTTAAAAAAGGAAATTAGCTCCAAACAGCTAACATTCCACCTATAATTAATAACACAACTAAATAATGTAACATATTTATCACATATAAATTAAATGGTTTTCCTTCCCACAACATCATTCCTAGTCCTGTTGTTGCATAAAATCCAAGCCACACTAAAAATCCAATCCACATTCCGCCTGTAAAGGTTGTTATATTCATCATTCCAAGAAGAATAGCTAAAACACAAGCAAAAACTAAAGTTCCTATAAACATTATAATATAACGTTTAGTCATTCCTTCTTTTCCTTTTTTCTTAAGTTCTTCCATTTTCTTGGGATCAAAATTACTTAATTTCATCCAAGTTTTTCCAAATAATAGTCCATACCATAAAAATCCGACTATCATTGAAATTATTCCAGCTGCTAATATTGCTAGATAATTTACATTCTCAAAAACCATTTTGTTTCCTCCTTATTCATCATTTATACCTTATCTATCTCTCTAAAGTGATTTTGAATTTTAGTTATATATCCTGGTTTTTTTCCCTTTTGATAATCTGCAATAAAATCAAAAAGTCCTAAGCGAACTTGATTTACTTTTTGTCCATTAACATGAATATACCAATTTATCCAGAAATCCCAATCTAGGTTTTGTGAAATCTTGCTATGCTCTTGATCATATCTTCTCCTAGATGTAGGATCCATTATACGTCTTTGAAGGTTGCGATATCCTTTATATGCATTTAATACTAATTCATTAGAAGATTTCCCTAAATCAAATTTTAATACTCCGTTAAATTTTAGCCCTTTATCATTAGCTAATTCTTCTCTAGAGATTTTAACCCCTATTAATCTAGCTAAATCAAAGTGATCAAATTCTCCATTTAGATAAATTGCAGTATTAATTGGTGTTTCTGGAATAAAATCTAAAATTTTTGCTAAGCTACCTACCTCTAATTCTTTAAGTCTAAGAATCCTAACCCCATCTTCAAGTTCCTCATAATGTGTTTGTTCTTCTTGCATTTATTATTCAAACACCATCAATTTATTTATTCATCTTTTAACATAGATTTAATTTGCTTTCTTAATTCTTTACTGTCTGTATGTCCATGATCTTCAATAGCATGCCTTACAGCTACCTTCATTACTTCATCTTCTGTTCCTGCTACTGTTAATGAACAATTTTTCTCACTTGGCATCAATCTACAATCAGCTATCTTTCTTTTTCCCATTTTTATTCCCCCTATACTTTTAATAAAGTAAAATGTTAATATTAATGAAGCTAAGATAATTGAAAGATGAAATACTAAATCAATAATTAATAATCCTGCTGGATTAAGTCCATTATGTATATGTAAATTATCATGTGGCCACCATGAAACTAAAAGCCATGTTAAAGAAATAAATGCCCATAAGGTTAATTTATCCTTTTTCTTAACTATTGGTAAAACATATATTAAAAATGCTATTCCAAACCCAAATAATAAAGCTTCTACTAATGCTATAAATGCAAAAAATGGAAATTGAAATGCTGTAACATAAACATCAGGAGAAGGAGTCCATATTATTGGTCCAAGAATTAAGGCTGGAACTCCTAGTATCAAAGTTATAATTAAAAACTTTATCCATACTTTCATCAAATCTCCCATTGTGCTAAATATATCATACATAATGTATATAAATCTTATTATTTCAACATTAATATGGATATAAAAGAAACTCTTTATATAATAAACAGAAAAGATTGGCGCTCATGGTTAAAAAAGAATCATAAAAATAAAAAAGAAATTTGGCTAATTTATTACAAAAAACATGCCAAAAATCCAAGAATTTCTTATGATCATGCAGTAGAAGAAGCGCTTTGTTACGGTTGGATTGATAGCACAGTTAAAAAAATAGATGAAGAAAGATTTGCTCAAAGATTTACTCCAAGAAGAGAAAATAGCCCATTTTCAGAAATTAATAAAGAAAGGATTAGAAGAATGATAAAAGCTGGAAAGATGACGGAATTTGGATTAATAAAATTAAAAGAAAAACTTGATAAAAAAATTATAATATCTAAAGATATATTTAAGGTCATAAAAAAAGATAAAACTACCTGGGACAACTTTCAAAATTTTCCAGAACATTACAAGAAGATTAGAATAGCTTTCATAGAAGGTTCTAGAAATCGTCCAGAAGAATTTCAAAAAAGATTAAAACATTTTTTAAAGATGACTTCAAAAAATAAAAAATTTGGAATGTTACAATAAAAAGATTTAATCTGTTAACTAGCACTATTCATCCTATCATAAAACACATTCTTTTCCATCATCTCATAACCACAACCATCACATTTATAGAATGGAATACTAACTTCTTCATCAGCTACATTCATCATATTTCCATTACATCTTCTGCACTTCATTCTCAGCTTCCTTGACTATTTCGTCTGCATAATCGCTTGCATTAATCTCATCAATTGAATTTGCTATAACTTCAAGCCTGTCAAACATAGTATTTCTCACAACTTTACCTGAAATCCTATATTGTTTACCTAATAAATCGTTTTTAAAGGTTTCGAATTCACTTGGAAGCTCTTTAAATTTACTACTTTGGTTATTTAACACTCTTTCAGCTACATCTCTAAAGCAGACAATTCTAACACTTTCTGTTCCATCATCTAAGAATATATTCACTATAGGAGAATCTTTTACTACTACCTCCCCATGTTGTCCACATCTATAACTTCCATCAATAAATTCAACTTTCTTGTTACATTCTGGACATGCAGAGTAAAATCTTGGATCAAATACTTGTACTATTGTTCCAATAACTTCAGCACTTTCATTTTCTTTTAAATCTTTTATCTGTTTTTTTAATAAACTCTTTCTAGCCCCAGCCTTTATTCCATCAATTATTACTCCTTCTGGATTTATCAATATCTTGGCTTTATTTCCTAAATGAACTTCGCTATATCCATTATTCTCTCTAGAATATCCATTATTTATTCTTAATATATCTCCTTGATTTATCCTTCCTTCTTCAATTAATTTAATCAAGCTTTCATCCCATAAAACCAATCTTAACATTCCAGTATCATCTCCTACCATTAAGTTTACAACTTTCCCTTCTCTTTTTTCTGTTTTAAAACTTCTAACATCATATATATCAATTACCTTAACATCTAAATTAACCATGCTCATTCCAGGCATTACTTTATCTATCTTTAATTTTCTATCAATATTTTCCTCAAATACTTTAACTCCCAGTTCATTGGCAACTATATGTGCAGCTCCTTCTCTGCTAATTAAGTCACTTAATATTTCTAGTTTCTTCTTTATCTTAACTTCAATTTCTTCTTTACTTATTCCTTTTTCTTTCACTATTTTTTCAACAATTTCATCATAATTTAATTTGAACATTTATCCTCCTAAAGGATTATTCATATCAATAGCTATTTTCAATGTTAATTCAACATCTTTATCTTGATCATAAATTTTAAACATCTTTCCAGTATTAACATCAAACATAAATACTTTGCCTTCTTTAGTTATCTTCCAATTTTTATCTATATTATCGCTCCAACATTGATCATTGTCAGCACATTTTATAACCAGTTCTTTTATTTTTTTATTTGTATCTATAAAATCTGAAAAATCATAGTCCATTTTTACATTAAAATTATTTTTTACCATGTAATTAATACCTTCTTTTTTGACTTCTATAGCTTTATTGCTTTCTCCTTTAATAATACTCTCTTTATTTAAAATAATTTTTACATCATAACTATTAGATGGAATTTCTAGATTATCATATTGTTTCAAAAATTTGTCTAATTCTAGGTTTAAAGATGTTCCAAATGCTTTGTTTAAATTATCTCCTTCTAAATAACATGCTTTTCCTTTAGAATAAACAAAACTATAACTCTTCACTATCCCGCACCCATAATCTACTCTATTCATGTTAACTAAAGCTTTATTTAAGTTTAATTTAGCACTTTCATCCAAATATAATAAAGCTTTTTCACCTTCATTATAGGTATTTATCACTTCATTTTGTCCTATCCCCAATATGTTATATCTATCTACAATTTCATGTGTATTCTCTGAATAAAGAAAGAATCCAAATATTCCTAAAACTATTAAAAACAGTACAGGCATGAAAAATACAGCTCCTTTTTTATCCATTTTCAAATTGCGAAAAACAATTGTTTTTTAATTTATCGTCAAAATAAAATTTTTGAACTCTTAATTTTACATTAACTATCCCATCTTTACTTGGTAGTTTTATTATTGAATCATAAAATCCTTCTCCTAAATATGCATTTGTTAATAAAACCTTATCATCTATCATTATATTATAACATCTTCCAAAAGATGGTTTAAAAATTTTTTCTAAATCTGTTTTAATTTCATCTAACCAAGAGTTATCATTTTTAAAATTTGCAATTTTATTGGCATTATCATCTACTCTTAAAAAATTAATCAATTGTATCTCTCCAAGATTAACAGACTGTATATCAACAACCTCTTTGCTTTTAGCCTTATGGACTGTAATTCCGTAAATTACAAAAACAACTAACATCAAGATTATTAACATCATAAATATTAAATCAACATAAAATGATACAATTGAAGAAGATCCTTTTTTATTCATTATATCTCACCATGTTTAATTCTAAAAATCCTGGTTTTATTTCAGCCCCATCATAATATCTCACAAAAACCTTTTGGGTGTCACAATAAAATCCTTTCCTTGCCACATTACATCCAAATCTTAAATCAGCTATATCTTTATTTACAATAAAATTTTTAACTTCTTTTCCTTCTTTATCAGTAATGCTAGCCAAAAATCCGAAATCTCTTCCTAAAAAACATTTCTGGGAATTTTCTATCTTGCTTAAGTCTATCACTCCAACATTAACTCTTTCATTTTCATACAATAAACAATCTTTCCCATATAATGCTCTCACAACTAAAAGTTGATTTTCTAGATATCCTGTTTTATTTTTCTTTACAATATAACTATAAACACTAAAAGATATTATCACAATCACAACTACAAGAAAAATCAATCTCATTATCTCAACAAATTGTCTTCCGCCTATATCTTGTCCACTCTTAATCATGAAATTTTGACCTCTTTATCTTTAAAAATAATATTTATTTTATCAGCTCTAATTTCATTGTTTAATATTGCAAAATCCTGGTTATAACTAAAATAATAAATTCCAATTCTGTCAAATTTCTCTCCGCTCTTTACTGTAATGCTTCTTTTTTCATCCACATTGATCATTCTTTCTTTATTAAAATCATAATCAACATTCAATTCCCCAGGACTGGATTGTGCAACATCAATCATTAATCCCAAATCTTTGCTTAAAAAATCATTATCATAAACATCACCATTCATCGCCCTATTAACAATTCCAAACAAAGCAAAAGCGACTATAGCAAGTTCTATTATGCTCCATATCCAAGCTCCCTGCTCTTCTATCTCACTACCCTCTCCTTTTTTATTCATATAATAGATAAAAAAATCCTTGTTTATATTCTTTGTTGTTGATTAAAATTTTACTTGTTATTTATATAGGCTTGATATTGTTGTTCAATTTCATCACTTTTTCCAAATATGCTAATTTTATTACCATCTCTTCTAAAATAAAGCGTGTTTACTTTCTCATTTCCATTTAAAATAATATTCTTCTCATCACCCTCAATTACAAAACCATCAATACTATTAAAAGGCGATAAAGTCAAAGGTTTTACACATCCATTTTTCTCATTTCTACAAACAACCAAGCAAGCCATAGAATTACAGTCTGATGGAATATCTAAACTAACTGTAGATAATTCTCCTTTATCAAATTTAGCTAAAAAATATCCTTTTTCAATATAAAAAGCGACTTTTATGAATTGCTCTTCATTCTTATTGACCCTTTCAACACTGCTTGCCACATCCAAAAATGATCCTGCTGTGTTTGTCCCTTCATTTTTCGAAAATATTCCCTTAAATCCTTCAGAAGCTTTGGGGAATACTGTCAAAAGAATAACAATTGCTATAACTGTAATTCCTGCTAATAGTATGCTAAATCCTGTCATTCCTTTTTTATTTGTTTGCAACATCAGTAGCTCCGCCAAGTAGATTTGAAAAAGCATTACTTAATTTAGAAAAATTTCCGGTAAAAAACAAAATAACTAATATTAAAACAATTATTAAAATAATAAAAACAACTATCGTTTGCAATGAAAGTTCCACTCCTTTCTTTTTCATTTTAAAAAAGGAAGATTATACGCAATCTTCTCTGTTTATAGAAGCACAACTAGCCCCAATCTGGAAGCAATTTTGATTTGTTCTATCTACCCCAGGTTCTATCTTATCATCGTTATTTACATCAATATCAAAAGTGGATCCGGGAGCAGTTCCACAGAAGTTTGCCTGCCATTGCCCTTTATTTGTCGTAGTCTCATAATTGCTACACCATGAATTACATCTCACTATAGCTGTGCTTAAATCTGTGCTTGTTGATCCTACTAAGTTTCTTAGCTTTATGGCTATAGAATTAAAACCACCTAAAAAGAATACCACTACAACAACTAAAACTAAAATAACTATTATAGCTACAATAATAACATTCATAGACAATTCAGCGCCTCTTTTTTCTCTAAGCATCATTTCACCTCTTTACAAGATTATCAAATATTATATTTAAGTCTTTTGGTTGTAGGCTCTGGTGCAACCCTCTGATAAGCAACAAAAAATAATTTAGCTTTCTGTCTA
>CAZJUI010000037.1:0-7160 GCA_964549185.1 Candidatus Woesearchaeota archaeon
TTTAATGACGGGGTTATTGGCTTAAACCCTAAAATCTCTGCTATGCAAGAGATAAACCCTATAAAATCTTTGTAAGATTAAGATTTAGGATATGGCTCTAACAGTATTTTGTTCCATATTCCTTTAGTAAATTATTATTGATATACATCGGAGCATTAACTCTTAAAGCTAAGGCAATAGCATCACTTGGCTTTGTATCCAATGAAATAATCTTATTATTCCTTATTAAATAGAGATTCGATAAAAAATTTTTATCCCTTATCTGAGTTACCTTTACCATTATCACTTTAATGTTGAAGGCATTTAATATATTCTTTAAAGAATCATGAGTATTAGGGCGTTCATTTACATTTTTATTTAAAGCATCGTTAATTGAAGTTGATAAATCTTGAGTTATAGTACCAACAACAGCATAACAATTTGCTTTTAAAACTAATCTTTCTTCAAATACTTCAACTTCAAGCTGAGAATAATCCTTTAATGATAATTCTGGTAGATCTTTAAGATTTGGATTAACCATATTAAGATCCTTTATTACAAAAAGATTGATTAGTATACTAATAAGAAGCAATATAGATAAGATTATTATTAATATTTTTTCATAGTTCTTATTTTTTAGTTCTCTTTTTTTCATTTAATAATTTATGATAACTTGAGTTTATATATTTTGTGAATGAAAAATAGCGGAGGTTGGATTTGAATTCGTCGATTCTTTAAGGAATCTCCAACGACCTCCGGGTGTCTCCCCGAATTGCTATGAGCCCCTCCCGCTAAATGGTTTAGTGACGGGCACTCCTAGCTGCCCTACTCCGCTATGTAAAGAATTAGTAAATCAATCATTTAAAAAGGTTTCTTTTATTTTATGTCAATAGTTACTGTTTGGATATTTTTAAAGTCTGCCTGAGAAGCTAAAGCAATATTACATATGAATTTTGTAGCAATTTCTCTTTTTGAAGCATCAAATTGGAAGTAATAAGTTGCTTTGTTATTTTCTTGAATTCTACTGTTTAGTGAATCAATTTTTTCTTCATTATTATTGAAGTAATCTTTAAATATAATTCCTTTGAAAGAATCACCATCTGCGTTTGCTAAAAGAGAGATGTCTTTTTTACAATCAAAGTTGGATGTTATTGCAGATGAAGATATTTCACCTATATTTACTAATGTTGTTTGAATTGAACTTAATCCAGTAATTTCAAATTCGTTATTAGCTATCTGTTTACAGTTTGAATCTGAGCATTTAAATGGGAATTCATGTTGATTAGTTGTAGCATCATTATTTACAACAACTTTTGCAGGGCAGATAGCATTACAATCTTTAATGCATTTTGTTTGGTATGTTGAAAAATCACATTCCCTCTCTGAAGGCTCACAGATATTATTTCCACAGCAATTTTCTTTTGTAACATGTTCACATTCTTTTGTTAATTCATTAAAAGAGTCTATAGTACATTCATTACTATCTGAACAATCTGTTTTTATCTGAGTTTGATCATTATTTGGAGTCTCTGTTTTTGTAGTACACGCAGCTATTACAAATAAGGATAAGATAACTAAAGAGATTAAAGCTTTTTTCATGGATTTTAGTAATAAACTTAGTTATTTAAATGTTTTGCTAAATTTTTATAATTTCAAGGTTAGTATTTTTTAATAATTCCTTAATCTTATCTTTTTCTTTTCCTAATCCTTTCCAATCTATCAAAACATAATTAACTGTTTCCATTGTTTTTTGGATAGTTTGGTTAAACATATTTTTATTCAAAAATTCCAAAGCATATTTTGGACATATATGACTTATAGCAACATTATTTCTTAAAGAGTATTTAACGAAATTTGGACCGTGATGTAATCCACCTATTCCAATTGCTGTATTAACTTTTTCTGTTTTACTGTTTATTACATGAAGGATTGTTTTTGCTACTAAATTTGCCGCTTCTTCATCCTGCCATTCTTTTAATGAGCTTCCTATTTCAATAAAAAAACAAGGCTTTTCTAGATAAGGACCATGATGGGTTGCTTCTAATATTAACTCATATTTTGGATTATTTTCATTAAGAAATCTTAATGCTTTGAATTGAAGCAAAGAGGAACTTCTATTCAATGTGAAATCATTTCCACCCATTTCTGCTTTACCCCAATTACCAGGACAATGAACAGAAAAAGCAGGGATTTTTATTTTGCTTTCATGTTTTGTTGCAAATATAAAAAAATCAGCTTTTATTTGTTTATCAATATTTTCATTATATATAGTTTCTTTTTCTACTAAATTAACATTTAAATCTTTTGGTAAAAATCCTTTTATTGCTAAACCAGCAGGATCTTTCTTTGAAATAATAATAGCGAATTGCATGAAAATAAGAAATTAATATGGTTTTTAATTTTATCTATAGGCTATTCTTGTAAAAAAATCTATTTGATCAAGCCTGAAAAAGATAAATAAAATAGCGATTGTCAATGCCAGAATGATTAATATGAGAATAATCTTGGCATAAAATGTCTTTCTTAACCAATCAGTGTTTTCTCTTGCTGCATGAAGATTCTTCATTTGAAGCTCTTCACTAAATGATATTTTGTATTCTTTCCCATCATCATCTTTATAATACATAGGTTTCATGTTTACTATCTTCTAGTTGGAATAGTATTTAAAGGTTATTATAATGTAATGATATTTTTACAAAATAATAATAGAAAAGCTTTAATAATTGCAATAGATTTAAAACTCTATGTTAGAACTTTGGCAGTTAGCATTAAGCTATTTTATAATTGTTATTGGATTTTTAATAGGAATTTTAATAAGAAAAAAAACAGGAGATGAAGTTGAACAAGGAAGGAAGTTTATCATACTGGGATTAAAGCTTATTCTTATTTTATTGATGATATTTACCTTGATTATCATTCAAAATGGATTATTAATGTTTATACTTGGAATATTATTTGGATTTATATTAGCTTATTTTTTAAGGTATTTGGTTATGTTTCTTGGATTATTGGTTATTGGATTTAGCAATGATAGGTTATTCTTATTAGTAAGCAGCATTAATTTTATAGCTATTCTAATTTATGGAAGCTTGTTTAAATTTAATAAAAAAAGATTTTACTTAAACATTGTATTAGCTTTATTGCCTTTGATATTATTTTTGATTCTAAATATTAAGATAAATGAATTGTACAGCAATTTATTAAATGGAATCGGATTGGGTGCTTTATTGCTGGTAGTTTATAAAATAGAAAGATATATATAGATAAAAACAACTAATTGAGATGATAAAGAGGTGTAAAGTGTGGGAAATTTAGGCAAAGTTTTAATTGTAGCATTTATGTTTATAGCTTTAACTTTCTTTATTGTTTCCTTTGATAAAAGTGGATTAAACAATTATTTAACAGGAAATGCAATTTATGATATTGATTATGCTAATGTAAATGAAGTTACAATACAAATACCAGAAAAAAATTCTGTAGAGATTATCTTTAGCACTATCAAAAGAGTAAACTTATTTTATGATGGGAGCCAAGGGAGCGTGGCTAACTTTAGAATAGGAAATCTTGGAGTTTTAAAATTTAATTTGGGCGAAACCAAAAGAGTAGACCTTGATAATGACGGAAAAGCTGAGACAGAGATAACATTCATCCAACTTATTAATAAAAACGCTGAAATAAATATTAAAAAGATTGAAGCAGGATGCGTACCTAACTGGTATTGTGAAGAGTGGGATGTGTGTGTTAATAATATACAAACAAGAACATGCATAGATGTAAATGGATGCAATAATAATCTTGGAAAACCAGAGTTAAGCCAGAGTTGCACTGCAACTTGCGATGATTCAATACAAAA
This sequence comes from Candidatus Woesearchaeota archaeon, assembly GCA_964549185.1. Taxonomy (GTDB): domain Archaea; phylum Nanobdellota; class Nanobdellia; order SCGC-AAA011-G17; family JAGVZF01; genus DATDYQ01. The sequence continues at coordinate 3,833 of CAZJUI010000037.1, forward strand.
CCAGGATGAGGAAGGAATAGATTGTGGAGGGAGTTGTCCAAAACAATGTAGAATTAAATCTTCTACTATAATAACTTGGGCTGGTATACCTATAATAATTGCTGTTTTGATAATATTAATTATTTACTTTTATGTTAGAGTTAAAGAGAAACCTTATGAGGCTATATTAAACCCACCTGAAGAAGAGATGAAATTTAAAGACGAAAAGAAATTAAACAAAGATGATAAAGCTTTAAGTGAATTAGATGATTATGTAAAAGAAGCTTTGTTGAGAAATGTTCCTGCTAATGAGATTAAAGAAAACTTATTAGATGTTGGATGGCCAAGCAATATTGTGGATAAAGCAATAAGTAAATGGCAAGGACAGTTTAGAAAGTAATAAAAACCCTTATTTTACTAAAAATTTATGCTATATTTTATTGGAATTGGGCTAAATGATGAGAAAGATATTAGCTTTAAAGGATTGGAAGCTATAAAGAAATGCAAATATATTTATTTTGAAAATTATACTAGTAAATTAAATTGTAATGTAAAAGATTTAGAGAAATTCTATAAGAAAAAGATAATATTAGCAAATAGAGAATTTGTTGAAAACAAGAATATTGAGATTTTGAATAAAGCAAAGAAAGAAAATGCTGCTTTTTTAGTTATTGGAGATGTTTTTTCAGCTACTACGCATATTACATTATTAATAGATGCTAAGAAATTAAAGATAAAAACTAAAATTATTCATAATACTTCTATAATAAATGCTATAGGAGAGGTTGGATTGGAATTATATAAATATGGAAAGATAACTTCTATTCCATTTAATAATGAAAATGTTAAAACACCAATTGAGGTTTTTAAGAAAAATTATGAAAATGATATGCATACCTTATTTTTATTGGATATTAATGAAAAATTAATGACGATTAATGAAGGATTAAGTTATTTAATAAAAAATGGAATTGATAATGATATTATTGGAATAGCTGGATTGGGAAATGATAAACAAGAGATAAAATATGGAAATATTAAAGATTTATTGAAAATAAAGTTTAAATTATTCCCGCAATGTATAATAATTCCAGGGAAAAAATTGCATTTTGTTGAGGAAGAAGCTTTAGAATTATGGAAATAATAAAAGTAAAGGTAAAAGTTAATCAATCTAATAATAGTATTGAGAAAAAAGATGATTATTATTTATTAAAAATAAAAGAAAAAACTGAAAATAATAAAGCAAATATAGAAATTATAAAATTTTTAAGAAAATATTTTAAGAAAGATATTAAAATTATTAAAGGATTAAAAAGTAGAGATAAATTAATAAGATTAGAATAAGAAAACTTTATATACAAGATAATAAAAAAAATAAATATGAAAAGAAGCTCTAGACGTTGGAAGAAAAAAGGCCAAATGAGATGGAAATGGCAACGCAAGAGAATGAAAAAAGAAAAAAGAAAGAGAAAGGCCAAATAATCACTTTAATAGTTCTTTTTCTAACTTATTTAATCTATCAATTGATGCAAGCTCTTTCATATCTTTTGCCGGATAGTTTCCGATAATCTCAAAGTTATCAACTACCCCATCCCCATTACAGTCATGCGCTATTAATACAGGATATTCAAACTCTCTAGTGCCATCTTTTAAATTACCTACACTTAACATTATTTGAGGGTATTTATCTCCCATTTTTAGCAATCTTACATCATAACCATTTGCGTTTGGATAGTTTTTTCTTTCAATTTCAGTTCTTTTATTAAGGTCACTTAATCTACTACATGATAGAGATCCAAGACCTAAAATACCTACAAGACTTACCATCAAACTATTTTTTATTAAACTATCTTTGGTCATTTTTATTTCCTCCTATATTTAATTACTTGATAATAGTAATATTATAACATATATTTAAATTAGTGTAGTAATCTATCCTACAACACTTTAGAAAGATTTAAATATCTCTTTATCATTATTTAAATTATGAAACAAGAGCAATTAGAAAAAATAGGGTTAAGCCCGAATGAAGCAAAATGTTATCTAACACTATTAAGATTAGGATCAGCTTCGGCTAATGAAATTTCTAGAGAATCTGGAATTCATAGAGTTTCTGTGTATGATGCTTTAAGAGGATTAAGGGAAAAAGGATTAATCAGCCAAATAACAAAAGCAAATAAATTACTATTTGAAGCTGGAAACCCTGAAAAAATCTCAGAAATTATAAAACAAAAGGAAGAAAGCTTGGAAGAAGTTAAAAAAATTATTCCTGAATTATTTGAAAGCTTTAATACAGCTAAAGAAAAACAAGATGTACATAGCTTTAAGGGATTAGCTGGAATTAAAACTATTCTTAATGAAATGCTTAAATCTAAAACAGATATTCTTGACTTTGGAGCAGAGTATAAAATTAAAGATTTTTTAGTTTATGATTACAAAAAATGGGATAAAGAAAGAATAAAAGATAAAATAAAAATGAAAATAATTGCAAATATTAAAATAAAACCAATTAAAATATCACTTACAGAAATAAAATTCATACCAAAAGAATTTAATTCTAATGTATCAACTTACATTTTCGACGGAAAAATAGCTTTAATAATGTGGGTTGAAAATCCAATAGGAATTTTAATTGAACATCGAGCTGTTTATGAATCTTATAAAAATTATTTCGAATATCTTTGGAAAATTGCTAAGAAATAATTTTTTCTCTTCTAATTTACATTATATATCATAGTAACCTTTAAATATAACTTCTTAACCAAGAATTATGCTTTAATCATGCATGAGGAAGGTAGATACTATATCTTCTAAGATTTGTTAAAAGCATTAATTAGAATATTTTAGAAATAAAATATTCAATAATGATTACTTAAATGAATTTTTAAGTAGGATGTATGAGCAGAACTCTAAATAGTGAGAATAAATTATACGCTAATTATATTATATCTTGCGGTTACAATAAAAGCTTAATTCCCGTTGATCCTGCGGGAGGTCGCTGCTATTGGGATTCGACTTAGCCATGCAAGTCAGGGGGTAGCAATACCACCGGCGAACTGCTCAGTAACACGTTGATAATTTGCCCTTAGGTTGAGGATAACGACGGGAAACTGTCGATAAAACTCAATAGAAGATTACAACTGGAATGTGTTTTCTTCAAAAAGCAATGCCTAAGGATAAGTCAGCGGCTGATTAGGTTGTTGGTGAGGTAATGGCTCACCAAGCCAATGATCAGTAGGGGGGATGAGAGTCCTAGCCCCGAGAAGGGCACTGAGATACTGGCCCTAGCCCTAAGGGGTGCAGCAGGCGCGAAAACTTTACAATGCACGAAAGTGTGATAAGGGAATCC
>CAZJUI010000038.1:0-7075 GCA_964549185.1 Candidatus Woesearchaeota archaeon
TAGACAGAAAGCTAAATTATTTTTTGTTGCTTATCAGAGGGTTGCACCAGAGCCACAAAACAAAATCTTTTTATATAAGTAAATAAGTTTTAATTGCATGGTAAAAAAAGGGACGAGTGAAAATCATCTTCTAAAACAGTTAGCTGAAAATCATGCAGCATTACAAAAGACTAGTTTAAAATTGATTGAAAGCAATCATGAAGTTGTCAAGAGAATAGATAAATTGGTAGCTTTATTTGAAGAAGCAAGCAAGCATGTTGCTGAGGTTGAAGTTGATGACGATAGAGTTAAAGTTTTAGTAGGAAAATTAGAAACATTACTAGAACAAAATAAAGATATTGCTAAAGGATTAATTTTATTAGAGAAGTATGTTAGGGGAAGAAGTGAGTTTGAACCTGGAATAAGAAGTGAAGAATTTAAAGGATTCTAAAATGGATGAAATTGAATTTCTTGTAGATCCTGGATTTGATGAAAAACAAGAAGAGTTAAGAAAGATAATAGACAGAATTGTTAAAAAAAGCAGGAGCTATGATGCAAGGGCAATAATATTAAAGAAGTTTATTATAAATTTGATTAAAGCAAGCGGTAAAACACATAATAAAAGAATTGTTAATCCTGAAAAAGCAAGAGCTATTCAATTATTAAAAAGGGCTTTAAATGAAAGAGAGATGATGGAAGAAAGAGTTGTTTCCCAACCAATTGTTGAAATTAAACCAGTTCAAAGACCAGTTCCCATAAGAAAACTTATTATTAGAAAACCATTAAGTTTTCAAGTTCCAAAACTGAATAGATATATTTCAACCCCTGAAAGGCTTGAGCAACCGAAAGTTAAAGAAGAAAATATTAAATTTAATGAGTTGGGAGATAAGAGCAATATTGCAATGCAACCTTGGAAAGCAGGAGGGGAATATCAAGAGTCGGAATCATTAGAAAATGTTAAAGAACCTCAAGAAGAATTAGATTTAACGAATCCATTACAACAACAAATGTTAAGACAGATGCCACCCCCACCAAGACCACCCGGAGAAGCTAAAACTGTTAAGATAAAGAGCGATAGTAAGCCATTAGATTTTGTAAATAAAAACAATATCTATGAAATTGATTTAATTGATATAAGTGGAGACAAATATAAGGTGTATAAAGATATAGTAGCTGCTATAGGAAGAAAGTTAGAGATGAAACCAGATTTATTAAATTCAGATGAATACAGAAATATTGTAAAAAAAATATTACAAAAAAATAAGGCAGTTATTAATAATAAAGATTTAGCAGATATTAATGAATATATAAAAATGAATTATTTAGGATATGGAATAATAGACAAAATGGTAAAAGATGATAAAGTAAGGAGCATAAAATGTGATGGGGCAAGCAAGGCATTGGTTGTTGAACATATAGATTATGGGTTATTAAAAACAAATGTTGTTATAAGGAGCAATAATGAATTAGATGATTTAATCACAAGATTGGCTAAAAAAGCAGGAATAGTAGCTGATAAAAATAATCCGATTGTTGATGGAATATTACCTAATGGAGCGAGATTACAGGCAACATTAGGCGGAGATTTTGTTACAAGTAAATTCTTTATTAAAAAGTAAGGTTTTTAAGTTAGATAATATTAAAGATTTATATGAAAAAGAAGAGGGTAGATGATAGATTATTTATTGAGATAGCTATAATATTCTTATTATTGATAATCTTTGTTGGAATATTTTTAAACTCCTTTGAAAAAGAGGTTATAAGGAAGTCTCCTTTTCAAGCTCCTAAAATAAAAATAATTGATATAAATTCAAATGCAGCTAATTATTATGTTAATGATAATATTGTTTTTAATGGACAGTGGGAAGATGTGAAAAATGCCAAACTATTAATTTCTGAAGATCAAAATTTTGCTAATTGTGATTATAATGACAATGCAGGATGTTTATGTGCTTCAAATTCTGGAATAAATTCTGGAAGTTGCAATGTGATTGCAGATAAACCTTATAGAACGATAAATTGGCAGGGGAGGATATGCGATGAGGATAACGATTGCGAAGATGGAATTGTTTTAAAATCAACAATAGATAATGCAGTAATTTATTATGATTATGTTTTTTCCTTTGCAAGTCCAAATTTTGAAGATCCAAACCTTCTTGGAATTAATGAAAATAATAATATAAGTTCTATTTGTTTATTGCAAGATTGCAATAAGCCAATAACATTAAATGATATACTAAATGATGATGCTAATAGTGGCTATTTCATTATTGAAAGTTATGTTGGAAAGGTGAGATCATTAGTAAGAGTTAACTTCCCTTTTGTTACATTACCTGTTAATCGGGAGCAAACAAAAATAGATTTTAGAATCGAGGGAGCCGGACATGGAAAAAAGATAGCAGACCATGAGCTAAAGATTTATTATTTTGATAAGAATAGCAATCAATGGAATTTAGTTGGAAATCTATTAAGCAATAGCATAACGAAGAATAGTTTTAGCATAACAACTAATTTAAATCAGATACAGAGTTATAGCGATATAAGCTTTTTAGTCTTTGATAGCTTGGGAGAATATCACGGTGGAAGCGGAAACCCTGGAGGCGGGGGAGGGAAGAAATTTCAACAATCTAGTGAGAGAATATCAATCCTTATTTATATTGGATTATTTGTTTTAATATCTATCCTAATCATACATTTTATTGGAAAAAAGAAAAAAATTTATATCATATTACCATTAATTTTATTGTCTTTGAGTTTTGCTGTGATTGCAGTTGGAAATGTTGAAAGCAGAATAGATTGGGGTTATAGCGATTTAGATTTTTTTATAAACAAATATTGGACAAATCAAGTTGAAATTATTAATAGAGCTCCAGTATTTGATGACAATGTTGTTTATGTTGAAGGAGAGCTAAGCATAGGAAGTGTTAATTTTAAAGTTTTGGCTTCTGACATTGACAATGATATCTTAACATTTGATGACAATACAAGCTTATTTGATATAGATAATAACGGGGATATAAATTTTGCTTTTGACAATAGTGATATAGGCATTCACAATGTTAATATTTCGGTTAGTGATGGAGATTTAGTTATATCTAGAGATTATAAATTTGAATTAATAAATGACATTGTTACACCACCAAGCGGAGGAGGTCCATCTGGCGGAAGCGGAAATGGAGGAGAAAGTGGCGGAAGCGGTGGCGGCATAACATTGACTAAAGAAGTTAATTTATTTAAGTTTTATATAGCTGATTTAAGAAACAATAGCTTGTATAATTTCAGCCTAAATGCAGGAGATAGTTTTATAGTCATACTAAATAATTTCAGCAATAATACATATTATGTTAATTTTGTGAATAATTACAACTTTGAACTAAGAGATGTTAATGGGGTGTTGTTAAATTTGGTTGATGGAAAAAATACCATCATAGATCTAGATAAAACAAGTGAATATTATGTTGAGATGGGAAGTGATGGAAATGTTATAATCAAATCATTAAAAAGATTTACTGTAAATGAACCAATAATAGAAACGCCGCAGCAATTAACAAAACTAGAATTTGAAATTTACCAATATTTATTGTTATTAATAATACTCATATTATTAATTGTCCTTATTTGGAAGTTAAGCAGATTTGTAATGGATTTAATCTATCCAGTTGGGAGATAGTTCGTCAATTCTCCATCTAGGATTAATATCAATTGTCTTAATTTCATTTATTTTATTTTTCTGATAATTTAAAATTCCATTCCAGGCTATCATTGCAGCATTGTCACCTGAATACTTTATTGGAACAAAATAAAATTTAGCTTTTCTTTCTTTGCACATTATATTTAACATTTCAATAAATCTTTTATTTGCTGCTACACCTCCGATAAGCAAAGCCTCTTTTTTATCACAATGTGCCATTGCTCTTTCTGTAACTTCGGTCATCATGGCAAAAAATGTTTCTTGCAATGAATAACATAAATCTTCTATTTTATTATCTTGTTTTAACTTCTTTATTGATTCTGTGATAATACCGGAAAATTCAACATCCATACCTTTAACAGTATATGGAAGTTTGATGTATTTTCCATTTTTAGCCAATTGTTCTATTTTAGGACCTCCTGGAAAGCCAAGTCCAGCTTCTCTTGCAAATTTATCCAGGGCATTACCTAATCCTATAGATAATGTTTCACCGAAAACTCTGTATTTTTTTCCTTCATATGCTATAATTTGGGTATTTGCTCCTGAAACAAAAACAAAAACAGGGTCTTTGGCCTTTGTGAAGAGTTTACCAATTTCCAAATGAGCACATAGATGATTAATGCCTGTAATTGGAATATTATTTTCTTTTGATAATTGTTTTGCTATTTCCATTCCTGATAATAAACATGGAGCAAGTCCTGGACCTTTTGAAATTGCGATTAAAGAAATATCTTTTATTGTTATTTTAGCATCTTGTAAAGCTTTGTTTATGATGTTATCTCTAACCTCTTTATGATGTTTAGCTGCATCTATCGGAATGATACCACCTTTTTCTGTAGTATACATATCTCTAGCTTCTGATAAGATATTCCCTTTTTCATCTACTACTGAAGCACCGAACGTATGAGCAGTGCATTCGATGCCTAAACACTTAATTTCCATATTAATAAAAGAAAAGATAGATTTTTAAATTTATTTATAATAAAATTCTTATGGGAGATTCACCAGATATATTAAGATTGGGAAAAAGTAGAGAAAATATAAAACTTACTTATATTAAAGAAAACCCTCATGATAGAAGAAGTGAATCAAAACCAATATGGAAAGTTGAAGAAATCCCAGAACAAACTCGTAGATTAATGAGAGACCTTAATTTACAGGATTTAGGCAGTATTATTGTAAGAGAGAGATTTAAAGATGTATTTTCTTATATATTAGCTAATAATCTAACAAATCAAGAAGACATTGAGGAACAGAGAAGAGCAATTGATGAATTAAAACAACCTGATAAATCTAAGAAGTTAGATGAATTAGTTGATTCTTTATATAATTTGGATTTGGGCAGAGTTAATGCTCAATCTATGGAAAATTGGTGGTTTTTTGAAATAGAAAACCAGATAGCAAGGAGATTGAAAGTTTTAGGAGATTATCATAGAACACTAACAAAATTAGAAGATGCTTTTAAAGAATCTAATTCTGTCGTATTAAAGCCGATAGCAGATTATGTAGCTGAGCTAAGAAAATCAGGAGAGGTAGAATGGTTACCTTCTACAATTCATCGTGGAGAAAATCATTTGAGATTAAATTTGGAAATAACTGAAAATATAGCAGGAGATACAGAATTAAGATTTACAAGATCTGATTATTCAAAAAGAATTGCTACATTTCAGATATTAAAACATTTAGGACATAGATTTAAGGCCTTTATTTTTTCAATGTTGCCCTATCAAATAGCAGTTAATCAAGCTTTAGTAGAATTAATAAACCATAATAAAAAGAATTTCGATGATTTAGCATCATTAATTCCAGCTCTAGAATTTTATCAAGGAGCTGTTAAATATGAAAAAACATTAGAACAAAATGGAACACCTATTGTGGTAAAACCAGATTTTTCTCAAGATGGTGTTTTAATAAGGGAATTGAGACATCCTTATACATCATTTAAAGGAGAAAAAACTGTACCAAATGATTATGATAATTTTGGTGGAAAAACAGTTTTATTGATAACAGGAGCAAACAATGGTGGAAAAACATTTTATAGTAAAACAATAGGATTATCACAATTACTTTTACAAAGGGGATTACCAATAAGCGCGGCTTCTGCTAAAGTTGGAGTTGTGGATAGAGTTTATACACATTTTGTTGATCAAGATGATCCTTTAAGTGGTGAAGGAAGATATAAATTTGAATTATCACGTATGAAAGATATTCTAGAAGGATGTACACCTAGAAGTTTGATTATTATAGATGAACCTTGTGGTGGGACTGATCCTGTAAAAGGGCAAGTTCAGTCATCTTATTTCTTAGAGGCATTAGCTGAAACTGGCGCAAGAACAATATTTAATACACATTTTCATGAATTGGCTGATTTAGAGGGGAAAATACCAGCAGTTAGAAATATTCATCCTGATACTAGATTTAGTGATGGGGAATTGCAATATCAATATAGAATGCTTGAAGGTCCAGCAGGAACAAGTTATGCCTTAGAACTTGCTCAATCTATGGATTTGGGAAGAGAGCAACTTTTAGAAAAAGCTAGAAAAGTTAAGGCAATGAAGTAATTTTTCGTCTTTAATTTTTCATATTCTTTTACTTTTTTCTGGTTATTAGTTTTATAATGATATAAAACCCTTCATAATAAAGAATTAAAAGTAGATTTTAAAAACATTTTGTTTAGAAAAAAGCTGAAACAACTGCTATAAGAATTATCCCTATTAATAAAAATAAAAACTGAGTTATTGATTTTTTTACTGCATTTTCTTTGTGTAATTCTGGAATTAAATCAGCTGCTCCTATGTAAATAAACATTCCAATTGCAAAGGCTGTTAAATATGGGGCAAATGATAGAATATAACTAGAAAATAAGTAGGCTATGATAGCTCCGAATATTGCTGTTAATGCAGTTAGAAAATTGAATAGTAAAGCTTTTATTTTTGAAAAGCCGCCATATAATAATAAACTAAAATCTCCTATTTCTTGAGGTATTTCATGGAAGAATATTGCTATTGATGTTACAATTCCAAGCGATGTGCTAACGATGAAACTTGTTGCTATAATTGCGCCATCTATGAAGTTATGTAGACTATCGCCTATTAGATTTAGGTAAGTAAATGAATGTATTTCAGAACCTTTGTGATGATGATGCCATTTTATTATCTTTTCTAGAACAAAAAATGTTAAAATTCCAAGTAATATCATATAGGGAAGCATATTATTAATTTCAGATTCGATTATTTCAGGCAATAAATCAAGAAAAGCAGCTCCCAGTAAAGTTCCTGCTGAAAAGCTTATCATCAAACTTAAAAGTTTGTTAAGGTTTTTCTTTTTTAATAATACAAATGCGCCAACTAAAGAAATTAAACTAACAATAATAACAGAAAGTAAGATATTTGTTAATGTGCTCAT
>CAZJUI010000039.1:0-1862 GCA_964549185.1 Candidatus Woesearchaeota archaeon
CAAATAAATCTCTATGTGCTAAATGTCTATAAAAATGCCATATGACTATAGAATATACTGTCATTCCAATCACATAATACAATAAAGGAGAAACTTCTACAAACCATTTACTAACAATCTCAAAATTTATCACCATCTTTTAAAAGATAATAATAAATGTTATATAAACCTTTCCGTAAATCGTTCATTAAACTCAGCTACAATCTCTTTTCTCAATTTGTAAGTATTTCCATGTCTTGCATTTTCTAACCATCCTTCTAATCTTGCAACTAACTTTTCGTAATTTACAATATTATTCTTATAATCTTTTTCCCATATTTCCATCTCTCTTTCTATCTGATTAATATTACTTTTTTTCAATAATCTATAATAAAAGAAATTCCTGAAACCTAATGCCTTAATTCCCTTATGTAATGGGATTATTTTAGATTTTTCAGGATGAAGCTCTATTTTTAATCTCTCTTTAAGAAATAAGTTTATCTTATTTAAGTAATCTTCTAAAACTTCTTTAGAATTGTGTAATATAATGATATCATCTACATATCTAATGTAATATTTTATTTTAAGTTCATGTTTAGCATATTGATCAAGTTCATTTAGATAAACATTAGCAAAAAATTGTGAAGTGTAATTTCCCAATGGCATTCCTTTACCCTCTTCTGTCTGAAAATTATTCAATATCTTTTTTGTAAGTTCTATGAAATCTTCATCTTTTATATTTTTCTTAATTATTTCTATTAAAATGTTTTTATCAACAGTATCAAAGTAATGTTTAATATCTGCTTTCAAGCAATATCCGCAAACATAATTATTGTCTTTAATTCCTTTCAGTTTCTTGCCGTTTCTACTAGCTTTTCTTGCGAATTTAATAAATCTTTCTAAAGCCTTATGATGTCCTTTATTTAATCTGGATGCATAACTATCATAAATAAATTTCGGGTCAAATATTGGGTCAAGTTGATTGACAATTAAATGATGTACAATTCTATCTGGAAATTCTGATTTGCTTATGTTCCTAGTTTTTGGATCTCTTATAATAAATGATTCTAATGGTCTTGGTTTGTAAGTTTTATTTATCAATTCTTGCTGTAAATCAAAAATATTATCATCTAACTTACCATTAAATATTAAAATATCTAAGCTACCATATTTTCCTTTAACAGCTTTTTCATAAGCTGAATATAAATTATCTAAAGAACAAAGTCTTTCATATAATTTATTGTAAGTTTTCATAATTCTAGTAATAGCCTGAACCATTCCGAGCCTATCACTCTCGTCTTTTTTATAAGATTTCGAGTTGCCAGAGTCCTCATCGCAGTTAAGGTTAGCCCTGTCCGAATTGGCATTGAACCTCGAGACAGTTTTAGCACATTCACCAACTTACACCACAACTTTAAGTTTCATTCAAAAACTTACCCAAGGTTTTATCATTATTACTATCTATCGTTGTTGAATTTTATGGCTTTTAAAGCACTATGAATATGCATGTGGTTCAAGCTGCCACTCTTCATTAATTTATTGGGATAAATCTCTGAGTAGCTACTAGAACAATTAAATAACTTAGAAAAAACTTATAAAATTATGCTTTTTCGCGCGCCGCACGCACCCCGAGCCCATCATACGAGTCGCCAGAGCCCCCAACGCAGCCAAGGAAAGCCCAGTCCGAATAGGCACTGAACCCCGAGACTTTTTTATCTTTAGGATGCCAGTAATATAAGTCTCCTTTTCCAATGTTTGCTTTTGGCAATCCTTGTTTTGTTGAATTCTTTAACCAATCATCTAAGCTTATTCCTGGTTTTTTATCTTCTCTTAAACAAGCTTCCAAACTCTCCTGAGTTTGAGGTGTTAATTTATTATTTATT
>CAZJUI010000039.1:1962-6920 GCA_964549185.1 Candidatus Woesearchaeota archaeon
TATAAGCTTCTTCTGTATCTATTCCAAATATCTTGTTTGGGAGTTTTGTCATTTTGATGTAAATCTCCTATAAGTATCTGTAGCCACATTAACCATAAGTTTAGTTAAATCTTCTCCCTTTTCAACGTAAAATACTGGAAATTTACTTGCTTCCAAATCGCTTGTAAATCTATTTCCGCTTCCAATTTGTATATGTGCAAAATAGTTTTCTCCTGCTAATTTTTCAAATTCTGTTTTAGCAGTTTCCCAATTCTCTATTTCGCCATCAGAAATGGATAATACAAAACTTTCTCTTCCTCTTAGTATGTCTAATAAAGTTTTAGCGTCAATTCTTGTACTCCCAAATTCAGGCGATAAAGCTAATTTTCTTAATTTTTGTAACTCTTTAAAATCAGATTCTTCATATCTTGTAGATGAAGAAAATAAAGATAATCCATGTCCTATATATTGTGCTATTCCTTGGGCTTGTAAAAATTGTTCTATTCCATAAAAGCCAAGTAAAGCATAATGATACTTACTATTATCTCCCCATGGAATAAAAGTTGTATTTCCTTGATCTCCATTTATTCCTTGTGCCATGGATCCTGAATTATCTAGTAATACCATTTTAAAATTAGGAAATGATTTTTCTTGAATCTTTGATTTTTGAGTTACTGTTAAAGGATGTCTTTGATAGCCAAATGTAATACCATCTTCATTTGCATATAATTTTGTAGGTTTTATTTTTCTTACATCATCTTTTTCTTCTTCAAAAGCTCTAAAGTTTAATGGTGTAATAGTCAAACCTTGTTCCCTTGTCATTGCTTCAACCTTAACAGGGATTTCTCTTGATAGTCTTCTGTATAAAGAGTCTAGTTGTTCATGAGATTCTATATTTGGTGATAGCCCCTTATCACTTTGATATCTTCCATGTGCTATATCTTCTTTTCCTTCCTTTGTATCAAGTTTTTGCTCAATTCCATTTCCACCTAATTGTTCTTTTCCATCATGGTATGCAGAAAGTTTTTCAGAAGGAAGAGTATCAAGCAATGGAATTATTGCAGAAGTAAAATATGCCGCCATTGTTGGCCATGAATCTTTCTCAAATAAAGTTTCTATATTTATTGGTTTGTCTTGTAATCCTAAAGTTTCTATAACTTGTTTAACAGCTCTATCTATATTATTTTTATTTTTGAAATGTCTTTTTACTAGATCATTATCAACATTATCTCCCCATAAATGCATATTTAACTTAACAAAAGCTTCATAAAAAGGAGTATAACCTTTCTTTTTATTTGCTCCTTGTTCATCAAAGAATAAAACTTGCCCTGAAAAGTTTCCTGTAAAATCTTTAGCTCTTGTATTAACTAGTAAATCTTCAAAAGCATTTGCAACATATCCTGCTAAACCTTGTTTCTCTTCAGGTAATGTACTTTTAACAGCTTCTAAAATCAAATCATGATTATACCCATCAAAAGGACATCCATATCCAGAAGGAAAAGGTAAATTCCAATGTCCAAGCTCATGATGGAGAATATCTTCTAATAATTGTTTTTTTCCATCTTGGATTTTCTTTCTTCTTGCATATGCTTTCTGTCTTTTATCTTGTATTGGTTCATATCCTTTTTTTAAACTAATTTCAATGTTCCAATTTCTGTGATCTATATGTGCAGCTACATTTTCTTCAGCATCATCATATTCATTTATTTTTAAACTACCACTAACTAATCCAATCTTATTCTTTATTCTGTTTAATTCTTTAGTTAATTCCATTTTATGCTTTTTCGCGCGCCGCACGCACCCCGAGCCAATCATACGAGTCGCCAGAGCCCCCAACGCAGCTAAGGACAGCCCCGACCGAATCGGCAACGAACCTCGAGACTCTTTTATCTTTAGGATGCCAGTAATATAAGTCTCCTTTTCCAATATTTGCTTTTGGCAATCCTTGTTTAGTTGAATTCTTTAACCAATCATCTAAGCTTATTCCTGGAGTTTTATCTGTTCTTAAACAAGCTTCCAAACTCTCCTGAGTTTGAGGTGTTAATTTATTATTTATTGTTCTATGATTGTAATCCATAAACCATTTATCTTTTTCTTGTCTGAAATAAGCATCTAGCCATTCAGATCTCCAAGGATCTCTTACTTCAGTTATATCTTTGTATATTGTTTGTTCTTCAGTACTTCCTGTTCTTAACTTGTTAAGAAAATCAGCAAATTCTCTTATTGTTAACATCCTTGCTTTTTGTTTATGCAATTCTTTATGCGCATCATTCCAATTATGATTTAATAATGTTCTTTGTTTAGCAACATACAAATTATGATTTGGTAAGTAAACATAATCACTTAAATTAGCTCCATCTGTAGAAGTTGTAACTATCTTTGGTTTTTCCTCTCTTGGCTTATCAGGCTGTGCCTGATATTTTCTATAAGCTTCTTCTGTATCTATTCCAAATATCTTGTTTGGGAGTTTTGTCATTTTCTTTCAGCTAATGTTTCTAATATATCTTTAATAAAAGACCATCTTCCTGAAAATTCATCTAATAATTTTTTCTCCTTTTTTTTTTTTTTATTCATTTCAATAGCAGCAGCAATATTATTCTTTTTAGCTTCAAATTGTGCTTCTGTTGTTGCTATAGCTGCCTCCATAGCAGTATATGGATTTTCAGCATATTCATTTCTTACTTTAGATTCATTTAATATTCCAGAGTATGCTCCTACATATTTAAATGCTAGCATCATTGATTTAAGATAATCTTGATCTTTTGCTCCTTTCTCCTGCGTAATCTGATCTAGAGCTTGGCTTAAGGTAATTATTGATTTAGCTGCCCTTGGTGAAACAGGCAATATTAAAGCAGCGTCTGATCCAGCGGCATTACCTTCAACTTTGTTTGGCCATCCTGATTTTAATCCTATTTTACTCCCATCCCCTTCTAAATAATCTAAGCCATGAACTAAATAACTCGCAATTAATAATTTTTCGAATGGAACTTCTTGCTCCATTAATTTTTTATGGGAATCAACAAGTTCTTTTGTTCTATCTTCCAAATTCCCAGTAAGATCCACTCTTGGATTTCTGTCTCCTGCTAACATTTTAAAAGTGTCTCTTGGTTGAGGTCTATAAAAATCAGTATCAATAATTAAATGCATTCTATCTCTTAATGCTCTTCCTAATTCATTTGAAGATTCTGTAAATTGCTGTCCTACATTTCCAGTTGCAATACCGACAGAATAACCTGCACCTATGGGGTGTATATTTCCATCTATTTCTATAAATCCATCGAATAAATTAAATAATTGTGCTCTAACTGCAGGAACACAATTTGTCAATTCATCAACTCCAATAAAATGATAATTAATTTTGTCTGTTAATTGTTTAAATTCTACTCCTTTTGCACCCTTTGCATCTCTGAAAGCTCTTAGAAATTCTGGATTAACTTGCTGGAATAATTCTCTTGTGTCCATATCATTTCTTCCAAGTATGAAAAGAGATTTATCTCCAAAATAATTCATAACATCTCTAACAATCTGTGTTTTTCCTGATCCTGTATTTCCTTGCAAGAAAACATTTAATCTTCCCCTTAATGCAGCATCTATCATATCTTCCATATATAATGATGTTCCATTCAAGGTTCCTAGTTCTGTACTATTTTTATATACTTTTAATCCATCTTTCATTTTACTTCCTCTAATATATCAATCTTTAATTTAACTATAGTTTTAGGTTTTAATTCATTCTGTAAAAATTTAGGTATAATTATTACTGAAGAATCTCCTTGTTTTGCTATCTTCTTAGTTATTGTAAAGCTTTTTTCCATTTTCTATACTTTTCCTATATAAAAGCTATATTTTTGATAATTTCTCTATTTATAAATCTTTCGTTTTGTAACCACTAATTAGTAAATATTTAAATTGTTGTAATCGCTTGCTATTGGGAAACTTACCTTTCTTATTGTTTTAGTTAAAAAGATTAGAAAAATATGCATACTAATACACAAATATTTATACTACTGATACAAACCTCCGATTTATATGAAATATTAATAAATAGAAACCTTTATATATCCAAAGATGGATAATATTATCCAAAGATGGATAATAAAAATAAGCTGATAACAATGCTAGCTAAAAACTTTGATAAAGAGTTATCATTACATCAACTAAGTAAAGAGAGCTCTATCCCATATGCAACACTACATAGAACCTATAATGAAAATAAGAATTTGCTAGAAGAAAAGAAAATAGGAAAATCCATTATTATTAAACTTAAAAAGAGTGATATAGTAAAAAATTACTTAATCGTTGCATCTTACGAAGAATCACAAGAATTTCTAAAAAACAATATTCTATTTAAAAAAATACTAGAAGGTTTACCAAAAGATAATTATTCATTAATATTATTTGGCAGTTATGCTGAAGGTAAACAAAGAAAATTAAGTGATATAGATTTTTTAATCATAAATAAAGATGGCAAGAAAATGCTAAGCTTTTCCAAATATGAAACCTTATTTAAAATAACTATTAATCCTATATTTGTATCTTTAAACGAATTTCAGGAAATGTTAAGAGATAAAGAAGAGAATATTGGAAAACAAGTATTAAGGAAGCATATAATTTTATATAACCAAGAGCTGTTTTGGGACGAGGTGTTTAAGAGTGGAATTTAATAAAAAATTATATGAAAGGGAATTTAAGAAACTTATTGGAAATAAAGAAGAAAAATCATATATCAAAAAATCAAATGAAACATTTAAAATAAATCATTTTAAACAATTGTCAGAAGCAAGTTTGTTAATATCCAAAGAAATTAAAAAGCCTCATAAAGAATCAGATCAAAGATATTGGTTTAGATGGTCTATAGTTATAAGCTATTATTCTATGTTATATGCAGCAAAGGCATTAATTCTTACTAAAGGCTACGAAACAAGTGACCATTATGCAACTCAGATTGCTCTTGGACATTTATGTATTCCAGATGAAAT
>CAZJUI010000040.1:0-5775 GCA_964549185.1 Candidatus Woesearchaeota archaeon
TGTGGGTGGAATGAGGGCAAAAAATGCAAAATGCTTTCTGGAACATAGCAATAAATGGTTTGATTTTTTTCTTGTAATAGTATGGAAACTACTGTTTTAAAACCTTCGATACCTTCATAAAATTCCACCTTAGGACTTGTAATAGCGGTTTGTTGTAATCCTTCTAATTCTGGCAAAATAGACATAACGCTTTCAGTTTTTTCTCGTTTTTCCTCTTCTATTATCTCTAATATTCTTTTTGGGGGTATAGCACTATAGTGTTTTACTCCGGATTTGATTACCCCACTAATAAATCCTTTTTCATGGAGAAGTTTTAAAACGTAATATGTTGCCTCTCTGTTTATTTTCGCTTTTTGTGCTACTTGGCTCGCTTTGGCTAGTCCCAATCTTAAACTACTTAGATAAACATTTACTTCTTGCTTACTCAATCCTAATTTTTCGAGCGACGATTCTAGCTCCATAGATATAAGTAAGATATCAAACTATTTAAACTTTTCTCTTTTGTAGTAAAATTTTTTACACCATAATTTTAAATATTTATCACATTAGTATTAACTATTAAGTGGTTAAAATGGAATATAAAACATTAAGAGAAATGGTGCAGAATCATCCTAAATATGAAGGATGTGTTGAAGTAGATAGAGCACCTTTGATAAATGATGGGTTTCCAGGAACATTTAATCTAAGTTTTACAGAGTATCACTGGCTTAGAGAGTATGGAAAATTGGTTGATTTTACTCATGATTTTGTTTTTTCTACAATTCAAAGCTGTATAAGACCTGAAGATGTTCAATTAACCGAAACTCAAAATTCTTGGAAATATTTAGGTATTTTTGAGATGTCTGATTTAACAGGAGCAATAGCTCTCAAAAAAAGATTTAGTGACGAGATTATTCATTCAAAGCAAATATCTGATTTTGTTAAATTTCTTAAAGGACTGGGCGTCCCTGAAGAGAGAATTTATCCGAGTTATTGCACCGGTGGAAGTGTTAGAGATTTAACTGGTGGAAAATACTGTTTTAATTATAACATTCCAAAAGATGAGATATCAAGAAAAGCTTTCTTGGAAGCAGGGATTCCGGAAGAAAACTTAATTGGCGATCGTACTAGAGATACTTTTCTTTCAGTAAATTTAAGAAAAGAAGAACAGAGCGGGGGCGTTTCTTTAGCTTATAATGGATGGGGTTATAGAAATGAACTAAACATTCTCATGCGTAATAAAAAATTATTGGATGTCGGAACTTTAGAGAGATTTGCTTGGACTCCAGATTGGCAAGGAGAACAAATAATTGGATTAAATGACACCGATTGTGGTTTTTCAATTTTAGCATTAGGTTTGGAAAGACTATGTATGGTTACTAATGGTTTATCAAGAATTCAAGATGTTGACTATATAGCTCCCTTTTATGAACGAATGAGAAAAACAGTTGGCGAGGAGAATCTTATGGCTGCAGAGAGTTTGAGAGCATTACATAGGATTTATTCTGATATTGATAAATTTTCTATTGACGATATCGGAAGGCATAGAAAAGCTAGAATAAATAAAATGATAAAAAATATTCCTGAAAGCTTTAGTTTAGATTCTCTTAATGAATTACTGAAAGTTCATTCAGAAACCCAACCTTGGTACCCAGAACTTCAAGAAGGCATTGAACCTACAATTGAAAGGATTGAAATGTATAGGGCTTCAAAGAAGAAATGATAAGATTTCATACCCCTTAGACTTTACATTACACTAAAGTTTCATAGAAGTAAGCAAGAGCTGAAATTAAGTTATGGGAATTAGCTAGTTCTTTCTAATAAAACTTTCAAGAATTAACAAATTTCTTTTTTACTTTGCAAAATGTATGGCTATTGTTAGTGCCATTGCAAGTTGTGAGCCGTAAATAGACACTTTACCTTGTTTGGTCATCATGAAAAGAGCTATTAAAGAAGCAAAGCCCATTCCATAAACATACTTTAAAAAAGAAGGTTCAATAAAATAAACTACAAACCCGGTAGCTGCATCTATTCCCATTATTGTTAAAGTTTCTTTCATATTAATATTTCTTGCCGTGTTTATCCCTGCCTCCAACAGTTCATTTTATTTTATCTAAAGAATGAGTTCATCCGAAAAAGAGATTGTCCTTTTTCTTTTGAACACATCCTCTTTTTCTGATATTCTATTTATCGTCAAAGTAGTTTATAAACATTGCTAATCTAGAGGATATAATAAAACCTCCTGACTTACAGCAACGGTAAAATTTAACTATGATTTTTATTAAAATTAATAAAAATATAGCTATTTTTATGATGATTATTAATCTTCATCCATCGATTAATCATCTATTCTAACAGAAAGAGCAAAAATTTGGACAACCTGTTACTTCTCCCTCACCTTTAACTATTAAATCAACATAATGATTAGTATGGTGAACTCCACCAAGATTATTATTTCTCCTTTACCTTTAGTCGTGTGAACTATACCATCTTGTTTCTTCAACTTCTTCAAGAATTAAAAAAATTATCAGGAAAACTTAAATAGTTGTAATTCTTATTATTTATGGGGAATATATGGTTGAAGATTTCAATAAGCTTTTAATTAAAAATAAAAAATAATCTAGCTTTTTACTTCTAATTCTTTAATAATCTCTCTTATTCCATCTTCCATTAATAAATCAAAAACCTTATAAATACTAATTAACGTTTACTTTCATTTTAAATTTTTTATTTAAGGGGGAAATAACATGGAAACATCAAGACCATTAGATGCTTTGAATGAAGCAAGAAATAAAAGAGTGATAGTAGAGCTAAAAAACGGAAAACAATTCGTTGGAAAACTAAAAGCTTTCGACATTCACATTAACACAGTTCTAGATGATTGTGAAGAACGTGAAAATAATGAAGTAAAAAGAAAAGTCGGAACTGTATTTCTTAGAGGAGATACCATAGTCTTTATCTCAACACAATGACTAAAGGCACTTATTCACAAGGTAAGATGGCGAAGCGCATGCTTCACATTAGATGTAGAAGATGCGGTCATCCTTCTTATCATAAGGTTCAAAAAAGATGTTCAAGATGTGGATATGGCGCAACATCTAAACTTAGATTCTATAATTGGATGAAGAAAAAGCCTGTTTCTCGTAAATCAGTATAAAAATTTAAATACTATTGATATTTACTTATTTGTATGAAAAAAGAGGTTATCTTAGTATTATTCCTATTATTCTTAGTTAAAACAATTTCAGCATCAGAAATTAATTATTCTGCAAATATCTCTCAAGGTAATCCTATAATAATAACATTTTCTGATAATAATTTAACAAATTGTTCCTTATTCTATGGGCATTATATTTATGAAAAAGAAAAAACTCTTGATATAGTAACAAATTCTAGTTTAACTGTAATTGTTTCTAAAAACGTTTCTGTAAAAAAATCAATATTTGAAATAAGTTATGAAGAGAAAAATATTCCATTAATAGTAAAAAAGCTTTCAATCTCGATTAAAAATAAGAAAATAATATTAAAAGGAACAAAAACAGATGACTTTTCCTCTTTGGTTAACAATGAACTAAAAAACTGTAATTTTAATATTTGTCCAATAAAGATAGATTTCTCTTCTACATCTCCATTAACATTAAATATTAAAAATCTAGAAATATCATCATTAAAAGAAGTTAACTCTAAATCAATTAATAATTCTTGTTTCTTTAATGTTTCATCTTCATCTTTAAGTTATTCTCAATCATCTAATCCATATAATTTCTTTATTAAAACTAATCTATTAACTTCAAATGTATTTTCATTCATAATATCTGCCCCATTACTCCAACAAAATTTAACCAACACAACAATCCCAAATAATGCTACAAATACCACAATAATTAATACAACAATAACAAATATAACAATAACAGAAGAACCTCAACCTTTGCTTAGAAGAAGAAATGCTGTTATTAATTCGCCAATAGAAGTTCCTCAAGCTCAAGAACAGATTATACAGCCAACTCCACAAATAGTTAATCCACCTTTACAAGAAGAAACTGTTAATCAACAACCCCAAGTTCAAGAATCAAATGAACAAAGTCCCAGTCAAACAGCAGACGAATTTCCAACAGGAGCAACTATTTTTAATCTTGAACAAAATACACGGGATATCTTATTTTTATCAGTTGGCTTATTAATATTAGCAAGTTCAGTTATTATCTTGGTTCATTTTAATAAACACAAAATTTACAAGAAAAAGATTAAAATTTAAAATCTAAATATATCATCTAGATTTCATCCATCTCTCTTCTAGTTCTTCTTCATAAGCATGTGCATTCAATTTAAATTTATGTTTCTTAGATTTTACAGCTCGTTCAAAAACCTTTATTGGATCCTTCAATTGTTTTTCAATTGCTGTCATTTTTATCACAATAACCAAGGAAATAATCTAATCCATATTTAAATTCTTCTTTTTAAGAAAAAACCGATATTCTACTTATTCAAAACCTTTTTATACACTATATTTTCCTTAATCTTATGCGGGAATGCCGGAGCGGTCAAACGGGTTAGATCTTATCTATCAATTGATAATAAGAGACGAAGTTTAGGCCCTAATGGCTCAGTGCCTGCGCAGGTTCGAATCCTGTTTCCCGCATTTTATTATTAAAGTATCAAGTTAATTCTTCTTTTAATTCTAAAACTTCAGTATAATGTCTACTCAATCTTTCATATAATTTACGCTTCCTACCTTTACTATCCTGAGTTTTTACTTTTAGTTCTTCAATTACCCTTTTAGGATCTTCATTAAACTCAGGACTATAACTCTGCCTTAATAATCTTACTAATCTATATTCAAGAGAAGCATTAATTCTCTTCTCAGGAATGTTATCAATAGCTTCTCCAATTAATACAGGAATTATTTTCCTATCCTGTAAAGTAAATCCGCCAATAAAATATCCTAAATTTATCATACCATGTTGTATTAATTCATAAATCTGATCTGTGCTTTCATCTATCAAATTATGCAATGTTTCTTGATCTTTAAATTTCCCAGTATAGACTTCATTTATTATTTGTTCAATGTCAGACCTAAAACCATTTGCATTTATAGTAATAGATACTAAATTTCTCGCTTTTTGATTTCGTGATAGAAAAGAAATAAATTGGTCCTTTTTTCTTATGGTACCATAACCCATAGAAAATTTAACATTGTCAAAACCCCCATGGTATTTGGATATTGAAACGTCCAAGGAAGATTCACCAATTTCTAATAGTTCTGTTTTAGTGGGGAAATGACCAAGTTTCATTGTTATTTCTTTTAATTCATTTATTACATTGTTTATATCTTTCCAATAACCATTTGGTTTTATAATAAATTTTTCATATCCCATTCTTTCTCTAACTTTATCAATACCACCATGATGTTGATAAATGGCAGTTGCCAGATTTTTATATTCAAGTTTTGATAGTTCATATGAAGATGGAAAATGACCTAAACTTTTTGTAATTTTTTTTAATTCCTTACTTATATTTTCTATATTTTCCCAATAGTGACGTGGTTTTCTTGATTTTATTAACTTTCTAAATTTTACAATTCCTCCATGGGCTGCTAAAGCATTAATAATGCCCCTATGTTTAGATTCTCTTAATTTACTAAAACTAGGAAAATATCCATATTCTTCTACGATTTCTTTAATCTCCTTCTCTACATTTTCTCTATTTTTCCAATACTTATTTTGCTTCTTAGCTTGAGGATATCCCATTTTCTCTCTAACACTATAAAGACCACCATGATAACGATGTAAACTA
>CAZJUI010000041.1:0-5679 GCA_964549185.1 Candidatus Woesearchaeota archaeon
TAAATATATGAAGATATTAAAGCAGGATTTAAAGAAGAATATCATAACAATTAAGGTAGAAAATCTTGATGATTTATGGTTTTTAGCCAATTTAATAGATAAAGAGGACATTATTAGTGGTAAAACTACTAGAAAAATTAAAATAGGAACTGAAATTGATCGTTCATCTTCTATAGTTAAAAAAACAGTTTTCTTAAAAATTCAAACTGAAAAGATAGAGTTTAGTAAACATTCTGATTCTTTAAGAGTTCTAGGAAAAATAATAGAATCTCCTGATGACATCCCAAAAGGATCTTTTCATTCATTTGATTTAGAAGAAAATTCAGTAATCACAATAGAAAAAGAAAAATGGTTAAATTTTCAAATTCAAAGATTGAAACAAGCTTCTCAACTCCCTTCATCTAAAGTTTTAATATTGGCAATGGATAGGGACGAAGCAACATTCGCATTATTAAAAAACTATGGTTTTGATATTTTAACAGAAATAAAGGGAGAAGTTGAAAAGAAAGGTGATGTAGAAAAAAAAGAATCTAATTTCTATTTAGAATTATTAACTATTCTAGAAGATTATGTTAAACGTTATTCTATCAATAGTATAATAATAGCTTCTCCTGCTTTTTGGAAAGAAGATTTCTATAAAATTGTTAAGAAAAAATCTATTGATATCTCTAAAAAAGTTACACTTGCTACGTGCAATTCTATTGGAACAAATGGTGTAAACGAAATTTTAAAAAGAGATGAAATTAAAACAATATTAAAAAATGATAGAACTAATTTCGAAATTAATCTGGTAGATGAATTATTAAAAGAAATATCAAAAGATAATTTAGCTGTTTACGGAATAAAAGAAGTAGAAAATGCAGCCAATCTTGGAGCTGTTAAAATATTATTAATAACAGATTCTTTAATCCAAAAATTTAGGCAAGAAGATAAATTTAACATTCTTAATTCGATAATGCATCAAGTAGAAAAAACAAAAAGTGAAATTCACATTATTTCATCTGAAAATGAAGCAGGAAATAAGCTTAATGGATTAACTGGAATTGCTGCTATTTTACGTTATAAACTTTACTAAGTTCTTTATTTGAAGTAATATTAAATCCGCATTTCTTGCAATGCAGAGATTCAACTTTTATATCATTTCCTATATCAAATTTTACTTTTTCTAGATCAAATTTACATTGAGGGCATAATTTAGCTTTCATATTGGCTAAATCAATTTAAAAAGCTTTAAATATTTTTCTAAACATATTATATTTGTAATGGGGGTATTAAAAATGAAAAACAAACTTTTAGCAATATTGTTAGCCATAATCTTAACCTTAACAGGATTGAATATAGTTCAAGCTTATAGTTATGATGATTATGGATATGATAGTGAATTTTATAGCAGATCAACAAAATTCTATGATGCAGAAGTATTTTCAAGATCAGATAGATTCAATGGCAGAGTTACTTTCATGAACGAAATTAAATTCGAGCATAATTTCAGGTATGAAAGAGACTATCCTAGGTACAGAAACTACGATAACTACCAGTATTACAAACCATACTACGGTGATTTAAGAGGATATTCTAGAAATTATTATCCAACAAGAAACTATGACTATCCTAGGTACAATCAAAGAAATAGGGATTTTTTCTATGACGAACTAAACTAAAGTCTTATTTTCTTTTTATTATCTTCTAATAATTTATAAAAATCTTTCCAATCTTCCTTCATGTTTTCTAAAGTATTCTTATCAGAGAATAAATAACTATAAATTAATTCTCTCTTGCTCTCATAATTTAATATATGATAAAGTTCATGTAAGGTTATTGCCTTGATAAAATCTTTTTGTTTCTGTTTTGCCAATCTTCTAGAAATTTTATTCACAATATTCTTGCAAATAAATATTTTAAATGGCTCGCCATTCAAACTTATTATTGGAAGCGGAATCTCTTTTATGCTTCTTATCTTCTTCCCATCAACCATTGTTCTTACATAATCTACTTTCTCAGCTATCTTCAGAAATTTTTCTAAATTAAGTATCTCTATTTTAACATCAATTAGATAATTAATACTAAACTCATTATAAATCTCTTGTGCCAATCTTAAGATTTCTTTATCGCTTATCATATTGCTTTAACCGCAAATTTCAACAGTCCTGGTTCTTTTACTAATAGCTCCATCATAAGTTTAGATGGAAACTCTCTATCAGCATTCTCTAATATCTTTTTAAAGCTTTCCTTATTCATCATCTCAATTAATCTATTATAATCCTTATCACTAAATTTATCTAACATTTTTCTTAATCTTAAGTGCATGTCTAAACTTTTCCCTATTTTTTTCTTACATCTCTTTTCATAACTTTCTTTATTTATTATTGCCCCGGCCAATTCTTCAGCCGCTAACATTCCAGGTATTATTCCACCGCCTGTTGTCGCTTTAACCTGCATTGCAGCATCTCCAACCAAATAAACATTATTTTTTTCAATTATAGTACTTTTATTATAAATTGGTATTAATCCACCTTGTCTTTCCAATATCTTTCCCTTATCTTTAACTAATTTATCAAAATAATTCGTTACATTTCCCTTTACAGCTAATCCGACTCTTGCTATTTCCTCATTTTCAGGAACACACCAAGCAAAAAATCCAGGTGCAATACTTCCAAACCACACCGTAAATGTGTCCTTTTCCCAATTTCCTTTAATTGTTGCTTGAGAAGCTGTCCAAAACTCTCTTTTTCCTAAAATGTTATTTGTTCTAGCCACAATAGATCCTGGGCCATCTGCTCCAACTAAGGCATTTGTATCAAAATATTCATTATTAACTTGAACTTTCTTTCCATCAAAATTAACATATTTTCTTCCTAAAAGAAATTTAGCTCCTTCTTTTTCAGCCATCTCCATTAGATAATTATCAAATTCACATCTGTTCAAAACAATTTCTGGCCTTTTTAATGGTATATCTGTAATTTTCTCATTTGGAGCAATCACTCTAACTTTTTTCATTCTATTCATAATTAAGTCTTTTCTTAGTTTTACAACATCTTCCAAAAAATGAGTCGTCAATCCTGTACATTGTACCGGTTTTCCAACTTTTAAGTGCTCTTCTATAACTCTGACTTCTTGTCCGCCTTTAGCTAGATTATATGCTAAATAATTACCAATACATCCAGCTCCAACTATAGTTATCATACAAACTATATTTTAGATAAAAACCTTTATAAACCTAATTATTATAATTATTATTATGATAGAGGTGATGTTTGTAGTTGTTTCTTTAATATTATTAGCAATTGCTTCATATAGTGATACAAAAACAAAAGAAGTTCCTGATTGGATAAGTTATTCTTTGATTGTAATTGGATTATCATTATCTTTACTTGCCTCTATTGTTAACAAAGATTACAAAATTATCTTATTTTCTGTTATTGGTTTTGTTATTATGTATTTAATAGCTTTGGTAATGTATTACACAAAACAATGGGGCGGAGGAGATGCTAAACTTTTGATGGGTCTAGGAACAATGTTTTATTATTATCCTTCATTCTTGTTAAAATATTTTAGTCCTAGTTTAGATAAAATTCCGTTTGTGCTTATCATATTTATAAATTTAATAATTTATGGAGCACTATACAGTTTAATTTGGACGGTTTTTCTGTCTTTCAAAAACAAAAAGGCTTTCAAATTAAGATTCCATGCCATTTACAATGAAAATTCAACATTAACAGTAAGAAAGATAGGAGTCATAATGTCGTTTATTCTTATAATATTATCTCTTTTTGTTGTTTCAGAAAAAAATTTACTTCCATTATTCATCTTATTAGCAACATTTCCCGTTATTTTTGTTTACGCTTTTATCTTAATGAAAACAGTTGAACTTTCTTCTATGATAAAAAGAATCTCTGTTGATAAGTTAACAGAAGGTGATTGGATAATTTACGATATTCATGACAAAAACAAATTAATTTACTCTTCTAAATCAACTGGGGTTACAAAAGAACAAATAAATAAAATAAAGTCTTTAAAAATTCATTCAGTTACAATAAAAGAAGGTATTCCGTTTGTTCCATCTTTTTTAATATCTTTAATTTTAAGTTTTATATTTGGAAATCCTATAACTTTGTTGATATAAAGATTAAAGTCTATGTTCTAAATTTTTTTCGACATGCTTCGCAGGTAAAACTTGCACCCCAAAAACTCGGCCACAAGGGTCGTCGAGATCGTTGAGATAATGAACATCGCCATCTAACTCAGACCAATCACCAAGCCCACGAACCAATAGTTTTACTGCATATGGTTTTTTTTGGTTATTTACATACTCTTGATCATCAAATGTTACTGTTACACTTTCTATACCATTTTCTATTAAGAATGAACCATAAGGTCTTGATTGTTGTCTTGCTAAAAAATAACCGTATTTATCCTCTCCAAATTTGTTTGTTAAAATTCCCTCTCCTTTTAATCTTTCAATCTCTCCCCTAGATAGTAAAAGAACTCCTGATTCTATTGCTTTTTCGGGATCTGTTTCTGCAAGTTTTCTAAATTTTGTATCATCAACATAAAATTTCTCACTCCCTCTGTGGGCATCTGTTGCTTTTTTCGGGTTTCTTAAAATGGGATCATGCCTTCTATCTACCACAAGAACATCTTTCTTTTTAGGCGTATAAATAAGAGATATGGCAACATAGGTATCACCTATACTTATTTTATCATTTGTACCATGTAAAGTTCTCCCTTCAAACAAATCCCATGGATTAGCTAATTTTATTTTATGTGCTTTTAAATAAGCTATACCTTCATCAAAAGGTCCATCTTTGTAAACATATCTTCTTTCTTTTTTTATTTCTTCTTCTGTTCTATTTCTAGCATGATGTCTAGCAACCTCTTCAGGTGTAAGATTACTATTTGGTAAACTTGCAAGTGCTTCATCTATTGTTTTCATAATTAAATTTAACTAAAATAAGTATTTATAAATCTTTCTATTGTAACTACTTAAAAATTACTAAGGTATCCTTTCCATCTCTTCATACTCAACTTCTTCAGGTATTATCTTCTCTTCTACTTTCTTACTGGATGGAACATGAAAGTTCTTAAAAGAATCTAATACTTTACTAGCTTTCTCTTCATCTATTTTTTTAGCTTTCCAGTTAAAATTAACTCCATCTCCATTAAATCTTGGAATTAAATGAATTAATATATGATCAACTCTTTGTCCAGCCATCTTCCCATTAGCAATAAACAAATTAAATCCATCTGCATTCAACACCTTAACTAATCCTGCTCCTATCAAACTACAGGCTTTCATTAAATATTCAAATTTCTCAAAAGGAATGTCAAATAAATTAGCATGATGTTCTTTTAAAAATGCTATTGTATGTCCATCACTTGCTGGATTAATATCTAAAACAGCCATAACATTTTCATCAGAAAAAACAACTTTCGTTTCTATCTTTCCTTCTGCCATCAAACAAAAAGGACATTGTCCACCAGAAGCCCCTGCATTGGCTTGCTGTGACTTAAGCCATTCAATTTGCTCTTCGCTTAACGTAGATAAAAATTCCTGTAACCTCTCGCTTTGTTCTTGTGGTGGTAATCTTCCTATTTCATTTAGTTCTTTTATTTGCTCTTCATTAAGCTCTTCCATAAAAAATTAATTTTTTCTAAACTTAATAAATCTTGCCATAAATA
>CAZJUI010000042.1:0-5593 GCA_964549185.1 Candidatus Woesearchaeota archaeon
CTAACTTAACTTTAGTTGGCATTGCATTGATAATCACAGGAATAATTTTATTTTTAACAAAATTCGCTAAAGAGAAATATCAAGAAATATCTTATAAACAAGCTTCATTAATTGGAATAACTCAAGGAATTGCTATAATCCCAGGAATATCAAGATCAGGCTCAACAATTTCAATTGCAATGTTGTTCGGTATTAATAGAGAACAAGCAGCAAGATTTTCTTTCTTACTATTTATTCCAGCAATTATCGGAGCTTTAATTTTGCAATTAACTAACTTTAATCCAGAAAAAGAATCAATTTCATTTCTAGCAATTGGTTTTATTTCATCTTTAATAGTAAGTTTTTTAACATTAAAATGGTTATTAAGAATTATAAAAACTAGAAAATTTCATTACTTTTCACCATATTGCATAATCCTAGGAATAATAATATTACTAACATGAAAAGATCATTAATTATGACATTGGCATTGTTTATTGTAGTTATAACTATCTTTTACTTACAAAAAAGCCCAGAACCAACAGCAAACGTAATCCAAGATAAATTAACAGTTGCAAAAGTTATTGATGGAGATACTTTAACTTTATCAGATGGAAATCATGTTCGTTTAATAGGGATTAACACTCCTGAAAAAAGTCAATTTTATTATCAAGAAGCAAAAGACAAACTAACCTCTTTAGTTGAAGGAAAAGGAGTAACATTAATCAAAGATAAAACAAATAATGATAGATATGGCAGATTACTAAGATATGTTTACTTAGATGGAGTTTTCATTAATGAAGTCATGGTAGAAGAAGGTTATGCAGAAGCAATAGAATACAAGCCAAATTTAGCTCATCAAGATATTTTAGAAGCAGCTGAAATTGAAGCTAAACAACAAAATCTTGGAATATGGAAAGAATATAAAGAAGATTTAACCGCATGCCAAAAACTTGGTTGTCCAGCAGACTCAAAATTTGCAGGTTCTAAAAATTCTAACTTTTTTTACGAATGTGATTGTTATTATGCTTTAAAAATAAAAAAAGATAACTTAATATGTTTTTCTAATCAAGAAGAGGCTATAAACAAAGGTTATCAAGAGTCAAGGTATTGTTAGAATGATGCAAGAATTATTAATAAAAACAAATAAACAT
Organism: Candidatus Woesearchaeota archaeon; assembly: GCA_964549185.1. GTDB lineage: Archaea > Nanobdellota > Nanobdellia > SCGC-AAA011-G17 > JAGVZF01 > DATDYQ01. The sequence goes on from CAZJUI010000042.1 coordinate 1,134, forward strand.
CAAGAAATTGTAATAATTTCAGATGAAATTAATGATATTATCAAATCTTCTAAAATAACCCAAGGAATTTGTAATATTTATTCAACAAATACAACAGCTACATTAATTGTTAATGAAGTATCAGAGCCAAATCTAAAAGAAGATAATGAAATTGTTCATGTTTTAAAAGAAAATAAATTACTATTGGGAAAATGGCAAGATATTGCTTTAGTTGAGTTAGATGGTCCAAGAGAAAGGAAACTTATCGTTAGTTTAATCAAAGTTTAACCAAAATACTTATATACTTCTTAAAAACAAAAAATTTAGGTGATAAAAATAAAAATATTTCCAATATTGATAATTTTATTGTTCTTATCTTTACCAATAGTTTTTTCAGAAGAGCAAATTATTCTTAATAATCTAACGCAAGATGCTTTACAGGAAAAAACAAAAAATATGGATTTCAAGAAATTATCAATTATTCTTCCAATAAATGCTCAGCTTCATATAACTAATTTAGATAGCTATGTTTATCTGCAAGTTACAGAAGATGGAGTTTTTCTTCCTAAAGAATTGGATAAAATTAATATTGAAATATCAGCTCACCAAGATGTTTTATACGACTTATTTTATGGTAATCCGACAGAAGAAAACTTGAAAAAATATATAGAAGCAGATGTCATTGTTATAAATCCAAAATCATTCAAGATGCAGGTTTTAAATGATGTTCTAGAAGAAAGACTTGGAATTAAAATTGTTAAAAATAAGACATTTTTTCACAGAACACTAGCTCATTTATTAGCAAAAATAATAGTTAAATTTATCAATAAATAGATTTAAATAATTAAACCTCTTATCGTTAAACATGAAACTTTGCCATTTCAAAGGTTGTCAGAAAAAGGAGCATATTTGTATTCATGAATCAATTCTAGTTGTTCTAGCTACAGTTTCATTGATGTTGATATTTGTTTATTGGCTTTAAAATGGTATATAAATCAATATTTACAAAAACCTTTGGAGAATATCCTCTAATTAAAATTCTAGATTTTTTAATATATTCTAGAGATTTTGATTATTCAATTACAGAGATTGCACAAAATTCTAAGATTAATTTTCAAACATTAAAAAAGATATGGCCAAAATTAGAAAAAGATGGAATAGTCATTTCTACCAGAAAACTAGGTGGAATAAAATTATATAAGATTAATATCACAAACCAAACAGTTAAGAAATTAATTGAGTTAAATAACTTTTTATCTTGGGAATATGCAGAGAAGAATAAAAAAACTAGAATAAGAGCTTAGCAAACTTTTTAAACACTTCTTATGGATCATCTTTATGGAAACCTTAGCTATCAACCTAACAGATTGTTATTGTAAAGAATTTGACGCAATTGTCTTAGAAGTAAATGAAAATAAAGTTATTCTAGATAAAACTTGCTTCTATGCAACTTCAGGCGGTCAGCCAAATGATATTGGTTTTCTGATAAAAGATAGTGAAAAATATGAAGTCATTGATGTAAAAAAAGAAGATAATGAAATTGTTCATGTTTTAAAAGAAAATAAATTAAAGGTAAATGATAAAATTCATGGAATTATAAATTGGAATTTAAGATATAAACATATGAGAATGCACATCGCTCAACATTTGCTTTCTTCCTTAGTTTTAGATGAATATGATGCAGAAACAGTAGGCAATCAAATAGGAGCAGAAACTTCAAGAATAGATTTTGAGCCCTTTAGACCAGCTCAAGAAATCCTAGATTCTTTAACAATAAAATTTAATGAAATTGTAGATAAAAAAGTTCCTGTAAAAATAACATTTATGACAAGAGAAGATGTTTTAATACAAATAGATGCTAAACGTAGAAATTTGTTTTCTCGTTTACCAGAATCAATAAAAGAAATAAGAGTAATTGAAATAGAAGGTATAGATAAATGTCCTTGTGGCGGCACTCATGTTAAGAATACATCTGAGATTGGTTATATTAAAATTTTATCAACACAAAATAAAGGAAAAGGAAAAACTAGATTGGTATTTAAATTGAAATGAATTTAAAAAAATAATATAGATACTTTAAAGCTAATTGCTCATAACTTTTCATCTGGGATTAATGGAAGTTCTAAATTAAGAGAACAAATAACTCATGCTAAATCAATAGATAGCTTAGTTTCTTTAATGAAAGAATTTAAAGATAAATTGTAATATCATTTTTTTTCTGAAGGACGATAATCTGGCCTTTTATTACCATCTTGCTGTATTCCTGTATTTTCATCAAAAACTGTAATAAAATCACTCCAAGATACATAATCAGACAAAAATTTAAAACTAGTCCCAACAACATATTGCCAAGGCATATAATAAACATTTGCTACTGGGCCTGCAAAACTATGTCCGAATCCGGTCTTATAAGGATAAAAACCAAGAGATTTAAGTGCCTCTGCAGTCCTTTTTTCTTCATCTGTTTTATATGTAGAAGAAAGGTCATACTTAGTTTCTATCATAGCTCTTAAATGGAGAGATGTATATCCTCCAAATTTAGTTACGTAATCTGATAATTGGGGATATCGATATATAGCATGATCCCCAAGAGTTATCTTTAATTTTTTTTCTATTTGTTCATCAAATTTATAGTATTTGAGTAATAATAAATTTAGGGCATATAAAGCAGCTGCTTTTTTGTCTATCTCAGAGTCTTTGGATATTATTACGCTATTTTTATTTACTAAAGATACCATCAGCTTAACATCTTCTATAGGCTTTATAACACCATTTGAATATGTGATACCACCACCGCAATCGGTCATTACAATACAATGTGGTTCATCAGAGAAAGTAATTGTGAATATATCCCATGATTTTTCCAATATATCAAATTTTCCAAAATTTTTATTATGCAAAATCTCCCAAAAAATTTTCCCGCTATTTTTATCACCATCAACAATTTTTATTTCATTTCCACTAGGATCAGTAACTGTTAATGGATTATTTCTAACATATTGGTAACCACCTTCTGTTGGCTTAAAAATAGGATCATTAGAAATAAACTTACCATTGCTTGGATTATAATATCTAGCATTAAAATAATTTAATGAACTTTCTGCATCATATTCTTTAGATGAAAATCCATACTTTTCTTTTCCAATAGAGCCAAAACTTAACTCTTTACCAAAAGGTAAATAATTAGCTTTAAAGTTAATAGCTCCAGTAGAATCCGTTTCTATAGAAGTTGAATCTATATTATCAGATTGAAAGTAAATAATATTATTATCTTGTATCTTAGCAACTCTTTGAATGGAATATATATAACTTATAGGGGAATTAGATTCCTGAGTAGATGTTTGGGAAGTAATCTCTTGATTAATAACAAAATTATCTTCATTTCCCGTAAATATATAACTAGCCGTATTATCATTAATAATGACTTGTAAATTTTCTAGTTTAATCCCACCTTGATAGTTAACAACAAAGAACTTTGTTTCTAAAGCTTTTAATTCTTTATCTTGTATTATTGTATATTGATTATTTATTATAAATATTATTTTACTAAAATCTTGATTAAAGTTATTTTGAATTAAAATTTGAATAGTATTATCATTAACATTTACATCTTTTATTTCTATTAAATTTAATTGTGCATTTGAAAACGGCATTAATAGTAATAAAACTACTAGAAATACACTAAATACCTCCTTTTTCATAAAAATATCAATATTATTTATCTATTTAAACCTTTTTTAAACAATAATTCTATCATAGAAATCTATTTAAATCTTCTCGATAAGCGTTAATCATGCCAAATCTTCATGAAAACACATTAAAACTAATAGACATAGCATCAAAGAAACTTAATCTACAAGATTCATTAATAGAAGTAATTAAAAGACCTCAAAAAGTAATAGCTGTTAACATTCCAATAAACATGGATAATGGAGAAATTAAAAACTTTCTAGGTTATCGAGTTCAACATAACAATGCCCGTGGTCCATATAAAGGCGGTTTACGTTATCATCCACAAGTTGATCTAGATGAAGTTAAAGCTCTCGCTACCTTAATGAGCATTAAATGCGCTGTTCTTGATCTTCCATTAGGTGGAGGAAAAGGAGGTATAGAAGTTGATGTTCATTCATTATCAGAAGCTGAAATTGAAAGATTAACAAGAAACTTTGTTCATCTTATTCATGAAATTATCGGTCCTGATCAAGATATTCCAGCTCCTGATGTGTATACTAATTCAAAAATAATGAGATATATCGCAGAAGAATATTCTAAAATTAAAGGTCAAAAAATATTTGCTGTTGTTACAGGTAAACCATTAGATTTTGGCGGAAGTAAAGGCCGAGATCAAGCTACAGCTCGCGGTGGTTATTATGTTTTAAAACAAGCTTTGCCTAAATTTAATATGAGTAAGGGCCATGTCATAGTTCAAGGTTTTGGTAATGCAGGAGAAACTATAGCAAAAATATTGCATGATGATCATT
>CAZJUI010000043.1:0-5396 GCA_964549185.1 Candidatus Woesearchaeota archaeon
TCTTCTCTTTCCATTTCTATAAACTTTAGATGATATATGAAGTTCTTCAGTACTATCTGGATAAATATCTGAAAAATAAGTACTTTCACAATAAGTTGCAAACCCCTCACTCCATTCTCTATATGTTCGTATTTCTCTTATTCCCACTGAATAATCTTCTTTATTTCCTACGATATTATCCCATAAACAATGTGAAAGTTCATGAACAACCTTACGATCAAGGTTTTTAGCTTTTCTCTCAAAATCAACATCCATTAATCTATTCCCATAATAAAATGGCACATAAATAGTATCATTTCCGTATCTAAAATCAGGATCTAAAAAAGTATTATATATTAAAAGAGGAATTGTAACTATAGTCCTAGCTAAAGAAGATGCCATACAAATGGATCTAAAATCTCTCTGTGTAGGAACTCTTCCATTTTTCCATGCAATTTCAATAGCCCTTCTATTATCACGTTCAAATGAGAAGTGATCATCTAACCATTCCTCATTATCTTTAACCTTTACATTTCTTAGAGAAATATTACATTTGGCTTCAATTTTTGGTTTATAATAATCAACTTTTTCTCTAACTTTCTCTAAAAATTTTTCCCTTTTCTTTCTTGGAGCAGGCAATAAAGCCCCAAATGTTTGTCTAAACGCTTCACAGTATTCTTCGACTAGATTCATAGAAGTATCGGTAAAATAGGTATTTATAAATCTTTCGTTTTATAACCACTAATAAGTTAATAAAATATCCTAATTAATATTAATCTACGATAACTTTATAAATAAGCTTAACTTAGTCTAACTTAGTTAATATTATCGGGAGGTAAAAATGGTACAAGCTTTGATAGAAATTGATGAAAATACAAATCGTGTATTGAATGTAGTAAAGGCTAAATATAATCTAAAAGATAAAGGAAAGGCAATTGAATTTGTAGTAGAAAAATTTATAGAAGAAGAAAATGAACCAGAACTTAAACCAGAATTTATTGAAAAAATTAGACAAATAGAAAAGCAAAAAAGTATTCGGGTAAAAGACTTTGCAAAGAGATATGGGTTGAGTTAAGATGTATAATCTTGACATAAAGCCAGAAGCTGATAGAATATTTAAAAAACTTTCAAAAAAGAATAAAAAACAACTTGAAATAATTCATAAAAAAATCGAAGAAATAAGAGCAAATCCACAACATATTTACAAATTCTTATTAAGCCCATTGCAAACTTACAATAGAGTTCATATTGATGATCATTTTGTAATGATATTTAAAATAAAACATCAAGAGAAAGTTGTCGAAGTATATTATTATGATCATCACGATAATATATATAAATGGAGACCAAAAACTTAATTAAATTATAAATATTATCTTTTTCTTTCAACTAATATTTCATGAAGCTTTCTAACTTGTTGTTCATCACCTTCTCTTGGAATGGCGAATGAATAGAAAGGTTGAGTATAGATAGCAGAATGAAATTTCCAATCTAAAGTTAATACAGAATCAGCATAATCTTTTTTTGTAAATCCGCCGCTTACTGTAATCTCAGAACCTTCTTCTACATCTACTTTAGTTCCTCTAGCAACAATATCTTGAACTAATTCTTCAATTGTCCCACTAGGATTTCTACTATCACTTTTATTTATAAAATAAGCCGTAGATTCATGAGTTTCAGCCCCACCTTTCTTATTGAATCCACGTTTAGTAATTAGTTTTTTTGTCTCTTCTTCCTGTCCAGGTTCATCTCTTACATCTACTTTTAGATAATATCCATTTCTAAATAATTTAATAACAATATCTCCTTCATTTGTTCTTTCATCTCCAATTTCTGTTTTTCCTGTTCCATCTAAAGCTTCTACATAAATTTTAACATCAGGATTTCCTAAATATCTTAATGCATCTTGTTTTAAAATTCCAGATTCGGAAGCAGATATCATATCAAGATAACTTAATAATCTTGCTTTACTTCCAACTATTCTTGGATCTCCCGACATTACAGCAACATCTTTTAAGAAACGTAATTCAACTTTTTCTGCTTTTCCAAGATATTTAGATAAAGCTCCAGCTACAAATGCAGCTGTTGTATCACTTCCACCTCTTCCTAGATTTGTTACTCTTCTATTTCCATTCCTAGCTTCATATCCAGGAATTACTAATATTCTATTAACATTATTCATATTGAGATGAAAATAAGCTTCTCTACCAACATCAGTTCTACAATCCTCATCTAAAACATCTTCACCATTTACATTTTTTGTCATAATTCCCAATTGATAAGCCCTAACGCCTCTAACAAAAAAATCAGTAGATTCAAGCCAACTAGTTACCAACTGCATCATCATTCTTTCTCCAAGTGGAGGGTCTATAGTTCTTAGCTCAATGTCTAATTGTTTTTCTAAACCACCTAAATCAAATCTCAAATCTCTAGCAAGATCCATATGTTCTCTTTTCAAAGATTGTCTTAAAGAAGAATAATCAGGGTTTTCTTCTGCTTCTTTGCTTTTAATTTCATTTAATATCCTAGTTGTGACCCCATCCATAGCAGAAACAACCAATATAACTTTATCTTTAGAAAATCTTATTCTTTCTCTCATTAATCTCATACTATCAGCTTTACTTGTTACAGTATGTCCTGCTTTAATGACAATTACCATGGTATTTCAACAATAGAAAATTTAATAAAACCTTTGAGTTAAAAATAAAGGGTCTGCCGGGATTTGAACCCGGGTCTTCTGGTATCTTCTAGTTTGGCATTAAATGACAAACTTGCAGTTTATCCGAAGCCAAATATACTATCCAGGCTATACTACAGACCCAATTTACCTAATTTTTACTTATATAAAAGCTTAATTAAATACTATTCTCAAGTAATTTAAAAACTTTATATAACAACAAAACGCTTTAATTTTATGTTTAAAAAAGTTCGATTATTTCAAGCTATAGCAACATTAACAGGAACAACTATTGGAGCAGGTATTCTTGGAATTCCCTATATTGTGCAAAAAGCAGGCTTTCTCACTGGATTAATATTAATTATTGTTCTTGGTTTAACAATGTTATTTCTTAACTTATTATTAGGAGAAATAGTATTAAGAACAAATGGAAATCATCAACTTGCTGGCTATGCTGAAAAATATCTTGGAAAAATAGGAAAACATTTAATGTCATTATCTTTAATTCTTGGAATATATGGAGCATTACTCGCCTATATTATCGGAGAAGGAGAAACTTTAGCTACATTATTCAATTCTCAAAATTATTTATTATTCTCAATAATTTTCTTTTTAATAGCTTCTTTTATTGTTCATTATGGTCTTAAAATCCTTGAAAGATCAGAATTATTTTTAATTTCAATATTATTATTCTTAATATCTTTAATTGCAATATTTTCTTTTACAAAAATAGATTTATCAAATTTAAATCATTTTAATCCCAGTTTAATATTCCTTCCTTATGGAGTAATATTTTTTGCTTTCCTAGGAACAGCTGCCATTCCCGAAATAAAAGAAGAATTAAATAACAATCGTCATCAAATGAAAAAAGCTTTGATTATTGGAACTTTAATCCCATTAATTGTTTATATAATATTTACATTAATTGTTATTGGTGTAACTGGAACTAATGTATCTGAAATTGCTACCTTAAGCTTAGGAAATTATTTAGGAGAAAAAGTTTTTATTTTTGCTAATCTCTTTGCAATTGTTATCATGGCATCTGCTTTCATTTCACTATCATTTGCATTAAAAGAAGCTTATATTCATGATTATAAATTAAACAAAAACAAAGCATTCATCTTAACAATTATAATTCCATTAATCTTATTTTTAATTGGTTTAAGAGATTTTATTAAAGTTTTATCGATAACCGGAGCCTTACTAGGATCATTAGATGGTATATTAATAGTTTTAATGTCCTGGAAAGCTTCTAAAAAAGGTGATAGAAATCCTGAATATCAAATAAAAAATAAATTATTTATCGGATTAATAGTAATGTTAATCTTTATTGTAGGATTGATATTAACAATAAAAGAGTTGTTTTAAATGGAATGGTATATAATAGCTTTAATAGCAGCAGTAATATTAGCTATTCATGATATTGTCTCAAAAAAAGCATTAAACAGACAACATGCTTTCTCTTATCTAACAATAAGTTCAATTATCTACTTTGTCTTAACATTACCATTTCTTCAATTCTTTGATAAAAATCTATCATTAACAACTTTATTTTTAATCTATTTTGGAGCTGTTATTTATACAATTTATTCTGTTTTACTAGCTAAATCATATCGTCATATGGAAATTTCATCCGTAGTCCCATTAAAAATACTAAATCCAATTCCATTAACAATAATTGCATTCTTAATTCTTGGAGAAAGTATAACAAGATTACAATTAATAGGCATTTTACTCTTATTAGCAGGAGGTTTTATCTTAGAATTTTATGGAAAAAGTTTCAAAAAAATTATTTCAAATAAATACATAATCTATGTTTTAATCTCAATCTTATTATTTGGGTTTATAGCAACAATAGATAAGCTTGTACTTAGATATACAAATGTTTTTACTTTATTGTTTTTAACTACATTATTTTTATCAGTTCATTTCTTGATAATTCAGTTTACATTATATAAAGGATTAAAAGACATTCAACTAGGGATAAAAAATAATTTTTGGTGGATAATATTAGCCACAATAACAGCTTTACTAGCAGATTTCTCTTACTATCAAGCACTAGCTGTCCCAGCAGCTTTAGTTTCTCTTGTTGTTCCAATTTTAAGATTAAGTTCATTATTTACAGTTATTATTGGAGGAGAAATATTTCATGAAAAGCATTTAATAAAAAAAATAATAGCGTCTTTAATAATGGTACTTGGAGCTATATTAATAGTAAGTTGACACCACTCTCGATAAATGACTCTTTCTCGTCGAGAAATCAAAAGCTTTATAAATAACCTTCTCTTACTGTTCCCGAGGGAAAAAGAGCATAATATTCATAAGCTCTAATAAAAAAAGAGGGGGTGACAATAAATGGGAACAATTATCGCAAAGAACGTTGTCAAACGTAAGCCAGGTTATCTTTACTATGTTGACGGAAAAGGAAACGTATGCGAAGCTAAAATGGCACGTGGCGGAAAAAAGAAAAAGAGATTATAAATTTTTTAATTTCTTTTATTATTCTTCCAACATTATCTACTAACTATCGCCTTACCATAACTAAAAAATTCAACCAATCCTTTAGAAAATCCTCCTAAGATTTTTACCCTTATAATCAAGAATTTTATCTATCTTGCGGTGTAATGAAAAATTTGCAAAAATTTTATTTAAACTAAACAATTTTTATACTTTTTTAAATCTAATGTTAAAAAACATAATTTTTTAAAACTATTTATTATAACATTTTTATGGCAAGATC
>CAZJUI010000044.1:0-4691 GCA_964549185.1 Candidatus Woesearchaeota archaeon
GGCATAAACATATTTTTATGCAAAATTTTATAACTTACTTATGTCCTTAACTAGATTTACAATAAGTTTATAAACAGTAAAATATCGATAATACTGAACAAAAATCAAAGTGTTAGTGATCCTAAATTACTAATTCTATTGATTTTAAAGGAGAACTAACAAATGAAATTTGAAGATATGAAGCTTAGTAGAGAGTTAATTGAAAATTTAAAAAATAATAATATTTTAACACCTACAAAAATACAAGAAGAAGTAATTCCATCAATTTTAGAAGGAAAAGATATAATTGCACAATCAGAAACAGGATCAGGAAAAACCTTAGGTTTTGCTCTTCCATTAATTGAAATGATTTTTCCAAAAGATCATATTCAGGCTTTGATTATAGCTCCAACAAGAGAGCTAGCTAAACAAATAACAGAAGAATTCGAAAAATTTTCAAGATTTAAACACCTAAAGATATTAACAGTTTATGGTGGCTCTTCAATAAATATGCAAATTAAAAACTTAGATAGAACGAATATTGTTGTAGGAACACCCGGAAGAATTCTTGATTTATTAGAAAGAAGAGAATTAATATTAAAACAGATAAAATTCTTAGTTTTAGACGAAGCAGATAGAATGTTAGATATGGGATTTATAGATGATATTAAAAAAATAATATCTCAAACCCCTAAATACAAGCAAACAATGTTATTCAGCGCTACTTTACCTTCCCCAATCGTTAATTTAGCAAGAAATTATCAAAATAATCCAAAACACGTTAAGCTAGCTGCCCATGTTAAGCATGAATTACTAACTCAATTTTACTATGTTGTTAAGCAGAATGAAAAAATATCCTTACTTTATCATTTAATAAAAACAGATGATGTAACTTCCGCTATTGTCTTTTGTAAAACAAAACGAACAACTGATTTTGTTGCTCGTGAATTATATAAGCAAAGAATACAAAGCAAATGTCTTAATGGAAACATGTCTCAAAATAAAAGAGAAGAAACAATAAATCAGTTTAAAGAAGGTAAATTACATATTTTAGTTGCTACCGATGTAGCTGCTCGTGGTTTACATATAGAAGATGTTTCCCACATATTCAATTTTGATATTCCAGAAACAGTTGATACATATACACATAGAATTGGAAGAACAGCTAGATCTGGAAAAGCAGGAAAAGCTATAGCTTTAGTTTCAGAACAAGATTATGATAACTTCAGAAGAATCCAAGAACATTTCTCAGATAAACTAAAAAGACTTGATCTTCCAATATTTGAAAAAATAAGAATAGAATTTAAACCACAATTTCAAAAAAGAAGATTTAATCAAAATAGAAGCTTTCACAAAAGAAGATATAACTAAAAAACCTTTTGATATTTTTCTTGTATTAAATATTTATCAATTAATAATTCCACTAATCCGCTGTTATCGATTAATTTAACTTCTCTTATTTTTTCTAGAATAATGCTTGGATTTTTAGTTTTAAGTTCAGGATATCTTGATTTAAATTCTAACTCTTTTTCATCCCAATTATCATTATCTGCATATCTAATAACTTTTCCTTTTCTAGGTATAACATTTTCTCCTAATTTTCTAGTTTCTTTTCTTTCAGAAATCTTAGAAAGCACATAATTTTCTAAATTTTCATCAGTGGATATAATTAATTTAAAATAAGTGCTGTCAAAATCTACAGGGAAATCAGGCGGACCAGGAAATAGTTCAAAATTCTTTAATATTGAGACAAGTTCTTCATTTACCATATTTTAGGAGATATAAAACAGCATTATAAATCTTACGTTTTAAACTTCTTCTATTCCATTCTTGGTTAATGCCATCAATCTTATCCCAACACCCAATTTTAGTAATGCAGAAATCAAAGCCATATGTTCTTTTCCCATTCCTGAAACAAAATTTACAGCAACCTCACTTCCCTTAACTTTTTCTTTCAGATTATTATAAATTTCATCTCTTAATTCTATCAATCCTTGATTCATATTGACAGCAACAAACTCTGTTTTCTCATCTTTGTTAAAATTTTCTTTTCCATAATCATTTGTGACTAAGATTACTTTATCCCATTTTCCATCAGCAATTAACCTTCCAACATGCCCCCAAGTTCCTTTTCCAGTAGATAAACAAGCAACTAATTCTGTCATGTTATTTAATTTCAATCTTTTCTTTATAAGGTTTTCTTCTTTCTAAACTATGTAAAGCACTAAATATTGTAGTTGGGAAACAAATAATACACAACATTTTCCATAAAATAAATTTTTCAAGTCTAAATTGACTTTTCCGTCGGTAAATCAAGAAAAAACAAAAAGTTTATAAACTAGCTTTTCATTAAAAATAGTTCACTTTTAAAGGAGTTAAACGACAAAAAACCGAGATGAACCATAAATTTGCCCGAGAAGGGTTTGAACAACAGTTAATACAACAGCAAGAAGAAAAGTCTAATTCTCTATTGCTTGGTAAAAGAATACCTAAAGACTTTTTCATTACTCAAGGAACTGGAGAATCTGATTTAACAATACATGCTGGTTCGTATCATCTAGCTTTAAGAGAAGCAGGAATTGAACGTCATAACATAATGGTTTACTCTTCTACTCTGCCTTCTATCGCTACTGAAATAAAAAAGCCAAAATCCCAAGATCAAGGAGCTGTTATGGAAACAATAATGGCAGTTGCTAACTCTAAAGCTGGACAAAGAGCTTCAGCCGGAATAGTGTTTGGCTGGCTTCATCATAAGAAAACAAACGAAAAATATGGCGGCGTAGTTTGCGAGTATAATGGCAATGATTCAGAAGAAGATGTAAAGAAAATGCTTCAAGGAAACATAATGGAGTTATATGAAAATGGTTATTCAGAAGATTATGTTTTAAAATATCCTAAATTTATAATAAAAAGTTTTATCCCAAAGAAAAAATATGGAACAGCTTTAGTTGCTCTTTGCTTTACAAATTATGTTTATCCTATAATTAAACAATAATTTTATATAATCAACTTCTTTTTAGTTATTATGCCTAAAACAATATCTAAAGATACACCATTAGCAGAATTAACATTAAGAAGATATGAAAAACCTTATTTGTCTAATAGACGTGATCCAATAAGAAAACTTTGCTTATCAATCGGATTACTACAACCAGGAGATTCTAGAGATGTTATTGTAGATGTTTTACAAACATTGTTAGATTCAAGAAATGAAAGTAAATTATTAAGTTCAGAAGAAATTAAAGATAAAGTTATTTTACTAAGAAAAGAATCTAAACTTCCATTAAAAGGAATTGCTTCATCAAATATCAGAAGACAACTAAAAAGATTAAGAGATTTATTCTTAATAGAAAAGATAGAAAATAATTACAGAATAACAGATTTTGAAGAACTTCACATTATATTTGAAAAAAAAATCAAAGATTTCTATATGAAATCAATATTAGAAAGAGTAGAAGAATATTTTAAAGTTGTAAAATGATATATCATCCAGCAGAAGACTCATTCTTATTGGGAAAACAAGTAAAAAAGTTTGCTAAAGGAAAAGTTCTTGATATGGGGAGCGGAAGTGGTTATCAAGCATTAATTGCTTTAAAAAAAACGAAAAATGTTTTAACAGCAGATATCAGCAAGGAAGCTGTTGAACTTTGTAAATCAAAAGGGCTTAATTGTATTCAATCTGATTTATTCTCAAAAATAAAAGATAAATTTGATTTAATCATATTTAATCCACCATATCTGCCATTAGATGAACTCGAAGATTTTGATTCAAGATTATCAACAACAGGGGGTAAAAAAGGTAATGAAATTTTAATTAGATTTTTAAAACAAGCTAGATCTCACCTAAATAAAGATGGTAAAATAATATTAATTGTAAGCTCTTTAACTCCAAATTTTGAAGATTTATTTAAAAAACATAAATATAAATTTAAAAAATTATCTGGACAATCATTTTTCTTTGAAAGAATTTACTGTTATCTGCTTTCATCATTTTAAAGTTTGTCTACTTTCACTCAAAACATTACCGCTATAAATTAATCTTACAATTAATTCATGATTATTTCCAGTATTAACATTAACAATATCGAATTTAGATAATGGCAAGGAGTAAACATAATCTCCTGTATATCCATTTTCATTGGTTTCAAACTTTTGATTTGTTTTCTTAATGAAATCATCTAACAACATCTCTTTTTCTTCTCCATCTAAACTAACTTGAACAATTGTATCTTTGGGTAAAAATGTTTTACTAGAAGTTGTAACTTTAATATTTGCATCAATATCTTGCACTTCTTTAACAGCAAATCCAGTAGCTCCCCCTGGAGCTTTGAAAGCAAAAATAGCTATAATCAATATTGTTATTAAAGGTAAAGCATAGGGCAATAAACTCTTTCTCTGTTCTCTTTTTATATTCCGTCTTATTTCATTAAAATCAATTTTATCATTAAATATTTGGTTTAATATTATCTTATCTTCTTTCTTAACAAAATCATCTACCTTAATTTTTTCTTCTTCACTAAGAATTTCATCTACCTCTTTGATTAATGACATAATATTTAGATAATTAATTAGTATTTAAGAATTGTTGTGAGAAATAAGTTGCAAAATATTCAGTTTTTTTAAAGTGTTGTGAAATAGAATATAATAACATTAACTACAACAATAATATTTAGATCATCTCTTCTAATTTTATTTCCTTAGATAATTGTTTT
>CAZJUI010000045.1:0-4293 GCA_964549185.1 Candidatus Woesearchaeota archaeon
AAAGAGATGTTTCTATCAAAAAATGTTCTGTAGTTAGCTTATCTGGAAATGTGAGCTCAAGAGATGTAAATCTAGCTTCAAGATTATCTGGAAAAGGTGTATCTTGGATTGAAGGTCATATTTCATGTCCTATAATCGTAAACCTTGAAGATTATGAAACTACAATAAAGGATTTTTATAATAGAATAGCTAAAAAAAGATTTTAGTAATATTTATAAATTCTATAATAAAGAAATAATCATGGCAAATGAGAAGACTCAGGGAATTACAGTAAAGAAGAATGAAGATTTCTCTGAATGGTATCAGCAAGTTGTTTTAAAAGCTGAATTAGCTGATTATAGTCCTGTAAAAGGATGCATGATAATTAAACCAAATGCGTATTCTATATGGCAGTCAATCCAAGATTATTTTAATGAAAGATTAAAGAAACTAAAAGTAAGAAATGCTTACTTTCCTTTATTTATCCCGGAAAGTTTTTTCAAGAAAGAAAGTGAACATGCAGAAGGTTTTACTCCAGAAGTTGCTTGGATAGAAAAAGAAGAAGGAGAAGAAAGATTGGCTGTTAGACCAACTAGTGAAACTATAATCTATGATTCTTATAGTAAATGGATTAGAAGCTGGAGAGATCTACCTTTAAGGATTAATCAATGGTGTAATGTTGTCAGATGGGAAACTAAAGCTACTAGATTATTTTTAAGAACAAGAGAATTTCTATGGCAGGAAGGACATTGTGTTTATGAAACCAAGAAAGAATGTGATAAAGAAACTTTAAAATTTTTAGATGAATATGAAAATGTTTGCAAAGAATTATTAGCTGTTCCATTAATAAAAGGAAAGAAGACTGAGAAAGAGAAATTTGCAGGAGCTTTGTATACGACAACAATAGAAAGTTTAATGCCTGATGGAAAAAGCTTGCAATGCGGAACTAGTCATAATCTTGGACAAGGATTTGCTAAAAGTTTTGGAATAAAGTTTTTAAGTAGAAATGAGAAAGAGGAAATACCTTGGCAGAATTCTTGGGGATTTTCAACAAGATTAATAGGAGCAATGATAATGATACATGGAGATGATAAAGGATTGGTTTTACCTCCTAATGTTGCTTATAATAAATTGGTTGTTGTTCCGATAATATTTGAGAAAGAGAAAGATGAAGTTTTAGTTGAAAGTGAAAGAATATTTAAAATGTTAAAGATATTTAATCCAATATTTGATTATAGAGATGGATATAGTGCGGGATGGAAGTTTAATGAATGGGAGTTGAAAGGAATTCCAATAAGAATAGAAGTTGGACCAAGAGATGTTAAGGAAAAGCAAGTTGTTTTAGTAAGAAGAGATAATAATGTTAAGGAAACTGTTAAAGTTGATAAATTGAAAAAAAGAGTTAAAGAATTATTATTACAAATACAAGATGATATGTATAATAAAGCTAAGAAGTTTTTAGATGAAAGTGTTAAAGAAGCAAGTAATTGGAAAGAACTTGAAAATGTTATTAATGATAAGAAAATTGCTGCTGCTTTCTATTGTGGAAATGTTAATTGTGAAGATAGTATTAAAGATAAGTTAAATGGGGTTAAAGCTATTTGTATTCCATTTAGTAAAGAGAAGAAAAGAGGAAGTTGTGTTTATTGCGGGAAAGATAGTAAAGAAATTGTTTATTTTGCTAAGAGTTATTGATTTTATTTATTCTCAAAAACTTTTATTATTTCTTTTAAGAAAATATTAAATTCTTTTAGAAATTTAGGAAAACCTTTATCAATTGGTGTTAAAATTACTGCTTCTTCTCCACCTAAAATAAGCTCTTCACTAAGTTGAGTTTCTTTGTTCTTTATGTTTTGGTTATATTTTTCAAACTTTAACATATCATTTATTTTTTCAGTTATTTGTTCCTTAAAATCATTCAAATTTAATTTTTCTTTCTTTACTATTAAAAATACATCAACAAAATCTCGAGCTTTTATTCCTCTTCTTGTTAATATTGCTCTTACCTTTTCGATAAGAATTTCTTTTAAGTCGTAAACTTTAATCTTAATTTGCTTCAAAAGAATTTCTGCATCTTCGGCTTCTATAAAAGAAAAGTCTTTTTCAAGATTCTTTGGCACAATAAATCTCACATTTAATTCTTTTATAGGATAATGTAAATTCTCAATATGGTTAACTTGAATTTTAACAAATGTTTCTTTTTCTAATTCCTTAGAATAATACCAAATTTTAAAGGTTACAAATGCATTGCTCCCTCCAAATTGGAAATATCTTTTGTTATCTTTTTCCATTTTAAAATCTAAATCTAATTTTTTAGCTATAACTTCAATAAGTTTTCCTAATTCGTTAATTTTGATTGATATTATCTTTCTGAGTTTATTTTTTGATTTTCCAATAAAATTTTTTTGGCTCAAGTAAGTAAAATCCATATCTTCAGAAAATCTATAATAACCAAGATAGCATTTTGTCAAACAAGTTCCACCTTTAAAAGCATAGTTTTGTGAAAAAGTTTTATCTTGCATCAAATGAAAAAGAATTTTGCTGATTATAATATCTTTTTCTATTAAATCTCTTCTAGCTATCTTTAGTCTTTTAGAGATAAAATCAGTTAGCTCTTTATTTATCATTTTAGCCTCCTTACAATGATTATAACTCTTTTGTTATAGTTCTTTGCATATTTAAGTAATTTTGTTTTTGATAATTCTTCAGCTATTTCTTCAAACTCCTCTTTAGTATAATGCTTTAGGTATAGTAAATCAAGCAAAGTTTTTTCTGAATCAGAATAATTAATCTTTTTCTTTACTATCCCAAACAAAAACATCTTTGGAGATAGTTTATAGAATTTTACTTTTCTTCCTATGATAATTATTGGTTTAGCTCTAAAGAGTTTATCATTAATAACATAATCTATAGTAAAATATTCGTGTGTTAGGTTATTTAATTTTAAGCCAGTCTCCAAACCAAAATACCAATTCTCAATACCTTTAATTTTTAATGCCTCTTTTAAGATTTCAAAAGAGTTCATTTCAGATTTGCCTAATTTTCGTTCCTCAATTGAGTAAATATAAAATATGCCCCTAAACACTCTTGCTAAATATTTATTGCGAATTAGATATTTTATTGTTGGAAGATAATCAAGAGTGAGCTTTCTGCAATAATCTTTTATCTCGTTTGATGTAATAAACTTTCTATTGTCTCTTGCTAACTTTTCTACGATTAATTTAAGTGTCATTTTTACTCCAATTTATTGGTATCATAAAGATACAAAATATGTAACCTATTGATATTTATAAATATATCTATTTTTAACTTTTATTGGGATTATAATAAAAGTCTTATCATAAAGATACGAAATGTATAATTTTATGAATAATAGAGAAAAGCAATATTTATTAATTAAATAAATTATCTTGTTTTTATGGTTTATTTAACAAAGAAAGAAGTAGACAAGATAGTCAAAGAGCCGTCGAAAAGCTCAGATAAAGAGATAAATAGTCTATTAGGAAATTAAAAACTCCAGAAAAAAGAATATTTTATGTAACCAGCAAGAGAGAAATAAGAAAATAGCTGCTGCTTTCTATTGTGGAAATGTTAATTGTGAAGATAGCATTAAAGATAAGTTAAATGGAGTTAAAGCTATTTGTATTCCTTTTAGCAAAGAGAAGAAAAAAGGGAGTTGTGTTTATTGCGGGAAAGATAGTAAAGAAATTGTTTATTTTGCTAAGAGTTATTGATAATATTAAATAAATCTTTTAGTTTTTTAATTGTCTTAATTCCTTTTCTGTTGTGAAAATTTTTCATGTACTCTGATTTGATTAATACCGCATCAATTCCATTTTCTTTTGCAGGTTTATAATCCCATAAATATTGATCTCCAACCATTAGAGCTTTATTTTTTGATATGTTTCTTCTTTTTAATATTTTTAACATTATTTCCCCTTTGGATTTATAATAAGTCTTAGTTGCATGAACCTCATCAAATAGATTGTCTAAATTAAAATGCTTTATTTTTCCTTTGATTAATGTATCTGCTTGTTTTGGTGAATGTGGGTGCGTGGATAATACAATTAAGATTATTTTCTGTTTTTTTAACTTTCTTAATGTAAACAATACTGTAGGAATTAGCATTAAGTGTTTATTTGGAGTTTTTGAAGTTTTAGAATTGAAATATATCCAATGCGGTTCTTTTTTATATTTTGTAGTTTTTGGATACCATAACGTTCCATCACCATCAAAAAATATGATTTTTTTCATTTTGGTAAATAAAATTGTCTTTCATATAAATGTTTCTAATTAATAACATTTAAATATCTA
>CAZJUI010000046.1:0-4148 GCA_964549185.1 Candidatus Woesearchaeota archaeon
AAAAAATAAAAAGTTTGAGATTGTTCTTATTTTCTGTTCGCTTCTCTTCTTTTTGAGTTCCTTTATTTCTTATAATAGGGGGAGATTAAATTTTTCTCTTCATCATTTACATATTGGCGATAAACCGCATTACTTAGCTTTCACAAATAGTATAATTAAAGATCTTGACTTTGATGTAAAAGAGGTTATAAATAAACCACCCTTATATTATTATTTTAATAATTAAAATCATTGTAAGATAAGATGAAAACACATATATCAATTATAATACCAATGTACAATTCTTTTTCTACAATAGAAACCTGTTTAAGCTCAATCTTTCAATCTAAATATAAAAACTTCGAGGTTATTGTGGTCGATGACAATTCGAAAGATAATTCGTGCGATATTGTAAGAAAATTTCCATGTAAACTTATAAAATTAAATAAAAGACACGGACCAGCTAAAGCAAGAAATGAAGGAGCTAAAATTGCTAAAGGCCACTTATTAGTGTTTCTCGATTCAGACTGTGTTGTGCATAACAATTGGTTGTTGAATATATCTAATAATTTTAAAAAATATAACATTGGAGCTACTGGGGGTCAATATAATAAACCCATGAATAAAAGTTTCGCTGCAAAATTTGCTTTTTACGAACTTTTTTTTAGAGAAAGAAAATTTAATAAATTTGTAAATACAATTCCTTCATGTAACTTTGCTTGTAAAAGAGAAATTTTCGAAAAAATCGGTGGATTTTCTGAAAAATTTAAAAATTCATCAGAAGATCTAGAATTTTCTTATAGATTAGGAAAAGTTACTAAAATATTATGGGACCCTTCGTTACATACATCACATTATTTTAGAAACACAATTTTTGGATATTTCAAACAACAATTAATTAGTAGCAGAGATGATGTTAAGGTGTTTATTAAAAATCCTAATTTGTTATTTTTAGATACATTCGAAGATAAATCAAATTATCTTGAAATAATCTCAATCTTATTATTTTTTATCTTTATCTCATTTTCATACCTATGGACTCTCCCATTAATATTTATTTTACTGATAAATAAAAACTTCATTATCTTCCTTAAGAAAAAAGAATCAACCATTTTTCTACTGAAATCTATATTTTTTATTTATATAAGAAACTTTATATGGATTACTGGTATTATAATTGGTATATTAATAGAAATAATAAAGCTTTCACAAATAGGAGGTAAAAATGTTAAATTATAGTAGATACATTTTTTCCCCAAAAAATATAACCCCAATATACTTAACTTACTTTGTAACATCTAGATGCAATCTCAAATGCCAACATTGTTTTTATTGGGATTCTCTTAATAATATAAAAAACGAATTAAGCTTAGAAGAAATAGAAAAGTTCTCTAAAACTATAGGAAATTTATTTGTCTTGTCTTTGACAGGCGGAGAACCATTTTTAAGAAAGGATTTACATAATATAGTCGAAATATTTCATAAGAATGTTAAACCAAAAATAGTATCTATTATAACTAATGGTTATTTTACAAAAGACTGTATAGAAATTACCAAAAAAATATTAGATTCTTGTAAAGGCATATCGCTTATAATTCAATTATCATTGGATGGCGTAGAAGAGGACCATAATCTCATTAGAATGAAAAATGATTCATTTAAAAAAGCTTTAGAAACATTTCATGCTTTAAAAGAACTTAAATCGATACATAAAAATCTTAATCTGGGAATAATTACCACGATAACAAACTTTAATCAGTATAAACTACCCGAATTAATGATATTTGTTAAAAACGAATTAGATCCAGATTATCTCACTATTCCATTAACAAGAGGAAATCCAAAAAATAAGCTATGTAAAGATGTAGATATAGAGCAGTATAAGAAAGTAATTCAAATTAAAAATAAGTTATTTAAAAATGGGTACAATAACTTTACTTTATCTAGCCTAAAAAATGCAAATGAAAATATTATAGAAAAAATTGTCTATAGAACTGCAAAATATAATAAGTTTCAAACTTCTTGCAATGCAGCCTATTTAAATGCAGTTATATCCCCAAATGGAGATGTTTTAGGTTGCGAAATTTTGAATAATAAAATTGGAAACATAAGAGATGTAAACTACGATTTTAGGAAATTATGGTTTACAAAACAAAGAGAACAATTATCTTCTCTTATTAAGAAAAACAAATGTTTCTGCACCCATGAATGCAACATCTCAGTTAATACCCTATTTAACATAAAATATTACCCAGAATTAATCCTAAATACAATTAAAAATATTTTGAAGTAAATGAATCTATGACCCCTTTAGAGTTTCCTTACGACTAAAATTAAATAAGACTTCAGAAACTTCAGGAAAAATAATATCTTTTAATTTTGTCGGATATGTCTCTTACATGAGCTAAGCCAGTCTTAAATGTGCTAACTTTTGACTCACCAGATTTTCTTGCTTTATAATGAACTGGAATTTCAACCATTCTCAACTTATTTTTCTTTGCTTCAAAAATAATATCCAAAGCTGGCCATTGCTTTTCTGTTAACTTTCCAATTAGCATTTCTCTTTTAAAAGCCCTTGTTCCGCAGAATACATCTGTCAAATGCTCTTTTAGAACTAATGATGTTAATAAAGTAAAAAATTTATTTCCAACTTTATGAGAAAAGCTCATTGCTCCTTCTTCCATAGGATAAATTAGCCTTGATGTATTTACAAAATCTACTTCGTCATTGAAGATTGGTGTTACTATCTTTTCTATTTCTGACGGATCAACAGTGTAATCTGCATCCAAAGTTACAACAACATCTCCTTTTGCTTTTTCTAAACCTTTTAGGATAGCTCCTCCCTGCCCAAGTCTTTTATCAAAATGAAGAATAATTAAATCTTCTCTATTATCTGCCAAATCTTTTGCTAATTTTTCTGTATTATCTGTTCCATCATCAACTACAATAATCTCTGTTTCCCATTTCAATTTAGGAATTTTATTAATACATGTAACAATATTTCCTTCCTCATTATGAGAGGGGATGACAATTGTCAATGAGTTAGGTTTCATTTTTATGCAAATCCGGATTTTCTGGGTCAAATTTTTCTGAAAATAAAACTAGATAATCAACATCTGTTAAATGCTCTAAAGTATGAAATTCATATGGCTCTACAACAAAACAATCACCCTCTCCAAATTGGTAATCTGCTTCTTCATTAGTTTTTAGATTTCTTATATGTAATCTTAATTCTCCGCTTAGAACATAATGCAACTCCGAAGTATATTTATGATAATGATTACCCCTTACAGCTCCTTGATTTGTTTTAACGCGATTTAGCTGCTTCCATGAATCTGCCTTGGCAATTTCTTCTAATCTTCCTCTGCTATCTGAAACAACTACATTTGTTTCTAATATCTTCATTTTATATCATTATACTCCTTCAAATATTTCATTTTATCATTATGACTTAAATTTTTCTATTTCACAATTTAGATTTTTTATTATACATATCTTCCAAGGCATATGCGAGAGATTTCCATTCTAGATTAAGTAAATTTCTTATTCTTGAGCTATCTAATGAAGAATCACGAGGGCTAAAGAATGATTCTGGGGCTTTTGCTTCCTGAACTAGATCCTCATCATAATCAAAGATTCTTGCAATAAGTTTTGCAAATTCAAATCTGCTTACTCTTTCATGACCTGCAACATGAAATAATCCTGTTAATTCTCTTTCAATCATTTCTTCTAAATATCTACAAAAATAAGGAAGATAGGTTGGTGTGGTATAGACATCACTGAATGCTTCTATTGGATGCCCTCGAGATAAATTCGAGAAGATGTATCTTAAAAATCCAGGTTGCTCTGGATTAAATAAACCTGCTGTGCGAATAATACAATGCTTGCTAAGATCATATGCTTGTTCTGCTTGAAGTTTGCTTTCTCCATACTTTGTTAATGGATTTGGACTATCTGTTTCTGTATAATGTCCCTTTTTGCCATCAAAGACAAAATCAGTTGAAAAAAAATAAATAGGAGTGGAGGAGAAATATTTTGTTAGTAATTCTGATGCTAATACATTAACTAATGCATCTTCTGGATTTTTTTCACAGACTTGTGCTTTTTTACCTGCTGCGTGCAGTATGCAATCTGGGTGATATTGCTTGAATAAATTTGCAACCGATGAC
>CAZJUI010000047.1:0-4141 GCA_964549185.1 Candidatus Woesearchaeota archaeon
AGAAAATAAGAGATGCTAAAGATAAAGTTGTCGATACAGCAAACAAAGGAACAGCCCATCTATTTATAGAAAACCCTTTGCGTGGATTAAAAGGTGTTAATAATTTATTCTCAACTCACCCAGATATTAATATGAGAATTGCAAAATTAGAAAAAATGTAAAAAAATTATTTGGTTTTTGATTCTAAAGGCAACATAGGAGTTATCTTTTGATCATATGGCGTTATCAAAAAAGTTGTGTTTTGAGATTTAGCTAATGATTCTAAAGTGGTTATATATCTCCATTGCAGGTATTCTGGAGTTAAGCTCTTCGCAATTATGCTTTGTGCACTTGCTATACCCTCAGCTTCTATAGATTTTCTATCTTTTTCTTGCCGTTCTTTAGAAAGAATATACTGCATTTGTTCAGATTCTTGTCTAGCTTTCACTTTATTTTCTATAGCTGTGACTATCGTGTCTGATAGATGAACTCCTCTTAATAATACCTTCTCAAGCCCAATATCCTTTTCAGCATATATCGGCCTTAATGTAGAGTCTATTTCTGTGCTGATTTTTTCTCTAAGTTGTGAATTGTATAAATCTTCACTCGTATGTCCAGAAACTACATTTCTGGTTGTGCTTCTTAAATTAGGTATGATAATTATTTCTTCATAGTTTGTACCAGTCTTACTATAAATTGAAGGTGATTTGCCAGGAGTTATATGGTATAAAACAGATACATCTAAAGTAACTCCTAAACCTTCTCCTCCACCTGTAGTTAAATCCATTTTTTCTTCCACTTGTTGAGTTCTTGAACTCATATTATGGATTGTAGATAAAGGATTCATTCCAGCATAAAAACCAGATTTTAATTCGTTATTTTTTATATTACCAAGAGTTTCTACTACACCAACATGGCCTGGTGGAACTACAACACAGCCAGGATTACAACCTGTTGTAGTAACAGCTATTAAACCTATTAAAATTTTGTTTCTTATATTTTTATTAATTTTCATTTTTAACCACTCCTCAAAAAACAACTTATTATTATTTTTTATAATTCAGAAAGATTTATAAATCTATCTAAAAGTAACCACTCTAAAGTTGTTATTTAAATATATTATTTTTTGTATCTATTTTATTATAGAATTAGAAAAAATGTAATTATTAAGTAACCCTTCTTATACTTAAATTATCAAAATCGTTATCATAACTAGCTATTTCATTACAATCATAGACCAATGCAGTAATATAATGAATTAGATCTATAAATTTTAATTTTTTATATTTATGTGCAGCTTTTAAGGCTTCAAAAACTAGATTAATATCAACATCAACAATATTTATATTAGATTTTAGTAAAGATTTTATGGACATAGTAGCATGCTCTCTATTAGCTTCAAATTGTATTATATTATAAGCTTCAATAATGTTTATCGTATTAGTTACCCCACCAATTTCGATAATCTCCCTACACCTTACCTTATATTTATTATCATAAAAAGCATAGGCAATAACATTGCTATCAATAAACTTCATCGAAATAACCTCTCATTAAGTTCATCCATTTGTTTTGCATTTAAATTAAATTTTGGTTTTATTTTATCGGATTTTTTAAACATCTTGTGCAAATTTTCTTTAATAGGTTTTAATATTATTCTACTGCCTTTTTTAGTTATCTCTAGTTTTGAACCTGTAACTAATTCAAATTCATTCCTCAATTCTGCTGGTATTGTTATTTGTCTACCCTTACTCATTTCAACTATCATTTTCCCTTCACCTCCTGCATGCTTAATTAAGAATTCAAAATTTATAAAGTTTTCTATTATTTCTTTTTCTTTTTATCAGCTTCATATAAATAAATAGCTCCAATTATAATCAAAACAATTCCAGCTATAACAACTAAAGGCTTTAATAAAGCTAATATTAATAAAATAATTCCCAATATCAATAATGCCTTAGCATAATTTTTTTTCATTGTTTATTGTAATCTTCCATTTCTTTTAAACTTTTCTGCTGCTTTTCCAACCAAAGATAGACATTTCCTTGCTTGCTTCCATTTAATATCATCTCAACAGCTCTTCTAGCCATTATTGCATTTTCCGGCTCTCCAATAATAGAAACTGTTTTTCCGTAAATAGAAATATCAGTATTAGTATATTGTTCAATCAAATGTTTGGTCTTACCTTCAGTTCCGATAATTCTTGCTTTTACTCTCATTAAAGATTCTTTGCTATCACTCGTAAATTCTTTTATATTTACAATTTCCAATAAACAATCTTTAGTTATTATATGTAAAGCAATTTCTGGATTAAAACCTCTTCCGATAGCTTGTATTGCTATTCTTGTATTATAGACATCTAATGATTCTTCTCCTTTTATTAAAACATCACCTTCTTGAGAGTTAACAACAATCTTAGTATTGCTATTATTCTCTATTGATCTTCTTGTAACTCCCTTCTTTCCTATCAAAATTGGAATTCTTTCTTTTGGGATTTTTAATTCTTCTTGGTACATTTCTAGAATTCTTCTATATTGTCTAATTTCTTTAAGAATCCATGGGTCTTAAGCCATTCAATCTGATTAGATTTATATTTAAAAATAATATCTCCTTTATCGCTTTCGCCATATTCCCATGGTTCTACTAAAACTATGTCTCCCTCTCTAACCCATAACTTTCTCTTTAATCTTCCAGGAATTCTGCAAATTCTTGCATTGCCATCAAAACAATTAATTTTCATTCTAGAAGCTCCCAATCTCTGTTCTACAATTCCCAATGTTTCTTTATCTCTCGGAGTTCTAACTCTTATTAATTCTCCTTCTTGATCTTCCTTCTTATAATCTTTCTGATGTTGAAATTGTCTTCTTGCTGGGTGCATATAGTATAAGCTTAAATTCTGGTTTATAAAGTTATTGTTCTATTAATTTATTTAAATGCAATTAATTGGAAACCATGTTTTTTTATATCTTCTTTAGACCAAAAATTTACATCCTTTGTTTTAAGGATATAGGTAACTTTCTTTTCAATTTCTCTTCCAGTATATTCTTCCGTATTTGGATTCCATTCTTTTAAGATTAGAATATCGCCTTTGTTGCATTCAAAATTATTTAATCTTAATTCAAATGTTTTATTTCCCTCTAAAATTTCTTGAAAAAATTTAGGCCAAACTTTCTTTTCAATCTTCATTTTCTTCCAATGTTAAAACTCTAGGTTTATCTAAAACTAATATTGTATGTTCTGATTGAGAAACTAATCCCTTAGATTTCTCAGGTAATTGTGCATATTGCTTTATTATTCCTTCTCTTTCTAAATTATTCAAGGCTAAGCCTAATTTTAATGGATTAAAATGTTTAGCAAGCCACCTTTTTGCAAATGGTAATGTATTATATTCTTTTTCTATAAAACTTAAAACTTTTCTTGCTGTCTGATCTCTAACTTGTTTTTTAACTAATAAAGCATATATTTCAGATGGTTTTCCTTCAGTAACTAAACCAACTCCAGTTGATGCAAAAGGTTCTATTGCAATAACTTGTCCTTCATATAATTCTGTATTATCATTATTATTAAAATTAGGAACAGTTGGCTTTGTATGGATTATATAATGTCCAATTCCATGTCCTGATAAATTTTTTATTGAACTAAATCCTGCATTATCTATTGTATTATTAACTGCTTCTCCAATTTCTTTTAATTTTCTTCCTGGAGTTGCTAATTTAATAGCTTCCTTTAATGCATCTTCACTTGCCCTTACCAATTCTTTATTTTCATTACCTAAGTTTATTGTCAATGCTGTATCTACAACATGGCCTTGAATATGGGC
Source organism: Candidatus Woesearchaeota archaeon (assembly GCA_964549185.1). Taxonomy (GTDB): domain Archaea; phylum Nanobdellota; class Nanobdellia; order SCGC-AAA011-G17; family JAGVZF01; genus DATDYQ01. Next base: position 3,800 of record CAZJUI010000047.1, read on the forward strand.
TCCAATATCAACTTTTATTATATCATTTTCTTGAAACTTAGTTGTATCATTTAATAGCGCAGAATAATGGGCTGCCATTGAATTAATTGACATATCATTTGGAAAAGCAATTTTTGCTCCCATTTCTTGAATTTTAGCTTCAATTAATTCAGTACATTCTAATAGGGAAGCATCTAATTTAACAATATTTTTTGCATAATCTCTAATCCATGCTGCTATTCTTCCAGCTTCTATTTGTAACTTGTATTTTTCTAAATCCATAATTTTGATTGAAAGTTAATATTTAAAAGAGTTTTGATTAATTTTAGCAGTGTCTTATCCCGAAACTATTTCTTAATGGCA
>CAZJUI010000048.1:0-4095 GCA_964549185.1 Candidatus Woesearchaeota archaeon
TTGAACTACCCAAATCATACTTGCTCTTAATTCAATTTCTTCTTGACTTCCTTTTGGAATTAAAATTCCTTTGTCTATCTTTTCTGCTAATACTTTTGAATATTTTAATATACTTAAATTTCGTAACACCTGTGGGATTCTATAATCTGCAAGTGCTGTTAATTCTTGGGCATTATGAAAATGACCTATTCCTTCTCCCTTAAATGCCTGAAAGATGTCAGATATAAAGAGCTGTGCTTTTTTATAAAAATACACTTCTTTTTCGTTATACTTATAGGAATCATTATAAGCAGAAAAATTATTTGTTAGAATTTCTAAAAGTTTTATTACATCACTATTTGCAGATTTCACAAGATTTGATACCTTCCCTTCATATTTCTCAACAATTATCTTACCACTTTCATTAAGAAACTTTAGACGCTCATCAAATAAATGGATTTTATTATCTTTTTTAACCTTTAATATCTTAGAGAATTCTTTTTTATTAATTTTACTTCTATATTTTGGGTCAAGTATATTTATTCCATCTCCATGAGCTTTCATTATTGCTGATATCATAGCAAAAGAACCAGTATATCTCTTTCCAAAATAGTTTATAGACCAAGGCGGATTTCCCCAATAACAAAATCCAATTGTGCTATAAACTAGAAGAAAGTTCAATATCTCATCTTCATTTAATTTAGAAAAATCTAAAGGTGCTTCTGAAAGCCAATGGTTAACGTCTCCATGATGAAAATTCTTGCAGAATTCTTTTATTTTAGCGTTATTTATTTTAACGTGTTTAGCATTTTCAGCAACAAATTTCGCACTTGAAAGGACCTTATTCATAAATCTCCTAAATTATAGACATTTATTAAAATTTGCTTTTTAACTCAAAAATGCTATTTTTAGGTGACGTTTACTTTACAGCTCAATAAATAGAAAATTTTAAATATCTTGTAATAAATATGTAATATCATGATTAAAACAAAATATGATCTATCAAAATCATTTATAGCAAAACGTTATGTTCAAAATAAGATTTCTTTTTATGAAATGGTGAAGTTGCTTGGTTATAAAGAGGCTAAGAAAATATCGGATTACATAAAGATAGCTAAACATTCTATAATAACTTGTCTCAAATAAAAGTGACTATAAAATTTTTAGAAGATTTAGTGAAAGAATATTCAAAAGATATAATTTAAAAATGCGCCAGCGATGCTAAAGTTTCCTATAAGAATGTGTTTGCATCATATTGAATTTAGATTAACTATAAGCTTTAAATAGTTTACTAATATTATTATTTTATAGATTATTTAAGAACTCTTTTAAAAAATAAATTTTCCTTTTGACTACTACTTGTCTTTTCAAGATCATAATTCTCTTTTAGCATTTCTTTTAATCTTATTTCACACTCTCTAACTATTTCCGCAGCAGAAGAGATTCCAGATAAAATAAATACCATCGGTTTATGGGAAGTTATAATTGTTAATGTTTCTTTTATTACCTTTCTTGGACTATCTTTGGTCTGAACAAATAAAACATGTTTTTCAATGTTATTCAATATATCAATGATATCTTTTTTGAATTTATCAATGGAAGTAATATCATCTATTAAAATTCCTATATATCTATTTAAACTACCATTTTCTGCAAATTGAGCAAGATGAAGACCCTTAACTTTATATTTATTGAAAATTTTATTTCTCAAATTTTTTCTTCTTTCTTCTTCTCCACCTCTTTCTAAACTCCTTAAAGTTAAACCCATTTGTAACAGAAAAAGAATTTCTTTATCTTCAATATATGCTTTATAGATGGCTAGCTCACCTGACTTATATTGTTCTTTTACTCTTCTAATAGTTTCTTCATCTTGAATAAATGCAACTTTTTTATCTCTAAGTTTAGATGCTAACTTTTTTATCTTTTCTTCTCCCCAATTAAGTAAGCCTTCAACTGCTCCTTTTGAAGCACTTTTAATGGGATCATAAGACATCTCCAAACTCCTCTATATATTTAGAAATACTTAATTCATTATCATCTAGAATAACTTCACTTCCTGGAAAGATAACCATATTACTAATTGTTACAGGGATTTCTAAATATCTATCTAATACTTGATTTCCATCTGAATTCAGAACAAATTCTCCATCAGAATCATATCCTAATTCTTTTAAAAGAAGAATTTTAGACTCTGTAGAAACTTGTTTTAAAGATATCAATTCCATTTTTACACCTCTTTTATTAATATAGAAAATTATATAAATCTTACCTTTTAAATATTAGTGTTAACTACCAAGTAATTGAAAGATGATATATTAACTACAAATAAGCTTTAGGAATCTTTTTAAACTTATTTATCTTACTAATATTGGTGTTTTTATGAGTTTAGAAAAATTAATAAGAAATTTAACTGTTGCAGCTGGAATTACAGCAGGAGTTCTAGGATTTAATAAAAGCTTAGAAGCTAGAACTTTAAGAGTTCCTTTAGAATATTCAACAATTCAATTGGGCGTAAATGCTGCTGTAGATGATGATACTGTTTTAGTTGCTCCTGGAAATTATAATGAAAATATATTAATTGAAGATAAAGCAATTATTCTTAAAAGCGAATCTGGGTATGATGTAACTACAGTGGGTACTGGTTTTGATTATGCTATCAATATACCTCCAGGACGTTCTAATCTTCTTAATGTTGTAGAAGGTTTTTCAATCATAGGAACCTCTGCTCTTTCTCCTTATCAATCTATTGTTGAAATAAAAAATAATAAATTAAAAACACAAAGTAGTGCTATCGCTGTAACTAGAGGAACAGTAAATATATTAGATAATGTCATACTGAACAATGATCTTAAACTGTATACAGGAGATGAAACAAATCCAGGATCAGTATATCTTAGAGGAAATACATTAATAGGTCATCGATTAACAATATTTGGTTCAGGTTCTTTAACCTATTCAAATAATATATTCTACACTACCGGAACTCCTATTGACCCTCCTTCAGAAATTGTTAGTGATCCTGTTATTAACGAAGGTTGTAATGATTTTTTTATGGTTGATACTCCGTCAGTAATTTTCCATCCAACTGATATATTTAGTAATCCTTTATTTTGTAATGAATCTAATGATGATTATTCATTAATGGAAAATTCACCCTGTTTACCTGAAAACAGCAATGGTTGTGGTTTAATCGGAGCCTTAGGAATGAATTGTGGAGCTACACCGAATATTCCAACAACTTTCGGAAGAATAAAAGCGATGTATAAATAATGAAAAGAAAAATTAAAAGACTTAGTACTCTTATAAGCAGTATTTTTCTAATGTTTTTAATTATTATTTATTTTGTTATTTCTTATGTTGAACAAAAAAATGATGGAGATTTAACTAGTGAAGATATAGCAATATTCTCTTTATCTTTGTTTGTTCTGTTTTTTATGTTTGGAAATTATTTAAATTTAAGAAAAGAATCGGACGAAACAAATAGTAAAATAGATCTTTTAATAACAGAATTAGAATATAATCTGATTATTCTTAAGGACGAATTGGCCTTTTATAAAAAAGATTATATTAAATTTTATTATAATAAACTTCCAACAAAAGATTTCATTTTAATAATTCATGAAGAAGTTTTAAAAAATCCTTACGTATTAGAATATCCTATTTTAGATGATTTATTTGATTGTTACACAGCCCTTAAAAATATAAATACTATTCTCAAATCTAAATATGGTGAAAGTTCAAGCAATAAAAAAGATATATATTCCAAAAAAATATTTAATATCATTGAAGGAAATTATTATGGAAAATACAAGAATAAACCATTAATGTATTTAATAACTGATTTAATGAAAAATTTAGAAGAATATAAAAAAGAGATATAACAAAAACTTTAAAATATGTGGTGGGTTTAAACCAAAGCAACAAAAAGTCAAAAATTTAAGATGCATTCCTATAGAAGTAAAATGCGCCAGCGGTGAATTGCTGACTTAAGTAAATACCCTTATCTATTATCCTTATTACTGTCCCTAAACTTTAAATACTTTATTAAACTTTCTATTGAATAGTTAAGGACATAAGTAAACTATAAATACTAGTAAGTTCTTAATTTCTTTTATG
>CAZJUI010000049.1:0-4039 GCA_964549185.1 Candidatus Woesearchaeota archaeon
GATTGGGTGTAAATGTGATCTTAAAAGAAAAGAAAATGCCTAAATTCACTATTCATAACCTTTATAAATATTAAAAACAGTATAATTACAGCTATTTCTGAGCTTATGGCTCTAAAGTAGTAGATTAGATTAAATATATGGAGAGTGTAGATATGTACGGAAATAAATTTGGGGGCGGAGATAGAGAAAGACGAAGCTTTGCTCCTGTAAATGTTGGACAAGAGATAGATGTAAAAATAGAGGCTGTTGGTGAAAAGGGAGATGGGATAGCAAAAATTAAAGGTTTTGTTATATTTGTACCTAACGTCAAAGCTGGAGATGAAGTAAAGATAAAGATTACCAAAGTCTTAAGAAAAGTAGGCTTTGGTGAAGTTGTTGGAGCTTCAAGCGGACCTGTAAATACAGAAGAAGGTTCCCAAGAAGAATATGGGGATGAAGAAAAACAGAATTACGGAAGCGCAGAAGAAGAATCATCTGAAGAAGATTCAGAAGAATTTTAGATAAGGAAAATCCTTATTCTTTTTTTTATCTTTTAAATTACCAAGTTTCTATCTTTAAGTCTTTTATTTTACTAAAATGTTTGATATTCATTGTTACTAAGGTTAAATTTCTTGAAATGGCAACACCTGCTATTAAGGTATCTACAGTTCCAATTGGCTCTCCTTTATTATATAAATCTGCAGATATTCTACCTGCTTGAATTGATGATATTTCGTCAAATTTTAATATACTCAATTTTTTTGCCAAACTTAAAACCTTTAAAAATAATTTTTCTTGATCTTTTTTTGCCCTAAACACTCCTTCAATCAATTCGAATAAGGTTAATGTTGTTAATGCTAACTCTTCACTGTTTTTTGTTACAAATTCTTTAGCTTGGGAATTTTCTCTTAAATATCCTATAAGTAAATCTGTATCTGCAAGATATTTCAAAAATGCACTCTCCCTGATCTTTCTTTATTTCTTCTGTTCGCTATGTCCTTGAATATCTTATCCATTTCAGGGTAGTCTTTCCATGCTCCATAAAGATCTTTCAAAGCCTCCTTTTTTACTTTAGAAGAAATTTTTTTAATAACATCAGAAAAAGATTCTCCACTTTCTTTAAGATTACTTAGTTCTTCATATGCCTCATCAGATATCGAAATTACTTTAGTCATATAATTATGTATGCATGTATTTATTTAAATCTTTCCATTTTTATAATTTTATTGTTGCCAGGTTTAGTTTATGTTTTACAACAAGACTTATAAACTCTTTTACCCTTAAATTATGTATGGATGAATATAATCTATGGATAGAAAAATTTAGGCCAAAAACTTTTGATGAAGTTAAAGGGCAAGAGAAGATTAAGGAAAGATTAAAGGCTTTTGTTGAGAAGAAAAATGTTCCGCATATTTTATTAGCAGGGCCAGCTGGTACAGGAAAGACTACTTTATCATTAATTATAGCAAAGGAATTATTTGGAGATGAATGGCAACAAAATTTTTTAGAGTTAAATAGTAGTGATGAACGTGGAATAGATACAATAAGAGAAAAAGTAAAAGATTTTGCAAGAACAAAGGCAATGTCTAATGTTCCTTTTAAAATAATATTATTAGATGAGGCAGATAGTTTAACAAGAGATGCCCAACATGCATTAAGAAGGACTATGGAGAATTATAGTAATAATTGTAGATTTTTTTTAAGCTGCAACTTTTCAAGTAAAATTATTGATCCAATACAATCTAGATGTACTGTTTTCAGATTTAAACCATTAGATAAAAATGAAGTAAATGAAATAATAAAAGATATTGCAAAAAAAGAGAAATTAAAAATAGATGAGAAAGCAATTGATGCTGTTTATGAAATTTCTAATGGAGATGGAAGAAGAATAGCAAATGTATTGCAAAGTTGTGCTGCTATCAGTAATAATATAACAGAAGATATTGTTTATGAAATTGTTTCTGCTGCTGAACCTAAAGAAGTTAAATTAATATTGGATTTAGCTGTTAAAGGAGAATTTCAAAAATCTAGAAGTTTATTATTAGAAACTATGTTAAAACATGGATTAAGCGGCATTGATATTATAAAACAAATTCAGAAAGAAATTTGGAATTTAAATTTGAAAGATAATGAAAAAATAAATTTGGTTGATAAATGCGGTGAAATTGAATTTAGATTGGTAGAGGGGAGTGATGAGTTTCTTCAACTTGAGGCACTTTTAGCAAATTTTTCTAAAAAATGAATTTATTAAAAGAATATTCACCAAAAAGAATAAATGAAATAGAATCAAATAGAGAGCAAGTTAGTAAAATAATAGAATTCATAAAAAATTTTAAAATACAGAAGAAAAAAGCTTTACTTATCTATGGACCAACTGGAACTGGAAAAACTTCTCATGTTTATACGATAGCTAATGAATTAAATTTAGAAATATTAGAATTAAATGCTTCTGATTTTAGAAATGCTGATTCCATAAAATCTATAGTTGGAAGTGCATCTAAACAACAAAGTTTGTTTTTTAAAAGTAAAATAATATTAATCGATGAGGTTGATGGAATAGCGGGACAGCAAGACAGAGGAGGATTACAAGCTTTAATTGAAGTAATAGAAGAAAGTTCATTCCCGATAATAATAACTAGCAATGATATAGAGATAGAAAAATTATCTCCGTTATTAAGAAAAGTTAGTTTATTAGAATTTAAACCTGTTGAGAATAAAACGATATATAAAATATTAAGAGATGTTTGTGATAAAGAAAAGATAAAATATGAAGAAAAGGATTTAGCTGAGATTTCTGAAAATATTAATGGAGATTTGAGAGCTGCGATATTAGATTTAGAAAATTCAGTAAATGGAAATAAAATAATATTAAATGATTATGGAATAAGAAATGTAAAGAATAATGCATATAAAACAACTTTTAATTTATTTAACAATATAAATTTCTTGGATTCTTTAAAAGATTTGGAAGATTCAGATGAAGATATAATAGATATGTCAAGAATGAAGGTAAACCCAATAATTTTTAACAATGAAAATTCTATCATTTATTTAGTCGAGGAAAACATTAAAGATTTAGATAGATTCAATATTCTTTCTAAAGCAGATTTATTGCATGGAAGAATCTTCAAACAGCAATATTGGAGATTATTAAATTATATTAATTATCATTTGGCTTATTCTTCCTTAAATCAGCCAATAATAAAGATAAAGAAAAGTTCTAGAAGCCCTAAAAATAATTTCAAGCTTTGGCAGTTGATAAGTAAGAGAAGAAGTTCTATAGTTGAAAGATTAGGTAAACAATTTCATTGCTCTAAAGCTAAAATAAATAGAAATGTTTATCCTTTTTTAAAGTTTATTTTAAATGAAAAAATAACAAGTTATTTAAGCTTAGATGAAGAAGATTTAATTTATATAAAAAAGTAGGTGATTAAATGAAAAAAGGTTTGAAACTTTTAATATTATCAGATTTATTAATATTAATGGGGTTTGGTTTAGTAACTCCGATATTATCTATCTTTATCAAAGATTCTTTAATCAATGGAAGTGCATTTGCAGCTGGATTTGCTGTTACTATCTTCTTAATTACTAAGTCAATCTTAGAAATTCCTTTTGGCAAAATAGAGGATAAAACTTCGAAGAAATTTTTCTTAATTTTTGGATCATATTTAATTGCTATAGCTCCTTTAGGTTATTTTTTAATGACGAAGACAATTCATCTTTATATTATACAAGTAATTTATGGGATCGGAGCAGCCATGGCATTCCCCTCATTTATGGTTTTATTTTATCGATATATGGACAAAGGGCATGAGGCTTTTGATTCAGGAGTTTATGGAACTATAGTTGGGATTGGTGCTGGAATAACTGCTTTTGTTGGTGGAGCTTTAGTTGATAAATTTTCATTTAGAACCTTATTTTTGGCAACATTTATCATATGTTTGATAGGAGCTTCTATATTATTTTTAGTTGATGAGAAACATTTGAAAAAAAGATAAGTTTATAAACTATTTACTTAGCAACAATTTTATGGAAATAAAAGAATTAAAACCAAGACAAG
>CAZJUI010000050.1:0-3185 GCA_964549185.1 Candidatus Woesearchaeota archaeon
TTAAGGTATTTATAAACATTTATATGCTACAGTATATATTTGTCCGTCGATAATACAAGTTAGCCTTTTTCTAAGCATTACCTCATTTAAATTTGATTTAAAATTATAAGGAGTAGCTAAATACTTTTTTATATCACTTTAGTCTATCCTTTAATTCAGGAAAAACACTTTCAACACTTTCTATAATCTCGGATAATCTCTTTAGATTTAGACTAATATGATTTTCACCTGTAGAAATCTTTGAAAGCAAAAGCCCATCAGCAATCATTTTCTTTGCTCTTTTTTTAGCAAGATTATGTAGCCTATTAGGCAAACCTTGAATAACAAATATTAAAGGAGAATGTTTTCCGCCTATACGTCTGCCTAAGAATAATTTTTTTAATATCGTAGCATCAACTAATTTTTCTTCATTAATATTCTGCTCTTCCAATTTTTCACCTATCTTTTAAAAAACATTTATTGTAGGGAGAAGTTGCATTTATAAATGTTTCTAATTTTAAAATGAAACCTAATAATTATACTTTTTTATTTATTACTTAAATAGAATGATATGTAATCCGAAAGATTTATATACTTCAATAATCAGAGAATATACAAAGAGGTGGAGGATGATGAAAATGATGAAGGAAGGACAATCTATATTTTTACAGGTATTTGGTGGCTCACCAAAGATGAAGATACTTGATTTCTTGCTTACACATAGTTCTTTTGATTATTCTTTAACAGAGATAGCCCAAAAAACAAGCGTTAGTTATCCTATTGTTGTGAATGTAATAAACGATTTCTTAGGAAATGGGATAATTATAGAAACAAGGAAAATTGGCAAGTCTATGCTATTCAAACTTAACACAAACAGTGAGTTCGTTATGCAACTGTTAAAATTTCAGTGGGATATGGCAAAGAAGCCATTTATTTTAGCAAGTTCTACTGAACATCCTAAATCTGTAAATAATGATAATAAGGTTGAGGTTACAGCGTAAATATATTTGTAGAATTTTACATTATTTATCGTTTGATTCTCATTGGATTAGGAACCAATCCTTCCTGAGATTAAATAGTGGAATTAACAAATAAAGCAATAGTTTCAAATCTCTCTTTACAGTCAATAGAATTGGGATTGAAGGGGTTCTGACTTTAGTTCCATCTGAATAGATTAATCAAAAATATTATATTTTCTGTATAGGATTTCTACAAGGTGGATAATTATAGGTTATTTAAATATATTCTTAAGCACATTTAACTTTTAATTAATAAAAATAGAAACATTTATAAATAAATCAAAGCACATTAATATAATGAAAACTAAAGATATCCTTAAAAAAATTAATGGTATGCAAACAATAGAATCTATACAAAGTGCTTTAAATATAAACCGAACTAAAGCAATTTATATTGTTTATAGACTGCGAAAAAAAGGATATGTTCTTACAAAACAAACTTCAAGCAATAAAAGAATTTATCTTATCTCTCCTGAAAATGTTTTAGGGGGGATTAGCTATGTAGATATTATAAACAAGTACTCCCCAATTAAAATCTCATCATCAGAAATTTATAAAATATATGGAAGAGAGGTTACAATTGAAGAAACAATAGTTTATTCAATAAAAACGCATAGATTTAGATATATTCTAGCGTCATTAGGTTTATTCAAAAGAATTAATAATTGGGTAGAATTATACAGACTAGCAAAAAAGAACAATCTAATCAGAGAAATTGCAGCGTTGTATAATCTTGTAGAAGTATCTTTTCCAAGAATTAAAAAAATGAATAAATTATTTTTACATTACGGAAAACCAAAAGAAAGCGACGAATTTAAATATATAATGCCCAATTTTAAATCTAAAGATTACTCAAATATAGAAAATAGATGGAAAATATATCTCCCTTTTAATAGAAAAGATTTAATTGAATACAAAAAATGATTTCAACAACTGACCAAAAAAACTTGTTAATAGAACTTGGAAATAAACTATCTAGGGAGATTACCATTTATGCGATTGGTGGAACTGCAATGATGTTCTTAGGATTTAAAGAAGCAACAATTGATATAGACTTAGTATTTACAAATTCAGAGGATAGGAAATTGTTCAAAAAAACTGCTATCTCTTTAGGATATAAAGAAATGGATTCTATAGCTGTTTATGGGGTTAAAAGCAATAGACCTGAAATGATTAATCTTGGAGACTCTAGATTAGATTTATTTTTAAATGAGGTCATAGATTTTGTTTTTTCAGAGAGTATGCAAAAAAGAGCTGTGCAAACACATCAATTTGGAAAAAATTTAATTATTAAAATCGCAGATAAACATGATATTATATTAATGAAATGCGTAATAAATAGAACTAAAGATGAAGAAGATATAGTTGGAATTGTAAAGAATTCAGAGATTGATTGGAATATAATAATTGAAGAATCTAAACTTCAAATGAAACTTGGAAAAGAAACAATATTTTTCGAAATGGGCTCTCTTATAGAAAAACTAATTTATAAGCATAAACTTAATGTTCCAAAAGAAATAGGAGATATATTTTTTGATTTATTAACAAAACAAATAAACGAAAAAAAGACTCACAGATAGTTTATTTTTTTGCATCTTATATCTTTCCATTAGCCAGCATCCTTAAAAAAGAAAATTGCACTTCTACAATCTTCTTTCCAAACTCGCTATCTTTTCTCACTTCTTCTAATAATTCCCTGACAGAAATAGGTTTTTCTACGCCCATTAACATTATTTTTGAATCTTTATTTAATGTTTCAAGTCTTGAAATTACAATCTGCTTTATCTCTTCCCTTACACTCTCATCCATTTTCAATTCAGTTTTCATAGTAGCCCTAATTCATGCATCTTTTTTTAAAATTTTTCTTTGCTCATCCTTAATGCTCCCTCTTTTCAATCATAAGTATCTTGCACTATATAAATATTACGTTGACTATTTTAATTAATAATCAACATTGTTTTAAAACAACCAAAAAGTCTTTATTATCTTCATGTATTATATAGTTGCTTGCTAATCCCCCCACACAACCACCTATTTTTATCTTCTCTTGATTATCAACAATTACCTTAAATTCATATTTTTCAAAGCTCTTTTTTATAATCTCTTTAACCTCTGTTTTAAGATAATTACAGTCTTTATCCCCGCAAATCTTCCCATTAGGATTATTAACGCAGTTTCTGTTATATT
>CAZJUI010000051.1:0-3027 GCA_964549185.1 Candidatus Woesearchaeota archaeon
TAATGACGGGGTTATTGGCTTAAACCCTAAAATCTCTGCTATGCAAGAGATAAGTATAATAACAAGGCCTCTTTCCCAAAAATATTAAAAATGATAGAAGATATTCCAACATCTAAATTAATAGAAAAGGCAGCTGAAGAGCTTAAGAAAATTGATGATATCAAGCCTTTAGAATGGGCTAAGTTCGTTAAAACAGGCAGACATAAAGAAAGACCTCCTGTAGATAAAGATTGGTGGTATATAAGAGCAGCTTCAATCTTAAGAAAGACATATGTTTTAGGTCCAATCGGAGTTTCAAAGTTAAGAAGAAAATATGGTGGAAGAAAAAACAGAGGTCATAAACCAGAACATACTTACAAAGGTTCAGGATCAATAATAAGAAAAATCCTTCAACAACTAGAAAAAGCTCAATTAATACAACAAGTAAATAAAAAAGGCCATAAAGGGAGAATTATAAGTCCAAAAGGAAAATCATTATTAGACAAAATCTCAAAAAATGACAATAGAGGAACTCAAAAGGAAAAGAATGCAACAATTATCGCAACAAAATAGTCAGGAAATTCAAGAGCAATTACAACTTCAACAACAAATACAACAGCTTGAAATAGTTATCAAACAATATCTAAGCAACGAAGCAATAACACGTTATTCAAATCTAAAAGTAGCTCATCCTGAGCAAGCAGTCAAAGCATTAGCAACAATAGCTCAAGGAATAGAACATGGTTATATTAAAGAAAAATTAACAGATGAACAATTCAAAAGTATTTTAAAACAAATATCTCCTGAAAAGAAAGAATTTAAATTATTAAGGAAATAAAATGGCCCGATACAAACCCCGTGCAAAGAAATTAAGATTAGCAAAGAGAAGAAAGCAAACTAAATGGGCACCTTTCTGGATTATACCTAAAATACACAGGCCAGGAAGAAGAGTTCATCCTTTTAGACATACTGTTGTTAAAAGATCTTGGAGAAGAAACGCAACCAAAGCATAAAAATGGCGGACTTAGAAAGACAATATACAATTCCATTAAGAAGAGCATTTCTCAAAGCTCCTAGCTATAGGAAAACTAAACGGGCTGTTAATGAAATTATATATTTCTTACAAAAACATATGAAATCAGATGATATTAAAATTGGTACTCATCTTAACTTAAAATTATGGGAAAGGGGAAGGAAAAATCCTCCACCAAGAGTTAAAGTAAAAGTATTAAAAAAAGATAATATTGTGTATGTTGAACTTCCAAATTTTGATTATTCTCTTCCTAAAGATAAGAAAGAAAAGAAAAAGAAAGAAGAAGTTAAAGAAACTCCGAAAACAGAAAAAACAAAAGAAATAGAAGAAAAAAAGAAAATTCTAGAAAAAGGAATAAAAGAAAAAATAACTAAAGATGTTTCTCAAGAAAAAGCTCATAAAGCTCCTCCAAGAGATAAAAATATAATGCAAGAATCTAATTAAATTTGATGGGCTAAAGCATTAAAAGAAATTAAAAAGAAATAATTAAAGCAAAAGTTTATATATGTGTTATCACATTATACACATATGCCAAATGTAACATTATCAGTACCAAGAGAAGTTCATAAGTTAATGAGAAAACATAGTGAAATTAGATGGAGTGAAATAGCTAGAAGAGCCCTCATTAAACAAGTTAAAAAGTTAGAACTCATGGATAAAATCGCATCTAAAAGCAAGCTTACTATGAAAGATATTGATAGAATTAACGAAAAAGTAAAAAGCAACCTTTACAAAAAATTATCTTAATGAGAATAGTTATAGATACTAATGTTTTAATGGCAGGATTATTAAAAGATTCTATAGTTAGAAAGATATTAGTTTCAGAAAAAATAAATTTCTTTATTCCGGATTATGCCTTAAAAGAAGTTTATAAGTATAAAAAAGAATTATGTATTAAATCTGGTTATACCCAGAAAGAATTTGATTACTTGGTTAACTTATTGTTAGAAAATATAAAAATAGTTCCTTTAAAAATATTAAAAAAATATATGATTAAAGCAGAGGAAATTATGAGGGGCATAGATATTAAAGATTCACCTTTCATAGCAACTAGTTTTTCAATAAACGCAGATGGAATTTGGTCTTTTGATAAAGATTTTTTAGAGCAAAAAGAAATTAGAGTCTTTCATATCAAAGAATTATTAAGATATATACGCAAATCCTAAACTATTTAAACTCCATTTACCTATCATTTTCATGTCAATCAACAAAGATTCTGTTATTGAAATATTAAAAATGGTAAAAGATCCTGAACTAGATATTGATATCTGGACTCTAGGTTTAGTTTACAAAATTGATATTAAAAAAAATGCAATTGATATTGAAATGACATTTACAAGTTATGCATGTCCATATGGTCCAATGTTAGTTGAAGATGTAAAGCATAAACTAGGTCATCTAAAAGGAATTAAAGAAGTAAAGGTAGAAGTTGTCTTTAATCCCCCATGGCAACCTAATGATGAAATTAAAGCTATGCTTGGTATGATCTAATTTTTAAGTGGTTTTCTTAACTCTTCTCTCCTAAAATAATTAAATATGCCCAATATCATCCTTAAAACAGCTTCAGAAACAACCACAAATATCATAAAATTAAATACTGTATGCCAATGATCAGGTAAACTTAATAAATTGCCTAAAAAAACATTAATATTAAATATTGTAGGATCAACAACAAATACCCCCAGCAATATTAAAGGCAACAATTTTGCGATATCCTTTGCTAAATCATGATTAAAATAAGAAATAACTCTTGTAGTTGTTATTAAGGCCATGGATAATAATAATATTGTTTCAACATTCTGGCTTTTTGATAAGAATATTATAAATACTGTTAGTAATAAAAACCAGAATAATATATAGATTGGCAATAATACCAAAAATTCTAAAATGTAAAGTATGGATGCCCAAAATTTTTCTAGAGAAGGGTGAACGTCATAATCATATTTATGCAAATTAAGTTCAAATAAATCTCTATGTGCTAAATGTCTATAAAAATGCCATATGACTATAGAATA
>CAZJUI010000052.1:0-3007 GCA_964549185.1 Candidatus Woesearchaeota archaeon
AAGAAACATGGAATTGGAAGAGAAACTATAAAAAATATCGTTGACCAACAAAGAAGAAATATAGAAGTTGGAATTTCTCAATATGATACAAAAAGATTAGAAACTATAATGTGGGGAATATCTAGAATGAATGATCTTGGTATTAAAGAGAAGGAAATGCTTGGTTTTTTTGAACAGAGATTTGAAAACATAGAAGATATTAAAGAATTGTTGAGGAAAAGATAATATGGAAATACCAAAAACATTTTTCGCTGAACTTACAGAAAAATCGCCTTTGGTCATTTTTGATAATCGGCTTTATCAATTAACAGAAAGAGACATTGGCGAAGATTTTATTAGGGTTGGAGAAAAGAAATTTGGATTGGTTGTTTCAGATTCATTACTTAATTTAGAAAATTTTTATAGATATATAAATGCTCAGGAGATATTTAACTTTAAAAAAGATTATATAAAGGGAAAATTAGATTCCAATATGAAATCAAATGAAGACATAAATCAAATAATCAAAAATAATATGGTTTTATACTTTATCTTAAATGATATTTTTCCCTATTTTACAGAAACAAAAGATAATGTTGCTGCATTATTAAAAGGAAGGCAGGAAAAAGAAATTGGTATTCTAGATGGAAACATAGAAAAAATAATTGCTGATGCCTCAAAAGAATTCGATAAAAAGGAAAGTTTAAGGTCTAGAGCAAAACCTGTTGTTGAAAAAGTAAATAAGAAATTAATTATCTCTCAGGAAGACAATGAAATCTATCAAATATTAACAAAATATTATAAAACAGACGAGCAAGAAAAAAAACCTACAATTAAAAATACAAGGAGTTTATTAAGTGTAGTTTTAAATGATGAAAATGTTCTTGTACTTGGAAATCAGGTAAATAGGTTAAATAGATTAAGAATAAGAAATAACTCTGGATTAGCTGTTGTTATAGATGGTATAGAATATATGATAACTCCTTTCGATACTGTTCAGAATATTGAAAACTGGCATAGAAGAAAATTGGAAGAACAACTTATGATAGAGTCTGAAGAAGATTTTAATTATCAAAATAATGTTACTAAACAGATTGATGGGATAGTAAAACAATTAAAAGAATATTCACAAAAAAAGGAGTTTGAAATGGGGGATATAGGATTTGTAACGCAGGGCGGATATTATTATGTGACATTAAAGGTTAGTCCATATGTCTTAAAGGAAGTTAAACTTCCCGATAAAGATATGTACTTTAAGTTCGATGAATGCAAAGTTGCTGTAAATGTAGTTTATAATGGGGGTAAGATTCAAACCGGACATGAGGTTTTTGTGCCTGAGGCATATCAGCACCCTTTTTTACCCAGAGGTAAACTGGCTTGGATGCGTTTATGTATGGGAAATTATAGGCCCGAGATAAGACTTGGTGGATTAGATAATGCTGGAAAGGTGGTTAAATTTTTATCTGATGCAAAAAATGTGATGCAAAAAGGATATACTATATCCTGCAGACCGTATCAACATATTTATGTTGAAGGTCTGGAAAAAAATCATCCTTTAAATCTCGCTTTTGCTGATAATAGGATCAATCTCGATGAGGTAAAAAGAAAAAAATTACCTATAACTAATGTTAGTTTATAGAAAGTGGCAATAATGAAGAGTATTAAAAATGGAAAGAAGCAATATTAACAGATATAATAGACAGGAATTGATAGAAGGTTGGGACCAAAAGAAATTAAGAGGTGCTTCTATAACCATTATTGGAGCTGATTTGGTTGGACAATATCTACTTATCCCATTATTGGCTTTGGGTGTTGGTAAACTGCGGATTATTGGCAATGAAAAAATTAGGAAAGGTTTTTTCTTAGATTTAAAATTAAAAGATGACTTAGCAATATCATTGGAGAGTTTAGTAAATGATATTAATCCTGATGTTGATATGATCGGATTAAAATCAAGTATTCTAAATAAAGGTTCTTCATATTTATTAAAAGGAACGGATATTGTTATAGATGCGACTAATGATCCTTTTTCTAAAACATTAGTTTTGGATTATTGTAAATTAAATAATATTCCGATGATATCTGCCGGGTGTGATGGTGATTTTGGAAGGATTGTTGCTTCAGATCATAATAATGATATAAGGATTATAATGCCAGATTTTGAAGATAAAAACCAGGAAGAACTAGTCAGCATGGTTTTAGGTGGGTTGATGGCTGAAGAAGTTAAAAAAATAATAATGCAAAAAGAAAAATTAAAAGTTCCTTTATATTATAACTTAACTAATAAAAATAGATTCTCTTTTGAAAGGGCAAAGGAATATAAAAAATCAGAAGGCAATTTCTCAGATAAAAGCATTTTAATGATAGGGGCAGGAGCTCTTGGAAACTTTGTTGGGCTTGGATTAGCCAGACTTGGTGTTGGTAGAATAGATATATTAGATGATGATGAAGTTGAAGATACTAATCTAAATCGGCAGATATTATATTATGATTGTGTTGGAGCTAAAAAATCAGAGGCATTAGCAGAGAAACTGCAAAAAATAAGTGATGGAAACTCTAAAGTTAATGGATATGTAAAAAGATTTGAGAGGAATATAAAATTAAATGAGAAATATGATCTAATCTTTGATTGTGTAGATAATTTCAAGACCAGGGCAGAAATAAGCGATTATGCTGTTAAAAATAAAATTCCTTTAATAAGTGGTGCAACAGACTATCAAGCTGGACAGGTAGCTGTTTTTATCCCAAATATTACCCCTTCTATAGATTATCAGCTAAAGCTAAAGGATTCTGCAAAAAAGAGGGAAGAAGAAGCTGGACAAAGTTGTATTCTTGCTCCAAATCCTTCAGTTATTATGACTAATCAAGTTATTGGGGGATTAATGGTTGGGGAAGCAAGAACCATATTTGACCCAGATAAATTTGGCGAGCCAATAGATGGAATCTTAAAATATGGAACAAATCTAGAGAATAGATTGGGTGTAAATGTGATCTTAAAAGAAAAGAAAATGCCTAAATTCACTATTCA
>CAZJUI010000053.1:0-2689 GCA_964549185.1 Candidatus Woesearchaeota archaeon
TAAATAAAATTGTCTTTCATATAAATGTTTCTAATTAATAACATTTAAATATCTATTTATTATATCACTTTTATGGAAGAGATAGATTATTCTAAACCATTTTCTGTAAAGGTAGTTCAGGATTGTAGAAGAGAATATGGCAAACATGGAAAGTTAGATGGATGGTATGGTGTTTGTTTGGGATTGTATTTACGTTATGATATAACGAAAAAAGCTAAGAATGTAGAAGAAGGAAATCCATTAATTTTAACAGATTGCGGAGATTATATATGGGGAATTGAGTGTTGGTGGGATCCTAATCCAAGTGAGCATTTAGATGTTCCATTGGATTTAGAGAAAAGAGTTTTAGAAGCTCATAAAGAAAAATTAAGAAAAGAGTTTGGAATGGATGATTAATAATATTTAAATATCTATTCTACTTATCATTTTGGGGGGAAATACTATGGAAAAGAAGCTAATCGGTGAAATTACACATTTTTATCCGAGAATAAGTGTGGCTGTTGTTGCCTTGAAGTCAGCTATTAAAATAGGAGATAAAATAGGAATAGAAGGACACGGAAATAGTTTTGAGCAGGAAGTTGAGTCAATGCAGTTAGACATGAAACCAATTAAAGAAGCAAAAGCAAAGCAAGAAATAGCAATCAAAGTGAATGAAGAAGTTAAACCTAAAGACCAGATATTTAAATTAGCCTAAATAGAGCAAGCAACTTAGCATACCAAGGAACATTTTGAACATTGACATTATATTGATATTTTTGTGAGAATTCTCTATTAAATTCATCCTGATATTCTAGTTCAATTGTTATTGGTTTATTGATGAAATACTTGCTGTTTAATGAAACTATGATGTCTTTTGAGCCTTTTAGTTCTTCAATAACTAAAGCTTGCTGTCCTGTTATCTTTAGTTTAAGATTCTTTACCTTAACATCTGAGTTAAGTACAAATGATATGTCAAAATCTTCATTATATAATAAGTTTTCTTGATATTCTATGGAAGTAATTTTTATGTTAGGCTGATCATAAACTTTTAGATGTAAATAATTGTTTACATTGATATTGCTATTTTTTGCATTTACAACTAAGGTAGATGATGATTTATTTGATAAAGGAATATTAAAAGTCAAATCTACATCTTGATTAAGATTAACATTTGTTTTTTGGCAGTTAGATAATAAGCAAACATTTAGATTATTTATATTTTCATTTCCAAGATTACTAAGCTTACAATTAACTTGAGCTGTTTCTATAGTATAATAATATTGTTTTGATAAAGAACATCTTAATAACAAAGAATCTGAATATGTGTTAATATCATTTGATGTTATTTCAGAAATTAAAGATTTAGCATCTTCTAATGAAGTTTGTTGATATTTTGATGCATATTGCAATGTTGTAGATGATTTAGAGCCAAAGGTTTCAATAACCTCTATCTCAGATGTGTAAATAAATTTGTTATTCAAAGAGCTTGGAGTTTTCGTTATCCAAAATATGTTTTTCTTCTCTCTTGGTTTTAATATTACTTGCTTTTCATTTTTTTCTGTAAGTTCGGGAGCTTTAGTTATTATTAATGAGGTTGAAATATAAAAATCATAAGGATTTTCTACTGTAACTTCGATTGGAACATAACTTCCAGGACCGACTTCATCTTCTAATAAATTAATTTGAACATCAAATATGGGAGCAATATCATTGCCAGCAGAGTTGACTTTTGTTGATAAAATTAATTCTTGAGGGTTAACTTCTATTCCAAGAGATTTCCATGAATATTTTGCTGAATATGTTGCTGAATCTAAAGAATCAGACAATTTAATGTGTGAAGGATCTATCCAGCCATATTGCCCAAATGTAACATCAAATGGAACCCAGCCAATATCTGGGAAGTAAACTTCTGCCCATCCATGATTGCCAAAATTATAACCAACATTTGAATAAACCATTCCTGAAACAAATCTTGCTGGAATACCAACTGAACGCAGCATTGATATAAATAATGCTGTCATTTCATCACAGACACCTTCTCTGTTAGCATAAACCCAGGATGATTTTTGAACTGCTTCTGCTGTTAATGTATTCAAGTCATATTTAATATTCTTTTTAACCCAATCTGCAATTGAAAATGTTGCTTCAAATAAGTCTTTTTTTCCTCTAACTAATTCTGCTGCTTTATCTGAGATATCATCGTTAATATCTATTTTTTCTGTGAATTGAGTGTATTCTTGCAATGATTCATCTAAGTTATTAATTGGAAAATCATAGTGTTTTATTTTTATTAGGTTATTGGTTGTTTTAATATTAGAATCAATGCCGAAAGAATAAGAATTGTATAAATCATTCCAAGTATAGATAATTTCTTTGTTTTGAGATGTTTTTGCTTGAGGATTTGAATTTGTATCTAAAAATAAAACTTCTTGTCTTTGATCTGTGATAGGAAATAAGCTTAGTTGTGTTGTTAGATATTCGAGTTTTGGATTAGATGTTTGTTCAATATTAATAGAGGATAAAAGCTGGAATGTTAAATCTAAAGATGAAGCTTTGTTGTAATCATTAACAGGTGCTGCTATTGTAATTTTAATTAGTATCAATAAAAATAGCAATAATAACTTCTTTTTCATAGAAAGTTAGTAAAATAGATGTTATATAAATTTTCTTATTTTAAACGAAATAAAACAGTTAATCTATTAAGTTCTTT
>CAZJUI010000054.1:0-2610 GCA_964549185.1 Candidatus Woesearchaeota archaeon
TAAGTTTTGTAAACGGGAATAATTTTTGTATTTGCTTCATCGCTGCTACTGCATTTTCAAGCTCTTCTGGAGTTTTTATTGATTTATCATTTTTGCGACTATATTTTTTATTATTATCAATATAACTCTGATAACCTAACAAGATAGTATGTAATCTTGCTACTTCAAGCATGTGTGGAGCTATTTTTCCCACTAGGATCAGTAATTGTTAAAGGATTTTTCATTCTCATAAAATATATCAGCTAATCTTTTCTTAATTATATCAGCTTCTCTTTCTTTCTCTTTTAAGTCATTGAATAAATCATCTATTGGCATTTTTATCGATAATAATATAAAAAAGCAGTTTATAAAGCTTTCTTTCGTAACTACTAAACAGTTGTTTTAAGTAGTTAATTAATTTATAGAAATTGTAAAGAGATAATTTTTACACCTCTACATCCTCTGAAGACTCTTCATCATAACTATTTAGTTCAATAAGATCATTAATTTCTTTTCTTACATTTACTAAAATTTCAGGAGAAACACCTTTATTAGAATAAAAATCAATTAATTTATCTAAACGAGAATCATCTTTTATTGAGTAACCTCCAATATCAAACTTAAGGCCAAATCTAAGAGGGTCATCATTCCAGTTGTCATGTCTTGTATAAAGTTTGATATTACCATTTTTAGTTTCTAATTGATAAATAAAATGAAGGAAGTAAGGACTATCAGTACAGCAACCACAATCTCTTACTAATTCAAAATGGTTTGCTTTAGTATAATTATTAATAACAAATTCTTGTCTATCCCACCTGTCATGGGTTATTTTTATCTCAAGACCCGAACTTGTTAAAGCATCTATTTCGTTCTGAATTTTATCGATATAAGCTTGCCTTTTACGAACATACTCTTGAAGGTTTTGCATAATGGTAATAATATGGATATTTATTTAAATGTTTTTATTTTATTGGGTCGTGTTGAAAGTTTCCTATTCTAGATTAAAATAAGATCTGTTTAAGATATTTGGTTGAACTAAACTCAATAACAAATAAATTCACATAATCAAAAATATTTACGTTTTTCTATATCAAAATAACATTTTCAACGCGACCTATTTGAATTAGAAATTCTTTTTATACCAAAATAATATATTAAAGCTCCTATAATAAATGTTAATATTATTAATAAAAACCAATGAAACATATGTTTATCTTTTCTAAACTTATGATGAATACAATCAGACAACATCCAAACCCAGAATAATAAAGCAGCTAGAGCAACAACAAAAAGTACAATTAATCCGACAATTGCGAATGATGTCATTTTATTATTTTAATATTTATTTCTGAAAATGGTTCAGATTGTTCCAATATTATCTTTTCCTGATTGTCTAGATGCAATAAAGGTATAAAGGTAAGTATTTTATCTTCTTTTCGGTTTGAAGAAACAAGCTCTGTAAATGTAACTGTTTCTGTATTTTTGGTTTTAAATATTGAAATAACTTTGTTATAAACATCTTTTATCAAAGAAGAGATATCAATCTTTTTTTCTGGAATTTTTAAACTTTCAGGAATTTCTTGCTCATGGAACTTTCTTAATGTCCTTCGCCTGTCAACTTCCAAGGCTTTTTCCAAAGCATTAACTAAATCTTGGATTGAAACTTTTTTCTTTCTTGATTGAGGAGTTTTTATTGTTAATCTTGGATTTTCCATTAATTTTATTCTTTCTTTTTTAATTTCTAAATCATCTTCTAATAAATTAATATCATCATCTCCATGGAATAATATTTGATCAAAGCCAGCTATGTCTTCTTCTAGTAATTTATTTGATTTAATTTTAAGCAAAATAGCTGATGCAAGAATAACTTTTCCTGAGATGAAGAAATTAACTTCTTTTAATTTTCTTATAGTTTCTAGATATTTGTTAGCTAATATTGAAATATCAATATCCCATGGATTCATTTGCTCTGTTTTAACTAAATCATATAGTATAGTTTGCCAGGTAATTTCATCTTTTTTTAGAAGCATATCTAGGATTTGATCTTGCATGATAATAATGCTGTTTAATTACTTATAAAGATTTCTATCTTCCCTGTAGTCCATTGTAATAAGCATTGGAAACTTCTGCAAACGTTGGGGCTGGGCCTTCCCATTTTGCATCTCTATAAAAATCTACTAAATCCTTATATCTAACTACATCGAAACTTTCCATCATAGCTTCTTTATAAGGATAAGGGTCAACAAGGAATAATTTTCCACCATGAGAACCAATTACATTTTCGCCTTTTATATCCCAAAACAACAAATTAGGATTTTCTCTGTCATACCTTCCCAGGCGGTTAATGAAAGATAGTGCAGATTCTTTTTTAATTAAACCTTGCTTTAAATTTACACCAGGCACAAATTCTTTAACTATAAATCTCCCAAATAAAAATGCAGAACCCATTGTTATTCCATAATCAGATGATCTAGTTACTATTCTTGCTTCTGCTCTTGCATCATTACGATCTAAAGGAAAGACACTTGTTCCAAAACCCAAATGTTTTAATGTTATATCTCCTTGTCTGTGAACTGTGCCAAAAACACCACCACCAATCAATTCTCCTTCGCTAAACGCACTTTTTAGACT
>CAZJUI010000055.1:0-1851 GCA_964549185.1 Candidatus Woesearchaeota archaeon
CTTTTGTTTTATTTGCCATAAAAAAGATTATAGGATTCTTTTTTACCTTTGACATGGCTTCTTTATATCTTCTCCATCTTCTTATCCCTGCTTCAATATAATCCCTGTAAATAACATCGGCTCTTTCAGAAGGAGTTTCTTTCGCATTTTCAACTTCTCCTATTATTGGATGCTTTACAATTTTGTTGCTTATTGCATCAGCTAAAGCAAAGTCAGTTATAATCCATTGAAATAAACTTCCTGTATCTTGTTTTTTAGGTGTTGCAGAAAAATCTAGTTGAAAACCAAAATGTTTTCCATTATTTTTGAAATTTTTAAATACTTTTGTAATAAATTCATTCCATTTTAATTCTGGATCCCATGCATGATGAGCTTCATCATTGATTATAGAAATATCTTCATTATTGAAAATATCTTCAGAAATAAGTTCATAAGCTGTTTTTTCTTTTGGCTTTGTTCCAACAATTGCCTCTACTGGATTTAAATTGTTATTATTTGATCTTTCATATAATTTCTGAACATTTGTAAGATAAATTCTTCCTTTAGCAGACCTGCTTGTAAGTTCATCTTCTAAAATAACGTCAATGTCCCAGTAATTTTGAAATTCTATCGGTATTAAAGGATCATTCTTGAATATTTTTCCACCTTCTAAATCATCCCTTAATCTTTCATGAACAGCAATATTTGGAGCTATTACTAAAAAGTTTTTTGTAAATTCTTTATTATTTTCAAGAACTCTATTAAAAAAACTCCAGACAATAGCTAAAGCCATGACTTTTGTTTTACCTGTGCCTGTAGCCATTTTAAAGCAATATTTAGCAAATAAATCTTCATGGGGGTTATAAGCTACTTTTTTCTTAATATCATAATTAACTATTAACTCTCTAAGTGTTCTAATCTTCTTGACTTCATATAAATAAATTAAAGTTTCAATAGCTTCTCTTTGGCAGAAATAATACCTAAATTCTTTTTCATCAATAAGATGTCCGTCTTTAAACCAGAAATTTAAGAGTGTTTTTGTAGTTTTAGAAACTCCATGATAATCTGATTCTCTCCATTTATTCACTTCTTCTCTTATTTTTGGAACTAAATGACAGGAAGTTTCTATTCTTTTCTCTGGTTGTTTAAATGGCTCATTCATTTTATTGTCACTTCCCTAATTGTGCTTGTGTCGTTACCGAAAATATCTATAACTTTTATTAGAATCTTATATGTTCCAGCTTTACTATATTGATGAGATGAAGTCTCTAATATTAAATTTGGAGTATCCTTTGATCTATAAGTTTGCCATTCATTATGGAATATCTCTTTGTAATCCCAATCAACAGCCCAATAATCAATATAATCACTCCATTTCTTGATTTTCTTTTGAACTTCTTCTGGAATAGAAGCAACATTTGGAATAATAAAATCTTTTAATTTAACTTTTACATTTTTACTTTCTTTATTTACTTCTACTTGCAAATGTGCTAATTCATAGAAATCAATATCCCCCGCTTCAACAGCTCTTTTATCCATAACTTCTCTAGGAATAATTCTTAATGATAGATTAATGCCGAATAAATCTTTAGCTTCTTTTATTACTGAATCATTCAGACCCATTTCCCATTCCCAACCTAAAATATCTAATGAATTAAATCTAGCTTTTTTACATTCGGCTAAAGTGTCAAGAATTTCTTTTTTTGTGACTGGAGAATCTACTAAACCCACATGAACAGCACAGCTTCCTTTCTTACCATGAATATATTCAAAATTATCTAAAACTTGAGCATTGTAAAGATTAACAATAAAGTTAGTGTAACTCTTATAATTTTCAAGATTTTCAGAAGCCCAATATTTTCTTTCATATTT
>CAZJUI010000056.1:0-1618 GCA_964549185.1 Candidatus Woesearchaeota archaeon
TTAAAAAAATTTGTTCAATTAATTTTTTATTTAGTTTGCTCCGCAAATATTTATTGAAAAGGTTTGACTTATTATTATGTGCAAGAAAGCTCACGCTTTTTCTCTTATTATATAAGAAACTGCATCAGGATAAACTTCCCACGACCAAACACCTTTTAATGTTGCTTTATGAAATTCTTTTTTATCTAAATATTCTTCCCCTAATTCTTGTTTTGCTCTATTAAGCATTCTTTGATAATGCATTGGTCCTAAGGTATGTCCAATAGTTCTCCAAACATCTATGAAAGTATCTTTAAAATTATCTTTAAATCCTCTTGCAATGACGGGATTTTGAGTTAATCTGAGGAGATGCTCATAACCATTAAAACCCTTTTCTCTTATCTCTTTATCTTTAGTTAAAGCATAATACAGATATTCCATTTTTGATTGTTGCGATAACTCATCTTCTTCTTTTAAAAGAAGAACCTCCTCTTCACTTAATTTTAATTCTTCTAATTTTTGCCTTAAAAAATCATAACATCTTTTTTCCGCATTAATTGCAACACCTTCCGTTATAGATTTTGTTGGAGTTATGCTCCCAATTTCTTCTGTAAATCTTAAAGAGTATGGCATTTTTTCAGAATGAATCTGATGAGCTCCATGACCCAAAACTTCATGAAATGCTATACTATATGCCCTTGTTGGAATTGCTATAATTCTTCCATTTTCTGGGAAAAATTCAAAACCATAAGAACCTAAATTAAACACTTTTGTTTTTGGATTCCAGCTGCTCTGTTCTGTTCCATCCTTTGGAGGAATCAATAAAATACTCATATCAAAATCTTGAGGCAAGTATTCTTCAGATTTTCCAAAATCAATAATATCTTTTTTTATTTTTGGCAACCATTCTCTTGCGGATTTTTGCGCTTCTTCTGTAAATGGATTTACTCGCGCATAATCTTTTTCTTGGTTTTTCTCCGAGTGTTGCCACCTTTTCTCCCAAAGGGCAGATTTTACTCTTTCCTCAAGATATTCAAAAGTTTCTTCGCCAGCTAATTTATTGAAAAAATCTTTAACTGATAAAGAAAAATTAGGGTCTGTGAAGTAATCTATAACCAGGTCGTTTAAGTTTAAGTTTGATTGAATATTTCTTAAAACTAATTCATCAAACTCACTTTCAGTTTTTATATTATCAGATTCTTTAAGCAAATCAGTTAATCTTTCTTTGTAAATTTGTCTTCCATAAATATTAATAAGCGAATGAAAATATCTAGCGCTGAGTTTATAAAAATCTCCAATCTTTCTATCTAAATCTGCTAATTGTTGATTTAATATTTGGGCCATATTTATTAAAGGAAGTTTATCCTTTATAAAATTTCCTATTTATTTACCCTTTTAAAATTACTATAATATAAATTAGAAGTCGCGAGAAGGTAAATTAATTATTTATCTAATAATGCTTTAATTAAACTATTTTAGGTAATATTATAAACAAATCCGAGCCGCCTCGCGGCGAGCAATTTAAATTAAAAGATAAGTGTAGACTCGGAGATTAGCTTCCGGAAAACTGAAAAAGTTTCCTTTATTCCTCCTCAACTCTGTGACCTGCTAAGCACCTTAACAAATGTTTAGGGCTGCT